>JBGAIP010000018.1:0-34557 GCA_044225395.1 Gammaproteobacteria bacterium
AACAGCCAGTAAACAAAAGCGGCAAAAATTAAATTGGCAAAAGGCCCTGCCACCAGCACCATTATTCGCACCCAAACCGACTTATAACTAAACGCTTCTTGGCGCTCCATGGGAGAAATGGTTTGATAACGCTCTCCAAACAACGACACATATCCTCCAAAAGGGATAGCGGATATCACATATTCTGTACCCAGTTTATCGTACCAACGAAAGAGGGGTCGCCCAAATCCAATAGAAAAACGAAGGACTTTAATCCCATACTGTCTTGCAACCCAAAAATGTCCAAACTCGTGTACGCCAACCAAAAGACTAATGGCGACAATAAAGGCAAGAATTGAAATTACGAGTTGAACCATAAATCCTCCAACACTAGATTAAGCGCTTGTTTAAACCAAGGCGTGTAATGCTCTGCATACAAATCTAATTCCCGCAGTAATCGCTTTTTTGATATCCAACGGTAATCTTGCGCTTCATTGGGATCTAATACAATAGGCTGTAACCCATCGTATTCCCCTACTAACACATGATCGAACTCATGTTCGGTTAATCCATTTTCAAAGCTTGCCTTATACTTAAAAGCACCGACTTTTCTTAAGGGTAAATCGATAGACATTTCTTCTTTTAATCTTCTTTGTCCGGCTAATACAATATCTTCGTTTAAACGCGGGTGACTACAACAGGTATTCGTCCAAAGCCCCCCGCAGTGATATTTATCAACATGACGTTGTTGTAATAAAAATTCAACATCCGTACCATCCAAGCTTTGTCTATAAATAAACACCGAAAAAGCACGATGTAATAATCCCAGTTGATGAGCTTTTAATTTTTCTTCAACGCCAAGCACTTGATCTTGTTCGTCAACTAATACCATCATTTTAGAACTCCATTGTCAATCGTTTCAAACGGCGCAATCGTTATTAATTGCGGAAATAAAGTTCTAACAGCACCCAAGTCTTTTTCTAAGAATAATAATTTTAAATTGGGACCCGCATCTTGTGTAAAATAAAGGGGTAAGCCTGCTTGTCTAGCCTGCCAAATTTTTTGCATAGATGATATTGTATTGGCCTCTGAATAAAGAATAGCGGGAGTAGCCGCTAACATCATGGCATGCATGGATAGCGCGTTCGATTCTGATGTCTCTCCCAATTCAACAAAATTGTAGTTTTGAATGGCATTTTTAAGTCTTATTAAATCCGCTGTATGTTTTCGCGGCCATTCACCGTAAAAGGGCGACGTCGATTTTGTAATCTCCATTGCATGTCTGGAACTTATAGATTTCTGATCTGGATTTAATATTAATAATCCAACGCGTAATTCAGGCCAGATTTGAGGTAATGGAACACCGATGCTGTCTACGCCATCGTCTACAACACCCATTTGCCATTCTACAAATCCCTGCCAAAAGGATCGACTTGCACTTCCACTACCTAAACGTGCCAATAAAGAGAGTTTTTCAACTGGCAACTGCCATCCATATAATTTATCCAATGCACCAATCGCTGCTGCATATCCACACGCAGAGGAAGCTAATCCCGCCCCAATGGGTAAATTGACTTCGGTTTTAACCCTAAAATAGGTTTTAGGTAAAAATCTAAATAGATTTAAATAGTGTGTCAGATTAAACAAAAATTGCTTATCTTTTTCGGAATCTATTGGTTTACCATTAACAATTATTTCGTCTCTTGATTGATGATTATTTTCTATTAATGAAATATCGGTTTTAGCACCAAATGTACCTAACGATATAGATAAACTGGCTGTAACAGGCAGATTAAGTTCTGTATCACGTTTGCCCCAATATTTGCATAATGCAATATTAGAAGGCGCAAAAAAAGTTCCTGTTTTATGACGAGGTTCTTTCGAATAGGGTTTTAATATCTGCTGAACAAGCGATGCTTTATCCATAAGACACCCCCTGTAAAGAAACGGTAAGCGGAATTTTTTGAGGAAAGTGATCGCATCCCGTGCCAATGGCAACAACGCAATCGCCTAGGCCCGAACCTGAAATTTTAGAACCATAAATTTCTGGCTCGCTATTTAGGTTATCTATTAATTGATTTAAGAGAGGTGTTCCAACCCCAAGCGCATTCATAATACCTTGTTGGATATTCATCACCTCGCCCAATTGCTGCCAATTTTTATTTTCTATAAAACCCAATGCCTGTGTCACAATCTGCGCCATCGCATTGTATAAAGATTGAATGACATCTGGATATTTTTCACGTAAGTCTTCTACTTTTTTAATAACGATGGGGGTTGGGGTTTTAGAACCCGAATAAATAACAACGATTGGCAAGTCAAAATCTATTTTTTTTATGATACTGGGTGTGTTTTGCTGATAAACAATCACTCCACCATAAACACTGGCAGCAATGTCGGCACCTGAACCTACACCTTGAACACTTCGTATAATACTTCTTGCCTTCTCTAAAAGAGAAAGTGGCTCTAACGATTCCGCATCTATATAGTGCGATAACACAGCAACCGTTGCAACCGTGACAGCTGCAGAAGAACCCAAACCGCATTCATGTGAAAATTCAGAATCTATATTTAATTCAAAACCGGGGTATTCTTTTTTTACTTTTAATCCTTCTTTGAAACATTTAATCACTGCAAGTACAAATTGAAATGTTTTTGAATTATCTAGCGTATCTATTTGATCAAAATCAAATGCTAGTTTTCCCAAATTTGATTTTATTAAAACTTTCTGATCAAGGCGTGGATATAAAGTTACTGTTATACGTTTATCGACGGCTAATACAATCGCTGGCTTATCGTGCAATACAGCGTGCTCACCCAATAACATTAATGTTCCGGGTGCAGAGGCACTATACGATTTTTGTACCATATAAGTCCCCATGAACAGCTTGTAGACTATAACCATACGCTTGTGTAATAGAAGACAAATCTCTTTCAGAAACGACTAATACAACCCCCGCATTATTGCCATATACAGCGCCAGCCCCACAAATTTTAGCGGCAGCACCTTCTTTTTCGAGTGCGCCAATATAATCTTGCACCTTAGGGGGAACAACGCCAATTTCGACTAACAGTTTATGATTTTGCCGAATACAGGCTTGCATATTGGGAATATCATTCGCTTGCAATGCTTGATCAAAAAGTTCTGTAATTGCAGAAAAGTCATCTGCCAATGTGCTGTCTTTAAAATGCTTTGCAACCATACTAACACATTCGCCCGTCGTCGATTCAGGTTTGCCCGTTTGTGCAATGCTGAACGGCATATTTGGCATCGTACGCGTCATGGTACGACCCTCCTCAAATCGCAAACATCCACCCTTCATCGCCAAATGCAAATCTAAACCACTGGAGTTACCATGTTGTAAATTTTCAGCTTCTCTGCCTAAAGCCAAAAATCTTACCGGGTCTAAATCTAACTTTAAAAAATGCGCTAATGCATAGAGGGTACTCATTACAATCGCCGCCGAAGATCCCATACCACAACCCACGGGAATTTCTGATGACGCGCGAATTTCTAACCCTTCAGACAAAGTCACATTCAACGTATCTAATAAATGCGTGACGGTATATTGCAATAATTCAAAAGGCGTTTTAAGGACATCACGAATCCCACAACGTCCTTCCAAAAATGCATAATACTTATCTTGTAATCTATGTTTAATGCCTTCCAATGCCTGTAAGGTAAATGATTTTGCATAACTAAAATTTAAACAATTAAATAATATGGCTGAAGATAAATTGGTATTAATCGTGCTTTCTGCATAACGATCAATCGCCATCGCTATGGCAGGTTTTCCATAAACCACGGCGTGTTCGCCCGATAAAATTAATTTGGCAGGCGATCGCGCCTTAAATTGTTTTTTCATTAATCGGATTTCTCGTAAACACGTTTGTGTTCTGAAATAGAAGCCAATCGATATTTACTTGCTTGATGATGTTGTGCAATCACCAAAGAACCCCCATCAACGGGATAGCTAAAATTATAAAAAGCAGCGTATTCTGCTTCTGATAGTGGCTGGCGTTCTTTTAACATTTTTTGGTGCTCATCTTTTTTAAGGCGATCCTGATAATTTTTTTGAACAACACCACTAAAAAACTCAGCAACACACCCAGAACCATAACTATAAAAACCAATACGCTGATCGGCTAGGTTATGGGGTGAATTTTCTAAAAGAGAAATCAAACTTAGATAAAGCGCTGCCGTATAACAATTGCCAATCACACGACCATATTGTAAAGAAGGTCCCAATTGTTCGTTTAGTTCTAGTGCAGATAATTTTGGCAAACCATTAAACCGCGCTAAACATTGATGTGCTTTTTCAACCAGACGTGGCACAGGCACATGGTAACAAAAACGAGCATGATCAGAAAAATTTCGGCTAGATTGTTCGCTATATTGTTCCCATGTTTTTTGTACTAATCTTAAATATAAATCGCAAGTATATTTGCCATCGACAATAGCTACTTCACGATTATTGGGACGGCATAAATCCATAACGTCTTCTGTATGAAAACCACTTTCAGGTTCAATGGCTAAAATTCTCGGATTTTGCGACAACACCATGGCAACCGCACCACCACCTTGAGAAGATTCACCACTCGTCTTTAGTCCATAACGTGCAACATCAGATGCAATGAGTAATATTTTTTTTTGTGGGTTTTCGCGTAACATAGGCAATGCCATTTGTAAGCCTGCTGTCGCACTATAACAAGCTTGTTTTAATTCGACTACACGACAACGCGAAGGTAAATTTAATAAGCGATGTACAAAAATACCAGAAGCTTTAGATTGGTCAATAGCACTTTCAGTTGCGAACAGCAATAAATCAATATCATTCAAATCGACATCTCTCAGCACACGCGAACCCGCATCCGCCGCCATGGTTACAACATCTTCATCGGGTGGCACGACAGCCATTTTTTCCTGACCCAACCCGGTATGATATTTATTGACATCGACACCGCGCGCTTCAGCTAATACCCGAAGATCCAAATAATAATGGGGAGTGTAAAAAGCAATGTCATCAATTCCTACTTTTATCATAATGCTTCTTCAACCTTAATTTTTTCGGATCCTAAACGCTCTAAGCGAAGATGGCTTGCCATTAATTCCCCAGGATTCGTTTGTGCCGCTAAAAGAGAGAGCTCACCACACAAAACGGTTGCCCCAATAATAGCAGCAAGACGTCGGCTATTTTGTCCCGATGTACGAGGTTCTAAACAACCCAATAAGGCTAAATTTTCTTTTACAAACGGTAAATTCTTACCATTACCAATAGTGCCTACAATAACATTGGGTAAAGTCACAGAAAAATATAGTTCTTGATCTCGCACTTCGGCATGAACAAATCCTTGAGACCCTTCAATAATATTGGCAGCATCTTGCCCCGTAGCCAAATAAATACCCAATAGCATATTTGCAAAATGTGCATTCGCACTACGAATGCCACCCGCTAAAACAGATCCAATCAGATTTTTTTTAAGATGTAAATTAACCACTTTTTCGGGCGTGGTTTTTAAAATACGTTCACAAATCTCTTTAGAAATCATGATTTCTGAAACCACATATTTTCCGCGACCCAAAATACCATTCACGGCAGAAGCTTTTTTATCGGTACAGTAATTGCCTGAAATAGAAACATAACGTAATTTGGGAAAGTGTTTTAATATCCAATCTAATAATGCCTCTGCTGCTTTAGTCGTCATATTATGGCCAGCTGCATCACCCGTCGACATGGAAAAACGAATATATAAGAGATTACCCACAATTTGTGTGTGCCAATCTTTTAAACTGGCGAAACGACTCGTGGTTGCAACAATGGCCGTTAATTCGTCTTTATAACCTTTTAGTGCAGCTGCAACGTTAGCGACATATTCTGCATCTATCCCCTCTACTAAAACTGAGCGGGTCATGCTTTCTTCGACGATGATAGATTTAATTCCACCGACTAACTTTGAAACTGTCGCCCCTCGATTAGTTGACAGCCATAAGGGAGACTCGAACGTCGCCAAAGGAACGAGGACTTCCTCCTGTAATACTGGCCCTGTGATTTTAATAGGGCCAATCGTTCGCATTGGGATTTCGGCGCAAACAGCTGATTTTTTCAATCTTTTCCCCAGGGAATCTCAATAGATAGAAATAAGCAGTTATTATACTAAAACCGAGGAAGAGATAAAAGGGGTCTCCAACACTTGTTGCATAGTATTATATGTAGTACTATACTTACTCATGTCAACATTTTACAAACTTTTTCAAAAAATGCGAAATAATCCTAAGGATTGGCGCATCGATCAACTAGAAGCCATTGCGAAGCATTATGGCATTGTTGTGCGGAAAACTGGTGGAGGTAGTCATGTTATCTTTAATCATCCCCGTTGGATTGAATTATTGACCGTACCTGCACGTCGCCCGATAAAGCCAGTTTATATAAAAAAATTTGTATCTTTGATTGATCTATTGGAGGATTTAGATGAGTAAACGAGAACTTAGTTACCCATTTTTAATGCGACACCTTACTGATGAAGAAGGCGGTGGGTTTTTGATTGAATATCCTGATCTCCCAGGTTGCATCTCAGATGGCGAAACAATTGCTCAAACTATTGAAAATGGCGAAGATGCCGTTCGCTGCTGGTTAACTGCTGCAAAGGAAAGCGGCCGAAAAGTTCCAAAACCAGGGGAAGATTGCCAAAGTGGAAAATGGGTACAACGCGTTCCAAAATCACTACATACACGCCTTGCTACACGCGCCAAAATGGAAGGTATCAGCTTAAATACATTGGTGGTTTCAATGATTTCCGCAGGTTTAGGGCAGCGTTATGAAATTCCAAATGACAATAGCGTATTCAAGTCATCCAATACAAAGATGAAATCTGGGTTTAGAAGCCGTGCTGTTGCTGCTCGTAGAAAAGCAAAATCTACTGCTTTAAAAACAGGACGACCTATAGGAAAAAAATCTCCTGTAAAACATAAAAAAGCGTCTTAAATATCACGCTGTCTGTGTTCAGTTCTGACCTGCATGACACTACGGTAAAATGGCTAGTTTAAAAATTTTAGCTTACAACTAAAAAATATGCTTAATCTTAAAAAACTTAATGAGTTCTCGAAAATGCTGTACAGTGTGTTTCCTTCTCCCAAATTTATTTGGGAGAAGGTGCCCGACAGGGCGGATGAGGGTCAAATGAAGCATTATGAATTACCAAAAACATTATTCAATTGGCTAAAATTTTTATTATGCCATAATCTTAATAGCACAAAAATCTTTACATTAAAAAAATAAAATCTGTAATATAAGATCCAAAAAATCATTAAACAAAGCCAAAGTGTTGTTTCTACTTTAGTTTGGTTTTTTTAAACTTTGATAACGTGTTTTTAAACGCTTTTTTTGACCCTCATCCGCCCTGTCGGGCACCTTCTCCCAAATAAATTTGGGAGAAGGAAACCCATGTACAGCATTTTCGAGAACTCATTAAGTTTCTTAAAATTAAGCGTAGTAGACTACATAAACCCAATCGCAAAAATCGGCACAGCAGCCGTCAAACTATCGATACGATCGAGTAAGCCACCATGGCCTGGCAAGATCGCCCCGCTATCTTTTAAATTTTGAAGGCGCTTAAATAGACTTTCGAAGAGATCACCTACAATTGAAAAAGTAATGGTGATTAATCCTAACACTATCCAAGAAAAGAAACTCAGATTTTGATCTAATAGATAAAAACCAACCAGAATAACTACAAAGCCACCCACAAAAGCACCCAAGACCCCTTCCCAGGTTTTACCCGGACTAAGCAACGGCGCCAGTTTATGTTTGCCAAATCTTTTTCCCGCAAAATAAGCGGCAATATCAGATACCCAGACTAAACAAAACACATAGAGCACCAGCTTAGGATTTAAATACTGTAAAGCCACCAACATAAACCAAGCTGGAATAATCACCAGACACCCGCTAACAAGACTGATAACTTTATGCTTCCAAAATAAACTCAATTTAGGATAAGACACCACAGACAAACCCGCCAACAGCCAAAACCCCATAATTAACAAAGGGATACTGTCTTGTAACACTGCATTTCCAAATCTTTGCAAAATAGCCAATAACAACAATGTGCAAAGTGGCATTAATATCAACCCAAGAGAACGACTGAAAATGGATTTAAAACCTGCTAATGCTGTCCACTCCCACAGTGCACACCAAAAAACAAGGCCACTGACGACTGCAAATGTTTTTGATGGTAAAAATAGCGTTCCTAAAACAACGAAGGGAATTAAAATAGCGGCAGTAATAATACGGGTTTTAAGCATACTCTTTGTGTTGCACAAAATTAAGGGGTGGATCCTCATGCAACAATTGTTCGCCGCTAGAACCAAAACGACGTTGGCGCTTCGCGTATGAACTTAATGCTTCTTCAAATTGCGCTTCTCTAAAATCGGGAAAATACGTACTTGTAAAATACAACTCTGTATAGGCTAATTGCCAAAGCAAAAAGTTACTGATGCGGAACTCGCCACTCGTGCGAATTAATAAATCGGGCTCTGAACAATCTGCTAACGACAAGTGTTGATTAAAAATATCAGCCGAGATTTCCGCCGGCTTCAATGTGCCTGCGGCCACTTGTTCTGCCACTTTGCGCGATGCCTCAACGATATCCCACCGACCACCATAATTAAAAGCGATATTCAATTTTAAACCCGTATTGTTTTCGGTTGTTTTCTCTGCATCCAATATAGCTGATTTAAGTTCATCTGAAAAAGCACTTCTATCGCCAATTATTTTTAGGCGTATATTATTTTCATGCAAGGCTTTGGTTTCGTTACGAAGCGATCGCAAAAAAATCCCAAAAATAAAGCTAATTTCATTTTCTGAACGTCGCCAGTTTTCGCTACTAAACGTAAATAAGGTTAAACACGGAATTTCTTTTTTAACACAGGTCGTAATAATGGCGCGAACAGACTCTATCCCTTGCTGATGCCCTGCCACACGCGGCAATAGCCGTTTTTTTGCCCAACGGCCATTTCCATCCATAATAATTGCAACATGTCGTGGAAGTTTCATTAAATATGCATTAACTCTGTTTCTTTAGCGCTAACCAATTTATCTATTTCTGCAACAAAACGATCGGTTAACTTTTGAGTAATGTCGGTTGCACGACGTTCTTCATCTTCCGTAATTTGTTTTGCCTTTAGCAGTTGTTTTATCTCTGCATTAGCATCTCGACGAATATTACGCACCACAACGCGTGCTTCTTCTGCATCGCTTCTCACATGTTTTACCAAATCTTTTCGACGTTCTTCTGTTAGTGGTGGTAATGCTACCCGAATAACGGTACCCGCCGTAGACGGATTTAATCCCAAATCGGATATCCGAATGGCTTTATCAATCGCTTGAATAACCGCTTTATCAAAAGGCGTAATCATTAATGTACGCGCATCTTCAATGGTAATGCTGGCTACCTGGTTTAAAGGTGTTGGGTTGCCATAATACAAAACAGAAACAGACTCTAATAGACTGGGGTGAGCTCGTCCTGTTCTTAACTTTGCCATGCTGTGACTTAAGCTTTCAGTCGCTTTTTTCATTCGTAATTCTGTGTCTTGTTCAATTTTTTTTAACATACGTCTGTCACCAATGTTCCTTCATCTTCACCATTTACGATACGCAAGAGCGCGCCTTCTTTTTTCAAACTGAACACCCGAATTTTCATATGCTGATCGCGACATTGACAAAAAGCCGTCAGATCCATCACGCCTAATTCTTTTTTTAGTGCTTCATCATAGCTTAGGGTGCTATAGCGTGTCGCTTTAGGATCTTTTAGGGGATCGCTCGTATAAATGCCATCGACATTGGTGGCTTTTAATAAAATATCCGCTTCGACTTCTATGGCTCTTAGGCTAGCAGCCGAATCGGTTGTGACTAACGGATTACCTGTACCTGCTGCAAATAAAACCACACGGCCTTTACTTAAGTGATGCATTGCCTTGCGTCGGTCATAATAATCTACGACACCACTCATATGGATGGCAGACATAATACGTGTTGCATAACCCGCACGTTCTAAAGCATCGCGCATCGCAAGTGCATTCATCACAGTAGCAAGCATGCCCATGTGATCACCCGTAATTCGACCAATACCAACCGCAGATAATGCCTCACCTCTAAAAAAGTTACCCCCGCCAATAACAAGTCCAACTTGGACTTTGCGCATAACAAGCTCACCTATCTCGAGTGCAAGACGATCTAAAACCGCGGGATCAATACCGAAAGACTTATCGCCTAATAGCGCTTCGCCGCTGAATTTCAACAAAATGCGCTTATAGATTGGTTGGTTCATACATCATTACCCTAATGATTATCGAATTTGTGCCATCACCTCTGCAACAAAATTGTCTTCTTTCTTTTCGATGCCTTCGCCCACTTCAAATCGAACAAAAGATTCGATGACGGCACCGCGTTCTTTCAGTATTGCTTCAACTGTTTTCGAGGGTTCTTTTAGAAAAGCTTGGCTCATCAACGTAATATCCGAAGCTTGCGATTTACGTGCATCCGGCACATCATTAATGCTTAAGAATTCAGGATTCATCGCGGCAATTTGCATTGCTAAATCTCGTGCTAACGCTTGATCACCCTGCTTTAACATAACCAATACCCCAATACGAATACCATTCGCATCGCCATGCGCATAAGCTCCCACAGCACCCGAAGGTTGTGATTCACAAAAAGCTAAACGACGTACCGTTACATTTTCGCCTAATTGGCCAACCAAAGTTAAACGGGCTTCGTCTGTTTCTTTTTGCAATGCTTCTGTACTGCTCAACCCACTTTGCAAAGCTTTTTCGCCGGCTGTTTTAGCAAAGTGTTTAAATTTATCTTCTCTGGCCACGAAATCTGTTTCGCAATTGACTTCGACCAAAACTCCTCGTTTACCATCTCCCAATACCACAATGGTACCTTCAGACGCCGTACGACCTGCTTTTTTAATAGCATTTGCCTGACCTGCTAACTGCATGGCTGCAATCGCTTTATCGATATCACCACCGGCTTCTACCAAGGCTTTCTTACATTCCATCATCCCGGCATTGGTACGTTCGCGAAGTTCTTTTACTTGAGCTGCTGTAATTGTTGTCATATGTTTAACCTTCCGCGCTGTTTTCAGAATCAATATTTGTTTCTGGATTTGCATCTACTTCAATAAATTCTTCTTTAAACTTATTGGTTAATGCATTTTTCTCCGATTGTTTTGCATCCAAAATAGTGTCTGCTACGCTCTTAACATACAATTCAATGGCACGCATTGCATCGTCGTTACCTGGGATAGGATAATCTACGCCTGCAGGATTATGATTGGTATCCACAATGCCAATGACCGGAATACTCAAACGATTGGCTTCTTTGATAGCAATTTTTTCGTTGCCCACATCCAATACAAAAATGGCGTCTGGCAACCCGCCCATATCTTTAATACCACCAATGCCACGTTCTAATTTTTCTAGCTCGCGCGTTAAGCCTAAACCTTCTTTTTTCGTGAGTTGTTTTAAAGTGCCATCTTGCGTCATGGTATCTAATTCTTTGAGTCGTCGAACCGATTGCTTGATGGTTTTATAATTCGTTAAAGACCCCCCCAACCAACGGTGATCCACATAGGGCATACCACACTTTTGAGCATATTCTGCAACTAAGGTTTTGGCTGAGCGTTTAGTACCCACAAATAAAATTTTGCCATTACGAGAAGCAATCTTTTGTACAAATTTTAAGGCATCGCGAAATAGCGGCAATGTCTTTTCTAAATTGATAATATGAACCCCGTTTTGAATACAATAAATGTAGGGGATCATGCTGGGGTCACGAAAGCGAGTTAAATGACCGAAGTGAACACCGGCCTCTAACATCTCGCGCATACTAACTGAGATGGACATGTTGAAAACTCCTATGTTTTAGGGTTAAGCCTCCATACATCCCATAATCAAAACCTGCTAGGGCACCCAAGATTACGTGACGATGCATGTGTGTAATATCTCGCCTCTAGAAAACGCTTCTAGACACTGGAGAAGAAGCGTTATAACATGGAATGCTCTGCCTGACAATAAGGACGCTGACTTTTGTCTCATATTAAAATCAAAACGTTAGATGAAATTGCAAAAATGCGTGTTGCTGGGCGCCTGGCAGCCGAGGTGCTCGAAATGATAGAGCCTCATGTTAAGCCGGGCATCACGACCCTTGCATTAAACGATATTTGCCACAACTATATAGTTAACGAACAAAAATCTATCCCTGCCTGCCTAAACTATCGTGGCGGCGGAAATACCCCATTTCCCAAATCGATCTGCACTTCTGTCAATCATGTTGTTTGCCATGGGATCCCAAACGATCGCGCACTGAAATCCGGCGATATCCTGAACATTGATGTGACCGTCATCAAAGACGGCTATCATGGAGATACGAGCAAAATGTTTTTGGTGGGTGAATGCGGCATTTTACCTAAGCGTTTAACGCGTATTACGCAAGAATGTCTTTATCTTGCCATTAAAGCGGTTAAGCCAGGTGCCAAGCTCGGGGATCTTGGTGCTATTATTCAAAAGCATGCTGAATCTAATCAGTATTCGGTGGTACATGAATATTGTGGCCATGGTATAGGCACAGAATTTCATGAGGAAGCGTTACAGGTTTTGCATTATGGTGTTGCTGGAACAGGGATTACGTTAGAAGCAGGGATGACCTTCACAATCGAACCCATGATTAATGCTGGCAAACGATTTGTGACACTATTGGGAGATGGCTGGACTGTGGTCACCAAAGACCGCAGTTTGTCTGCACAATGGGAGCATACGCTGCTTGTAACTGAAACCGGCGTTGAAGTGTTAACGCTGCGCTCAGAAGAAAAAGCGAATTTTTCTTGACTGTTCGGCAAAGAGGATCTACTTTTGGTCTACGGATCAACAAAAATAGTGGGGTGAAAACGTGTCAGAAACAATGCTATACGTTATGTACAATATTGCACCACAACAAAAAGGAAGCGAGATTTCTAACAACAACTCAGATTTATTAGAATTTTTAAATGCGCGAGAACCACGTGGAGAACTCGTTGGCACTTATACTGAAATTCTTGAAAATAAACGAAATGCCAAATGGCCAGAACTACAAAAAGCGCTAGACAGTTGCCGTCAAAAAGGAGCCTCCTTGTTAATTGTTGAACTCGGCACCCTGGCGAGTAACGAATCTTTTACACAAGCCTTGTTAAGTGCTAACGTCGCTTTCCATTGTCTTGATCAGCCCTTTGTCAACCAAACCATTTTGGAAGCTTTAAGCAAGCATGCTAAAGTCCAAAAAAACCTGCATGGTCAACTGATTCGTGAAGGCTTAAAAATGACTTCTGCAAAATCGGGTAACCCAAACGCTGCAGAAGTGATTAGCAAAGTGAATAAACCTAAAATCGATACTGCTATCGTTTTTGCCTTTTTACTCCAACTGATTATTCATGATTATCGCCGCAAAGGCTTTTCTCAAAGACACATGGTTAAAACGCTCAATGAAGAAGGCTTTACAGCACCAGAAGGTGGCAAGTGGGTCTTAAGCCAATTGCAGAAAGTTTTAGATCGCGTGCGTTTAAATGAAATTGCAACCGAATTAAAACCGCTGAGTGTTGAATGGGAAGCCAATGCCCTACAGCCTGCAGCCATCGCAGAAACCTTAAATGCCCAAAATATTACGCCTCTGAAACCGCCAAGGTGGGATGAGCCTCAAGTCAAAAAACTTCAAGATCGCCTGCAACAAATTAAAGAAATCACCTTGATTAATGGCTTTGTGCTAGAAGTATTGCCTTTGTTACACGAATTTCAACGCCGTGATTTGGCACCGAAAGAAATGCTACAAGAACTTCATCAATCGGGTATACCCGTTAGAGAAGATGAAGCTTTTCAGGATAAGTCAAATGCCACGGAACATGTTCGTCTTAAACAAATACTGTTTTCTTTCACAACAGATAATGCCTTAGCAGGCCCACGTTCCCTTCAAGGTGCCTTTGAATCGGCGGCAAAGCATATACCGGTTTATTTAAAAATTATTAAAGGTCATATTGAACAATTGGCCAAAGTCTTAGAGTCGGAAGCGCATAGTCGTCGTAATTTAGCCAATGCTGATTTGGCTGAACCCGTTCTTCAATTAATGCAACTCTTCCGTGAGCTAAAAGACGAAGATATTCAACTTTTAGAAATGTTGGCGAGAGAAGCGCAGCATTGGCCACGGGAACACAAGGTGGAAACAGCCCTTCAGGAAAATGCTGTAACGGTATAAAACCCGAACCACAAACACGAATGGAATCCTAAATGACATTTCTAAACGACATTTGGAAAAAATTTAACGCGCCTGTCTCAAAAAAAGAAGGGGGCACCGTTACCGAATTGGACCCCAAAGAACCTGTTATCGAAACCTATATAGAAACAGAAACCGACTATTTAGAAAGCGAAGATATTTTACAAAACCTGATGGCTCTTAAATCATTGATTGCAAAACCCAAAGAAGCAGTGCCAGAGGAACGCGCAACCGAAATTACAGAACGTGTAGGCATACCCGAATCCTTCGAAACCGTGCGACAAGAACGCTGGTATCCTAATATTCAATGTCCCAGCTGTAGCTCTACCAACCTAAAGCGCCTGGCACAATTACCTTCGCAATCGTCCCATAACCATCGCTACCGATGCTTGGAATGTTTATTGGAATTTAATGACGATTCTGGCACACCATTAGAATCTGGCCAACCACCTGTTAATGTTTGGATGCAATGTTGGTACTTAATGGGTTGCACCGATTCTTTAACTTATATTGCCGCTAAATTAAATTTAGATTTAGCGACCGTAGAGCGCATGGCACAACAATTAAAGCAAATTTTTAATACACAAAAACCACTGACACGATTTTTAAATTTTGATGATTGGCGTAAACAATCTGAGGGACAATTTAAAAAACTCAAGGAAGATTTAATCAAACAATATGAATTATTAGATGCCAATGTCGCCATTGCTCCTAGAGATTCCACTGAATTTAGGCGTCAACAAAATTTACGACGCACGGTAACACCGACCACCGACCCTACAGCTACAACCCGAGGACCAAGCAAAAAACGATGAGCACCGTTTCAACTTCAAAGCGCTTGCCAGGTCCCTCTATCTGGCAAATCATACAGATCCCAGAACTCAGAGAGAAAGATCCTATTTTTTGGAATTTAGAATATCCTTTAACGCTCACCAAAAAATATGGCGACATTGTGTTTATAAAGTCTTTTAATCAAATCATTGTCACTAATCCCGATGCTATCGAATATATTTTAAAAACAAATGCTAAAAACTACGAAAGGTACCCTGCTTTTCTATCAAAACAACTCGTGCCTGTTTTGGGGCAAAGCTTACTGACCATGGAAGGTGCCGTATGGAAAGAACGTCGAAAAACGGTACAAAGCGCATTTACGCAAGCTGCCCTTAAAAACTATGCCAATATCATCACGGAACAAACTCAAAGACTATTGGCAAATTGGCAAACTACACGCCCCAAAAAAATCAATATTTTAGATGAAATGAGTCTCTTAACCTTAAGAATTGCTTTAAAAATGTTTACCCATCGTGATTTTACAGATCAAACATTAAACAATTTAAGTTTTTCTATTGAATATTGTATGCGTTATTCCGCCAGAGCAAATTTTATTCATCGCTGGAAGCCTTCGCTGCAAAGTCTGCGTTTTTTTTGGCACATGAAAAAAATAGATACTTTTTTACTGGATATTATTCAACAACGACGTCGCGAACCTAGCACAGAGGAAGATTTACTCACGCTCTTAGTCAATACAGACTTATCTGATTTAGACATTGTCTCGGAGCTTAAATCACACGTTATTCCGGGTCAGGAAACAACGGCTTGTACTTTAAGCTGGATGTGGTATTTACTCGCCAAACACCCGGAATATCGCGCACAAATGGATGAAGAGCTCGATAGAGTTTTACAAGGTTCGCTGCCTACTTCAGAATCCATACAACAACTACCTATCACTAAGGCCATTATTTCTGAAACGCTGAGGCTCTACCCCCCTATTTGGTCTACGCCACGTACTAACATCGCACCTGATGTTATTAATGGCTACGAGATACCTGCGCACTCTAATCTGTGTATACATCTTTATGCATTACATCGAAATCCCGACTATTGGGAATACCCCAACGATTTTATGCCTGAGCGATTTTTAGATTCTACTGCACACCGCCATGGTTTTAGTTTTTTACCATTTATGGCAGGCGCGCATACCTGTATTGCCAGTCATTTGGGTATGCTAGAGTTAATGCTAACAACCGTAGAAATCGCACAATGCATGCGTTTTGAGTTGCCTAAAAAGTCTAAAGTATTGCCTCAGCCTTATACCTCTTTAAGGCCCAAAAACGGTATAACGATGCAACCCATATTCCTATTAAAGCTAAGTGTCCGCTAATTTTATTTCCGCCACTTGCCATATATTTACCAAAAATTAACTTATTGCGTATCGCATTTTGGCCCATTTTCTCCTTTATGCTCTAGTGCCTCTTCTGATCTGTTCATTCTTCTAGGAGAAGAAGGGTGCCGCCTGCCAGGTGCTTGCCACATCATCGTAGGGCTCGATGAGGTAAGGGCAGGATTTAAAAGTGCTTCCAATCCAGACGAGCTTATCATCCCTTGAATACTATTGACAAGTTGCATAGCTGGTTGTGCTATGGGGCTTAATTGGCTAATTACATTTGGATTATTAGCAAGGTTTTTAAAGCTGTGGAAAAGCATTTCTACCCTATTATCATCGGAAAGCACTGTGGTAATCTCCTGCACAAAAGGTTGCAGGACTGGTATCATACTATCAGTCAGACTTCGATGAGGAGAAATTTTGTCAAAAAAGACTGGACACATTTTTTTCAAAGCTTCTTCATCATAAAAAATTTCAAAGTCAGTTTCTATGTCTTTCCTAAGAATACAATCACCATTAGTTCCATACAAATAAAGAAGTACATTCTGAAAAATACCGTTTTCTTTTAAAATTGGAAATTTTACAAAATAAAAAAGAAAATCTTGAACTTCTTTTTTACTATCCCCTTCAGGAAATAAATTACATAATGCTTCAAAATCATTACAAATAATTCCTCTGTCCAAACTAAAAATCGCAAAAGTACTCTCCTTCTTAAGTTGTCTAAGTTTCTGTTTAAGTGCGAGCATTTCAAACCGCTTTTTGGCTACTTCTGAATCTTCAGCCGGTTTACTCAAACTTTCCGCTATCTGTCTTTTCTTTTCAGACAACTCGACGACCTTTTGATTTTGTACTTCTTGCCCATACATAAAGATTAATTCAATTCCTTTGTTTAAATACTTTAAAAATAAATTTGCGACATCTTCCCCGGTAACATTTTGTAGGTAAGCTTGCCCTGCAAAAGCAGCTTTTTCATTCAATAAAGACTTTTTTATAAATTGATAAAAAGATTTTGGTTCATATATCTTTAATTGTTTATTGTGAGTGTCAATTACAGCAGAAAGTTTTGGTGGTTGTTTTTTTCCACCACTAGTATCAAATAATCGTAAATTAACTTTAAATTTTTCTATTGTTTCCGGCAAAAGTACACTTTCTCCTTTATGTCCTGCTAAAACAACTTTTGTAGGCACATAACGATTTTTATCATCATTTTCAGGAGAATTATCCCTTGCTCTTGTAAAAGCTCTATCAATAGCACCTTCTGTACCTTCAACTGGACAAGTAGCAATATTCAAATAAATTGTAGCACCACCATAACCAGCAATGCTCATCTTTTTTTCAGATGAAGTAACAATATCCAACAAAATATTAGGCGCTTTGTTTGCTTCAACCATTTCTTTTAGTCTTTTAAAAATTTCATCAGTAATATAACTACTTTCTTCATGTACTAAAGCGGCATATTTTAAATTGTCAGTTCTAACTTTCTCAGTTTCCAACAAAGGTTTATAATCATCCGGATTGACAACGCAACAGCCATCTTCTTCTTGTATTTGTTCACGTACCTCTGTTTTCAAACTACTTTTACCTGCTGCTGGACCACCCACAATGGCCCATGCAGCACGCTGAACGTTTCTTTTAAGTTTTAAAAATGAATATTTATCTCTTTTTTCTTCAAAAAAAATTTCGACTATTTCGCGAACTTTTTTCTTAAAAAGATCGCGCAACAAGTCATCTGAAATGAGTTTTACCATCAATTCTTTAGAATCAGACAACCTGATGTTACATTTTCCGTTTTTTATCCTATCTTGAATATGCGTGTTGAATTTTTTAACTCTCTCTTGTAAGTCCTCATTTGCATTGGCAATATGAAAATAATCTTCTATTAAATATCCAATATAATTTTCAATAACTATTTTAGTACTTTTAAAATTTTCCGCTAGTAAAGATACTTCTTTCTTTACTAGCTCATCACAAAAACAATTATTTATAATTTCTTTTAAATCTTCAAATGCTTCTTTATCCTGAATTCTTGTTTTTAAATTTGTTTTAATATATATAATAAGCTCATGAAGAAACATACGCTCTGGTTTAAAAACGACTAATTCTTTGACCTCATACCCCGTTGCCTTCTTCATTTCTTCGATTTCATGGAAATCGCGTGTACCAACTTCATAGATAGTAAATTGCTTATCTAATATTTTTTCAATAGTAATATCCCAGCCATCTTCAAAATCAATATTTGAAGTAATAGGTGGCGTATTGGGATTATCTAAAAATAGTGTTCTATAAAAATACAACCAAGAATCAAACTGAGGATCATCACTAATTTTGTCAGTCTCAACTTTCACTTTAACATAATGTCTTTCTCTTCTATCAATATCAGAAAACTTTGGCAATTTTAGTCCAAATTTTATGCAAACATACGTAACTAAAGCTAAAGCAATTCGATTATTCCCATCTTTAAAAAAATGATGGTGTAAAAAAATTCTATAATGAATTAATGCTATTGTTTCAAGCAAGTCATACTTATTTTGATCATTCAATCTTTCTACAGTTTCATCTAAAAAATTTTGAAAAGCGACAGGCAATATAGCCCAGGATGCATACGGATAACTACCGTCTTTATCTCTAAAAAATGTAGAAATCGGTGCGCTTGATTTAATATTCAAGTGTTTTGCATTAAGTTGAAAAACTATATTTTTTATCAATTCTTCTAAAAATTCTTTATCAATAGGCTCATCTTTCTTTTTATGGAAGTACTCAATCAATGTACTAAAACTAGCAACAACTAAAGATCTAACTTCGATTGAATCTTGTTTTTGAATTTCTCTTTCTTTACCTAAATATCCAGTTGTGCTTATTACCCCTCTAGTAGATGTTTTTGAAATAATTCCCAAATTATCTAATGCATTGTATTTGTAGTATTTTTCTTGATGCTCTGGTTCTATTTCTAATTTCAAGTTTACTGAGTCTTTTTTTAAAAATTTAGTAACATAGTAATCTTCCCATTTTTTGTATTGCTTATCTTGATTTTCATCACTCTTGCTTGTATCTCTAGGCCTTGTAGGTGCTTGAGAAAGATACTCTTTCTTGTCAGAAAAAATAGGTAACGGATGATTAGCTAATATACAGACAAAGGTTGACATGACAGTTGCTACTTTACCACAACTATCTGTCATAAAATGATCCGTTAAATTAATGCGATATTCGACCCATGCTGAAGTCTTTTGTGCCCATTGAATCTTTTCTCGTGGATCTTCAGGCATGTTTCTTATTTTACTTAAAAATTCTTGACAAAAAGCAACAAAAACATCATGAAGATTATCTATGTTTGTATAAGGAAACTTTCTACTGTCATGTTCTCTAAACCATTTTTCTTCATCAACAATTCCTTTACCTATAATTTTAGATATATTTGTTATAAATTCAACCAAATCAAATTTTTCTAAACTATTTTTAGTTTTTAAAATTTCTTTAGATTTTTGGAAAACAATATTTATCGCGGCCTTAAAATTTTGAATGGTGATCTCTTTTATTTCATCCGGCAATAAGTTTTTCAAATTATTTAAATCTAAATTTCTTGCTTTTTCATTACTACTTTTCAATTCCAAAATTTTCCCTGGATTAAAATCACCTATCGATTCTTTAGATATTTTAAGTTCTCCTCCAGCAGCAGAAACATCAATTTCACCACATTCCGCTGTTCTACTAGTGTTCAACAGATTCAATAAAGCAGCCGTTTTATAATACTTCAAAGTTCTTATTTCGAACTCTTCTGTTTGTTCTTCCTCTTGCTCAATATCAAAAATATTTTCTTCTTCTGACAATTGTGATAATAATGTATCACTCAGAATTTCTACAGAAATTACTTGAGCTGTTTCCTTGACTGACTGCATTTCTTGATGGACATCAAGAGCCAAAGCTGTAGTAGTACTGCCTTCTAATTCACTTTGGTGTGCTTCCTCACCTGTAATCGATGTTTCAGAATATGGATTGACCATATTTTGTAGAGGGGTCGATTGGCTTGTTTCTTTAAATTTCTCAACAAGCTCGTTTTCGATCTCTAGCGTTGGCAAACTCACAGAATTCTCTAATAAAATGTCAATAGGCAAATCTGCCTTCAACTTTGTTCCCATTTCGAACTCTTCTGCCTTTTCTTCCTCTTGCTTAATATCAAAAATACTTTCTTCTTCTGACAGTGGTGATAATAATGCATCACTCAGAATTTCCACAGAAGTTACTTGAACTATCTCTTTGACTGACTGCATTTCTTGATGGACATCAAGAGCCAAAGCTGTAGTAGTACTGCCTTCTAATTCACTTTTCTTGGTGTGCTTCCTCACCTGTAATCGATGTTTCAGAATATGGATTGACCATATTTTGTAGAGGGGTCGATTGGCTCGTTTCTTTAAATTTCTCAACAAGCTCATTTTTGGTCTCTAAGGCGGGGAAACTCATAGAATTCTCCAAATAAAAGTCAATAAGGAAACTGTGTCTTTAATTTTCAAATAATCAAAGCATTTTCTTTCATGTTGCTTTGCCCGTATCGTGCTTTACGGGCAAATCCACATATAGGAATAACACGCTTCCTGTTTGGTTCTACTAACCAACTTTCAATTCGTACCATAATCAATCATTCTCTTCCAATAAACATGCAAACGCTTACGACTTGAAAAAAATTCTGCCAAAATGAATCGGGGATAGGGACCTTCAAAAACATCCCTCTAAAATCTCTGAGCTCTGAAAATATTGAAAAATTATTAGCCGTGGCTGATTCATCTTCAAAATAATGAACTGTTGTCTGTTTTAATATATTGCGGGCATTAATCATTTGTTCCTCCTTGTGTCTTAAATATTCCCTATTGTGAATTTCAGAATTATCCCATAGAGCTTGAAAAATGCTAACGCCATTTATTAAAAACAAGTAATTTATTTTTATTCATCTATTACCTATTTTTTTAATTAAAAACGGGTAATAGTAAAATTTTGAATACATTATTCAGATTGTGGGTTATAAAATAGTGTTCTGGGGTTGAGCATGACGCCTAGAAAAAACCTCTTGCCAAAATGAATTAGGTATCTCCAAGAACATCTCTCTTAAGTCTTCAGATTCTGAAAATATTGATAAATTAGATATACAAGGTTCCTCTTCAGAATAAGAAACAGCGCTTTCGTTTAGTACATTTAAAGTACCATCCACATGTCCAAATGCTGTCATTTGTTCCTCCTTGAATTTAAATATCCCTTTAATATCTAGCGTGTAACCGTTGTTGATTAGATTTGGGTGGCGGCATCTAACATTTCAAAATATTTGATGACCAAACATTAGGAGTAGAGGTAAAAAATTGAGCACTTTCTGCACCTCTTACCTTAAGACGTTTCCAAGGTTTTTCTTTCTTCCCTGCCATTATTATCTCCTGAATTTGTTCATAAAAAAATGTTAACGCTCTTTAATTTAAAAAAGCAAGTGTTTTTTTATAAATTATTTCCGGGGAATAATACAAACTGCATTCTAAAAAATGCTTTCTTCTCTGCAAATAAAGCATCTTTGGTTGTTGTTCCTTATAATTCTTCACAAAATAAATGTGATCTTAAGATTTAACCACAGAAAGTAACAAAATCTATTATTACCATTTTTCCTTGGGTATTGGTAATAGACGAAACCATTGTGTATGTATATTGACTTTACATTCAAAAATTGTTACAACATCTCTTGAACCTGAAATAGTTCTGGGGACTAGGGTTGTGAAAACAGACGAGCCATTCATCCGCACGGTTGCCTACCACCGAAGTTTGGTATCGCGTTTAAGCCCGATTTTGAAACCTGCAAATGTGTCACATAAAGATTACCGTTTAATTAAGTTTATAAGCCTATTAATGCTTCAGATGGTCCGCTCCTTACGATCTTATATGTACCTGGCAATGCCTTTGTTGCTTCAGAAACGGGATATACCCATTTTATTTGTAGTCATATAGCCGAATATTCTCGCTGCCAGGTTATTGTTATTAAACATGCATTAGCCCCGGAACATCAATTTCCAATTGGATTTCAGAATGTTAAAAACACAGTTCACGCACTCCTATCGGATACAGAAAACCCTTTTGCTCTTAAAATCGATAAAACACGCGTAGCAATTACTGGCTACAGCTCTGGAGGAAATTTAGCGGCATTGATGACTATCGAAGCTAAAAAACAAAATATTCCTATTTGCGCGACAAATACTCATTAGCCCCATCACAGACCTATCCCGTAGCTTAAAAGGCTTCGAGAACTATGAACAGGCAGATACGGCTATCTCTGAGCAATTTGTGAAATGGTTTTTAGATCTTTATATTCCAAAAGGATTTGCATCCAACCATCCCAAATTATCCCCTCTTTGGAAAAACGAGCGCGAGTTGCAAAAACTCCCGCCAACTGATACTATTTTTGGGGAAATGGATCGCTTTAGGGGTGACTCCCATTTTTGCAATGTTAATTTTTACCCAATTACAGAGTGGAAAACGCACAGGCATCTATTATATCGATGCCAGCGGTCTTCCAGTGTGCCACCTCAAACGTAGTAAAAGGCACAAAGTTTTTGAAGATATTGCAAAGTATGGAAAAACGTCGGTTGGATGGTTTTTTGGCCCAAAATTGCATATTATTGTGAATAATGAAGGACAACTGATTGCATTCAAAATTACAAAAGGTAATAAATATGATGCAACAGAAGCCGTCTCTCTGCTTAAAAATTTATCAGGTCTTACATTCGGAGATAAGGGCTATATTGGCAAAAAAATATTTGAAGAATTGCTGTTAAACGGGATGAAACTGATCACAAGAAAATGCAAAAACATGAAAGAAGCACCAACCTTGACTGAATATGAAAAACAATTATTAAATCAACGGGGCATTATAGAAACAGTGATCGGTTACTTGAAACATCACTATCAAATCTGGCACTTAAGGCATCGCTCCATCCTAAATGCCATGACTCATTTGGTAGCAGCCTTAAGTGCTTATGTAATTGAACCATTATCTATATTTGCAATTAAACTGCTTGCCAACTCATAATTGGAGTGATTTAAAGTATCTAGTTTTGCAATTACATCATCTGGTAAGGAAGTATCAGTTGCTTGATCTACGTCTTGGTTTTCTTGTGGCACAATTACCCATTGCGTACCATCAGATACAGAGCTAAAATCGGTTTGATGTTGTTCTTGTGCTAAAATTTCTTCCCCATCCATTTCTTCTAATCGTCGTAATAACCCTTGATTAAATGCTTTAAGCAATAGGCTAGGAAGAGAATTCGGCAATTTTTGTGTTAAAACCTCTAATGCATTAAAAGCTGTATTCCCAAAGACAAGATTCAGATTAGCTTTATCAACTTGATCTTCTTTAGAAGATTGTGCTTTTGTTGAATTTCTATCCCATATAATGGCAGTTGACATGCCATGACAAACCGTTCTTTGTAAATTATTATATAAACTCACAATATTTGCTTTGTGACTATCAGATGGTTTTGCTTGCAATTGCTTTTTCATGGGTACATCGGACAGGAGAATGGAGAAATGAACAAAACCCTATCACAGAGTTTTTAATGTAAAAAGACTTGACTTGGAACACAGATGCTATCCTGAAAGTTACCGCTCCATTGCTTAATCATTTTTAAGTTTTTTTATTCATGCGACATTGTGATTTCTTCAACAATAAGAACGGATACAATAGTAGACAATTCTATGATTTGAGACAGACTCAAATTGGCTTCTGCTAATAATCTTTGCCAATCTTCGAGGGTTCGTTCACATCCGCCTGTCATCACAAACATATTGAGATCTAATAACCCTCCTTTAGGAGAGTCTTGATCTAATATCATCTCTAAAATATAAATTTTTCCACCTGGCAACAAAGCACTCCTAGCTTGATTCAGTAATTTTACTGCTAAATCATCTGGCCAATCATGTAAAACCCTACTGAGAATAATTGCATCTGCTTTAACATGCCAAGGTTTAAAAAAATCTCCTCCCTTATATTGAATACGATCAAGTAATGCTTTTTCTTTTGGTATTTGCCTAACAACTTCAGGTAATTCTAATAATATTCCCTCCAAATGTTGATATTCTTTCAACAATAGTGATAATAAAATACCATTTCCACCACCCGCATCTAAAATACACCGGTGATTCTGCCAAACTTCTAATGCTAAAACAGGCTTATAATCATTTAATGCATAACCACTCAAGGCACTTTGATACGTATTTAACAAAATTTTATTCTGAGAAAGAGCAGTAAAATAGCTTGTTTGCGGCAGAAAATCGCGTTGTAGTGCTGTTGCCAAGGACTGCCATTGAGCATAATGTGAATTTGCCCAAACTTCCGCAGCTGCCGCCATACTACTACTAGCTGTGGGCTTTAATAGTTCTCCTTTAGCCGTTAATGCCCAATGCTTATTGGGCAAAATAGTCACTATATTCAGTTCCCAAAGGCCTCTTAATAAACGTAAACAATTTTGCTTATTGAGTTCTATAGCAGTTGTAACATTTTGAAGAGTTCCAGGCAGTTCATCAATAAGCCCTAACTTAATGGCAGCAAAGATGGTTTGTGTTTTCCAAAAACCAACTAAATCTCCGGATAATTCATGCATAAGATTATTCAATGTTTACCTCATTTTTTTACTCTTCATTATCACAAACAGGCCCACCTTCTAAAGCAAAACCATATTTCACCTGATTAAGATTAAACTGTTTCATCAAGCTGACAACACGGTTTTTTACTATATTAGTAGATACTTGGTCAACAAGCACATGTTTAATAAATTCAGCTACTTTAAAGATATCCTCTGACTCAAAACCCAATCGAGTAATGGCATGCATACTAAATCGTAATCCCCATTGTCTGATAAAAGGAAAATGTGCAGGAAAAGTTCTAATACCAACATTGTGCAAGGCGCTAAAAGCCTGCCAAGCTTTATGCTCATCCCCAATCACTACCCATACTTGATGTGTTTCAGTAAAACCAAACGCTTTTCCAACCACATTAAAGCCAAAACCATTCAATAATTGAGCAAAATATTTGGCATGTTGACAAACCGCTTTAGCATACTTCTCTCCATAAATCTCCATTTCTTCTAAAACCAAAGCCAATGCTAAAACTTCAGCGGTACCGCCATTTGATTGAAGCCCCGGCGAAATTGTACATTGAATAACCTCGCGAATATTTTGCTCTAAATGATAGGGAAAGCCAACAATCGCTTTCATAGGGCCTGGAAAAGTCTTATGCGTACTACCATGTATCAAGTCAACTCCTTCTAGGATTGGATTAATATACTGTTTTCCAACAATAAGACCCAATACATGAGAAACATCACAACAAACAATCACATTTGAAAATTTACTTTTTACTTTTTCTATCAATTCTTTAAAGTGCAACGTTTTCAACATAAAGCTTTGGCCAATCATCATAAGCTTTCGGGTTCCGTCGTTTTTCCATATCTTATTCATATTCTCTAAGGTCTGTGTAATATCAATTTGGTGCTTCTCATCATCAAAAGAAATAGGGATTAATCTAACTCCCATTTTCTTACTCACAAAACTTAACCCAAAATGCCCACCATCACTTTCTTGGACATAAAATACATGATCGCCTGTATTGGCCAACCCCATTATTACTGCAATCTCTGCGCCTTGTCCACCTTTTAACCTACAATCTAAAGTCTCACAGTGAAGCAATTTTTGACCCAGTTTATTAATATGTTCGTCAATCTGTTGTAAATAGGAAGGCTTTGAAAATCGCCAAGGACCCTCTATTTCACCTCCAGAAGGTGGAAATGAATAAAAATCATAGCTTGGATGAGATAACATTTTTTTAACTGCAGCACTGGTATAATTTTCAGAAGCATTTAAATTAATAGTCTGATGCCGCCAATCAGCTTCTAAATCAAATAAAGTCTTCAACACTCTAGATAAACCCATTTTCATTTCTTCCTTCAAAAACTTTAAATAACCTATTTATATTTTGTGATCTAAGATGTCTTTTAACTTTTGAGCAACTTCTTCAATGTCTTTTTTATCAATATCCATATGAATAATTGCCCTTAAAGTAATACAATCTATTGCCAAAAGTCGGATCCCGTGATTCCGTAATTTTATCACAATATTATCAGCAGACATTTCCGTGTTCATTAGCTTAAAAACAACAATGTTTGTCTCAACATCCTCAGGGGAAATTTGAATATTTGAATGCTCAGCTAAAAGCACTGCTAACAATTTTGCATTTAAATGATCTTCTTCTAATCGTTCTATATTATTCTCTAAAGCATAGAGACAACCTGCGGCAAGAATGCCTACCTTATGCATCGCCCCACCTTGTTGAAATTTATAGTACCAGGCTTGATCAACAAAGCTTTGAGTGCCACATAATACAGATCCCATCGGTGCACCCAAGCCTTTCGCAAAATCAATCCATACTGAATCCACATATTGACAATAGTCTTTGGCTGATATATTGCTGGCTACTACCGCATTCAATAAACGAGCACCATCCATATGAATGGCCATCTTATGCCTATTTGCAACTTCTTTAATTTGTTGTAAAGCTGAAAGCGGCCAAATCGCCCCTCCCCCTAAATTCGTCGTTTGCTCTATAGAGATAACGCTGGGACGAGGAATATTATATCCTTGTTTATCACCCATGACAGATAACAATTGCTGAGCATTAAAGATCCCTCTATGGCATTCAATGGGAACAGGCGTCGCATTAACAAGACCTGCGGGTAACCCTGCTTCCAAAATAGCTGAATGCGAATATTGATCAAAGAAGATCCTATCCCCAGGCCTACTACACCAAACACGATAAGACACGCCATTACACATGGTACCTGAGGGCATAAAGACACCCGCTTCTTTACCCAATAACTCACAAACGCGCTCAATAAGACGATTAATCGTTGGATCTTCACCGGCAACTTCATTGCCTACTTCCGCAGTACACATAACTTTTCGCATCGCTAAGCTAGGCTCAGAATTTGTATCACTAAACAAATCTATTTTTATTTTCTTTGCGCTAATTAGGCTCGTTGACATAAAATATCCCTATACACAAATTTAAAACAATCTTTCCTTAGTTAAGAGACGTAAGCATATCAGCATTGATCATGTGTGATTCACCTACCATCCATCAGAAAACAAAACTGTTTTCTGTCCTCGAAAAACAGCATAGACTGATCCTCTTTCTTGATATAAAAATAAAGTTTCTAAAAAATCAGGCCATACATCACTTAATGCATTATTTGGAAACAAAATACCATTCACAACACCTAATATAAAATCATGCGTGATAAAAAGATAAATACCACTCTCAGTGGCAAGAGAAAATAAATGATCCAATAACTTTTTAAAAGCATCTTCAACAGACACACAAAACCCAGGCATGCCTAATTGTTTAGCAAGCAACCCAGCAGCAATTTCCATAGCTTCATACTGAAGAAAAAAAATAGAGGCTATTTCAGGCTCTTCGACAAAAACCCCGGGATCTCCCAGCATTCTATTCTGTTTAACAACAGAATACTTTGCAGTAGGTTTTAAAAGCTCAGCAGTTTCAAGACATCGTAATACAGGACTAGTATAAATTTCAATCAGTCTATTTTTTAAGTAAGAATGTAATTTGATCGTATCATAGATACCTCTCTGTGTAATATGCAGTTCATTACCTAATGTGCCCTTAGACATTTTTTCACGTTCGGCATGCCGCATTAAACCAATAACGGAGCAATTCTGAGGTATAAGCCCTATATTCTGCATCAGATGAATGGACATATTATCTGCCTAAAATGTTTCCTTAGTTTTTAACCATTGTGACAAGGGGTTTAAAAAAGTTTCCCAAACAGCAGGATAAATAATACCCTGCATATCTCCCCCATTATGACGCTCTGAAGCCTTATGTAAGATTAATAATTCCTTTAACGCATTTTGGGCTCTCTTGGTATTTACTGCAAAGGGTAGTTTCTTTCCCCTGCGCAGCACATCTAACCACTGACTAATATAAACGGATAAATCATTAGGATAACTTAATTGAAAAGTTTTATTTAAACCTTGTTGTAAAAGCTTTTTAGTGACTTCACCGCAAGTCCAAATTCCAAACTCAGAATCTACTTTTTTAGGAATATCATAGGAAGGCTTGTCAGCTAATATACGCCAACGTGTAGCTATCGCAAGTCGATCACAACCAGTTCTATTAGCATCACTTCGATGCCATAAACGAGAGTCAAACAACACACAATCTCCAGCCTTCAATGGCAATGTCTTATAATTATTTTGCCATAAGGACGACAAGTGCTTTTGATCAATAAAATGAGGTTGCCAGTAGTCAACAGGGGGTTCTATTTGATCTAAATGGCTCCCGGGTAAAACTTCTAACACACCATCCTCTAAACTAACATCTTGCAAAGGTAACCAAACTGAAAAATCATAATAGTTTTCAGGCGTATAAGCAATATCTTGATGACATGGTGTGGCACGATTAGCATTCTTTGATTTTCTGATAACGGCCAGTTCAACTAAAATGGCTTCTTTTTGAAAAATGTTTTTTAAAAAACTCCCAAAATCATTCTTTACTTCTAAATATAAACTCTCTGTGATAGGCGATGGATGTGTCCAGCGACTAATAACTTTTAAATAACATTCTGTACTACACGCTAATTGTTTCGCACTTGTTGCGATATTTTCAATTATTGTTTTAGACGCTTTTTTCGTTTGCGCGATATTCCATAACCCTTTTGATAGTTTAAATCCCAGTTCTTTAACTTCAACTTCAACTGTATTCACTTAAGATGTTACCTCAAATCTCAGGGTTGCAGTATAAACAAACACGAGTTATCATCAATCATAATATTTTTCTCCACATTTAAATCTGCTTTACAAAATAAATGCTCCCAATCCGTTATAAACCTTAACTTCCCCCCTGTTTCAATCAGCATATTTAAATCCAACAAACTGCCATTAGGGGTGTTTTTAGTCAATATCATTTCAAACAAATAAATTTTACCGCCTGGCAATAATGCTCGAGCAGCATTTTTTAGAATTTTAACCACCTCAGTATCTGGCCAACTCAGCAAAATCTTGGGCAAAAGAACGGCATCTACTAATAAGTCCCAAGGTTTTAATAGGTCTTTTGCTTTCAAAAAGAAACGTTCTGCTATATCTACACCAACATTGACATATTTTAAAATATATTCTTCTCCTAATAAAGTAGCTCGAAGGTGAGAATACTGTATCAACAATTTTTCCAATAAAACTTTGGAATTTCGCTCAACCCCTATCACAGTATTGTGCAGTGCCCAATCTATTAAAGACAATAAAAAATGTGCATCTTTTTTTGCATACCCATCCATGGCACGGTGATAGTCTATTAACTTTTGATCTGTAGCAAACACTTTAAATACGGGTGTATATTGGTTGTAACCTGACCGAATCAATTCGCCTAAGTCTTTCCAGCGCGCGGAGTTAGTGTCAGACCACATGATAGCTGCGGAACCTAAAAAATTGTCATTTTTGGAAACCAGTAATTCGCCTTTTTTAGTTAATGTCCAAACATCTTCTTGAAATAATACTAAATTTAGCGACCAAAGCGCTCTCAGTAAACGCTCCAAATGTTCTATTGGCAAACGCGTTCGTTCTTGTATAATCGCAATTGTCCCAGGAAGGTAATCAAATAGCTTTAAGCTTGCCGCAGCCGCTATTATTTCTGTATGCCAAAAGCCTACCATCTCATTCGATAATGCCTGCCAAGATGCAGATGCTGAGCTTAATTGGGCCATAGTATCACCAACAGTATTAATGGTGATCAAGTCACCTTCAAACGTTTTTACGCGAGCTACACCATTATAAAAAGGTTCAACCTGTTGATAACGGGCTTTATAAATAGGAATACCCTGTTTATTAATATGAAACCAACCACGTTCATCTTCTGCCCTAGCATAACGCTTATGATAGACATCCAAATCTTTAAACCAACAATTGTGAAGCGTGTTGCCTTGATAATCAATATGGGTATGTAAACCTAACTCATTACAAACAACCGCACTGCCATCTTTAAAATCCCCAACATAACGGTACTGTTTTTGATAAATTTCTTGACCATAGCAATTAATATGAAAATAAAGACCTGTGATTTTGTCTCTTACAGGACAACAATGCTCTTGAAAATTTCCACACCAATCATAACGTTCCAGATAGATAGGTACGCCCTCTGTGTTAACATGGAAACAACCTTCTTCATTTCTAACAGCCGCAAGCCTCTCATAAAAACCAAATGTTTCAATATATCGATGGGAGTAAGCAGGCAGCCCTTGAACGTCAATATGAAAAGCATGTGATTCGCTTTTGACAGGTGCCAAACCCGGCTCATGAAATTTCATCACTTGAGAATATTGTTGGCTATATAAAGGTTTTCCATTTAATAAATGAAATGTCTCACACGGTGAAACAATAATGTGTTTCCACACAATTTCATTCATGATACTACCGTACCCTGTAGCTTTGAGGGCACCTCATCTATCACGCTTTGAGATTTTCGCATATTGCAACCCTGACAAACTTCATTTTGCATATAATTTTTGCAAAGTGCCTGATATTCTGGACTGCTCCAAATTTCGCTCAAGGTCTTATTAGCCAAGCTCCCAAAATCTCCCAATTTTCGCCGTTCTTTATCAGGTGCACAACAAGGACTAAAGCGTCCATCGGTTGCAACCCACGCTTCTTTACCTAAAAAGGGACACTCCCCTCCCGGTATTAAATCTTGAACCGCATGTTCATCTAATAAATAGATATTTTCTAATTTAATACGTTTTCCATTAGGTAACCTTTCTGTCTCTGCTATAGCTTGTGCCTTAATAACCGCTTGATTCCAACGCACAATGCTCTCGTAACTACTACGCATTGATAATGCCTTGATTTCATCAAAATGTGCCCATAAATGGTGCCCCTTAATACGATCAACGCCTAAATTTATACCGAGTTGTACAATATCCGCCAATTCATGGGTGTTAGTTTCGAGAAAAGTGAGTTGTAATGTCACCTGACAATAGTGACCACTCAAATTAAATAATTCATTTCTAATTTCAATAAATTTTTTGACATTGTTAAGAACTTTTTCCCAATTAGTTCCTAACATGATTTTTTCCTGAGTGGCCTTAGTCGCACCATTCCAAGAAATTTTAACATCAGAAGTCACGGGCACAATTAGCCTTGCCCAGGCTTCTACATCTTTACGTGGAAAGGTACCGTTTGTAGTCAGGTTTAGTTTAATTTGGTAGAGATGACAAAGATCTATAATTTCCTCAAACTGTCTATAAACCAATGGCTCGCCCATGGTGGATGGAATAATTTCAAGTAAGGGGGAACCTTGCCTTTCAGCTAAAATACGCCTTATTAAATCAATATCCATACGCCGCTTGGGAAGGCTTGCAGAAACACGATCTTTGAGTGTGGTACTGTAAGGAGAATGATCCTCACACATAATACAACTTAAATTACAATCATCCGGATTAGTATCAAAGGTGATGCGCCAAGGACCTGATTGATTTTCCATAAATACCTCCTTTGTAAAACAACGTTAAACTAAATTACCCGCATCCAATAACCGATGATAAATATTTTCTATTGCTTGAATATGCAATGGTAAACTTGGGATATTTCCGTCTTCTGATTGTAAATATCCTCGGGAACCCAATCGATATGCCAATTTGGGATTGTTAACTAAGCGTTGCATTTGAATTGCTAAACTATTCACATCACGATGAACAAATAATAGACCATTTTGTTCATGATGCACATATTCAGCCATACCGCCAACGTATAACCAAGGGTGAATTTTCAACCCAAATTGAAGGTACTACGATACAATCTACATGATTAAACACATCATGCACAATATGCTCATTTCGGTACTCCGGTAACCACTGAATACGTTGCTGTATCTCTATCGGTAAGTTTGATGCCAAAGTATGTAGTGCCTGCGTGTTTTGCGATCGAGATCGTCCCCAGATCCGCAATTGGCAGTCTCCCTTTAGCAATCCAAATGCTGAGATTAAATGTTGGATCCCTTTAGCAGGAATATGTGTTCCGATATAACCAAAGGTAAAAGGTTCATTTAAAACACGCTGACGATCCTTTAAGCGATCCAAATCAAAACCATAATCCAAATACTGCATTTTATTTTTAGGTAGCTTAAATTCATCAATATATCGTTGATAAAGATAGCGTGATGGAGCGATAAAACAGTCAACATACTGAGTAATATCGTAAATATGCTCCATACGTCGCCGCACCCAATCCGTCCAATAATCAACGTCAGCGGAAATTTCATTAGCTGCACCCGAATAATATCCAGCATAACATTTCTCAGCACATTTTTGATTATCCTGCCTATTACATAGTGCCCATAACTCCTCATGTTCTGATGGATTTCGTTGAATAAATTGACCACGCGGACACATTAACCAGTAATCATGTAATGTATAAACAATGGGAATATGCATTTTAGAAATTTTACACATAAAAGACGTAGATAAATGATTTAAATGGCCAACATGAACAACGTCTGGTTTTATTTGCCGTAAGATGTCAGTAAACGCTTGATCAATCTTATCATGTTGATAACGATAACGAAATTTCTCAAGCGGAATATTAATCATATGTAAGTTAATAGCCGGCTGAAGACTATCGTGTGATTCTCTTACTGTAAAATCTTTAGCAAAGGGATTTTCTTCTCGCGTAAATACATGTACTGTATGATTACGTTCAACCAAACCTTGACAAAGAAGTTGACTATAAACTTCTGAGCCTGCATTATACAATGGTGGATAGCCATGTATGACTTTTAAGATTTTCATGCTATTAATAAGTGAGCTTTAAAATCTTGAACCAATCTTGCTATTCCTCTTTGAATAGTGATTTTTGTTTGCCAATTTAAAACTTGCTTGGCAAGCGTAGGATCACCATAGAATGAACCTACATCAAAAGAACGTGAAGGGGTATGTAAAAATTCTACTGTTTTTCCACTCGCATTTTTTGCCAATTCTGCAGCTTGTAACAAAGAGGTTCCTTGACCTGTCACAAAATGTAAAGTTGGCAAATCAAAGCATCCTGCTTGTAACCTTTCGATCACTTTTACGATCCCAACAGTCACATCATCAATATGTGTAAAATCAAAGATATTGTGACCCCCGTCTATACGCATACTACCACCAGTAGCCGCTATCCTACAAAAAGCAGGAACAACACGATCGGGATGATCACTCGTCGATCCATAAACATTTGAAAAACGAAGAATTGCAGTCTGCAACCCTTTTTTTCTATAGTCCATGACTGACTGTTCTGCTGCAGCCTTAGAGCGTGCGTAAGCATTTAGCGGTAATAATGGTGCATCTTCTTTAATAAAAAGATTATCTTGTTGACCGTAAACCTCCCTACTACTGGCGTAGATTACCCAGGGTTTATTAGGTAAGTTTTTAGCTAATTCAAGGATATTTTGAGTTGCCTCTACATTGAGAAGTCTACAAAGTTCTGGATTTCTTTCGCCAGTTATTACCCGTGATACCCCTGCTAAATGTACGATACCAACTGCTCCACGGGCTAAACTACCCAGCAATTCTATATCTCGAATATCCCCGTATTCTTCATGCTGTGTATCATAAGCATTATCTACTCCCAAAACTTTAAAGCCTAACGCACAAAGTGATTTTTTAAGTGATTTGCCAATTAAACCCTTAGAACCTGTTATTAAAATTTTACGCTGAACCAAGCTACACCTTCCCTGAAGTCTTTTTCGTCCTTGTATTGAATCAAAATTTTCAATTAAATACAACTACTGTAATTACAGATTACAAAAGAATTTGAGTTAAATAAATTACAAACGCAGCATTGTTTAATTGGCGCAGAGTATCTTGACTTGATATCCAATGCCTATTTTGTGGAACTAAGGCCCTTGCAAAATAATTTTTACTTAGTCTTCCCTGAAAAACCCAATTCAAGCGAGCGCATAAACGGGCTCATTTTCAGATTTTAAAAGCCGTAAAATCTTTCGTAAATTAAAACCACACCCTGCTAAAACAGCATTGATTTTATCTCCTGTTTCTCCTAAAA
>JBGAIP010000042.1:0-4007 GCA_044225395.1 Gammaproteobacteria bacterium
CGGAAGAACTGCACCAACAACTCGAAACCAAAACCCAAGAAATGGGTCTACCTTACATGAGCGATACTGTTCGGATTTTGCTAAGCGAAGCGCTTGAAAAAATTGAAACGGATAATCCCCAAAAAATCCAATATAAAATCCTGGAGCATGTGGTAGCTTCTTATTATTTGTTCAGTGAGCAACTGGCCAATACGGGCGAGAGTGGTCTTAAGATAAACCATCGCGCGCATGAAAGAAGTCAAGTTGCCATGGCTAAAATTCTGGAGCAATCTAGTACGATGCCTGTGATTGTTTAGCCAAATATCGTTTGATAAAAGGGCTCATTTCCCTCATGGGTGTGGGAATTTCTGGGTTTTCATATATAAATTCAATAAGATTCTCTTTAACCATGCCATCACTGGGTAACAATACCAAGGCCCTCTCCCAAGCAGCTTTCGCTTCCGGATATTGAAATAATCTATAATATGCCGAGCCCAAATTGTTCAACACTTCGTTTAAATGATACTTATCGGATTGCGGATAATGTGCTATCGCTTTTTGGTAATATTCAATGGCTTTTGCATCGTTTTCATCGACGGAAGCCTCTATCCCTAAAATATAATTAGTTCTGGGGTGATTAGGGTTTTTCTGTAACGCTTGTTTCAAATACTCAGACGATATTTTAGAGTTAAAAAATGACCAACAAATCGCATAACGACATAATATCTCAGCTGTTAATCCAACCTTTGATTCTGCTTTCTGCATAAAATAAAGTGCTGCACCTAGATTACCCTCTTCAGCCTCAGACATGGCCTCAGAAATGTCGTAAAAGGCCTTTTGACAACAAAACTTAAACTTTTTACCTGAGGCACAAGGACAAAGTTCATAGGTTTGGGGGATAAAAGCTTCTAATTCTGGAGAAATAGTACCCTTCATCGCTTTATTAAACGGCTCTCTAAACGGTTTTACAAAGTCTCTTAATTGGCTATAGGGCACATCGGTTGTTTTAATATCCAGTGATTGAGTGATGGACTTTAAGATTTCACAATACGGATCACTTTTTGCAATCAAAATTTGCTGTGGCCAATGCCCTGTTGTCACTTTAGCATTATTCAGAAGATTATTTACCTCAATTGCAGAAGGTAAATCAACCGAGACTATATGCCCAAAACAAAACTGAGAGTATGCGTCTAACAATAGATAAACATTACAATGCCCGTCATAGGTTGTATATAGCTCCTCTCTATGTAAAATCCAAGCTTCGTTTAATTTGCTAACAATCATTATTTCCTCGTATGCGTGGCCTTAAGCGGGTATAGCCATTTCTTCGTTTTCAGTAATGCGTGCTTTGATGTCCTCTTGCATTAAAGTAATTTGTCTATTGATTAATTTAGCATCTTTAAAAGCAAAACCTAATAAAAAGAGCCCTTGTAGCTTATACAACAATTCTACGCTTAAATTTGAGGCTTCTTGTATAAATCCTAAATCATAAAATTGCGCTTCCATCCACAGCATAAAATTCAGCACTACTTTAGCAGATAAATTAGCAAGGATGCCTCCGTCTTTGGATAACTCCTGACATAGGGTACCAATACGACAACCCCGATTGGCAATTAAGGTAGATTCCTCTTTAAGGTGCTCTAAAAAATAAAGTAATCGGGCTTTGGCTGAAGGTTCTTGATTTAAATTCTGAAAAAATGTTTTTTGTTGTTGGGCAATTAATTCTAGAACAGCGACTGCAATCTCATCTTTTGTTTTGAAATAATAATACACATTTCCTAATGGAACACCCGATTCAATGGCAATATCGGAGAGGGTTGTTAATTTAAATCCTTGTTTGTAAATTAAGGTTTTCGCTGCCTCTATTAAACGTTGGCGTTTATCCGTTATAGCCATTTGAATGCATCCTCTTTAGCTCAAGCTACATTGTAAACTGTTAAACCTCTTTTAATAAACCATTTAGTCATGCTACTTTTTCTGTCGTGCCTCCCAATAAAGTTTATTTATAAAATCATTGGGTTCCACTTCTATAAAATCAGGATACTGAATACTATTATTTTTCCAAAACTGGCTTATGGTAATAAATACCCTTCTCACCCCTTTTGTGAATACATGATGGGTCAGTTTAGGTGGTTTTAGGCTATTAACTATTGTAGTATCGGCAGCTAATTGTAAAACACCGTAACTGTCTTTGAACAAGGCTACATTGTTGTACATAGCCAATTTCTTTTTTTCTATCATAGTTGAACTCCTTTTCTTTAAAATTTACCAGCTATCCCTACTGTGTGGCGGGCATCACACAAAACACAATATATAACAAAATTAAAACCAACACTAGAACCTCTTGAGCTTTTGCATAATGACCAACTATCTTTCAATTTCTACGTGATTGCAAGCCATCATGAATGACTTCTTTGATATTTCCAAGGGTTTGTCCTGCTTCACGCATAATGAGAGTCAGGCAGCCTTATTTTGGTAATTTAACTTAAAATACTCCTCTGGCCTTAAATGTACAAGTATTTGATGTACCGATAGGTTTGTTTTTTTGCTGGTGTGTTTATGGCTTCAGGCAATGCAAATTAAAATAGCATTACCATTTTAAGTATTATTCGTCATTGTGTACAATAATTCAGTACTACAAGGAAAGAATAGTCCTTTCCCAAAAAAAGTGCTAGACTCTCCCAATCTTTGGCTATCAGTTCTGATATGCCAAGAAGCATGATAATGGTTGAATGAATGATGTATAAGGGTAACCATGAGTGAATATCAATACTATGGACTTTGCAAAATCCGCAGTCCCTTGTTGCAGGCGATTCGCAAGGAAATGGCGTCAACTACAAATAGAGTGAGGTTTGGCATTCATGCTGCTTCTTATTTTTATAATAAAAGATAAATAATTTTTAGTATTAATAGTTAAATCGGATAATGTGTTATGATTGACAGACAAATAAACCAGAAGACATTATTTTCTTCTAGTAATGAAAAAGCAGAACTATTAGAATTAGGTTTGGTAGTTAAAAAAAAGAAGATGTCTTTCAAGAAGAAGATCGGACCAATAGAAAAGGTTAGCAGCTTACATTTTTTTTTAAAAAAACTTCAAGATTATAAGTTGCTTAGTGCATCAGAAGAAGTTAATTATTTAAAGTTAGCACAACAAGGAGATCTTAAGGCGAGAGATCAAATGATTTGTTGCAATTTGCGTTTAGTTATAAAGTTTTCTAAGCAATATCAAGGTAATGGTTTAGATTTATTAGAGTTGATCCAAGAAGGTGTCATAGGTTTAATCAGTGCAATTAGAAAATTTGATCTTAATAAGGGAACGCGGTTTAGCACTTATGCGTGTTATTGGGTAGAACAATCTATAAGTCGCGCGTTGATGAATACAAGTAAAATGATACGTTTACCAGTTCACGCTGAAAAATTGGTGAACAAAATTTCCAAACAATTAAGAGACAATGAAAATATTTCTCATGTTGATATAGCAAAAAGTTTGGATATATCAGCCAAAAAAGTGAATGATTTATTAGAAATCGGTAGAGGCGTTATTTCCTATGATCAAGAGTATGGGGAAAATGGGGATGGTTGGGTAAATATGTTTTTTGATGAAAATGCAAATGTGGAGGATGAGGTTGGTAGAGAACAATTGAGTCAACATTTATTTTTCAGTATACAGTTGCTTAACAAGAAACACCAATCTATCATTATAAAAAGATTTGGATTAAACGATGAGGAACCAAAGACTTTAGAAGAAATTGGCAAAGAGCTTAATTTATCAAAGGAGCGAGTTAGGCAAATTATACAAGAAAGTTTTATAAAAATGAAAAAGAGCCTGTCCATTGATCTGTGCAAATAGTGAATACTCGGTAACTGATCTAGCCCCGATTTAAGAGAGTGTTTAAATAACTTGTATATTCAAATTTACCATTATGGCTTAATCTGTTGTAATGGAGATAGCAGGGGGAACCGGTAAATAACTTGGTTGTAAGAACTGTGACACAGTCGTGGTTTCCCGTGAGCGATCTTTAATG
>JBGAIP010000043.1:0-3566 GCA_044225395.1 Gammaproteobacteria bacterium
AACAAGTTGTAAATTGATACATAGAGCGAAATTGTCGCCATAATGTAGTTACGTTCACCACCATGAATGATTTGACTGGTTTCAAATAAAATCCATCCAGAGGCAATCAATACAAAAGCGGATGAGACGCCAAGATAAAGTAAGGGGACAGGAAAGAAAACTGCAGTAATGCCGGCCATCATCCCTACAATTCCAGCTACAATTAAAAATCCACCCATATAGCTAAAGTCTTTACGAGTCGTCAGCGCATAGCCAGATAAAGCAAAGAAAATAAGACCAGTAAGTCCTAAAGAAGCCATAATCATCTGCGTTCCATTACTAAACCCATAGATCGCAAAGTTTAGGATAGGTCCTAATGTATAACCCATAAAGCCGGTGAAAGCGAAAATGGCAGCGAGACCCCAGGCACTATTTCGAAGAGATTGTGTTAAAAATAATAGACCCATATAGACAGGCAATATGATCAACCCCATAGGGGCCGCATTTGTAACCATCGCAAGCCAGGCGGTAAATGCACTGAAGATCAATGTCATCGACAACAGCATGTAAGTATTTCGAATAACGGAATTGGTTTGAATAACGATTTGGGTTTCTGTATGTCGGACGGTATTAATATTGGGTTGCATAACCTCTATCTCCTACATTAATGTCTCACTGGTATGAAGTGTACCACAAATTTATCTACTTAGCAGAAGGAATAACCACAAAATTTTGAAAACCCAGTTATCTGAAAGTAGACAAACTTAATAAGTCACTCGTCTTTTAACGGATGATTCATTATAATGGTCGTTCTGGAGAGGTGGCTGAGCGGTTGAAAGCGGCGGTCTTGAAAACCGTTGAGGGGTATCGCCCTTCCCAGGGTTCGAATCCCTGCCTCTCCGCCAGCCTTTGCTGAAGCTAGGGCTGATTTCAATATACGGAGGATCTGTTGCGTGATCAATGTACTGGTAGTTGACGACCACGATTTGGTACGGTCAGGTATTGTCCGATTGTTGTCGGATGTTACAGGAATAACTGTTATCGGCGAAGCGAGCAGTGGCGAAGAAGCGGTAAAAATTGCACGCGAAAAACGTCCTCATGTTGTATTGATGGATGTAAAAATGCCAGGTATTGGTGGGCTTGAAGCCACGCGTAAAATGGTTCGTCACGATCCTGACATTAAAGTGATTGCCTTAACCATATACGGACATGAACCGTTTCCAACAAAATTACTACAAGCAGGTGCCAGCGGCTATTTGACGAAAGGTACATTGATAGATGAAATGGTGACTGCTATTCGCGCAGTCTATGCGGGTAAACGTTATTTAGGTCCAGAAATCGCACAACAAATGGCGCTTAAGTCGCTTACAGATAACGAGAAATCGCCTTTTGAACAGCTATCTGAACGCGAATTACAAGTCATGATCATGATAACCAGTGGACAAAGTGTTCAGGCTATCGCTGAAAAATTGTGCGTTAGTCCTAAGACAATCAATAGTTATCGCTATAGAATTTTTGAAAAATTAAATGTAGAAAGCGATGTAGAGTTAACCTTGCTTGCAATGCGGCATGGTATTTTAGATACGGAGAACACCTGAGTACAATCGAATCATTTCTAGCCAATCTAACAACCCGCCCGGGTGTTTATTCCATGTTAGATGGCAAAGGTGTTGTGCTTTATGTTGGTAAAGCCAAAAATATTAAAAAAAGAGTAACGTCCTATTTTAGGCGTGCATTAGACACTAAAACGCAACAACTTGTTAAACATATTAAATCTATTCAAGTTACTGTAACACGCAATGAGCGTGAAGCCTTGTTGTTAGAAAATAATCTGATTAAAGAACTGCAGCCACGTTATAACATTATTTTTCGTGATGACAAATCTTATCCATATTTAAAATTAACCGTAAACGATGCTTTTCCGAGGCTTTCTTTTCATCGTGGTCCAAAAGGAGAAGGTAAGGTTTATGGGCCATATCCCAGCGTAAGAGAAGCACGCGTTGCGCTCAATTTGTTGCAAAATATTTTTAAGTTGCGTCAATGCGATGAGGTTTTTTTTAGAAATCGAACGCGACCTTGTTTGCAATATCAAATCAAACGTTGTTCTGCGCCTTGTGTTGGCTATATTACAGCTGAAAATTATAAAAAAGAGGTTGATATGGCACGGATGTTTTTAGAGGGAAAAAACAAAGATGTTATTGAACAATTGATACATAAAATGGAAGTGGCTAGCACCGCAAAAGCCTTTGAGCAGGCTGCTCGATTACGGGATCAAATTGCACTGTTAAGAACGATCCAGGAACATCAAATTATCATTGGCGACATAAAAGACGTTGATGTGTTGGGTATTTATATAGAGGGTGAAGCCGTTTGTGTGCATGTTTTAGTGATACGAGAAGGACGCATGCTCGGTAGTCGACAATATTTCCCCAATAAAACAGCTTTTATTGTAGCGGCAGAAGATATGCAACAAACCCTATTAGAAACTTTTATTTTGCAGCATTATAAAAATAAAACAGATGTTCCAAAAACAATTTTGATTCCCTTTGCTTTAAAAAATAGTGAAGCGGTATCAGAAGTTTTGAGCGAATTACGTTCGGGTCCTGTGAATATTGCAATGGCTGCAAAAGGCGATCGTTTACGATGGGTTAAGATGGCAATTACCAGTGCAAAACTTGCATTAATGAGCCATGTCAAACAAAAGCTTGATCTAACACCGCGGTTTTTAGCATTACAAGAATCTATGCAGCTAGAATCTATTCCTGAAAAATTAGAATGTTTTGATGTTAGCCACACGTTAGGCGAGTCTACTGTGGTTTCTTGTGTGGTATTTGATATCAATGGCTCCGTTAAATCTGAATATCGACGCTTTAATATTCGAGCAAAAACAGGTGGGGATGACTATGCGGCTTTAAAAGAGGGGCTGACCCGACACTTTACCCGATTAAAATCAGAAAGTAGTATATTGCCAGATATCCTTATTGTCGATGGCGGCAAAGGACAGCTTAATATTGCAAAAGGAGTGTTAGAAGAATGCCAGGTTCCCGGGGTCATTTTGTTGGCTGTTGCCAAGGGGCCCGAAAGAAAAGCGGGTCTTGAAACAGTTTATTTAGCATCAAATGATAAAATTCTGACATTACAACCGAGTTTGCCTGCATTACATTTGATTCAGCAAATTCGCGATGAAGCGCATCGTTTTGCCATTACGGCGCATCGAAAGCGTATTGCACAACGCAGACGCACATCTACACTAGAGGAAGTGCCTGGTATTGGTAAAAAGCGTCGGCAAAGTCTTTTACAGCATTTTGGGGGCTTGCCAGAAATTTTAGAGGCCAGTGTCGAGGCGCTATCAAAGGTCCCCGGTATTAATCGTGCATTAGCAGAACGTCTTTATGAAGTTTTGCATGGACAATAAATATAGACAATAAAGGATTTAATCTGCGAGAATTACCGATATGTGGCGAAGTATACCAAATTTGTTAACGTTACTAAGAATTTCCTTAATTCCCATTTTTGTATTGGTATTTTATCTGCCGTTTAGCGGGCACCATATGGTTTCAGCCATTATTTTTGCGATTGCAGCAGTA
>JBGAIP010000019.1:0-30549 GCA_044225395.1 Gammaproteobacteria bacterium
CAGAGATTTAAAAAGTCTTAATGTGCTTTTAGATAATCAGATGAAAGCTAAGTTATGTGATTTTGGTCTTGCTAAAGTAAAAACTGAATCTAGCAGCCAATCTAACAATGGTGCTGCTGGCACATTACTGTGGATGGCTCCAGAGTTATTTCAACGCAGAGCAGTTTGTACTAAAGAAACGGATGTCTATAGCCTTGGCATGACATTATGGGAACTGGCTTCTAGAGAAATTCCTTTTAAAGATGCGAGTAACCAAGCTATCGCAAAAGCGTGGATAGAGAAGGGCGAAAGAGAAGACCTCCCTAAAGACACACCACCTCAAATGGCTAAAATGATTACGCTTTGCTGGAGTCAAGAAGCCTCTAATCGACCGACTTGTGATCAAGTGGTTGAGTTTTTGGGGAATGTGAATAGTAATATTCCCCAATCGCAACCGACAGGCCCACAGTATTTAAGCAATCTTGTTTCTGAAGGTGTTCCTAAACCTATAATGTTTTCGCCACCAGCAAAACCGCAACAAGCATCATCTCAAGCCGTTGCTGATTTTGTAAAATTTGTTGCAGAAGGTGAACAAGACCAAGCCGAAGCACTGCTTCAACAAGATGCGACTCTCGCTTTAGTGCCTGGCGATGTGATAGATTTATCCGGCCGCACATTCAAAGGTATTACAGGCTTTCAGTACGCAATTTGGGCGCTGGATTGGCACATGTGGACAATGATTCTAAAGTACTTACCAAAAGATCAAGCTGCCGAACAAATCAGAGCAATGGACGTAGCTCCATGGATTTCTCAACACCGCAAATCTGGAGCTGTGCTAATACAAAATCTTGTGGATGCTTTGCAAGCTCAAATTAATTTATGTAATCAATCGAAATGGGCTGAAGTCTCTACTCAATGGCAAACAAAAGTTGGTGGTGCTCAACGCTTAGTTCCTGTTCATGTCATTAACGAATATTGTCACCCTAATCGCCCATTCGATCCTTGCCCTGATTTTACCCAATCATCCGCACTACCTCGAACCCGAAAAATTGAGGAAGGCGAATGGTTGACGGCTTGTTATAACGGTGGCGCCTTAGGTGAGACCTTTGGTGTGTATCGGGGGTCTGCTCAGAGTGCTAGTGGCATTAGCATGTCACGTGAAAGGGCAGGTGGGGCGGTTGTGGACTACAAAGCTTGTTACACTCTTTTAGCAACCCGATTGCTGCAGCGTGAAACATTGATCAAGGAACTCATGAGCAGCAATCGACCTGCCTATAAATAAGCAATATTAAATCAAAGGAGTTTAAAATCATGTTACGCAAAGAACAACCTAATCCAAATCCCCAATTATCATTTTCTTTTACGATTAATTTCCAAGAACTCGCACTGGAACAAGAATTGGGCAGAGGGGGATTTGGTGTAGTCTATAAAGCAACCTATAGACACAATGATGTTGCGGTAAAACAACTACTATCCAATGATATTTCTGCTGACTCAGCCCAAGAATTCGAAACTGAAGTTCAATTTATGGCGAAATTACATTCTCCGAATATTGTACATTTTTATGGGTATTCTTTGTCACCTAATCGCTGTATTGTGATGGAATATATGTCTAATGGTTCGCTCTACAGCGTGCTTCATAGCAACAAACCCTTAGAATGGCCCTTACGTCTTCAAATAGCCACAGATGCTGCTAAAGGGCTTGCTTTTCTACATCACGAAAATATTCTTCATCGAGATATTAAGAGTCTCAATGTTCTCTTAGATAATAGCTATAAAGCTAAACTCACCGATTTTGGATTATCCAAAGTGAAAGCAGAAACCAAATCCCATGCGCTTGCAACCAAAACAAACAGCAAAGATTCGGTTGGTACCATACAATGGATGGCACCGGAGTTATTTAGTCGTAGAGCCATTTTTACTCAAAAGTCGGATATCTACAGCCTAGGTGTGACGTTCTGGGAACTTGCTTCTCGAAGTATTCCTTTCTCAGATGCATTAGATGCATCCTTAATAAAAGACTGGGTAAAAGAAGGTGATAGAGAAGATATTCCGGTTGACTGTCCACCGGCATTTGGTACACTTATTCAACAATGCTGGGATGGGGAGCCTAGTAAACGTCCCGACACCAATGGTGTCATTATCCAATTAAAACAAACTTTAGAAATGCTTGCTCCACAAAAAATAAGCAATACACCTAGTCCTAGTCCGTCACCATTTCCTATTCCTTCAGGTCCACAGTATTTCAGCAACCTTGTTTCTGAAGATGCGCCTAAACCGCTGGTATTTTCGTTTCAATCAAAATCATCTGTTAATGAGAACATAGAACCTGAACCAACAATCCCAGAGATAAAACAAACCACTCTTAAATCTGTCCGTACTTTCTTAAAACGAGTTGTCGAGGGAGAACAAGATAAAGCCGAAAGGAGGTTAAAAAAGAATCCTGAATTAGCTTTGTTACCCAGCGACGTGACAGATTTATCAGGTCGCATTTTCAAAGGCATCACAGGCTTTCAGTATGCAGTTTGGGCATTGGATTGGCACATGTGGACAATGATTCTAAAGTACTTACCAAAAGACCAAGCCACAGCACAAATTAAAGCGATGGACAGAGGTTCATGGGTACTCCAACACCGAGAATCCGGGGATTGGTTAACAAGAAATCTTATAGATGCTTGGCAAACTCAAATTAATTTGCTTAACAAAAAACAACGGGATGAAGCTGTAACTCAATGGGAACGAAAAGTCGGTGGTGCTCAATACTTACTTCCCGTTCATGTTATTAATGAATACTGTCATCCTAATCGCTCATTCGAACCCTGTCCCGACTTCACCGAATCAGAACCGTTACCCCGCACCCGAAAAATTGATAATGAAGACATGGAGGCAGGAGACTGGTTCGCCACTTCCTCTTATATGCGCGGTAAGCTAGGAGAAACATTTGGTGTGGAGCGTGCTGGTCAGAAGGAGGCATTCGCGGTGGATGATGTAGGACCAGAGAATTTCATAGAGCAAGGGCACGGTCCATGGCGACGACGAGTAAGTCACCCAGACCTCAAGGCAATTCAAACACTTTTAGCAACTCGTTTGCTGCAGCGTGATCAGCTGATCGCCGAACTCACGAATGGTAATCGGCGTACGTATAAATAAGCGGGATTTTGGTGTTAGATCTGAATATCAAAATCTTCTATCTTTTTTTTGAGGATTATCGCTAGAAGATCGATCCCGCTCTCTAGATCTGGATCTGTCTCGTTTTAAATCGGCTTGGTCTGCACGATCTGAGCGATCGAAGCGAGCTGAACTAGCTCTGTAATCTCTAAATTGTGGCATGTCTCTACTACTTCTTCTATCCTGATCTCTTTCACGATCTCGACCTCGATCTCGATCCCGATCTCGATCCCTATCTCTATCGCCATCTCTACCTCTATCCCTATCTCTGTCCGCGTCCCTGTCTCTATCTCTGTCCCTTGGTCGGATGCTATCTCGAAGTCTAATTTCAGCGTCCACAGCAGCTCGTAGCGGATCAAGGCCATTTCGTGTGCCAAATTGAAAGCCTCTTAACATCTCTCGTAAGTCTCTTAAATTTTCTGGTGAAAGCGCTCTCATAATAGATGGCAAACTATGATTTCCTCTTCTCAATTCTAAAGTATCTACAAGATCTTCTTTTAAAATGAAATCTCTGCCATTACAGACACGATCTATCCAGTTTCTTAAGGGTTGGCCATGATTAGCATCACGTTTTGAAGTTAAATCTGCTGATAATGCGTTTAATTGCGATGCTCTTGCTGTATTTCTTAAATTATCAAAAGCGCCTACTGCTGCAAATGGCGCAGTTGTCAGCATGATTCTTAAATTGTCATGTTCTCTTAATGAAAGTGTATTTAAGGTTGTATTAAGCGTTCCTTGAGCACGCATTAAATCTAATGCATTTGCAAGTGCTCTTTTATTAAAAGCATTTTGTCCTGTACAAATATCATGTATCCAATTTCGCACCTGATCCCCATTATTTTGTTGTTGGCTAGCAGTTAAATAGGCAGCAAAATAAAACCTTGCAACCTCATTTTTTAAGTTATCATAGCTAGGATGAGAATAAGTTTGAGTAAAAAGGACACTGTCTAGACTTTGAAGTTCGCGTAAAGAAAGCGAATTTAACACATTCGCTGCTGTTCCATTATTGTTCATTAAGAAAAATGCATCTATAAGTGCATTTTTATTATAATTATTTTGTCCCGTGCAAATACCATGCATCCAATTTTTTACCTCTTGTCCATTATTAACCTGGTATCGTGTGCTTATGTACTCTGCAAAACATCTCATCCCGACTTCATCTCTTAAATTCTGGAAATATGGACCGGAAAATGGTTGTGTTCCTAGCATATTTTCCAAGTCGTAAAGTTCACGGTACGAAAGCGCATTTAAAATGGGTAATAAGCTATTGCCTTTCTTAAGAAGATTTAATCCCACAGCTAAATCATATTTTTCACCGGCAGTTCCTGTACTGAAAATATTGTGTATGTGGTCTCGTAAATCTGCTCCAGCATTGCGTGGTAGGAGGTTATGTAATTCTCTAGCACCGACACATCGTCTAAAAATATCAATTTCTTCTTGTTTCGTTGGTAATGGACCGTCTCCCGGCTGTCCATTCGTTCTATGATCGTTAAGAACGGCAGGTGGTGTTAAGGTTACGGCATTGTTAACAATATTTAATCCGTATCCCATGTTAATGGCAACTGCAATTTCTAGTGCAAAAGCGGAAGGATTTAAGGCTTGATTTGGATTGGGATGACTACGATCCTGATTACGCATATCCAAATCAGATATAATTTTAATAGGTATTCCACTACGTGCAACACCGAGAGCCCATGCAGCGTTTACACCCCAGTTATGGCATACGGGGCCAGGCCCGTATATAGTCCCAACATTATAAGCAGCGTTAACATCGGGTACTTGGTAGAATCTGGGGGATGCAAGTTCCTTAACATGCGCTTCTTGTGCTGTAAAAAAAGTATCCATATTGCCTTCAATATTGGTTTCTAATGCCCGTTTATTTTGAAGGTTTAAAAAGTAATCAGCAACCTCAAATTTGATTTGTTGATTTAAATTTCGATTATGAATAGCCGGTAAAGCTTGTTGTGTATCTGTAAAAAATTGATTAATTTCTACACTTGATGGTGCGCGTCCTAAACGTCGCACAAATTGTTTAAATTCGTTTGCAATTTCTCTTCTTGCATTGTTATATCTTCCTTCTAGTGCAGTTCTATCGTCTATTCTGTAAAAAACGGCAAAAGGTGCTTGTGTGGCGCCATTATTCCAAATTCTCTGGTAGAGTTCATGCGCTTTGTAAAATCGTTGCCAAACAGCAGCATCACGCGCTGCTGGTTGTAGTAACACATCGTCATCTTTAAGAAACATTGAATAGATGTCGTTGCTAATAGAAAAAGGGCGAGTTAAATCAACTCGCAGTGCAGCATTTAATTCGGTAATAACAGGTACACTCATTATTAGTCCATTTTGGTTGAAAATATTATTTTTAAAATAGACACTTTTTTTGAATTAAGCTAGTTAATACCCAAAATATAAATTTTTAGTAGAAAATACAGAGTAATAGGGGCAACCTATTGTCAAATATATATTTGATGGGATCGTTTTAAAGAAAACAACATTGATTTTTATTGATAAAAGACGTATAATTCATTGATCTAACAAGTAATGATTCTGACATGATGGAGGCGATATGTATCACCAACAACCGGGTACTAAAAATTTTCCAGCAGATAATGCAAATCAACAAAACTATATTAAAGCGATTGGGCGAGAAGATGCTGAGTATTCAACCAAAATCAATTGGTTAAAAAAAAGATGGGATGCAACACAAGATAGCGCGCCAGCACGATTGATATGTCCCTTACTTTATGCACCTGCAGCACCGCTTTTTCATGCAGTCATAGCGGATAACTTTGAATATTTTAAGCAAAATTACAATCCAGAAAGCGTCAATTTAAACCGAATACTGGCGATAGCTTGTTTGTGTGGTTCAGAACATATTGCTGATTTTGTTTTAAAACAATTAAAGTCTAATTATCTATCACCCGAACAAGAATATATGCTAGGTTATGTTGCAGCTTCGATGAATACAAAGTGGGCTGAAAATATCGCTAGGACAATGGCTAATGCAGGAAAAAATATGCCAGCATCGGCACAAGATTTTGCAACAGATCAAGTTGTTAATTCGTTAGAAAAAATATTTAATAAAAGTGTCAATAAAACATCTAGAAACTAAATTGTAGATTATATGATCAAAAAAATAATCTATCTATTAACAAGTCTCTTGTTAATAGCATTGCCTGTGGTTGCTGTTGGTGCTGCTCCAACAAAAGAAGCGGTGCTTTTAGAAGTATCGGGTGCTATTAGTCCCGCAACAGAAGATTATGTACAAAGAGGGATAGAACTCGCTGCACAGCAAGAAGCCAAATTAATTATTTTACGTTTGGATACACCGGGTGGACTAGAAACCGCCATGCGGGGTATTAACAAAGCGATATTAGCTTCTCACGTACCTGTTGTTACCTATGTTGCTCCTGCGGGTGCAAGAGCGGCCAGTGCGGGTACCTTTATTTTATATGCCAGCCATATTGCAGCGATGGCACCTGGGACGAATCTGGGTGCTGCATCTCCAGTCAGTATCGGAGGGGGAGGGGAGTCTTTACCCACAGACGAAAAAAATACGAAACCAGAACACTCAACTTTAGAGAAAAAAGCAACCCATGATGCGGCAGCTTATATACGTAGTCTTGCAGAGCTTAGAGCCCGTAATATCGAATGGGCAGAAAAAGCAGTACGAGAAGCCGTTAGCCTGTCTAGCACAGAAGCCTTAAAGCTAAAAGTGATCGATGTGATAGCAAATGGTATCCCCGAGTTATTACAAAAAATTAATGGTCGTGTTGTTAGTCTTCAAGGATCACCCTACACATTAGAAACAGCCGATCTTTCTGTTAAATCGATTGTGCCCGATTGGCGTTTTCAATTTTTATCGGTTATTACAGACCCGACGATCGCTTACATTTTATTATTGGTTGGCATTTACGGATTATTTTTTGAATTTTCAAATCCCGGATTTGTGTTACCGGGTATTGCGGGTACTATTTCGTTGTTATTAGCACTTTATGCATTTCAATTATTGCCTATTAATTACGCTGGGTTTGCCTTATTGTTATTAGGTATTGCTTTTATGATAGCAGAGGCTTTTGTGGCCAGTTTTGGCGCATTGGGTATTGGGGGGATTATTGCCTTTGTTGTGGGATCTGTCTTATTGTTAGATACAAATGTGGCGGGTTATGGCGTTGCGTGGCAAGTGATTCTACTGATGACTTTTGTTAGTGCGGCATTTTTCCTGATTTTGATGAATTTGGCAATTAAATCGTTTGGTAAAAAAATTGTGACTGGTCGTGAGGCGTTAATTGGTTCTGAAGGGGTGATATTAACGGCACATAAAAAGCATTTAGAAGTGCGAATACAAGGTGAAATTTGGAAGGCACGTTGTGATACGCCTTTGACGGTTGGCCAAAAAGTCAGTGTTATAAAAGTATCGGATTTATTACTAACAGTCGAACCTAAAAACCCAAATGGATGATAAACGGAGGCTATGGTTATGCAAGCATTATATTTAATTATTGTTCCTTTTTTAGTAATCTTTGGCCTTTCATTTTTCCGGGTATTACGAGAATATGAACGCGCAGTTGTGTTTACGTTAGGGCGATTTTGGAAGGTAAAAGGACCTGGGTTAATTATTATTGTACCCATTATTCAGCAAATGGTTAGAATGGAATTGCGTACGATCGTTATGAATGTGCCACCGCAAGATGTTATTTCACGCGATAACGTTTCGGTGCGCGTGAACGCCGTTGTCTATTTTCGCGTGATTAATCCAGAACATGCGGTAATTCAAGTACAGGATTATTTTGAAGCCATTAGTCAATTATCTCAAACAACGTTACGCTCTGTTTTAGGGCAACATGAATTAGATGAAATGCTTTCGGAACGTAATAAGTTGAATTTGCATATTCAACAGATTTTAGACGAACAAACGGAAGCCTGGGGCATTAAGGTGGGTATGGTCGAAATTAAACATATTGATCTAAACGAGAGCATGATACGTGCGATTGCCAAGCAAGCTGAAGCAGAACGCGAACGTCGTGCAAAGGTTATTCATGCCGATGGTGAATTTCAAGCCTCACAAAAATTATTGGATGCAGCAAATATTTTGTCTCAGCAACCACAAGCCTTACAATTACGGTATTTGCAAACTTTGTCGAATATTGCGGAAGAAAAGAATTCGACGATTGTATTTCCGTTGCCGATGGAATTATTGTCTATTTTTAAAAACCATCCTAAATAACGGTACCAAAAAGCTTACCGATACCGGTTGTTAAAGCCAATGCTAAAGCACCCCAGACAGTTACGCGTATCATACCCACCCAGATACTCGATCCACCGGTAAAAGAAGCTAAACCGCCCAACAGTGTTAGGCATAATAGCGAAACCGTAGAAACGACCATAATAAGCTTGCTAGTAGGTACAATTAAAACCATTAATAGCGGTATTGCGGCACCGACAGAAAAAGTAATGGCAGATGTGAGTGCTGCCTGAAGTGGACGCGCACTGATTATTTCTGTAATGCCGAGCTCATCGCGTGTGTGAGCACCTAATGCATCGTGTGCCATTAATTGCTCAGCAACTTCTTTTGCAAGCGCGGGTTCTAGTCCTCGTGAGATATAAATGTCAGTCAGCTCTTGGTATTCATAAGCTAAATTATTTTTAAGTTCTAAGCGTTCGCGTTCTATATCGGCTTTTTCTGTATCTAATTGCGAGCTAACAGAGACATATTCACCAGCAGCCATCGACATAGCACCTGCAACAAGACCCGCGATTCCCGCTACCAAAATATGATGATAAGGTGTATCTGCTGCGGCAATACCGACAATCAAACTGGCTGTAGAAATGATGCCATCGTTTGCACCTAAGACAGCAGCGCGTAACCAGCCCGCGTGATGCATACGGTGTTGTTCATTGATTAATTTTGAGAATAGCATTAATAGTCTTAGATTCTATTTTCGCGTATTTCCTATTTGCGTAATAACATTTTCAAAATCTTCTTGTAGTTTAGTCATGTAGATTGTTTTATCAACCAACTCGGTATTTAAAGTTTCTAGTTTTTTATCTCGGTTAATCAGTTCTCGTTGTAGGACCAGATATTTTTCTTTGAGTAACGTTAATTCAGATTCAAGATGTCTGTTTTTTTGTTGTAATTTTGAGCGAAGAGGGGGTACCGTACTATTAGCATAGGATGTATCATGTACGTCATGGTATGTTGTTAAAATTGCTCTAGCACCATTCAAATCTACAGAAAAATCACTCATTATTTGCTCCAAGTATTCAAAATATAAACCGTCAGTGAAACTAAGCTTAGTACATCCTCTGAAAAAAAATCAAGCCAATAAAATAAATAATTTTAGCCGACTTAGTCGCTTTTTTGCTTTGTGATAGAACGGCGTTTTTGTGTGTGCGAGAATGCTTACAAACGTTAAGCAGGTTTTAGTTTCAGTAGGGTTAACAATTTATTCAGGAAAGAAAACTTAAGGTTGTTGTTGCTTGTATAGGGTTTTAAAATTTTGATAATAGGAATATGTGCATTACGTGTAGCCCATTCTAATGGCGTCATAAAATTATTATCCATGCTGTCGGCTATGATACCAGGATGCATCAATAAAGCATTGAGAATTTCAATATTACCATTACGTGCGGCCCAATGGAGGGGGGTTAGGCCGTCCATATCGTTGAGATTAATGGCTATATCATAATGTCGCAACAAAACCTTAACAGCGTCTGTGTGGTTATAAATAACTGCCAAGTGAAGGGGGGTATGTTGTTCGTTATCTAGGATATTAACATCGATGTTGGGTGCGGATAACAACACAGAAATCACATCTGGATGACCATTGCGAGCAGCCAAATGTAGCGGAGTTGTGTCGTTGCGATCTTTAAGATTTATCTTGATCTCTGGTTTGGCTAACAAGACGGTCACGGTTTCTGTAAACCCATGCCAGGCGGCCCAATGCAGCGCACTCCAGCCATCGCTATTAACAGCATTCGGATCTATGTTTGGCATTGCAAGCAATGCACTCGCAATATCAGAAAATCCGAGGCGTGCCGCCATATGGAGGGGCGTCCAACCATTGTTGCTAACGATATTCACTTTAATAGATGGGACAGTCAGTAATATTTTAACCGTTTCTGTTAATCCATCTCTAACGGCAACGTGTAATGGGGTCATGCCTTGTTCGTTTGGAAAATTAACGTCTACGCCATGAACAGAAACACATTTTAAGACATTTGTGATATTGCCTTCTAATACCGCTTTGTGTAATTCATGTGTATAAGCTTTAGCATTTTGAACCATGGGTTCTATGCGATCTTTAGGAATGTCTTCTGCGAGAAATTTTTTCTCTAGATCATCGAAATAATGGGCACTCATAACAACATTTCGTAGTGCACTAGAGTGTACAACGGATTTTAAACGCTCACCTTCCATAATAGATTTTTGAACCATGACAGTGTTTGGCAAGATAGAGGTTCTTGTGTCTAATAAATGCAGATTGTCTAGGGTATATTGCTTAATAAATTTTAGCGTGTCTAATTTATTCCCTTCCGATTTAGCGGAATTAGGTGCCAGTGTTTCTGGGTTGGTGAGGAGTTTTTTAAATTTATTTAAATCCTGTTGAACGCCTGGGGAGCAAATATTTTCGAAAGTCTCGATATTAGTCGTCATCAAAATGCGAAGACCAGCTTTTAGGCGATAAGCGTTTGTGCGAGAAATATCGCTTAAAGCGTCGCTGATAGCTTTTTCAATGTCCGTTTGTTCTGCTGGAAGTATTGCCATAACAGTTAGAGTATATCAATGAATGTTGTTGTCCGCGAACAGCGATAAAATACTGTATTAAAACACAGTCATAAAAATATTGCCATTCGGGTATCCTAACCAAATGAAAAAAATCACCAAAACAGATATGGCTTCATTGATAGACCAGCTTAACGAGCATAATTATCGTTATTATGTTTTAGATGCGCCGACTATTCCGGATTCGGAATACGATCGCTTATTTCAAGAACTTTTGCAGCTTGAAGCTTTGCATCCTGAATTAAAGACACTGGATTCTCCGACACAGCGGATTGGGGCACCACCGCTAAAAGACTTCGCGGAAGTAAGGCATGTTGTGCCGATGCTGTCGCTGGACAATGCTTTTTCAAAAGAAGCCGTAGAAGACTTTGATAAGCGCATTCACGATCGTTTAAAAACCACAAGTAATATTCAGTACACGTGTGAACCCAAGTTAGATGGCTTGGCAGTGACATTGGTATATGAAAACGGCATTTTTGTAACCGGTGCAACAAGAGGTGATGGTGTAACCGGCGAACAAATTACTGAAAATTTACGGACCATTTCTGCGATTCCGCTTAAGTTGCATCAAACAAATCCACCTCCTTTAGTAGAAGTGCGGGGTGAAGTGTTTATGCTTAAAGCTGGTTTTGAAGTGCTGAATAAAGAAGCTTTAAAACGAGGTGAGAAACAATTTGTTAATCCGCGTAATGCGGCAGCCGGTAGCTTAAGACAGTTAGATTCAAAAATTACGGCACAAAGACCCCTTAATTTTTTTGCTTATGCAATCGCGCGTGTAGAAGGACTTGATAAAGAATTTGATTCGCAATATCAAAGTTTAAAGCAACTAGAAAAATGGGGTTTTCCCATTTGTCCCGAAAATCGCGTTGTGACTGGTTTTTTGGGTTGTTTAAAGTTTTATGATGAACTGATAGAAAAACGTGAAAGCTTACCGTATCAAATTGATGGTATTGTTTACAAAGTAGATGATTTAGCCTTACAAAAAGAATTGGGTTTTATTTCGCGCGCGCCTAGATTTGCGATTGCGCATAAATTTCCCGCAGAAGAAGCACTTACAGAACTGTTAGATGTGGATTTTCAAGTAGGGCGCACCGGTGCTTTAACACCGGTTGCGCGATTAAAGCCTGTATTTGTCGGTGGGGCAACGGTTAGTAATGCAACCTTGCATAATATGGATGAAATTGAACGCAAAGATATTCGTGTGCACGATATTGTAATTGTACGTCGCGCAGGCGATGTTATTCCTGAAGTCGCTTCCGTTGTGCTAGAGCGACGCCCACATCATACAAAAAAAATTGTGTTGCCCAAACATTGTCCTGTTTGTGGTTCGGATGTGATACGCGAAGAAGGTGAAGCAGCAGCACGTTGTATGGGTGGTCTTGGCTGTACAGCCCAGCAAAAAGAGGGTATTTTGCATTTTGCAGCGCGCCGTGCGATGAATGTTGATGGGCTTGGTACGCGTATTGTGGATCAATTAGTGGATGTTGGGCTAATTCAAACAGTGGCCGATCTATACAAACTAAAAGTCGATGCATTAGGCAAGCTTGAACGCATGGGTTTAAAATCGGCCGAAAATCTGATAGATGCTATTAATAAAAGTAAAAAAACGGCATTGCCACGTTTTTTGTTTGCTTTAGGGATTCGAGAAGTGGGCGAATCAACCGCATTGGTTTTAGCGAATCATTTTAAAACCTTAGAAGCGATTATGGTGGCAAATGAGGAAGAATTACAAACGGTACCTGATATAGGACCTGTTGTTGCTAAGCATATCAGTATATTTTTTAAACAATCAGATAATCTTGACGTTATTGCAGAACTCAGGGCTTTAGGTGTTCATTGGCCATCACTTAAGCGTGCAGTTACTTCTGAAGAACCGCTTAAAGATCAGACTTTTGTCTTAACAGGTACTTTGTCTTCTTTAAGTCGCGATGCAGCAAAAGAACGTTTACAAACATTGGGTGCTAAAACATCTGAGAGTGTTTCTGCAAAAACAAATTATGTGGTAGTGGGTGATTCTCCTGGCTCGAAATTAGCAAAGGCAGAATCGTTAGGTGTAACCGTATTAGATGAAGATCAATTTTTGGCATTGTTAAGACAATATGAAAAATCGTAGTAACTTGTTACAGAATTGGGAGGTTTTAATGTATCAAGAAACGCTAGATTTAGTGGTAGAATCCGCAAAAAGTAAAGCAAAGCTTTGTGCTTCTAATTTGCCTGCCTATATTATGCACGCCGCAATGGCTGGTATCTATTTAGGATTTGGTGTGGTTTTGGTTTTTGTTTTAACGACACCTTTTTTTCAAGCGCAATCACCGGCACTTAGCTTGTTGATGGGTGCAACATTTGGAATAGCACTGTCTTTAGTTGTGGTTGCAGGGGCGAATTTGTTTACTGGCAACACCATGATTATGTTTGTTGGTGCGTTAAAAGGAAAAACAAATTGGTTTGATTTATCTAAAGTCTGGTTTTGGTCCTATGTGGGTAATTTTTTAGGGGCTATTTTACTGGCCTTTATTGCCTTTAAAGCAGAAGTTTTACAAAATCCCGCTTGGTTACATACCATTGCTGAAAAAAAAATGAATGCACCTTGGATGACATTGTTTCTAAAAGGTATTTTATGTAATTGGTTAGTTGTACTGGCGATATGGTGTACTTTTAGACTGAAAACCGAAAGTGCAAAACTGATTATGATTTGGTGGTGTTTATTAGGTTTTGTGGGTTCTGGGTATGAGCATAGTATTGCTAATATGGCCTTATTGAGTCTTGCAAACTTTTTGCCAAATGAGGGCGGACAGCTGGTTTCTTGGACTGGGATGTTAAATAATTTAATTCCTGTGACATTAGGCAATCTCGTCAGTGGCGTTTTATTGATGGCTATACCTTATTATTTGATCAGTTATGGCAAATCAGTGCCTCCGGAAGAATTGAGAAATTATTAGGGCTCATTTAACAAGGTTGAACTTTTGTGTTTTGGGGTGTCTGACTAGAAGATAGTCTACAAGCCAGGCTAGACATATCAACATATAGGAGTTTGATTATGAGCAATAAATTAGTGGCCATTGTCTTAGTCAGTGCCTTATTGACAGGCTGTGCAGGGATGAGCCGAAATGAGGCAACTGGTGCCGCCATTGGTGGTGTAACAGGGGCTATGATTGGCGGGGCACATGGCGATGCAGTCGGTGCAGGCGTTGGTGCTGCAGCCGGTGCTGTTGTCGGTGGTGCCATTGGACACACCATGGATCGTCATTAAAAACGATCGTAGCATCCAAAAATGAGAAAATACTTTGGTACCGACGGGGTTAGAGGCCGTGTCGGTACCATGCCAATGACGGCTGATTGGATCCTGAAATTAGGATGGGCAGCCGGACGTGTGCTTATTTTACAAACCAAACCCGGAATTCGTCCAAGGGTTTTGATTGGTAAAGATACACGTGTTTCCGGTTACTTATTTGAGTCTGCGCTACAAGCAGGTCTGATAGCAGCAGGCGTTGATTGTTGGTTATTAGGACCCATGCCTACTCCTGCTATTTCTTATCTCACACGTATATTACGCGCTTCTGGGGGTATTGTGATTAGTGCATCGCATAACCCTTATTATGATAATGGCATAAAATTTTTTTCCAGTAAAGGAACCAAAATATCGGATGAAATGGAATTATTAATTGAAGCAGAACTGAATAAACCTTTAATAACAGTCGAATCAGAATTTTTAGGTAAAGCACAACGCATGCTGGAAATGAACGGGCGATATATTGAATACTGTAAAAGCACTTTTCCAAACAACCAAACCTTAACAGGTTTAAAAATCGTATTAGATTGTGCACAGGGTGCAACCTACAACGTCGCACCACACGTTTATAGTGAATTGGGTGCAGAAGTATTTGAAATAGCTGCAAAACCCGATGGCTTTAATATTAATGAAAAATGTGGTTCTACTAATCCTGAAGCATTGGCAGCCTGTGTATTACAAAAAAATGCGGATTTGGGCATTGCATTCGATGGGGATGGCGATAGAGTGATAATGGTCGATCATTTAGGGGAAATCGTCGATGGCGATGAGATCTTGTTTATAATTGCCAAATGGTATGCCGAGACACATCGCTTAACGGGTGGTGTTGTTGGAACATTAATGAGTAATATGGGATTAGAAGAGGCCTTAAAAGATTTAGCGATTCCGTTTTTTCGTGCACCTGTGGGTGATAGGCATGTTTTAGAGATATTAGATCAAACAGGATGGAATTTAGGTGGGGAGCAGTCAGGCCACATTATTTGTTTAGATATTAATAAGACAGTGGATGGCATTATTTCCGCTTTGCGTGTATTAAACGTCGTTGTTTTAACAAAAAAAACAATCGCGGAATTAAAAAGATGGATGACAAAATATCCACAGGTGTTAATTAACGTACCTATCTCGGATTCTGATTATGTGATGAATCATCCAAATATTAAAAAAAGCTTGGAAAAAAGCCAAAAGATCTTAGAGGGGCAGGGGAGAGTTTTGTTGCGGCCCTCGGGAACAGAACCTGTTATTAGAGTTATGGTAGAAGGTAGGGATAAAGAATTGATACATGCACAAGCAAAAGAATTATCTGAAACCATACGACATTTTAAAAAATAAATTGTAAATTAGCACCGATGACTTTATATGAATAAGCGCCAGTGACACTATTGTCTGCTGATGAGCTGTAAAGATAATAGCCATCTAAATTAATGCATTTAAAAAGCGGTCCTGTAATACCAAATTGAAGCTTACGTGCTATTGTATAAGGATCTGTGTTAATCCATTGTCGACCAACACCACCAGAAGCATAGTAGTTCCACGTATTTGTAATATGATGTTTAATACGTAGCGACAATAGTGTTTGACGAAATTTTAATGGTGAAAAATAGAACTGAGAGGGATTTTTAGCATGATAGCTTCTGATAAAATAATCAATATAAACTCCATAGTCAGAAAGTAATAAATAACTAAAATTAGCAGAAGAGCCGTTTCTTTTGTAGTTGTCACTGAATTTACTATTAAAGAAAGCACCTGAAATAAATACTCTATAAATAGGCTCAATTCGAATATTGAATTCTGAGGTATCTAAAGTAATGTGATTGTTAATGGCTGGAATTGCTTCAACAATTTCCTTGTTGTTTCTAGCACTGATGGTTAAGGTATCGTTGGGCTGTAGAGCCAGCTTGAAATCCCACAAAATAGGGTTCCAGTATTGATAATTAGCACTCGAGAGATTTGCAAGGTAGCCAAAATAATCGTTTAATAATCCATCTTCCTGTAAAGTAACGACATTTCCGTTAACTGGCCATAATCCAGGTATGGTAAAATGATTACGTGTTAAAGCCAAAGAAGTATTAAACATGGCTGAAGTGCGATGCGAATAGTTTATTATGCCTCTAAATACCCGAAATTTTTCAGAATCTACTAGATAATAGTGTTTGTAATCAGCCGTGTTTGGTGCTGTTAATGAGGTTGTTTGCCATAAAACTTCTTCATATAGACCCCCTAAGCGCGAATTCGGATCTATTTGTTGTAATAAATTTTCGTTGGCACTTAAGATGTTGCTTGATTTATAAGGCCAACCAGCCCAAAGTGCAGCTTGTGCGGCGGTAACAATTAATCTCGGATTTGTATACTTAAAGTTTTCGGGTATTGCGTAGTAGGCCATCATTGGTTTATCTAGATTGCTTAAAGAGTTTACATAACCATTCAGCGCGACTTCAAAATCTTCTTTTTGAAGTTTTTCTTCTAGCAGCGCTTTGTAAATATTTAATGCTTTATAATTTTCACCCATTGAGATATAGATGCCGCCTAATCCAAATAAAGTCGTATTAGTATCACTTTGGGAGGAGGCATTTCTTTGGGCCAATGTGTAAAAACATATTGCTTCTTTAAAATTTTCCGCCATGAACGCAGCCTTAGCTTTGTTAAGGTATTCTGCAAAAAGCTTTTGCTTCTTTGTTAAATGAACAACTTGTTGCGTTTGCATCATGTTATACATGGCGACATCAATTTGTTTTTTTAATTTGTCAAGTTCTTTTAACAAATGAGAGTCTTTTGGAATTTCTTGTAATAATTGCTCTTTTGCTTTAATAAACGCGACGGCCTGATTAACATCTTCTGCTGCTAAATAGGCTTCTGCGACTGCGATGACAAGTCCGGGTTTTCTATAATTAAAATTGAGAGGAATCAATGAGATTGCTTCTTTAGGTCTTCCATCGTAAGTAAGAGATTTAATAAGACCTTCTAATGCGAGCTCGTGATCTCTCTCTTTTAAGTCTATATTGTAAAGTTCACGATATATTGAAGCCGAGATTTCATAATTTTCCAACCAAAGTTGCATGTCTGCTATGCCAAATTTTGCTTTGACACTTCTTTTGGGATCATCTTTAACCTGATTTAGAGCCAGTTCATAAGCATGCAACGCTTTATCTGGTTCATTAGTTTCAGCATAACGGTCTGCTTCAAATATGTACTTTTCAAAAGCAGCTATTGCAAGCATGTTGTCTTTGATGCTTGCTATATTTTTTTTAGGACTTGAAAAAAAATTTGGTCCGTATACATAGATCTCAACTGTTAGTAAAAGAAATGAAATTGAGAAAATTAAAAATAAAACGAGTTTTAATTTTTTGTTCATTGGTTTCATTTTCGGTCCCCCCATTTTTTGTCGGAGCGAAAAATCTCTAAAAAATAACCAGCAAGGCATGCGGGAACCATGATGGTTTGATAAATGATAAGATATAAAATTAAGGTAAGAGGGTTGCGTCTAACTTGAAGATGTTCGTGTGTAAAGACGTCGCGTTGCGTAACAAAAAATATAACATTATACGCGGCTACTAAAGGAAGTACAGCGACAGTCATAGGGCCTGCTATATAAAAATATCCAAATAATGTTAGAATTAAACCTGGAATATAGACGAACATAAAAACGAGGTCGATAAACGGAAATAAGAGATTCCAATATACGAGTAATATGGTTAAACGTGGATTGATTAAGCTTTTAGGGTGATATTTAAAAGCTTCTATGAGTCCACGTGCCCAACGTTTTCGTTGATGAAAAAAACCTTTGTAGGTGCTGGGAACTAATGTAAATGCTGCAGCTTCTTCTGAAAAGTCGATACGATAGTTTTTTGCCAGTATTGCCCATGAGATAATGATATCTTCGCATATTGAGTTTTCTTCCCACCCGCCCACTGCTAGTACATATTTTTTTATGTACAGTGAAAACGCACCTTGCGCAACAAAAGTTCCCTGAAAGAGACTTTGCATGCGTTTAATGGCAGTAATTGCTAGAAAAAAATCCCATTCTTGTAGACGCGTCATCACGTTTTCTCTAGAATTTCTGACAAATATGGAGCCCGCAACGGCAGCGGTATTTCGTGGGTTAGAGGCATATTGTTCAACAATTCGTTTGATCGCATTGCGCCAAAGGTAGGTGTCTGCATCTATTGTAATGAGATGCTCAAATTTTGCATGTTTAAGTGCAGTGTTAAGCGCATGTGCTTTTCCACCATGCTTATTTTTAACAAGCAATACTTGTTCAATGTTTAAATTTTCAATAACCTGTATTGTATTATCTGTTGAACCATCATCGACTACAATAATTTGCATCTCTCCGGGATAATGTTGATCTAAAAGAGACTTTAAAGTTGATTGAATGTTTTCTTCTTCATTGTAAGCAGCAACAAGCACAGACACAGGTGGATATTCTAGAAGTTCTTTCGTTTCTTTACGATTATCAAAAAGATAGCTGATTGTTAAAAACATTGACATAAAACCAGGCGCGAGCGCAATAAAGAAAATAATAAAAGTAGCAAAAAAATATCCGATATATCCTGCGAGTCCTTGAATCCAAGGAATAGATAAATAGCTACAGAGTACAAACCACGCAGTTGCACATAAAAGTGTAAAACTAAATTTCCAAATGATAGGTATATACATTTTTTACATACTTTAAGAAGAGCTAGACCTATTTCTAATCATATTGATTCATCCCTTTTATAAGTGGATAAAATTGAGTTATACAGTAAAATTATAGTTAGCTCATGAGAATAGTCTAGTTAAAATGACCTAGAATAATACGGGAGAAATCATTGATGTGTGGTATCGTTGGGGCTGTTAGCGATAAAGACATCGTCCCTTTTTTAATGCAGGGCTTAAAGCACTTAGAATATCGTGGTTATGATTCTGCTGGTATCGCCGTTCTTAAAGAACCCAGTGGATTTCAATTACAGAAAATAGTCGGTAAAGTTGAGGTCTTACAAACTTTATTAAATCAAGAACCCATAATCGGTTTAACAGGCATCGCACATACCCGGTGGGCAACCCATGGAAAACCGACGCAAAAGAATGCACATCCGCATGTGGCAGGGGATAGAGTGATATTAGTGCACAATGGGATTATAGAAAATCATGTGTTTTTACGGACAAAATTACAAAATAAAGGGTATATATTTTTATCAGACACAGATTCAGAATTAGTCGCTTGTAGTATTGATGATAACCTGAAAATAGGTAAAGATTTTTTATCTGCGGTTAAAGCATCTATTGCAGAATTAGAGGGCTCTTATGCGATTTGTGTTATGGATGCCCAACAACCGGGCAGAATCATTGGGGTGAAATCTGGTCCACCGCTTATTATCGGCATAAAGGATAAAGCCTATTTTTTTGCCTCTGATATTTTAACCCTACAAAATTATGCAGAAAAAGTGGTTTATTTGGAGGATGGAGATATCGTTGATATGTCGAACCAGGGTTTTAGTATTTACGATAAATCCAATAAACGTGTTGAAAGGGAGATTCATCAGTATCAATTTACCGAAGGTTCAACAGACAAAGCCGGTTATGCGCATTTTATGCTGAAAGAAATTTTTGAGCAGCCACGCGCTATTCTAGATACCTTAAACGGACGATTATTTCAAGATCATGTATTAGAAGAAGCTTTTGGTGTAGATGTAGCCACTATTTTTGATAAAACACGACGGGTACAGATTGTCGCTTGTGGTACCAGTTACCATGCGGGACTTGTCGCACGTCTTTGGTTAGAAAGTATTGCCCATATACCTTGCAATGTTGAGATTGCCAGTGAGTTTCGTTATCGAAAGCGTGCTAAGGAGGATTCCAATACATTGTTTGTGACCATTTCTCAGTCAGGAGAAACGGCAGATACCTTGGCTGCGCTTAAATCTATCTCTAAAGAAGATTATTGTGGTTCATTGGCCATTTGCAATGTCGCTTATAGCTCTATCGTTCGAGAATCGACATTAAGTTTTATGACAAATGCAGGGCCTGAGATTGGCGTTTGCTCTACTAAAAGTTTTACAACCCAACTCGTTGCTTTATTCTTATTAACATTGGTATTGGCACGTCGAAATGGTTTAAAACGAGAGGAAGAAAAAGTATTTGTAGCACAATTAAGAGAATTACCCGAAATTATTCAAAAAACACTGTTGTTGTCCAATAATATTAAAGTTCTCTCTTCTTTATTTACCCAAAAAAAACACACTATTTTTCTGGGTAGAGGGCTTCAATATCCTATCGCCCAAGAAGGAGCGCTAAAACTAAAAGAAATTTCTTATATTCATGCGGAAGCTTATCCGGCAGGAGAGCTTAAACATGGCCCTTTGGCATTAATAGACGAAGAAATGCCTGTAGTTGTATTAGCACCTAATGATGATTTATTAAAGAAGTTAAAATCGAATATTCAAGAGATTAAAGCCCGAAACGGAGAATTGATCATATTTGCAGCGGAATCTTCAAAAATAGAAGAGGATCAATCTTTATCTTTGCTTGAAATGCCAGAAATTAATAATCATTTATCGCCAATTCTTTACACGATACCCATGCAATTGTTAGCGTATTATGTTGCACTTTTAAAAGGTACGGATGTTGACCAACCTAGGAATTTGGCCAAATCAGTTACGGTCGAATAGGCAGATAATAGACGTTATTGGTTTCTTTAGTCTGAATAATACTGAATATATCTTCTGCTATTAATTGGTTGTCTATATTGGTGTTAGGTAGAACATTCAGATAAGCTAACCCAACGCGAGGATTCTTTTTATAATAGGCCTCAGACAATAACCAATATATATGTTGTGCATAGCTGTTTAGTGTATCGTCTTTATTTATTTCTTGTGCTAATAATCGATTGGGCAAATTCTTATCGTGTATACAGTAATAAGCAAAAATTAATGCATCTATTAGATCACAGGATATTTCATGAGACAATGGCGATATATAGGGATCTAAAACGCGATAAATCAGATCGAATAAAGAATCTAAGGTCAAAACTTCATCATTCGTATCTGAGGGGCTAAATAACAGTGCAAGTCCATAATAAATAATGGCATGATCAAGCAAATATTCAGAGGCATTATTGGTAGGGCATTTTTCGTATTGTTGTTCATATAATAAACCTAAACAGGTATAAACATCGACTAACAGGGGACAGATGCTAATAACGTCTGTTTTAAAGGCCATGCGTAAGGCGACTCTAAATGCATTTTTGGATTCCTCAAAATGGTTAACACTTAAAGAAATACCTGCAATTTGATGTGCGTAAGCATAGGTAGATAAGATGTTATCGTTAGAATGCGACAGTTCTGCCATATGTTCTAGCGCTTTGTTAATATAAAACAAAGGTGGCTCTAAATTAAGCGCTTTATCATCGATTTCTTCGTTGACGATGAGATCGGCAATAGAGATGGCAGACTGTGCTATTAGGAGCCTATCCGCATCATCTAAAATAATTTCGTTTTCAAATTGTTCTAGTACAGTAATGGCTTCTTGATAGTCGTTTGTAGCTAGAGCAAAAGCTTCTTTGGCTTCTTGTAATTCTGCTCGTTTAAAATAGGCACGTGCAATTTGAGGTCCCCAATGATGGTCTCTTTTTTGGGTTTTAATATTTTTTAACAGCGTAATAGCAGCATTGACATGCATTTTTTGTCTATGGCTAGAGATATTGTTTTGGGTTGCGAGCGTGTAATAGGCTGTTGCAAGAATCGTACGTTGTTCCTCGCTTGGGCGCTTTAGGTGATAAAACAAGTGAATAAACTTGTGTGCAGCAGACAGCGGATAGGTAAACTCTCGCTTATTTTGCCAAATTTGTCTATTTTGTTTGCCGTAATGTGTCATGAAATATCCTAGTTAAACAACTTAATATTTCTAAAACATTGATCCAAAAGCCCTTTAAGCGGAAAATGGTCAATTCAGTGTTCTATGGTAAGGGGTCTTTGTGGAATTAACAACCCTCAATGCGGTTTTAAAGTGGGCAGAACAGTCTTTTTTGGCTGAAAAACTCTACTTTGGGCATGGAACCGACAATGCTTGGGATGAAGCTGTCGCTCTGGCTTTATTTGTTTTAAAGTTGCCTCCTGATGTAGATGCCTCGGTAGGCGAGCGTGTATTGACGTTTGAGGAAAAAGAAGCCTTTGTTAGTCTGGTAAACCGGCGTATAGCAGAAAAGATTCCTGTCCCGTATTTAACGCACGAAGCGTGGTTTGCACATGAAAAATTTTATGTCGATGAACGTGTGATTATTCCGCGATCGCCAATGGGGGAATTAATATACAATCAATTTCAACCCTGGTTAGGTAAACGAAAGATCGATCGGATATTAGATCTCTGCACAGGGAGTGGTTGTATCGCCATTGCGTGTGCAAATACTTTTAAAGATGCCAATATAGATGCGGTTGATATTTCTGAAGATGCATTAGAGGTTGCGCGTAAAAACAGAGTATTACATCAGAGCACGCATGTTAACTTTATTCAGTCTGATTTATTTGCAGGTTGTGTCGGTAAACGCTACGATATTATTATCTCTAATCCGCCCTATGTAGCCAGTGCTGAAATGCGAGATTTACCACAGGAATATCATTGGGAACCGCGTTTGGCATTAGCAGCAGAAGATGACGGTTTAGCGATTGTGAAAAAAATTCTTCGTGAAGCACCAAATTATTTAACGGATCAAGGTCTTTTATTTGTAGAAGTTGGTAATGCAGAAGAAGCACTGAAAGCCGAGTATCCAGATTTTCCATTTACCTGGTTAGCATTCGAAAATGGGGGACAGGGTGTGTTTTTATTATATGCGGAGGATAAATCATGTTGGTCAATCTCTTAACAATCTGTGGTTTTGGTTTTTTAATTTGGCTAATGTATCGTACGATTAAAGACAATCCAGAAGCTTTTTCAAAAGAAAATTTAGGACGTAGTTTTACGACACTTGGATTTTTAGCGTTAATTTTAATTGTTGTCGTCGGTTTCACTGTCTATTTATTACGACAAGGATCATAAATGATGAAAAATACAGCAAAATTTGATGTGGCTATTCTAGGCGCGACGGGTACCGTTGGCGAAGCCATGATTTCTATTTTAGAAGAACGCTTGTTCCCAGTTGGGAAGCTATATCCTTTAGCCAGTCATCGTTCGGAAGGTGAGACAATCGTATTTAAGAAAAAAACTTATCTGGTCGAAGATGTCGAAAATTTTGATTTTTCTAAAGTACAAATTGCACTTTTTTCCGCAGGTGCAAAAGTTTCGGCAATTTATGCCCCAAAAGCAGTCGAGGCAGGTTGCATTGTGATAGACAATACGTCACATTTTCGTCAGGATGAAGATGTGCCTTTGGTGGTAACAGAAGTGAACCCAGAAGAGATTGCTGATTTTAGAAATCGCGGCATTATTGCTAATCCCAATTGCTCAACGATGCAAATGTTGGTCGCTTTAAAGCCATTATACGATGCTGTGGGTATTACGCGCATTAATGTTTCGACATATCAATCTGTTTCGGGTAGTGGTAAAGCGGCTATAAACGAGTTGATCACACAAGTTTCCGATTTACTGAATGGTAGACCGGTCGAGTCTAGTGTTTATCCCAAACAAATTGCATTTAATATCTTGCCACAAATCGATGAATTTCTAGATAATGGCTATACCCGTGAAGAAATGAAATTATTGTGGGAAACACAAAAAATTCTAAAAGATTCGGATATTCAAGTAAACGCAACTGCTGTGCGTGTGCCTGTATTTTATGGACATTCGATGTCTATTCATTTAGAAACCGCTCGAAAAATTTCTGCCATTGAAGCCAAAGAACTTTTATTAGATGCGCCAGGTATCATTGTGATGGACGATCTTGAGTCAGGTGCTTATCCTACACCAATTCCTGAAGCATCTGGTACCGATGCCGTTTATGTTGGACGAATTCGAGAAGATATTTCACATCCCTTAGGCTTAGATTTATGGGTAGTGTCCGATAATATTCGAAAAGGTGCCGCCTTAAACGCGGTTCAAATCGCAGAAATTTTGGTGAGTGAGTATTTGTAATCTATAATAAACCGGTGGATTTACTCGGAAGACTCTATAAGAGAGGAAAAATGGATACACTAAAGCAAAAGGTTACCTTAAGTTGTATTTTATTTGCATTGGTGCTTAGTTTACTGCCTGAGATAGGGCTTACACTTGGATTCGGACCCATTAAATTATATTCTTATTTAAACGAACCCCTGGATGCGGAAATAGAATTGCAAGGTGCGGAAGATATTGATTCCAGCCGTCTGATTGTTAGCCTTGCTTCTGTAGATGATTTTAAGCGTATTGAATTGGCTAGACCTTATTTCTTAACAAAATTACGATTTGGCGTTGTGCAGAAAAATCAACATACTTATCTAAAGGTCACCAGTGAAGATCCGGTTAAACAACCGTATTTGGAATTTTTAGTGCTGATGACTTGGTCTGAAGGTCGTGTGGTAAAGGATTATACCCTTTTGTTAGATCCCGCTCCTTTTGGCGGTATATCCAAACGGGCTGCTAATGAACAAGCCTTGCATATGTTGAACAAGACAGAACTTTCTGAAGTTCCTAATGTGCCATTTCAAGATTCAGATGCTGTGCATGCACTTCAAGAAAAAATAATAAATCCAGAAGATTTGATTCCCCCTACAGAAGTAGCAGAAGCCAAAACCTCCGCAGTTATTAATGATGTACCATCCAATATTATTAAAGATAAAAAAACAAAATCAACACAAGTTTTAGAATCTGAACCCTTGAAATCAAAAATTTCTCGCAATCAAATTTTTCTAGGTAGTGGTTTGGCATTACTGTTGGCTATTGCTTTAAGTGCCTGGTTTTTAAGGCGAGCTCGCTCTGGTGTCCAATTACCCTCTGCCAATAACATTAATATTGTCGAGGATATTGTGATATACGACGAGGAAATCAAACTTAAATTAGATTTAGTAAATCAATATATCGCTATTAAAGATCATGATAATGCAGAAAGTATTTTGGCAGAAATTATTTCTCGCGGTAACAGCGAAGAAATAAAATCCGCTAAAAATCTATTAAAAAAAATCAACCGTGCCTAAAGATTTAAACTGTGAAAAATCGAATTGCCTTAGGGCTAGAATACGACGGTAGCCAATTTTGTGGTTGGCAACATCAAAAAACAGGGCTTTCTGTTCAAGCTGCGCTGGAAACAGCTTTAAGCGAGGTCGCCAACGAACCCATTCGAACCTATTGTGCGGGCAGAACCGATGCGGGTGTGCATGCTTCTGGACAAGTGGTTCATTTTGATTCCAGAGTAACAAGAAGTGAACGGGCTTGGGTATATGGTGCTAATACAATTTTGTCTCATAAAGCACACGGTATACGTTTATTGTGGGCTAAACCTGTATCGGATACCTTTAGTGCACGTCGTTCGGCCATTGCACGTCGATATCGTTATGTGATTTATAACCATCCCATAAGACCTAGCTTACTCAGAGAATATGTCACTTGGGAATGTAATAAGTTAGACACCCAAAAAATGCTAGAGGCTAGCCAATATTGGCTAGGGGAACACGATTTTTCTTCTTTTCGTGGATCGCGGTGTCAGAGTCTTTCACCTATTCGAAATGTTTATGGCATCAAAATAAAACGCTTAGACGACCATATTGTTGTAGAATTCCTCGCTAATGCTTTTTTGCATCACATGGTCCGTAATATGATTGGGGTGTTGCTTAAAATTGGCAAGGGCACAGAACCACCAGAATGGGCCAAATGGGTGCTAGAACAAAAAGACCGTAAAATGGCGGGGGTGACGGCACCACCTATGGGATTATACTTAGTTGAGGTACAATATCCCGAGGCAGTTGGTATACCGATAATGCCACTGGGGCCTTGGTTTTTAAATTTGAATATAGGCGAATTTTAGATATGAGCTGGTTTTCCAAGTTATTGCCTTCAAAAATCCGAACAGATGGCGCTAAAAAAAAGGAGATGCCCGAAGGCTTATGGACAAAGTGTCCAGATTGTTTAGCTTTTTTATTTCGTTCTGAATTAGAAAGAAACTTAGAGGTTTGTCCTAAATGTTCGTATCACCTGCGATTAAGAGCGCGAAAACGACTCGATTGCTTTTTAGATAGTGATTTTAGAGAAGAATTGGCAACAGAGGTCGTAGCAGATGATCGTTTAAAATTTCGCGATACCAAAAAATATAAAGATCGCTTGTTAGCGGCACAAAAAGAAACCGGCGAAAAAGATGCTTTAATTGTGATGCGCGGGCAATTAAAAGGACTTCCTGTAGTGGCTGCTGCTTTTGAATTTTCGTTTATTGGTGGCTCTATGGGTTCTGCCGTGGGCGAGCGTTTTGTGCGCGGTGTAGAAACCTGTTTAATACATAAAATCCCACTCGTGTGTTTTGCCACCAGTGGGGGTGCGCGTATGCAAGAATCGCTGATTTCTTTAATGCAGATGGCAAAAACCAGTGCTGCATTAGGGCAGATGGACAAAATGGGTATACCTTATATTTCTGTGATGGTTGATCCTTGCATGGGTGGGGTTTCTGCAAGCCTTGCTATGTTAGGCGATATTAATATTGCAGAACCTAAAGCGTTAATTGGTTTTGCAGGACCTAAGGTGATTGAGCAAACCGTTCGCGAAATCCTACCTGAAGGTTTTCAACGCAGTGAATTTTTGTTAGAAACAGGGGCAATCGATATGGTAGTCGATCGCCGACAGCTTCGAGATACAATTGCCTCACTTTTAGGCAAACTCACACATCAAATGGAAAAAGGAGCGTCAATATGATGGAGGGACTCAACGAAATCGATTACGGTATTATTGGGATTATTTCTATTTCGGTTCTTTTTGGACTTTTAAGAGGATTTGTACGTGAAGCCTTGTCATTAATGACCTGGATTATTGCAGGTATTTTAGGAACATTATATTGCGATGAGGTAGGCGCTTGGTTTACCAGTATTTCAATTGTAGGTGTTAGATTATTATTGGCTTTTATTTTGATTGTGCTGACGACCTTAATTGCGGGCGGTATTATTAGCCATTTGCTTTCTAAATTAATTAAATCCACGAAATTTAGCATTACCGATCGCATTATTGGGGTTTTATTTGGTTTTGCCAGAGGGGTTGCTATTATTGCAATTGTTATTTTAATCGTTCAACCTTCTGTTGTTGCGAAGAAAGAAATTTGGAAAACGTCTGTTTTAGTGCCCCAGTTTGAACCTGCTTCACTGTGGATTAAAGCACAATTGCCAGAAGATTTGCTGAAATTTTATGAAAATCCCTCACAAAATGTGGATGACATTAAAAGTACCATCGATAAAGCAACTCAGAAAGCAATGCAAACAGCCGATGAACACACCTCATATGATTTAGAAAGACCTGTAGAGGAGCTTGTTGATAACGATCCGGTGGGTTGAGATGTTTCAATGGCAAGTGGTTTGGCAAATCCTGTTATATTACGGGATCCTTTGTGTTGTTGTTTTCTTTCTGTCTGATTATATTATGTATCCCGTCCCAGAACCCTATCAGGATAAGCAAATTCCTGTTCCTGTGATAAAATTAACAACCCAAAATGGCCAAAAAATTTCTGCTGTGTATTTACCAAACACCCGTGCGAAATACACCATACTCATTAGTCATGGTAATGGCGAGGATTTATGGCAAATTTTTCCGTGGTTAGAAGCTTTTAAGGCACATGGTTTTTCTGTCTTTGCTTATGACTATGAAGGTTATGGGACAAGTTCTAGCAGACCTTCGGAAAATAAGACATATTTGGATATTAACGCGGCTTATGATTACCTTAAAAATACGCTTCATATTCCCGATAATCGAATTATTTTACTGGGGCGTTCTATTGGTAGTGGGCCGACAATTGATTTAGCACGACGGGTTTCGGTTGCAGGTGTCATTTTGGAATCTGCCATGTTAACAGCATTTAGAGTGATTACCTATTGGCCGCTATTTCCATTTGATAAGTACCGTAATAATGCAAAAATTTCAGAAATATCATCACCTATCTTATTTATTCATGGTACAAAAGATAATGTTGTGCCTTTTTGGCATGGCAAAGCACTTTATGCGCTTGCAACAGCGCATAAAACTTTTTATGCCGTAGAAGATGCTGGGCATAATAATGTTGCTGAAGTTGGCGGTGAGCAGTATTGGAAAACGATAGAAGAATTTTCCTCTCCCTCATCCGCCCGTAGGGCGGATGAGGGAAAATAAGGCTTAAATATTCGCCAAAAACCCAACACGTATAATAGGACTATGCTTTAAGACTTCCCCTGGCATAAAACCACTTGTTTTGTAGCCCAATTGCCCGACTAATTCCAGTGGGTTTGCAATACGATATCGGGCAACCAGAGAAGCGGCACCGCCGAATTTTTCTTTTGCAGTGGTAGCCGTCGATGTAAATAATCTGGGTTGATTCCACAGATCGATGCGTCCATCGATGAATAACAAGTCAGAGCATACGAGATTAGAAACTTCTAGGGCAACAGCAGAAGAGCGTTTGCCACCTGTATTACCATATCTGAGTGTTGCAACCATATTGTGCTCTGGGGTTTTGATGAAATTGAGCAGTTGATACTCAGGACCATAAGGTGCAAGGGCCATACGTGTAGCAGGCAAATATTGGTATTCTCCGATTGGAATCATCGGATATTCCCACATTTGATTACCTGTTACCATGTAATTCCCAATGCTATAAACAGAATAGAATAGGTAGGGATCTAAAAAGTCGAATAAAATTTTGCGTCTTAATTTTTGAGAAGTTAAGACAGTGCCTTGATAAAACTGGTTAATATCAGCGATATATTGGCTCATATCATGGCCCGCTGGGAAATGTGTTTTATCTCTGCCTTTGGTGTCCATTACATATAATGGCTGATCAAGACTAGAGAATAGATACAAACTGGCTTCGCGGCTATCCAAGCAATTATCATTGCTATTGTGCCAGCGTTTTCGAAGTTGATTGGCCATCACGCCCGTGGCTTCAACGCCACCGGTGGTGACTGCAATTTGTTCCGAAAGGGATAGTTGATTATATCTTGCGGGATTAAAAGAAGTTTCACCTTCAAAAGGACTTACTTGGTAATGTGCAGAAACCCCAAACTCTCTTAGTCTGAATCCATGCCCAAAAATCTCGTGTTGAGCAACCATTTCGAAAGAAGCTAAAATCCCTTCAATCGCACCCCATTTGACAATGCGACCTAGTATCATGCCGGCACTACTATCGTCTGCTGAATTGGGTAACACGGCGTCATCTAGTCGTTGGTATCCACGCCATACGGTAAACATGGCTTCCGATCCGGCATAAGGGGAAAAATGTTTATCGATTGTCAGCCCTACTGGGGTGAGTTCTGAGGCAGAAACAACACTAGAAACCAAACTAACAGAAGCAAATATGGATGCTAAAAATATTTTACGCACGAGTACCTCCTTTTCTTGGTCGGGATTGTACTATTGAAAGGTAAAATGTACAACCATGTAGAATGACTGAGCTTACGACGAAAATCGGATTTAAGAAAATCTTCGAATATGGTATCCCTTCTCCCAATTTTGGGAGAAGGTGTCCGATAGGACGGATGAGGGTTAACTTAAATGAAAGAACGCGCTAGAAATTTGAGAAAAAAACAGACCGGTACTGAATGTAAATTATGGTTTGCATTAAGAAAACGAAGATTTTGTGGTTATAAATTTAAGAGGCAACAAATAATTGGTTCGTACATTGTTGATTTTGTTTGTTTGAAACAAAAGTTGATCATTGAAGTAGATGGATGTCAACATCTTGACAATCAAGAATATGATTTAAATCGAACGATATTTTTGAATACGCTTGGTTTTCGAGTACTACGTTTTTGGAATAATCAGATTTTAATTGAGTTAAAGGATGTTCTAAACAGGATTTATGCGGAATTAACAAGTGATTTTTAGTTAACCCTTGAGTTAACCCTCATCCGCCCTGCGGGCACCTTCTCCCAAAATTGGGAGAAGGGCTTCCACGTATTATTGCCTCAGAACGTCCATAATGCATATTGGTTTTTATATCATAATTCTTTTCAAGATCAATAGGCTAGAATAATATTAGGTTTTTTTAAAGGTTAAGCAAAGTTTGGCGAAATAAATCTATTTTTAATAGTGTAATTACATTAACTTACTTGGAGGTTTCCTGAATTAAGTAAGTCTTAATTGAATATAATTAAAGGAGGTTCAATATGCCAAAAAAATTTAAAATCAATGAAAGTGATGAGGCTCGCAAATTGTTTGTTGACGATAACTGTCGCGAAGGTCCTGATAGTGGTTATATTTCTTATAGGATGGTGATTTGCTGCGCTAT
>JBGAIP010000044.1:0-3535 GCA_044225395.1 Gammaproteobacteria bacterium
TTCCCAGTCTTGACGCAAGATGGACTCGGTGTGGGCATCAGGACTCCAGAGTTGTGCTGTGCCAATACGGCGTTCAGCAAGCGGGATATGAGGATCTGCTTCGACTGGTACCCATAAAACGCGAGCAAGCTTTTTTCGGACACGGGATTCTATCCAGGATTCGGTTTCTGCGTGTAAGTTAATAGGGGCAGTACAAACGTAAGTAGATTCTCGGGGTTGACCATTGGCATCAATAGGAATTGTTTTAAGTTCTATGCCTAGATTAGGGAAGTCTGGTTCGGGTAGATTACCGGCACTTGCACCAAGGGCGTATTCGAGAAGTTGCCCAACCAGGCCTTTTGCTTGTTTTAGAGAAGCGGGTAATGTTTGATGATAATGTGCAGCCAATTCGGAGAAAGAAATGCCGCTGAGTTTTGAACTGCGGGATAATAATGCGGCTTCGCTGGTTGGGGGCGATAGGGTATTCATGATTATGATAGTATATCAATGAGCAAAGATTATATAGAGCGCAATATGTTAGAAGACAGTTGGCAACAAGTTTTAGGGACGGAATTTGATAAACCGTATATGCAGCAGTTACGTTTATTTTTGCGTCATGAAAAAGATTTGAAAAAAATAATTTATCCTAGAACGCCGGATGTTTTTCAGGCTTTTGCATTAACGCCTTTATCACAAGTTAAAGTCGTTATTTTAGGTCAAGATCCTTATCACGGACCGCATCAGGCGCATGGACTTTGTTTTTCCGTGCAACCTGGGGTTCGTCCTCCACCCTCATTAGTGAATATTTATAAAGAATTAAAATCGGATATCGGTATCGATATATCACCAACGCAGGGTTGCTTGGTAAACTGGGCGAAGCAAGGGGTATTGTTATTAAACAGCGTGCTAACCGTTGAGCAAGGTCGGCCTGCTTCACATCAAGGGCAAGGGTGGGAACAATTTACCGATCGCGTGATAGAAATTTTAAATGAAAAAATGACAGGCATTGTCTTTTTACTGTGGGGATCTTATGCTCAACGAAAAGGGCAGTTTATTCATACGGATAAGCACCGTGTTTTAAAAACAACACACCCTTCTCCATTTTCTGCACATCAGGGATTTTTGGGATGTAAACATTTTTCAGCAACGAATGCCTATTTACAAAGCATTCAAAAAACGCCCATTGATTGGCAGCTCTAACCATGACGAAATTCATTATTTTTTTATTTGTTTATATGAGTAGTAGCATGGCTTATGCAGGTGTCTATCGTTGTGTGGATGAAAATGGTGAGGTTGAGTTTAGAGATCGCGCTTGTGAAAAAATATCCGAAACAGAAGATTTTTTGCCTTATGTGTACAAACCAACAGATCCCAATAGTGTACTAGAAAAAAAAGAAACACTTCAGAACACACAAAAGAAAAAAAAACAGGAAGAGCGTCAAAAAAAAGCGGCAGAAAAATTGGCCGCTAAAACCGAACGCCGATTAGCACGTTGCAATAGCACTAAGCAAAAAATCAAAGAAATTGAAGCTGAATTGCGAAGAGGTTGTAAGCTAAGACGCTGCAATACACTTAAGAAACAATTGGCACATCGTAAAGAAATGCAGCAACGTTACTGTACACGACCATAAGGAAATAGACATGTCAGAAGCGCCTTTGGAGCATTTAAGCGGTTCGGTAGAACGTGTTACTTTTCATAACGAAGATTCAGGTTTTTGTGTTCTAAAAGTAAAGGCTAAAGGTCAACGCGATTTGGTCACAGTTGTTGGAAGTTCTGGTACAGTGGGCCCCGGGGAATATATTGATTGTTCTGGCACATGGGTGACAAATCGTGAGTATGGATTGCAATTTAAAGCTGAAAACTTAAGAATTGTTTTGCCTGCAACCTTAGAAGGTATGGAAAAGTATTTAGGCTCTGGTTTGGTAAAGGGTATTGGGCCGCATTTTGCGAAGCAATTAATAGAAGCATTTGGTCTTAAAGTGTTTGATATTATTGAAAATACGCCGGATCGTTTGATGGAATTATCAGGCATAGGTCTTTCTAGGCGAGATAGTGTTGTCAGATCTTGGCAAGATCAAAAAATGATCCGCGAGATTGTGGTATTTTTGCAATCACATGGCATAGGCACCGCGCGTGCTGTTCGCATTTATAAAACCTATGGACAGCAATCGATTGCTAAAGTGCGAGAAAACCCCTATAGACTCGCTCTCGATATTCAAGGTATTGGTTTTAAAACAGCAGATGCATTAGCGGAACGTTTGGGTATTGAGCGAAAATCTTTAGTGCGTGCTGAAGCCGGTGTGCGCCATGTATTACAACAAGCGAGTAATGATGGCCATTGTGCACAGATTTTAAATAAATTAATCGAAAGCGCGGTTGTTTTGTTAGAAATTCCAGAAGAAATAATTCGAAATGCCATTCAGACCGAACTTAAAACTGGGCATTTGGTTGCAGAAATAATAGAAGAAGAAACGTTAATATTCTTAGCTGCTTTTTATTGGGCAGAAGTGGGTGTGGTTAAAAATTTAAAACGATTATCACTGTCTAAAACAACCTGGATGCACGATATTGATGTAGAGAAAGCAATTCCTTGGGTTGAAAGCAAAACAGGTTTAAAGCTATCGGCCACACAAAAAGATGCCATATATATGGCTTTACAACATAAAATTGTGATCATTACAGGTGGGCCCGGTGTTGGTAAAACGACCTTGGTCAATAGTATTTTAAAAATTATTCGCGCAAAAACCAATAAAGTCATATTAGGCGCACCGACGGGTAGAGCTGCAAAACGCTTGGGTGATTCCACCGGCATAGAGGCCAAAACATTACACAGAATGCTTGAGTTTGATCCACAAGGACGTAGTTTTAAACGAGATGAGCATAATCCACTTGAAGCTGATTTGGTGGTGATCGATGAGATGTCGATGGTTGATATCAGTATGATGAATAATCTCTTAAAAGCCATTCCTGATCAGGCAGGATTGTTATTGGTTGGCGATGTTGATCAATTGCCATCAGTAGGTCCTGGTGCTGTATTAGCTAATTTAATCGATTCTGAACAAATTCCTACTGTGCGATTAACCGAAATATTTAGACAAGCGAAAGCTTCTCAAATTGTGGTTAATGCACACCGTGTTAATGTAGGACGTTTACCCAAAAATGTACCTGTTTCTACTAAATTAACCGACTTTTATTTTATTGCAGCAGATACGCCAGAACTTATTCACGAAAAATTAATGCAGGTTGTGACAGAACGGATACCACTGCGTTTTGGTTTTGATCCCATTCGTCATGTTCAGGTATTAGCACCCATGAATAGGGGTGGCTTGGGTGCAAGAGCATTGAATATTGATTTACAAAAAAGACTAAATCCCAATGGACAAAATGCTATCACACGTTTTGGATATTCGTATGCCGAAGGGGATAAAGTTATACAAACCATCAATAATTATAATAAAGAAGTTTTTAATGGCGATATTGGCTTTATTACCAATATCAATTTAGAAACCAGTGTCATGCTGGTTTTGTTCGAAGGACGTTTAGTCGAATATGAAT
>JBGAIP010000001.1:0-230667 GCA_044225395.1 Gammaproteobacteria bacterium
CTTAAGTAAAGCCTTACAAATTATTCTCGGTTTTAATTTCAGTGTGCCGGAAGTACTGCATATTTTTAAAAATAAACTTAATTTTGATAGAGTGGACTTAAGTGCACTACCTGTAATAGAAAATACCGATCGGAATACAATAAAATCATTCTTTAATAAATTTTTGCGTCTAGTAGTTTATGCTCGGTTGAAAAAAGGGCTGGTTGGAGGCAATGCCGATCTGATTCCTATTTTTGGATCACAAACATTAACCCAAGTTTATCCCCTCCTTGCTAAGCTGACTCATCGTGAGGAGTCAATGATAAAAGAAGCCACTGAGCTTCTGTTTCCAGAAGTTCTTGTTGCTTCTGCTGAGACCTCTAATCCCTTTATGAGCGACTTGCCAGTTGCACGATTATGGCAACTGTTACAATTGGGTGAACGATTTAAGGTTTCTTCACGTGCCGTTGATCGCTGGACGTCTATTGTAAATCCGGGCATAACGTTTGAAGAGCGTTATGCTATTGCTCGTGATCTTAAAGAAACCATTAAATCACGTTTTGAACCTCAAACGTGGCAAACGGTTGCTCAGCCTATATTTGATAAGTTACGGCAAATGAAACGTAACACGCTAACAGCCCATATTATGCATGTTAAGAAGTTTACACAACCTGAACAACTATACGAATATTTCTTAATCGATCCATTAATGGAGCCAGTGGTACAAACTTCTCGTATCCGTTTGGCCATCGCTTCAGTGCAGTTGTTTATCCAAAGATGTCTACTGAACCTTGAAAAATCTGTCCATCCCTCTGTTATTAATGCTAAGCAATGGGAATGGATGAAACGTTATCGTATCTGGGAAGCCAACCGAAAGATCTTCTTATTTCCGGAAAACTGGTTAGAGCCGGAGTTTCGTGATGATAAATCCCATTTGTTTACAGAATTAGAAGGAAAATTATTAGAAGGCGATGTCTCAAACGATTTGGTAGAAGATGTATTCTTCAACTACCTGAAAAAACTTGAAGAATTGGCTCACCTCGATATTGTTGCCATGCATTGTGAAGATAAAACTCATTCGAGTTCAGAGATTTTTCATATTATCGGGCGAACACATAATGAACCGTATAAATATTTTTACCGTCGTTATATCCATCAAGAATGGACGCCTTGGGAGCCTATTCCGGTTGAAATTCAAGGTGATCATCTGGCGCCTGTTATTTGGCGCAACCGGTTATATTTATTCTGGGTGACTTTTTTAGAAAAGCCAAGTAAAAATATAGCGGAAACAAGTTATTCTGGTGATGCCCCAGCAGCGCAAATGAAGTTATCAGAAATAATCAATAGCGTTTCAAAGGCGTCACTACAAGCGAAAAGTGTTGAGGTCCAGCTGCATTGGAGTGAATATTTACAGGGAAGATGGAGTACGCAACAATGCGGAGGGATAACAGGTTCAGTCATTCGTCAAGTAGGGGTAGATTTTAATAAGGCCCCTGAAACAATAACATATCCTAATGCTTCTTCACTAACGTGCCAATTGCATGTGGGCGCTGATTTTAATAGCCAATTGATATCAATCCATGTTTCAAAGGAATATGACAAGAACACCGGCGAGGAAAGGGGAGTTTATATTAATTTAGCGAATCAGTTAAAAAGATTTTGTATAAAGGAAGAAATAAAAAAAGAAGTATGGAATGGGCAGCCGCGAGATGTGAAGTATCACACCACTTTACCTATAAGCTCCATAGATTTTTCCTTTTATTTGGCCGGTCGTAACAGCACTCCCCAACAGAAAGATTATCAAAGAGTAGTAAGTCCTCTATATTCATTCACAAAGGCTGTTACAACCCGCTATTATGCTCCATGGGGCATATTGCATATACTATTCTCGGACAAAGTAGAATTAGAAGCAGGCAAAATAACAAGCACTCACCCAGCTTATCTTAAAATTTTAGATAGGACGCCCCCATATAAATTACTGTTATGCAACAATCCTGATTTATTGAATACCAATAGCATTTCAGAGAGTTATCTTCGTATCTTAAAGGATGAGACTAGGATATCAAATGTAGTAAGTTCTACAAATTTGAATTCATTAAGAAGACCGTTTTTTTATCAAGATGATGCCGAAAACACTTTTTTTGTTATGCCCACTGTTGAGGAAAAAAGCCTTCCTAAGTGGAATAAATGGTTGAACATTAGTCCCTTGAGAGAGGCTGAATGGATCTCTTTAGATAAATGGAAAGAACTTATAAGCGCACATATTCCAAGTCCCATAAATCCAGAGCGAGCGCCAGCCATTAACCCTAATTCTACTTTTAATATTGAAGCAAAAACTGATTGGCTGATAAATCCTAGTACTGTATTGCACATAGGCGGAGAATTAATTGGGCCAACCGGGCGTATTGATGCTAAAGATCCATCTTTTGTAACAAATGATTTAAAGGTGGTTGATAATAATGGTTTGTTAACAATGATTGATAACTTGGATAAGGTTATTTAGACAGAATTGAATGCCTATAAGGTGCATCGATAATACGGATTGTTCGACTGAAAGCGAGATTACTCAAAGAAACAGGAGCAAGGATAATGAGCGAAACGAGTGACGTGATGACTAAATTTCATAGTTTTTATGATCTCGAATTAAATCAAATTAAGGAAATAAATAATATAGAAACGTCCACTATTAAAAAAACTATCCTTGAACGTAATTCGAGTTATCGTTTTTATCCTCATTTTCATCCTTATGTCCGCGAATTAATTCAACGTTTAGTAGAAAAATCGACAGGAGGTTTGCAGGCAGCGGATACGGAAGTTACAAAACAGCCGAATGGCACCAATCAGGCCACTTTATTTGCTGAAATTTTTTCAAACGAACAGTACGTGCCTTCGAAGTTAGTCCAAAAGCCTTATCCTGTAAAAGAACTAGATTTTTCTCAGGGAGGCGCCTATTCGCTTTACAATTGGGAGCTCTTTTTCCATGTACCTTTAACGATTGGGATCCATTTAAGTAAAAACCAACGGTTTGCTGAAGCCCAACGTTGGTTTCATTATTTATTCGACCCAACGGATACGAGCGATGAACCAATGCCTGAGCGTTACTGGAAGGTAAAGCCATTTAAGTCCACGGATGTTAAGAAAATTGAGGAGTTTTTCATCAATCTTTCCACCAATGCCGATCCAACTTTATGTAAAGAAACCATCGCGAGCATTGAAGCTTGGAAGGGTACGCCATTTCGTCCTCATGTAGTGGCTCGTTGCCGACAACAATCCTACATGATCAAGACCATTATGGCCTACCTGGATAACTTGATTGCTTGGGGGGATTCACTTTTTCGCCAAGATACTGGGGAAAGTATTGATGAAGCCTTAATGCTATATGTATTGGCGGCTAATATCTTGGGCCCTCGGCCACAAGCAATCCCTAAAAAAGGGTCGGTACGACCTCAGACTTATGCCAATTTACGCGAAGATTTAGATGCATTCGGAAATGCTATGCGAGAAATGGAAGCGGATGTAGCTTTTAATTTAATGCCATTGCCTCGGGAAGGAAGCGTTGATCATGAGCGCTTAGGAACAGTAAGAAGCCTTGGCAAAGCACTTTACTTTTGTGTGCCACAAAATGATAAGCTTCTAAGGTATTGGGATACCGTGGCCGATCGATTATTTAAAATCCGCAATAGTCTGAACATCCAAGGAGTTTTCCATCAACTGGCCTTGTTTGAGCCACCCATTGACCCGGCTTTACTTGCCGGTGCAGCTGCCGCTGGCTTAAACGTAGGCGCGATTGCGAATGGCATAAACCAACCCTTGCCTTTGGTGAGGTTTCAATTTTTATTGCAAAAAGCCGCAGACATTTGCCAAGAGGTCAAATCCTTAGGTAATCATCTTCTGACCATTTTGGAAAAAGAAGACGGTGAAGCCTTAACACTGTTAAGAGCTAAGCATGAGCATGTGATTATGGAAAGAGCAGAACAAGTAAAATATGCCCAATGGCAAGAGGCCATCAAATCCCGTGAAGGATTGCTTAAATCATTGGCTTTAGTGGTTCATCGGTATACGTATTATGAAAAACAACTCGGGAAGAAAGCCGAACAAATTGTCATTCCTGAAATTAAGGAACTCGATAAAGAGAGTTTGGAAAAAATGCGATTTACAATGCAAGAAGCAGAATTGGCTTTTCGTGACAATGAAATTGACATTGTATCAAATTTAAGTAATGAAGAAAGAGGTAGGATCTTAAATACTCAAGAGGCCTCAGAATTAACAAAACTAAGGGAGGCGCGCGCTGAACATGAAATTGCGGCGAATTATGATAGGATGGCGGGCGTTCTGTCACAAATCCCTGATTTTGGAGGTAATGCTGAGCCTATGGGGGTAGGTGCTACAATCACTTTTGGCGGCAGAGCACTTGCTGCTGCAATGAACTTTCGTTCCAGTTTTAATAAATCGAATGCAGATAGATTAACTTATGTGGCAAATACCACCGCTAAGGTAGGCTCTTATATTCGCCGTGAACAGGATTGGGCGTTTCAAAGTAATTTAGCAGCTGGGGAAGTTACTCAAATATTTAAGCAATTCCGAGCAGCGCAAATTCGTGAAGTAATTTCTGAATTAGAATTAAAAAGCCATCGACAACAAATGAAACACGCAGAAGAAATTGAACAATTTTTAAATGAAGCGGGAACAGATATAAAGGGAAAAACAACTAATAAATCTTTTTATGCGTGGATGAAACGGGAAGTGAAGGGGCTCTACGCCCAATGTTTCCAATTTGCATTTGATATCGCTAAAAAAGCTGAGCGTGCTTTACAGCATGAGTTAGGCGATCCTGGATTACGTTGTTTAGAATTTGGGTATTTGGCCGGAAAAGAAGGATTATTAGCAGGAGAGAAGCTTTTACTCGATGTCAAACGAATGGAAATGAAATATCATGAGCTCAATCAACGTGAATATGAACTTGCTAAACACATTAGCTTATTGCAATTAAATCCTTTGGCATTGTTAGAACTACGTGCTACTGGGCGTTGTACTGTGATAATTCCTGAAGCACTATTCGATATGGATGGCCCAGGCCATTATTTCCGGCGCTTAAAGACAGTTGCGCTCACTATTCCTTGTATTGTGGGACCCTATACTAGCGTCAATTGTAAACTCACTTTATTAAAATCCAGTATTCGTAAAACCTCTGTGATTGGAGAAAGCTATCCACGTAAAGTTGCAGAGGAAGATGATCGGTTTACCGATTATTTTGGCAGTCTGCAATCTGTAGTGGTAAGTTCGGCACAAAATGACAGCGGCTTATTTGAAACCAACCTGCATGATGAACGTTACTTGCCCTTCGAGGGATCAGGGGTAATCAGTGAGTGGCAGATAGAACTTCCCTCCAACCCTAGTCTCAACGAACCCTGCCAATTTGATTACAAGTCAATTGCCGATATTATCCTACATTTCCGATATACTGCTCGAGAAGGAGGTAGCCTGCTGCGAAAAGGTGCGCTTGCCAACATAAAAGATTTGACCCAATCAGCAGAAATGGTTGGAAACACGAGATTATTTTCTGTCCGAGAGGAATTTCCTTCAGAGTGGGCCAAGTTTAAAAATGCCCCTAGTAGCTCTTCTGTCTTCGAATTATCTCTTAACATATTGGCCGAACATTATCCTTTCTGGAGCCAAGGACGTCTCAACTCTGTTAAACAACTGGATATCGTCGTGCAGAGCAAACAATCGAATTTTGAGCTAACTCGAGTTAAACCAAATTCTTCAGCCCCAGCTAAAATTGATTTAAATAAGACGCCAAATAAACTTGAGGACATTGATTTATATGCGGGTAAAGTAACAAGCCAAGATTTATTGCCTGAAAAACCAATAGGAAATGAAAATTATACTTTTCGTTTTACTAAAAATACTATAGAAAATCTGTGGCTTGCGGTAACTTGGTTTGGTTCTAAATAATGTTGAGCGCAGAGAAGGAATAAAGTTTTCGCGATGCTAAAAACTCCCGAAAAACCAATAAAAGAAAGCCAACCAAAAGAGAAAACTATTTTCTCACCACCCGTTATTGAATTGCCAAAAGGCGGTGGAGCAATTAGGGGGATTGGTGAGAAATTTGCGGCCAACCCTGTCACTGGAACAAGTTCATTTAACATTCCTATTGCATTTTCTCCCGGTCGCTCGGGCTTTGCGCCAGAGCTTGCTCTGTCTTATGACTCGGGTAATGGCAACGGTCCTTTTGGTTTTGGCTGGAGTTTATCTCTGCCTTCCATTAGCCGTAAGACAGATAAAGGATTACCCCAATATCAGGATAGGGAAGAGACCGACACTTTTATTCTATCCGGTGTAGAGGATTTAGTGCCGCTATATCGGCGAAATCCAGACGGATCTTGGATGTATGATAGGGAAGGTCGTTTTATTCTCGATCAAGAGATCAATGGTTATTTAGTGCGTTATTATAAGCCCCGCGTTGAAGGATTGTTTGCACATATTGAACGGTGGACCCGATTAAGTGATTTAAGCGATGTGCACTGGCGTTCAATTACAAAGGATAATATTCTTACTCTGTACGGCCGAGATAACAATTCACGTATTGTTGATCCTCTTGATGCTCATATTTTCAGTTGGTTAATTTGTGAAACGCGAGATGATAAAGGTAATGCGATACTATATCAATATAAGTCTGAAGACGGAATAGGCGTTGATTTACGCCAAGCAAGAGAACAAAACCGAGGCCCGTTGGATGATAAGCGACGCCGCTCAAATCGCTATATCAAACATATCTATTATGGGAATCGCCGACCGCTCTTAGATCCAGAGACAAACGAAAGGCCATTTGTCTTAACCGAAGCGCAGAGTGCAGCCGCAGATTGGATGTTCGAAGTGGTATTTGACTATCAAGATCACAACCCAGATCTACCGCAACCTAAGGATTATGAAGTAAAGGATGCGAGCGGAAAATACCAATGGCCATGGCTTTATCGCCAAGATCCATTTTCGGTGTATCGTTCTGGTTTTGAGGTGCGGACCACACGCCTTTGTCAAAGAGTATTGATGTTTCATCATTTTGAAAAAGAAGTAAATATAGGTAGGAATTGTCTGGTACAATCTACCGATTTTACTTATTCCTATGAACAAAATCCGGATAATGCAAGGGATCCGATTTATACTTTTCTTGCGACAGCCACTCAGACAGGTTATCAAAAGGAAAATGGGACTTACCATAAGCGCAGTTTGCCATCCTTAGAATTTGAATATAGCCAGCCCAAAGTACAAGACACGGTACGCTTCGTCGAGAAAGGTATGGAGGGTTTGCCTATTGGAATAGATAACCTCCTTTATCAATGGATAGACTTACATGGCGAAGGTATCCCGGGGCTGATGACCGAACAGGGAAATAATTGGTTTTATAAGCGTAACTTAAGCCCAATTGCAACAAAACAAGAAAATAATCGAGAGGTACCCACCGTAGAATTTGCTTCTATAGAGAGGGTTGTTGCTAGACCCAACGTATCGTTATCGGGCGGTCAGGCACATTTAATGGATTTATCTGGTGATGGACAGCCGGATGTTGTATTACTCAATGCGCCTATCGCAGGTTTATATCTACATGATGACCAAGAGAGCTGGCAGACTTTTCGGCCGTTTTCTGACGCATTAACGCAAAATATGCAAGATCCAAATCTGAAATTCATTGATTTAGATGGAGATGGAAACGCCGATGTATTCATTACCGAAGAAAATGCATTTGTGTGGCATGCCTCTTTGGCAGAGCATGGATTTGCGGCTGCTAGGCGCGTGACACAATCGTTAGACGAGGAAAAGGGACCTCGTCTAGTGCTAGCGGATAGTACCGAGTCTATTTATCTTGCAGATTTAAGTGGAGACGGACTAACCGATCTGGTGAGAATACGGAATGGAGAAGTCTGTTATTGGCCAAATTTGGGATATGGACATTTTGGTTCCAAAGTTAGTATGGATAATGCGCCACAATTTGATAATCCGGATCAATTTGATCAAAAGCGGCTCCGTTTGGCGGATATCGATGGTAGTGGCACCACGGATATTATTTACTTGCATCGAGAAGGGGTACAGATCTATTTTAACCAGTCTGGTAATGCTTGGAGCAACGCTCAAACTCTTAAGACTCTATCTGCAATTGAGAATATCTCTGCTGTTATGCCGGTTGATTTGTTTGGAAATGGCACTGCTTGCTTGGTTTGGTCATCGCCTCTGCCAGGAAATGCTGGAAGGCAGATGTGCTATCTCGATCTGATGGGAGGAGAAAAACCGCATCTATTAAAGAAAATGGTCAACAATCTTGGGAAGGAAACCTATATCCAATATGCTTCCTCTACTAAGTTTTACCTGCAAGACAAACAAGATGGCAAGCCTTGGATCACTAAGTTGCCCTTTCCAGTGCATGTGGTAGAAAGGATCATCACCTTGGATCATGTGAGCCGTAATCATTTTACAACTCGCTATGCCTACCATCACGGTTATTTTGATGCGGAAGAAAGAGAATTTCGTGGCTTTGGCATGGTTGAACAATGGGATACGGAGCAATTTGGAATTTTTTCTCATGAGGCGCTCTCTTTTGTAAGCGATAACCACACCCGTGGATCCCATGTGCCGCCTATTCATACAAAAACTTGGTTTCATACAGGTATTTATTTAAGAAGAAACGCTATTTCCGACTATTTTGCAGGCTTGTTGGATCTTATCGATAAGGGAGAATATTTTCGGGAACCGGGCCTTACCGATGCAGAAGCCAAAATGCTTTTATTATCGGATACCCTTATTCCAGAGGGATTAACCTTAGAGGAGGAAAGGGAAGCTTGCCGTTCCTTAAAGGGGACGATGTTACGGCAAGAAATATATGGGCAGGATGGTTCAGATAAGGAGTCTTATCCTTACTCTGTCACTGAGCAAAATTTTTGCATTCGTTTGCTCCAGTCTAAGAAGAGTAATGGACATGGAATTTTCTTTACTCATCCTAATGAATCGATTACTTTTTATTATGAGCGTAATCCGGCAGATCCCCGCATCCAACACCATTTGGTCCTGGAAGTAGACGATTATGGCAATGTACGAAAGGATGTAGCTATCAGTTATGCCCGTCGTTCAACTCTCCGAACCATCACGCCTGAAGGACGAGTAGAACTTATTCCTAATCCAACATTCAGCGAACTGCACATAAGTGATCAGGATAAACAAAAAAAGGTGTTGGTAACTTACACAGAAAATCAGTTTACCAACGCCATAGAAACGATGAATTGTCACTTGAGCCCGTTACCGAGTGAATTTTCCACTTTTGAATTAACAGGTTATCTACCCACAGGACCAAACAATCGCTTTCAATCTTCTGATTTCATTATCAATTCTGATAATACGGGGGCTTTGCGTCTTATTTTTGATAGAGAGATCCCGTTTGAAGACACTGCAACGACAGGCAAAGAGCGCCGCTTGATTGAAAGAGTACGCACTCTTTACCGCAAGGATGACTTGACAGGATTACTGCCATTAGGAGTCGTGCAAACAAGGGGTCTTGCTGGGGAAAGCTATAAATTAGTGTTCACTCCCGGACTGTTAAATCAGGTCTTTCAACGTCCGCTTAGTAATTCGCAACCAGAGAACCTTCTTCCTGATGCCACCTCTGTACTGGGTGGTCAGGGGGGGGGCGCGGGTGGCTATTTGCAGAGCCAAACACTGAAATCCGATGGCCGATTTCCTCAAAGCGATCTAGATGATCATTGGTGGATTCCATCCGGGCGGTATTTTTTCACCGATAATCCATTGGATAGTGCGGATACTGAGCTAACCACTGCTCGAGAACATTTTTTCCTGCCGCGCCGTTATCGAAATACATTTGGTCAAGACACGCATATTAGCTATGAATATGATTTGCTCTTAAAGGAGACTCGGGATGCTTTAAACAATTGGGTTACGGTGGAAATAAACGATTATCGGGTTCTTCAGCCTTCTCTGGTGAGCGATCCTAATCGTAACCAAACAGCCATTGCATTTGATGCGTTGGGAATGGTGGTCGGCATTGCTGTTATGGGTAAACCTTCTTCAGAAAAAGTGGATGGAGATTCCTTAAACGGATTTGTTGGGAATCTTCCGCAATCTCAGATCGCAGCATTTCATGAGCATTTAGACCCACAGAGCATTGCAGCAACTTTATTGCAGAACGCAACCACCCGTATTCTGTATAACTTATATTGTTTTAAAACTTCCCGAGAAACTTTCCCTGATGATCCCGGCAAGTGGAAGCCCATTTATGCAGCTATCGTAACGCGTGAAATCCACACTAGTGATTTGTCTCAGAATGAAGCTACGAAATTTCAAATTAATTTTTCTTATTCTGATGGCTTTGGTCGAGAAATCCAAAAGAAAATCCAAGCAGAGTCTGGCCCCTTCATTGAAGGAGGGGACATCGTTGAACATCGTTGGGTGGGTAGTGGATGGACTATTTTTAATAATAAAGGTCAGCCAATCTGCAAATATGAACCTTTTTTCAGTGTAAATCATCATTTTGAATTTGGCGTCAAAGTGGGGATTAGCCCCGTACTATTTTACGACGCGCTTGGTCGCGTTGTTGTAACCTTGCACCCTAATAACACTTATGAAAAAGTTGTGTTTAATCCATGGCAGCAAACGACTTATGACGTCAACGATACAGTTGCCCCACGTAATGTTGAAACCGGTGATCCTCGTACAGATCCTCATATACATAGTTATGTTAAGGCATATTTTGAGAAATTATCCTCTGATCCCAACGCCTGGCAGACTTGGTATCAAGAACGCATACAAGGAGCACTAGGCCTCCAAGAACAGAAAGCTGCAGAAAAGGCGAGTGTTCATGCGGATACACCAACCACCACACATTTCGATACACTTGGCCGTTCTTTTCTTACAATTTCTCGTAATCGGATCTTGTTGGCTAATCATCCGTTGGATGGTGTAGAAAAGACTTTAGTCAATAGGATTGAATTAGATATCGAGGGTAACACGCGATTGGTTCGGGATGCGATTAAACAAAATGGAGATGAGCTCGGGCGCATCATCATGCGTTATTCTTACGATATGCTTGGCAATTGTATCCACCAGGCGAGTATGGAGGCAGGCGGCAAGTGGATGTTGAATGATGTCACTGGCCAATCCATTCGTATTTGGGATAGCCGTGGACATTCTTTTGTCACTCAGTACGATGTGCTTCGCCGACCCATAGAACACTATGTTCGGGGTACGACCACAGCTTCTGATCCTCGGACACTCAATAAAACTGTGCTGATCAGCAAGATTGAGTATGGAGAAAATCGAATCAATAGTGAAGCGCTGAATTTGAGAACCCGTATTTACCGACACTATGACTCTGCAGGTCTATTAACAAATGCACGATTAAATGAAAACAATGACCCAATTGAATCTTACGATTTTAAAGGCAATTTGCGATACAGTACTCGTCAGTTCGTCAGTGACTATAAATCTATTCCCGATTGGTCTTACGATCTAGAATTTGATTCTAAAGTCTTTGAAAGTAGCAATCGTTATGATGCACTTAATCGGTCGGTTCAATATACCGTAATCCATAATAGCCCCGAGAGGCGTTTGTATAATGTGATACAACCGGTATACAACCTAGCTAACCTATTAGAACGGGTGGATGTCTGGTTAGACTTTGGAAGGGAAACCAAAGGATTATTAGATATTGCAACAAATGCTCCCTCGTTAGTAGGGGTTGCTAATATCGATTATAATGCGAGAGGACAACGGCTCAGAATTGATTATAAGAATGGTGCCAGTACATTCTATGATTATGATCCCTTATCTTTTAGATTAAAACAGCTACGCACTCAACGTTCCAATATTACTTTTCCAGAGGATTGCCCTAATCCACCTCCATCAGGTTGGCCAGGATGTCAATTACAAAATCTCAAGTACACCTATGATCCTGCAGGTAATGTCACCTATATTCGAGACGATGCTCAACAGACCATTTATTTTCGCAATAAGCGGGTAGAACCCAGTGCCGAGTATGTTTACGACGCTCTGTACCAACTCATCCGAGCGACTGGCCGAGAACATATCGGACAAAATGGTCCAGTGCCTCATTCACATTCCGATGCTCTTCGTATTGGACTGCAACATCCAAGCGATGGCAACGCGATGAGCACTTATTTAGAAACCTATGTCTATGACGCTGTAGGAAACTTTCTTTCAATGCAGCATAGTAGCGGGGATAGCGCCTATAGCGGTTGGACACGCGCCTATCGATATGAAGAGAATAGCTTGATTGAAGGAAATAGTCAGGGAGGGCCGATTAAATTCAACAACCGGCTTAGCGGGATTGTACTCAACCCTAACAGCGCCAACCCAGTGAATGAAAGCTATCAATATGATGCGCATGGCAACGTAGTGCGCATGCCTCACTTGGGCGGAGGACAAGCAGGGCCCAATATGCATTGGGATTACAAAGATGAGCTTTATAAAACTGATCTCGGTGGAGGCGGTACTGCGTTCTATGTTTATGATGCCTCAGGACAACGAACCCGTAAAGTGTGGGAAAAGTCCTCCACTCTCATTGAAGAACGTCTTTATTTTGATGGCTTCGAAATCTATCGTAAGCATCGGGGCAATATAATAAATGGCCGGATCGATGCAAATACGACCATATTGGAGCGTGAGACGTTGCATATTATGGACGATCAACAGCGTATTGCAATGGTGGAAACGCGCAGACTAGATGTCTCGGGTGATGATTTGGCAGCAGCGCGCCTTATTCGATACCAATTCGGCAATCATTTAGGATCGGCTAGCCTTGAATTGGATGAAGCAGCACGCGTTATATCTTATGAAGAATATTCGCCCTACGGTAGTTCAACTTATCAAGCTGTTCGAAGCCAGACAGAAGTTGCAAAGCGATACCGATATATGGCGAAAGAAAGGGATGAAGAAACAGGATTCCATTACTTTGGTGCTCGTTATCAAGCCCCTTGGTTAGGACGTTGGATAGCACCTGAACCCAGAGGACTTCAGGATGGAGTTAATTTATATACCTTCGTTCAGAATCACCCCATCAATAGAATTGAATTAGATGGCCATGGTTGGCGTGATTTTGCACGGGGCCTCGCAAAAGGGATTGTAGAAGGAGCGATTGTGGGGGTGGTTGTTGTTGCTGCTGTCGCATCTGCGCCGGTAACGGTAGTGGCAGCCATAGGTGTGGCGGGTGTTGCTGCAACAGGATATTCTGCCTATCGAACGCACGAGGATTACAAAAGTGGGCGTATTACGGAAGCCGAAAGAGATGAACAGTATGGAGAGCTAGCGGGCGGATTATTAGGCGGTGCTGTTGCTGGCGGTTCGAACGGAGCGCGTGGGGCAGCAAAAGAAGCAGTATCTGAAGGAGCGGCAATGGCCAGAAGCTTTGCTGAACGCCTTCTGCCAGAACCTTTGCCAGCAGGCCCACGGATACCGATCCCAGAGACGCCTGTAAAACCTCCCGCGGTCGGTATCCCCCCCTCGACAGCAAGTGGAGCAAGTGCTACAGGGGCAGCGGCAGGAACAGGAGTCGGCGGTGGCCTGGCGGCTGCCATGACTGGAAAACGCGGCGGTGGGGGTAAGTCCAATTCCAAAGACGATAAGGCCAAGGCCGCAGATACCAAGGAAGAACCTACCTCTTCACGAAGTGCTGATCCTAAACGTGGCTCAAAAGCATCTGCAAAAAAGGCAACTACCCGTCCAGCACCCGCACCTGAGAACTATAGGGGCCGTTACAATGCTGCCCTGCGTGCAGCGGGTAAACGTCCTCTTCCAGAAAATTGGGATGTCCATCATCGGATACCTCAAAAGTACAGAGGCCATCCTGAGTTCAAAGATTATGATTTTGATGCACCGCCGAATCTCGAAGGAGTAAAGGGTAACAGAGCAGATGAAAATATTCATCAATTAATTACGAATCGTTGGAAAGAATTTGATAAAGCGCATCCGCATGCAACCCGCGCGCAGATTGAAAACTTTGCATCATTGATCGATGAACAATTTTTTAACCATTGGTGGGGGAAGGGGAAAAATAAATGACGGGTTATGATTTTAAAAAATGGTTGAGCTCGGTTAATAAAGCTCTTCGTGATATGAAGAAACAGGATTTTGGATATTCATTAGGAACCAATGAAGTACAAGAAATATCAAGCTCAAGAGACATTCTTTTGCCCAAGGATTTAGAGCCATTTTATTCAGTAATTGATAAAATCAGTCTTCCGGATGTTTATAACGGATATTTTATTGATCCCCCCGCACGTATTGCCAATGCTTCTGAAAGAGGGGAACCGACAAGGGTCAGATTTGAGAGAGATAAAGAAGATATGCCAGTCCAGATTTTTGGAGGAGACGGGGGTGGTGGGCGATTTGCGCTTAGCTTGCAGGATGGTGTAGTATATTATCTTCCATCTTTTGCGACCGTCGAGGAAGGTATATTTTTTGAAGATGATGACGCTATAGTAAAGAGAATTGCTTCAAATATGAGCGATTTTCTCGAGCGATTAAAAATAGATATTGAGGCATTCGTATACAATAAAAAAGATCATAAGTTTATGATCCCATAATCATTTGAAAAGAATGTAATGAGTTAATGTTAAGTGTTTGGGAAAAAATATAATAGATGTGCATGCTATTCATTAGAATAGGATGATATAAAATAGGAATTTCTTAATGCAGAGTCCAGTACTAATCAAGGTTTACGTTTATGTTAAAGCAAGGAGAATAGTATGAAATTTTATGTTCGGGGTGCTGCAATACTTTTGATAATTTCTTCAGTGATAGGTTCTGTAGTATATAGTGATGACTCTGTATATTCGGGAGGGTTAGAGGGCGATTTTTGGAAAGCACTTCAATATCTTGAGACTAAGGTGGAAGATATGAACACTAAGATGGAGGAGATGAAAAAAACTATTCCTTCTCAACAAGAAGTACAGAATTTGAAAAAAGAAAATGAGAACCTACGCAGGGTTATCTCCGTCATAGAAACTAGATTGAATGCGAATCCATCGACCTCTTGGCTCTCAGAACGTAGTTATGGAGGAGGCGCGAGTGCCGTAGCTTGGGCGAGTGAATGTCCGAATAATGAGGTGATGGTGGGCATTGAAATTGTTACTGGAGGTACTTGTGGTAATAAATGTGATCCCGATGGCCGTGCTTTTCATAAATATAGAATAAAATGTGCTAAACGGAATTGACTTATGGCGGGAATGGCCTGATTTATGGGATAAATGTTTATTACATAGGAGCTGTATTAATAGACCCAGGGCACCCACATTCGTCTGTAAAAGTGACTTTAAGTTTTCTCTCTAAATATTTAATATTTGCTGAAAATATCAATATTCGGATCGTAACCGTTCACGTGATATAAAATTAAGCTGATTTTTTCAAAGAATAGGGTTGTAATTTTTAAAATAGGGGATCATGCTATCCCCTATGAATTTAGATTTTGAGCAAGTCGCCCCAAAGCCTGAAACGTTAGAAGGTAAGCATTCAAAAATACCATCTATTTTAAGGTTAAGGAATTTCAATCTTCTTTATGATGAGCAATTTTATCGAACGAGTTATCTTCCCTTCTAAGAAATATCCCTGTTTCATAAAAATTTAATCTTTTAGAGTCTTATTGATCTGGCTTTTATGTCTCTCTGTGGGATAGGGTTAACACCCTCGCCTTTAGGCGAACACTTTAGTATTCTTAGGGCATGACATATCGTAAAGGCAGATTCTAAATAGGAGTGCGACAGTTTTTTGCTGTATATTCAAGTTCTTAGGAAACGTTGAAACACAGCAAAGGAGACTGCCGCATGGGCCAGTATACTCAGTTATCCATGAAGGATCGATGTTTAATTAGTCGATCCTGAAAAGGCCGATTTTTCCTAAAAAAGCTGGTTATTCTTGAAAAAATGGGCGTAAAATATTGCAAGGTTTTCATAAATTTTAAAGGAAAGCTTGCAATTATGATGACTAAAACACCTGGCAATAATACTAGTGGGCGCATTAAATTGGAAGATTTATTAGATAAAAGCCATGGCTTATATCAATTGGCCAATAAATTAAATTGGGATTATTTGGCAGAGCATTTTGGCCAATATTATAGTGAAGACAATGGCCGGCCTGGCATACCTATTCGGATAATGGCGGGATTACATTATTTGAAATACTTAGAAAATGAAAGCGACGAAACAGTTGTAGAAAAATTCTGTGAAAATCCTTATTGGCAATATTTTTGTGGTTTAGAATACTTTGTTCATGAACTCCCTTGCCATCCCACGAGCTTGGTTAAATGGCGTAAGCGTTTGGGAATTAAGGGGGTTGAAAAATTATTAACCGAAACTTTAAATGCGGCTAAACGTTTAAGTTTTTTAACTGAAGCTTTATTAAAGCGAGTGAATGTGGATACCACGGTACAAGAAAAAGCCATAACCTTTCCAACAGATGCCAAACTATGCCACAAAATGAGAGAACACTTGATTAAAGAAGCTCATTTAAGAGGCGTTGAGTTAAGGCAAACTTATGTTCGGCTTAGTAAACGTGCATTAAGCCAACAAACCCGGTATGTTCAAGCACAGCAAATGAAAAGAGCGACCAAAGAAACCAAAAAGGTTAAAAATTATTTAGGACGAGTGGTACGAGATATTGAAAGAAAAATATCTTGTCCAGATGTTCAATTAAATAACAAGTTGTCCATGGCGAACCGATTATTAGCCCAACAAAAAGAGGATAAAAATAAACTTTATAGTCTTCATGCCCCTGAAGTAGAATGTATTGCCAAAGGAAAAGTTCATAAGAAATATGAATTTGGTTGCAAGGTATCGGTGGTAACAACAGCTACGGAGCCATGGGTGGTTGGCATAAAAGCGCATCATGGTAATCCTTATGATGGCCGTACTTTAAAAGATAGTTTAAAGCAGGTAAAGAAGCTTAGTGGAATTAAACCTAAACAAGCTTTTGTAGATAAAGGATATCGAGGTAAGGAAAATCATCCAGAGGATGTGGAAGTATTTATTACGGGTCGCAAAGGGTTATCTGCCACTCTTAAAAGATTTTTGAAAGCTCGCTCTGCTATAGAACCCATTATCGGCCATCTTAAAGAAGACAATAAATTATGTCGAAATCATTTATTAGGAAAAATAGGAGATCATATCAATGCATTATTATCAGGGTGTGCTTTTAATCTAAAGAAAATTATGAGGTATTTACCAAAGGATACAGATCTAAAAATGGCGGAACCATTATGGGCATAACGCTTTTTCAGGATCGACTAATTAGCACTTTTCTCTCAATGAACACCAAGATAAGTACCATAGCTAAACGAACAGGACGCCATCGTTCTACCATCTACAGGGAGCTAAAGCGAAATAAGTCGGGCCAGCGGTATATGCCCGGGCTAGCTCATGAATTAGCTGCAGAGCGTCACCCTCATCGCCCGAATAAAATTGATACACAAAGCAGCTTAAATAAATTCGTATTAGACGGTCTTTCAAAAGGTTGGAGTCCAGAACAGATTTCAGGTCGATTAAAAAAAGAAGAAAAGGAAATTTCTATTTGTCATGAAAGCATATATCGATATGTTTATCGAGACCAAAAAAGAGAACTGTATAAATTTTTACCTAGACAAAAGCTTAAAAGACATCCTGGCGCCAATCGAAAATCCTATCAAAAAGAACGTTTATTACGCAGAAATATTAGCAATCGACCAGAAGAAGCAAAGTTACGAGAAGTTTTAGGGCATTGGGAGGGAGATATTATTAGATTCCCAAGAGGTCAAAAAGCATGTGTTACAACTTTGGTAGAACGTAAAACCAGATATTTATTGTTGCACAAAAATGAAAATGCAAAAAGTGAGCCCGTTATTAAAAAAATCTGTGAGACGATAAAATCTTCACCTAAAAAATTGTGGTGTTCATTAACGTTTGATCAAGGTGGTGAATTTATGTTTTTTCCTTTTATAGAGCGTCAAACAAAATGCAAGATTTTCTTTTGCGATCCTCATTCACCATGGCAAAGACCGAGTAATGAAAATACGAATGGCCGAGTGAGGCGTTTTTTGTCAAAAAAATTCAATATTGATATGACAAGCCAAGAAGAGATAGATAGAATAGAGAGGCAAATTAATGGTACCCCTAGAAAATGCTTAGGGTATCAAACCCCGAAAGAAGCGCTTATACAGCACTTTGGAGACTTTTGTCGCACTGGATTGTAGAATGTGCCATAGAGCTCTTTGAGCCAATCCGGTACTTCTACACTCCAACAACATCGGGTTTCTATTCGACCATGCCCCTTATCATGCTCTTCGTGGATACTAAATTGATACTTTGGATCATTGCGATGATTAAAAATCGCTTTAGCTGTGTGATTCACAGAGATTGTTTCAATAATTCATTAGTCTAACTATTTCTCATTTAACACGACTTATTGCTTTCAAATTGCGAAGCTGCATTTCTACCGAGAAATTGGCATTTTGCACATGTTCTCTTGAAATATCATACAGTGCTTCTATTTCGTCAGAAAATGGGGTTTTATTTGCTAATTCGCTATCAATTTGAGAAGGAGTTTTTCCTTTTAGGGCTCCATGCGGTCTTTTCCAATTATAAAAAAATTGCCAACATTCAAGTTCTTCACGTAATTTTTCAAAATCAGAAAGATCCGCCAGCGCATAAAATTCTTCTAAATCTGTCTTCTGCGAACGTTCAACTTTTCCATTCAAATGAGGAGACGCTGGCTTAATTGGCCTAAATTTTATACAATATTCCATCATTTTCAATTGAACTTTCTCTGCAAAAAATTCCCTCCCACGATCTGTTTGAATTCTTTGTATAGGAAATGGAAATTGTTCGACTATCTTATCAAGAAATTTCAGAGTATTGGTAGCTGTTCGTCTTTTATAGATCTCTAATACTCGCCAACGAGAACAATCGTCAACAGCAGTATATTGATATATACCTGGAGCAATTTTACAGGTATCCATTTGTACTCGATCACCAGGAATTGGTCTTTGGTAACGCTTAAATTTCTTTAGCCTGCGTAACTTTTTTATAGGTTTAGCATTTAAGGATATTAATACTTTATGAATTGTTGCCAATGAAAGCGAAAGGTCATTTAGTCTAAGCAATTCACTTTGGATACGCCTAGCTCCTAAATTGCGGTTCTCTCTGAGATCCAATATTAGATCTGATATTTCCTTATTTATTTTCTTATTAGGGCAAGAAAGCGGTCTTTTAGAGTGATTATTTAGTCCTGATGATCCCTTCTCTAAATGACGTTTTACCCATTTCTTCAGTGTGGGCCTCGATACACCACAATGCTTGCAGACGAAAGTTGCATTATTCGTTTCAAGAAAAAGTTGAACCCATCCTAGTCTGGCTTTTATCTCTCTTTCCATAGAGAGTTAGAATACCAAAATTTAGAAAGGATGTCTATGAATCACACACTTTAACATCGTCTTCTAAGTTCCCCTGATTTCCTTTTAGGGTTAGGAAATAATCCCCCTTTTTTTCTATTACTTTTTCGGCAATTTTTTTCTGACAATTCAAAGCATCGGCACTAACAACAGCACCCTCAATGTTAAGAATATCTAACAACTTTGGGATTTCTGGGATCTCGTTTGTTTTATCATCAACACTTCGTTGGGCAAGAACAAGACCTCGCTTAGTTGCAAAGGCATTAAGAACATGAGAAGCTTTTTCAGTATTTTTTTTGCTTCCACGCAAAGTTTTTCCATCAATAGCAATAAGTTCTCCGGGAATAACACTCGCTAAACTATCTGCCCAATTTGTAAACCAAAATTCAAATTTTCTTTTTTCTACCATGCCAAGCACAGTACAAATTGTGCTTTTAAAAGGTATGCCATGGACATATGGGAAATATTTTTTTAACAAAAATAATTTTTCATTGCCATAATCGACAACATCTTGCCAACTTTCTGCGCAAGCCAGAACAGCACTTAAAACTAAAAATAAAATTTCATCCAAAGGATAGAGAATTTTCTCGTCCTGTCTGGATTCCTCAAGTTCACTGAATAGATCGATAAAATCTGCCTTTGTTTTTGCTAACATAACCCTACATCCCCCCTATGGTTTCGAGAGCTATATTACCAAAAAGACTATTGATGACCATGAGATCAGGGCGCAATAAGATAATCTAAATTATCTAAAAAGCTAGCTGTTCACTGAATCTCCCTGATTGATACTACCAGATTCTTGACACAACCGTCAGCAACTATAAAGGATGAGCAAAACCCAACACCAAATTGATCAATTAAATGCGCGTCTTTAGACTTAAGTCTCCTGTTAATAGACCCAAAAATTCCCGAGTACCAGATATTTTGCGATGGTTCCTAAATTCTGTATCACGTATACCTTCATAAAGCTTGCGCGAGATTTGCGCGAGTGAGTACTACATTGTTATACTCTGTTAGGCATTTGTAACGGGCGCCTATGCATAAATTGTATATAAATCAACGAGTTAATTTTTAGAATTCTGACTCATAATCCCTTGATCCTAGTGGGTCTACCAGTAATCAAGTAATTAACAATGATCTGTAGGCTGCGACAAATCCCATGTAGTAACAATTTAGCGTGATTGAATCTTTTTAATTGGTACAATAAAATTTCTTTAAGCTATAATAAATTTATAATTAAGGAGAGAGTGTTGAAATGCAGACTGAAACTCAAAATAGGCCACTAGCTTTTTATTCACCGTTTTTTGTATTAATAATTTGTTTTATTTTGGTTGTTTTTTCAATTAACCAAATAATCGATATGGCCAAACCAGAACTAATTGATGAGAGTAATAAACTAAAGAATGATCAATCCTATAGCTCTATAGTTAACTCTCTTATGCAAAGCACATCTCAAATAGATTATAAAGAATTTGAATCAAAGCTTGCAGCATCGTTTCAAGACCATCCTACTTTTCAAGCCAAATTCAATATTGATCCCCAAATAGAAAAACAACCGATTGTAGAACAAAATTACATAATTAGATTAAAGTTAATTGAATGGAAGCTAGGACAATTAGAAGATAAAATGTCTCATATGTCTTCTACGCCATCTGAGTCCTTAATATTCAAAAAATGGTTTTGGATTTATAATTTGCTTATTTGGGCTGGCTCAATTATCGGGGGCCAAATATTAACCTTTCACACTAACAGACTGATTAATAACTGTTGGATTAAATAATATTAGAAGATTTGTTCTATAGCAGGTTACTGAAGTCAATAAAGTGAGGGGGTCAAATCTGGATAGGGACAAATAATCACAACAAAAATTTATAAACTTTTGTCCCTATCCAGATTTGACCCCTTTGTTTCTATTATCGTTTCTTAGTCATCCGGACTCTAGTTGGGTGATGAACAGCGCTTTCATGTGTTGTTTTCGGTAATTGATGGCCATTAGACATTACTAATGGCTTAACCGCACTTTTCTTTGCAACAGCGGGAATACCCAAATTCCATCTTTGAATGAGGTCGCTTTGATTTACTACATGAGTAGTTCCAGGGTATTCACTATAGCTATAAAAAGGCACATCGAGTTGAAGCGTATTTTTTAATTCAAAAGCTTTTTTAGAAGAAGTTTCATTCTCTGGGTCGACTAAAATGCCAAAAATTTGTTTAGATTTGTAACGTATCAACCCTTCATTCCATGAGAAACGAACCCTTTCACATAACAGTTTGTCTAATATAACGCCATGTCTATCAAACTTATTCTGATCTTCATCATCATCTTCTTCTGCAATTCTCCGATATCTCTGTACCTCTTTTTTGTAAAGTTCTTCAATCTTTCTTTTAATGTCTTGTGGGGTTATTTCCCAATATTGTCCTGTTTTCTGACCATTGTTTAAGTGAGCATCTTCGTGATAGCTAAAATCGCGGGTCAATTCTTCTTCGTGCCCATCAAACCAATAAGAAATTGGGTTATTAGTAGGCAGAATCATTACACCAGCATCTTGAAAGCTAAAAATACTGATAGGTATACTATGTCGCACATAAGTAGCAGGACTATAATTTGTGTAATGTAAGTTTGGGTGAGGTCTAGTGGTATGGCGTTGTTTGAATAAAATGCTATCATCTAATTTTTCTCTTTCGCGTAATATTTTCAGTTCTTCTTTTGGATTGGTTATCATTCGTATCCAAAATCCAGTAGGAAGTTCATGTGCAGTGCTTAAATTACGTCTGAATTTTAGATTGTATTTGACGAGGTTTAAATCGAGCAGGGTGTTAATGGTATCAACATCTTCATCTTCTAGGGCGGTTTCAAACATTTCTTGGCAATTTTTGAGCATTTGCTGAGTTACATCTGTACGTTTTTTTAAGATTGGAATAGCCTTGGAAGTTGCATTACGCTGAATAGCCCATTCCAAAGCAGTGTATTGAAGCTGTGTACTTGTTAGGTTAGGGTTAGCGCCTGCCCTTAGTAGCATAATTAGTACATTAAGTTTTCCCATTTCCGCTGCATATGCTAAAAGTGGTTTTCGGTGTTTATCTAGAACATCTGGTTCACATCCAGGGTATTGTAGAATAATTTCGATTAATTTAATATAATGTATGTGTTTAGTGTTGTCGTCCTCATCTCGTAATTCAATAAAGACGGAATGTATGATTGGATAACCATCGAAACGAGTATTAATGTTTCCACTAGAGAGAATTTCTGGAACTAGCTTTTTAAGTTCTATTAGACTATAACGCATAACATTTTCTCCCTGTCACAAATAATATATACAGCCCAAATTACAGTTGTATGGCAATAGATTTTAGCATAATAAAATAAATGAATTACAAAATATTTAATCGGTATTATGTTTTTATGGCAACAGCGCATGTATAAGCAAGGTGGATGGCTCGCTTTATTGCAACCATACTTGAAGGGATTTGAGTTAAGGTGTCAGATTTCACTGTACCTCTCGTTCGAAATTTGTAAGTATTCCTTACAAGGTGCCTCTTTTATAAGGTTAAGGGTTACGCTTTATAAGCGTATTGTAATCAGGTTACGATACAATTTATTACGGCTGGTTAGTGATAATAAAGGATTTAACCTCTATATCGCGATAGCATTTTACAGATTGTTAGAAGCTAATAAAATCGTGTACACTATAACTCATAATCCCTTGGTCCTAGTGGGCCCACCAGTTTTGGCGAAATAAATGTACAAAAATTTAAGCTTAGAAAAGATATATTCAGATCTACAAGAACAGTTCTATGTGAACGTTCCATTTAATATTTCTCGAGCCAATCTTGATGAGGCAATTCAAGCCTTTTTTAAGTTCTTAGCATTGCCAGATGGTGTTAAGTCACACATTGATTTTTCGATAGCGCCTTTACATCGTCGAGGCGATGTTGGGTTTAAGCACCGCGATTCAAATGACCATGTCTACAATGACAGCAAGGATTTCTTTCATTATCATCCTGCATTGTTTGAAAAATATGCCGATTTTCTTGCTCAGAATCCAGTGGTTAATGATTTTATGTTTAAAGCAAAGCCTATTTGGGAAATGGTATATCAAACAGTACGAAATATTCTCGAAATGTTTGAGCCAAAATTTCCTGGGGTTTTCAATAAAGTATTTGACACAGAATGCGTGCATATTTTGCTCCGATTTTTAAGGTATGACTGGAATAAATCAGAAAAATATTTAGCCAAACCCCATTTTGATTCAGGTTCTTTTACGCTTGCGATCGCAGAAAGTTGTTCGGGACTACGTATAGGGAGTGGTCCAGAAAATCTTAAACTTGTAGAGCACCAGACAGATAATGCTGTCTTTATGATTTCCAGTAATTTTCAAAAAGTGATGAACACAGACACATTGTCTCCCGGTTAGCACGATGTGATTCAATTGGATGAAACATTCATTGGAAAACCTTTTGCAAGATGGGCTATCGTGGCTTTTATTGAGGCACATGGTGTTGAGGCGCGCCCTCGAACCGAAACTCATAAGTGGTATAAAGAAGGAGAATTGTATGAATAACGAGATTCTTTCATCTTTTTCTCAGAAAGAAGCAAAACGTTATAAAATAAAAGTGGGTGTTTTTTTGTTTTTAATTAAAAATGATCACGTGCTTCTTTTAAGACGTTTTAATACCGGCATTGCAGATGGTTTATATGTTGTGCCAATGGGCGGTTTAAAACAAGGAGAAACTGCATCACAAGGTATTATTCGAGAAGCGAAGGAAGAAGCAGATATTATTTTGCAGCCACACAATATCCAAGTATGTCATGTTATGCATCGGTTGCATCATATGCCAGAAGGAAACTCTTTTGAACAAATGGATGTGTTTTTTAGGGCAACCAGCTATGAAGGCGTCATAAAAAATGCAGAACCACACAAATGTGACGAGCTGAAATTTTACCCAATAAACAATTTGCCACACAATACCGAACGCTTTATTTGTCACGCACTTGAGTGCGTATTTAAGGATCATTTTTTTTCTGAATTTGGTTGGAAAGAAAGCCTCGTAGTCGAAGCGTGAAGGGGTCAGATCTGGACAGAGATACCATAATCTGTTTGCATTTACGGGAGAAACGCTGTGAGTTCGCGTGTTAAAAAATTCTTTTCTTATTACAAACCATATTTAGGCCTTTTTTATGCAGATATGGCATGCGCAGTTATTGCATCAGCAGTACTATTGGCTATTCCATTATGTATCAGATTCATCACTAAAAATTTACTAGAGACCGGATCACCTGAAGCGCTCAATCAGATCTATATGATGGGCGGCATCATGTTAATATTGGTTATACTTTACACGGCATGTCACGCGTTTATTACCTATCAGGGACATATGATGGGAACGCTGATGGAAAAAGACATGCGTAATGAATTATTTGAGCATTATCAGAAGCTCTCCTTTAAGTTTTATGATGAACATAAAACAGGCCAATTAATGACTCGGATTTCAAATGATACGTATGATCTTGGCGAGTTATATCATCATGGCCCTGAAGATATTGTCATCTCATTACTGAATTTTATCGGTGCATTTATCATATTAATAAATATCAATACCAAGCTTGCCATTGTTGCTCTTTTTTTTCTACCAATCATGGGAATTTACGGGTTTTATTTCAGCAAGAAAATGTATAGTGCATTAAGGAAAGGCAGGGATAGAATCGGCGATATTAATGCGCAAGTTGAAGATTCTCTTGCAGGGATCAGAGTTGTTAAGTCATTCACAAATGAAGAGATTGAAAAGAAAAAATTTAGTTATGAAAACAATCGTTTTCTTGAAAGCCGAAGGGAGGGGTATAGAAGTGAAGCTTATTTTTATGATGGTTTAATTGCACTCACGAAGCTTATGACAATGGCCGTTGTCATTTTTGGTGCAGTTAGCATTGTTAAAGGCTCCTTAGATTTAGCGGATTTGATCACATTTTTACTTTATATCGTAATTTTAATTGAACCCATTGAAAGATTAGGTAATTTTGTCAGACTATATCAAGAAGGAGTAACAGGTTTTAATCGGTTTATGGAAATCTTAGAAATCGAGCCGGATATTAAAGATAGATCGGATGCAAGTGAATTGGTGCATGTTCAGGGAGATATTGAATTCAAAAATGTCAGTTTTACGTATAAAGAGGGCTATGATCATGTTCTAAAAAATATATCTCTGAATATAAAAGTTGGAGAATACATTGCGCTAGTAGGGCCTTCAGGGGCAGGGAAAACGACTCTATGCTCTTTAATTCCTAGATTTTATGAGGTTAGCCAAGGAGAAATATCAATTGATGGTAAAAGCATTAGCACGCTTAGCTTAAAATCCTTAAGAAAGAATATAGGCCTTGTTCAGCAAGAGGTCTATTTATTTTCTGGGACAGTGACAGATAATATCCGTTATGGAAATCTTGATGCGAGTGAAGAAGATATTATTATGGCGGCAAAAAAAGCGAATGCTCATGATTTTATCATGGCATTACCGGATGGATACTCGACAGATATTGGACAACGCGGTGTCAAATTATCAGGAGGTCAAAAACAACGTTTAAGTGTAGCACGTGTGTTTTTAAAAGATCCGCCTATTATTATTTTTGATGAAGCAACAAGCGCATTAGATAATGAAAGTGAAAAAGCCGTGCAAGATTCACTGGAAAAGCTAACTGAAAATCGTACAATGCTTGTTATTGCTCATCGCCTTTCAACAATCAGAAATGCTCAAAGAATTCTTGTATTAACCGATAATGGAATTGAAGAACAAGGAACACATGACGAGCTGATTTCCTTGGATGGTGCTTATGCAAGCTTATACAATATGCAACTAAAGATTGAAGATCCGAATAATACGTAACTTTCGCCTGGCTGTTTTCATTCGTCGGTTAACTCATCTACCATTTTGTACATAATGTTGTTGCATTAAAGTAGTATACTATACTAGTACCTGTAATATAACCGTATGACCCATTGATAATACAAGTACTTTTATGCATACTGCTTGTTTTGTTGAGTGTGGTTGCAAGAGGGATTAGTACATAATCGAGATCTGAACACCTTTGCTCACTTTTGCCTTTATTTTAGTTAAATAGGGTAGATATTGCTCAACACCTTTCTTAATGATATACTAAGCGACTTAAATCAATAATAGCTATAAATAGGCTCTAAAATGATTACTTTTTTACTTTCCATGATACTAATTCCTATTGTATTGTTAGTAATCCCATTTTGTTTAACTATATTAGGCGCTGTAATAATTGCTTTAATTTTGATGACTGTAATAACCGGGTTGGGCTGGAGCTTATGCTAGGTTTTATTTTAGTACCAATCATTATTGTTATTATTTTGTATTTAAACACAGAACAATACAAAAAAGAGGCGTATTATCAAATTACAAAGAATCTATATTCATCTGTTAAGGATGATAAAGGTAAATATCTTGAATACTTAGCATATAAATCTTTACGTCATTTTGAAAATAATGGAGGAAAATTTTTGTTTAACATTCTCATTCCAAAAGGAAAAGATGAAATAACCGAAATTGATGTATTATTGATATGTTCAAAAGGTTTGTTTGTATTTGAATGCAAAAATTATAGCGGTTGGATATTTGGTAAAGAAGCACAGAAAAGATGGACGCAAACATTGCCTAAAGGTCGAGGTTGTTGTCATAAAGAGCATTTTTATAATCCTATAATGCAGAATGCATCTCATATAAAACATTTAAAAAATCTTGTTGGTAAAAGTTTACCTATATGGTCTATCATTGTTTTTTCGGATAGATGTATATTTAAAGACGTTACAATAAACAGCATTAATGTTAATGTCATAAAACACTCCGAAGTTACATTTGTTATTTCTAAAATGTGCAATCAAATACAAGAGGTTTTTACAGAAGCAGAAATAAATGATATTTATAATAAGCTTTATTCTTACACGGGTTTAAAGTGATGCGGTGTCAAGTCTAGCTGTAGTCTATAGCATTATCGCTTAACAAAGCAAATGAGTCAAATTTGGACATGGACAAAAATTATGCCGATTTTTCAATTAGAGGGCCATTAAATTTGTTCAGCTTTTAGTGTAATGAACAATATCGTGAAAACACGTAATTTTTGAGCTGGTATTTCGATAACCATGAGGTTGATTTGCGTTAAATCGAAGTCCTTCACCTTCATTTAAAGTTTGCCAGCGGTTATTGACTAAGATTTCCATTTTTCCCTCAATGACGATTGTATGTTCAATAACGCCTTGTTGGTGTGCTGGAGACAAATGTTCACATCCTGGTTGTAACTCGATCAGATATATTTCAAAATCTAATTCATTATCAAAAGGGAAAAGTGGCGTTACCCGAAATTTTTCATCCTTTTGAAAAAGGCGTTGTGTTTGGCGGCTATAAATTGGTTTGTTGAAATTGGTATTAATATCCTCAATAAACGAAGAGAAGGATGTACGAAAACCAGTTGCAATTTTCCAAAGAGTAGCAACGGTCGGGCTTGATTCACCACGCTCTATTTGGCCTAACATTGCTTTACTTACCCCAGTTTCTTCGGCAGCTTTATCTAAGCTCCAACCCTGTTCTTTACGTAATGCTTTTAGTGTTAATGAAATATGTTTACGTATGTCTTCCATCATTCAGCCTTAAAAATAGGTTGTGCGTTATAGCGCACTGTGATAGTCTGAGACATTGTACGCTATAACGCATAGGCAAGGGAACAGAAAGTAAGTCTTTTGGGGGTATTTAATGTCAGATGAAAAATTTAAAAATAAGTTGGTTGCTATTCTTAATAAAGGTGTAGATCCTGGTAAGGCTATGAATGCATTGGGCCATATGTGTATTGGTTTAGGCTCTGTCATTGGTAAGGAAGAGCTGCGTTTAACCGATTATAAAGATGCTGATGGGGGTTCACATCCATTCATTTCAGAATGTCCATTTATTATTTTATCGAGCAACACTAGTAAAATTAGAAAATTACGCACTGAAGCAATAACACACAATATTATTTTTAATGATTTTACAGATACAATGACTACAGGAACTTACAAAGAGCAAATTGAAAGAACGCTACAAGCAAAAGAAGAGAACCTCGTTTATTATGGAATTGTTTTATTTGGTGACTGGGATAAAGTAAGTGAATTAACGAAAAAGTTTTCACTTTGGCGATAATTTTTCTGGTGAATGACTGTTTAGAAACAGGGTGTTTGTATGACGAAAAAAATATTTTGGGAAAATCCCTACTTATCTGAATTAGAGACAAAGATTCAAACGGTAGATGGTAGTCAAATTACAGTAGCAGAAACTATTTTTTATGCATTTTCTGGTGGGCAAGAAAGCGATCACGGTACCATTGGGGGGTATAAAGTGATCGAAGCAAAAAAGAACGGAAAGCAAATAGTTTATACCCTACCAGATGATCATAATCTTAAGGTGGGCGATACAGTAAAAATGATTATCGATTGGGAGCGTAGATATAGTCTAATGCGCTTACATTTTGCAGCCGAGATTGTGCTAGTGTTGGCATATCAGAAATTTACAGACATTACCAAGGCAGGTGCGCATATCGCTCAAGATAAATCCCGAATAGATTTTGAATGTACCCAAAATATTTCGCCATTTATTCCTTCTTTGCAACAAGAAGCACAAATAATTGTTGATTCAGACTACGTTATTATTAGTGCTTTTAGTGATGTAGATAATGAATTGCGGTATTGGAAAATCAAGGAATTTTCTGAAGCTTTTTGTGGTGGAACGCATATTAAGAAAACGGGTGAAATAGGCAACATCCGACTCAAGAGAGCCAATCCAGGTAAAGGACGTGAACGAATTGAAATTTATGTTTCGTGAATTACGTCATTACTCAACTGTATTATAGAATGCGAATGGCATACCTCTATGATAAGCCCAATATCGGTCGCCATATGACCAGTGCCAATATTCTCCGGGATAATTAATAAAACCAACGTCATTTAACGCACGACTCATAATTAATCTATGCTCTTTTGCTTTATCAGAAATTGTTATCGAGTTAGTTTGAGATATTGAACCATCAATATCTTGCATCCAATCAGCAACGTTTATTCCCATTTCTACAATCTCACATTGGAGGTTTACCAAATAAATATCGATAGCAGCTCCCGTAGAGTGAGGCGGAATATTACGAGAACCATCAAGATTAATAACAGGAGATACCATTTTTGTTGTTTCTTGAAACAGTTCTTTATGCTTCCAATCCGGGTGCGCCTGCTTTAAAAAACTGTAACGATCATTAAAAAGTTTTTCTTGCAACTGTAAACTTCTGTATCCTTCGTATATGCAAAACCTCAAATTGTTCGACAATGTGTTTTGTGCTTCTAATAATTTCTCGTATACCGTTCTTCGTATTTTTGTATACTCCATATTGTTTGGGATTTCAGGAGAGGGACCAAACAAGATTTGATTTTGGTCTTTTAAATCAATTAGGGGTTCGTTATTTTCTTGTATTGGCATAGATAGAACGTGTGGGTTAACAATTGAAATAGTTTGTTTTGCCTCTGATGATTGAAACATAGTATTTTCTCCGATTAATAAAAAAATCTCTAATTTTCTTCCTTAGAATAACAGATGGTAAATTCAATAACAAGATAAAACCAGTGCGTACTACGTTATTTATCCGATTTCCAAGGATTAATCAAAGTGTTATTTTAAAACATGTGACATAGATAGTTTATGTGCTTTATGGCAAATAATAGTGTGACAGGGGATCTAATTTATGAGCAGTAAAAACAAGATCGCAATTAAGCGTGATGAATCTTTAGTATCAAATCCAATCGATTTACAAAGTGCTAAAATCGATGAAATTTGCAGTAGAATAATTGAACGTGTGCATGCAGCGAGGCAAAAAGTTTCTCGCACTGTAGATACGGAGATAGTCAAAAGCTATTGGATGATAGGAAAGGAGATCTTAGAGGAAGAGTTGCAAGGGAAAAAACGGGCTACATATGGGACTCAGCTTTTAAAGATGATGGCAGAGAGATTAACGCGCCAGTTGGGTAGAGGGTATACAGAAACCAATTTACGCTATATGAAGATGTTTTATGTTATATATCAACATGTTATACCAATTCATCACTCAGTGAGTGATGAATTCATCCTAGAAAACGTTGATATCCCTCTTTCTTGGACGCACTATCGCGTACTCATAAAAGTAGATCGAAAAGAAGCTCGGGAGTTTTACGAAAAAGAAGCAATAGAAAATCGTTGGTCTGTACGAGAATTAGAACGGCAAATTGCTAGTTTATTATTCGATAGATTAGCTAAAAGTCGAGATAAGAAAGGATTGTTGCGTTTAGTAAAAAAAGGACAAGAAATTCAAAACCCTGTAGATGCAATTAAAGATCCTGTAGTTTTAGAATTTTTAGGTCTTCCAGAGTCACATAAATTAGTTGAATCAAAAGTTGAGGAAGCCTTAATCAATAATCTTCAACAATTTTTGCTTGAGATGGGTAAAGGTTTTGCATTTGTCAGCAGGCAAGAACGGTTAACATTGGATGGCGATCACTTTTATACAGATCTTGTAATGTATCATACTATATTAAAGTGCTATGTTATTATTGATTTGAAAACGAAGCCGCTTACTCACGGTGACTTAGGCCAAATGCAGTTATACGTTAATTATTATGACGAAGAATGTCGTTCCGAGGGGGATAACCCAACGATAGGGTTAATCTTATGTACACAAAAAAATAATGCCATGGTGCGTTATACTTTGGGGGAGAAAGGGAATCAGATATTTACAACTAAGTATCAGTTTCATTTACCAACGGAAGCTGAACTAGAAGCAGAAATTAAGAAAGAGTTAAAAGATATAAAATATCGTTTGACACAGAAGGAACGCTTGAATAAATAAGGAAATCAGTCGGTGACAAATTGTCACCGACTGAAACTAGAGGCATCTGATCGTAAAAAAGATCTTACAGATCTTGCCAGTAGGCGTTAATAATGGACTTTACAAAAACCTTAGCGTTATTATATGCGTATGCACCAAAAATTCAAAAAAAGCTTGTGTTTTTAGATTTTTCATATTAAGATGCTTCAATATGTTTAAGTTTAAAGACACATTACTTGTTGATAGAAACCTTGAATTAAGGCGCAATGCCCTTGTTCAGGTGTTTTTCTGCCATTCTGCTATGTTCAATATGCCCTAGGGGCTATACTTCCTTCTACCCGTCCATTTAAATTTTTTATTCTCCTTTTAACCATAGGAATTGTATTTATGAAATTAAAAATTTCATCTAGCGTCTATGCGCTATGCCCTTTAGTATTGTTTTTTATTCTTTTTATTGGCTGTGGTATTTATTTTACCTTACAAGGTAAGGCTTATGCTTTTTACCAAATTTCAGCATCCGTTGCTATTTTACCGGCGATAATGCTCTCGTTTTTAATCGCTAAAACGCCATTTACAAAAACACTGTCGGTATTCTTAGAAGGTGCACGAGACAATAATATTATGATTATGTGTTTGATTTATCTTTTAGCAGGCGCTTTTGCAATAGTCCTACAAAACACGGGCGGGGTTAATTCTATTGTAAATTTAGCGCTAAATTTTGTACCAAAATCAGCAACCTTACCCGCGTTATTTTTTATTTCGGCTTTGGTCTCTATGGCAATGGGTACCTCAATGGGTACAATTGCTGCCATTGGTCCTATTGGTGTAGGTATTGCTAATGCTATAGGGCTTTCTTTACCACTCAGTATAGGTGCAATTGTTGGCGGGGCGATGTTTGGCGATAATCTTTCTATGATTTCTGATACCAGTATTGCTGCAACACAGATCCAAGGTTGTTCTTTAAAGGATAAATTTAAGAATAATGCCGTTATTGCTTTTCCTGCAATGATTGCAACCTTAATTATTTTGAGTATATTGGGATGGCAATATACAGAGAATATAGTCCTGCCAATAGGAGAATTTAAGCTTTTACAATGCTTGCCTTATTTAATTGTTTTAGGGTTAGCTTTGATAGGGAAAAATGTTTTTGTCGTTTTAGTCATGGGTATTATTTCTGCCGGGTTAATTGGGGTCATCACGGTATCATCTTATGATTTTATAAGCTTTTCTAAAGATATGTTTGAAGGCTATAAAAGCATGACAGAAATACTGATTCTCTCTTTACTAATGGGCGGGTTAGGCGGGTTAATTAAAGAACAAGGTGGTTTTGCTTTTCTTGTTCATAGTTTAGATCGGTTTATTTTATCTAAAAAACAAATGAATACAAAAGGTGCCGAGGCGGCCATCAGTGCATTAGTAAGTTTTACAGATATTTGTACGGCGAATAATACGGCTGCTATTATTTTGTCGGGAGAAGCGACCAAGGAAATTGCAATTCGTCATCAGGTATCACCCGTACGTGCAGCCACGTTAGTTGATATTTTTTCTTGTGTATTTCAAGGTATATTACCCTATAGTGCACAGGTATTAATGGCGGGTTCTTTGTCGGGACTTTCACCACTTGCCATTGTGCCTAATATTTACTATTGCTTTTTGTTAGGGATTACAGGTGTTTTTGCGATTGCGTTTAGATTTCCCCGTTTTTCTTTTATGAATAAGGCTATCTTAAACCCGGAAGCCAGTGCTTAATGAAGCACTGGCGAGGTTGATTGTTTGTATCAATTAGGGTTTAGGTTTTTTGTATGCTGTGTAGCATGTTCCCTGATAGTCTTTGTGTTGCGTACTCGCAACAACCCCTATTTCATTATTAAGTTCTTCTTTGTATGCTTCGACACTTTTTTGTTCTTTTAAAGTTGGTTTTAAGGAACCGTCTTTGGTCATTTCAAATTGGAAAACAACAGGCCCTTCATTACCCAGTCCACCAATTATTACCTTATGTTCATCTTTTTCGATAGACTCTCCGCTATCAAGATGGCTAAATGTTTTTTCCCTATGTGTTGCTACACCGAATTGTTCGTCAAAATCAAATTTTTCTATTGTCAGTGTCGTTGTGTCATATGGCATGGGCTTATAATTAAATGGGTTTTCAAGTATACGAAGCTCATTTAACGCTAGATTTAGTTCTGTAGGGCATCCTTTTGATGGTAAATCGTCAACCCAAGCTCTATGTGCTGCAAAAGGGTCATTAGCACCAGGCTTGTCTTTCCCCGCTGCTAACATAACTGTATATGCCATCGCGCAAAATTTTAAGAGTTTTGAAATCTGCATTTTTTGTCCTCCAACGTTGTTTATGTAAAATGTACTGGGCACAGCATAATACAAAGAAGGAGAAGAGTGCAAGTTTGGATAAGGGTCACAAATGGTATTAAGCATATTTCCCTGAGTTTTGTCTTAAAAGATTGACATTGAGCTATTGACGTAATTATAATGGCGACTTTATTTCAGTGGAAGGAGGTATTTTTCATGGTAGAACCTGATGCACCTCAAGCATGGACTCCGAGATTATTTGAGCATTTTTTGAAGTTAATGCTGATTAGTCAAGGTAAAGTAAATAAAATAGATTGTCAGTTTGAAGAGGTTAACATCGATTCTCTTCGGGAGATTTTACGCTCGGCTTCTGATGAACTGGCAAAAATGGATTTTGAAACTAGAGCTAGCGTTTTAATAGTAAGAAAAATTAGCCGTAAGATAACAATATTTTTAATTGAAATAGAAAAAGAACCGAGAAGATTTACGTTAAATTGCTTTTCAAGTGCTTTAGAGAATGATGAGAACAGTAACCTAAAATGTAGAAGTTGGAAACAATCATTACCTGAAGTTAAGTGTAAGCCGAACTGTGCCGTAACAAAAGCTATATTTGATGCGCTTTTAATAAATGATATATTACAAACACCTTATCCAACCTACAAAATGACTAGAGTGGGTCTTTATTCTGTGATTTCGAGTGTTCAATATCCGGAGACAGCAAGGCTTTATAAATTATTACATCACTTAGGATTAGAACCTTCCGAAAAAGCGATAGAGAAATTAAATGAACAATATTTAATTCGTGCTCAAGAATTTTTGGTTAAAGACGCAAGTGTTGCAAAGGCACAGCAGGGATTTTCTTATCAAGAACATTTAATTATGTTGCTTGCATATATCGCTATGAAAAATAAATTGGACGATTTTACACTTGCAGCTGAAGCCATGGTTCCAGAAGCTTGGAATGACGTGTTTATGCGATGCAATGGAGAGGTTATATTTTTCCAGCAAAAACATAGGTCGCTCTATTCAACTTCAGTGAAAGAAGCTTATAGTGTTAAAGATGTTTTAGATAAGGATGGAAAAGAAGATTGTTCTATTTTAAAATACTTCAAGTCATATTGTCTCCTTAAAAAACAAATTCAAAATAAAAAACACCCTCTTAACTGGCTTGAAAAGGAATTGGCGGAAGACAAACTTAAATTCATTTTCTTTACTAACAGAACATTTCCAATGACGGCACTGCTTGAATTAAAAGATAGAAAAGATAAAAAAGATATAAAACTAGAATCTGTGGAATCTGAGCAAATACCATTAGGTTACTTGCCGGAATTTAAGGATATGATTGTAAAAGGAAATGTATTTAAATTTCAAGAATTTCCTGCTAAGGAGTTAGGGTTGGCTGATGTTGAACAAGCAGAATTAAATGAATTTCTTGGTAAATTTTATTTGTTTCAAAAGCAGAAGAGTGCTGAGAAATTATTTGAACAGTGTAAAACTATCATTAAAACCCCGCTGGGGGGTGGTTTTGGTGAAGGTGTACTTGCCGATACATTTGCTCATTATGTACATCGGTGGTTTGTAGCAGAAAATCCAGAAAATCATACCTTCAATCATGTAGTAATTAAGAATTTTTTTGATAACCACGAACAATATTATTATAACCTTGTTAACTATTCTAGTTTTGAGCAATCAGATGATCAAGTAAAAAGGATATCTGATAAACACTTGAAACAGCTTACGAGCTTGAATTGTATGAAAGCCATTAAATCATCGTTAAGCAATGGTAAATCTGTAATAGATATTTCTTGTCAGGACCCTTTTCTTGCTCTTCATATTATTCAATCACTATTTAAACCGGGTGAGAGACAGGTTTTTACGCCTTTTACACGAGGGCTAGGTGAATATAAAGCATCTTCAAATGTTAAGTATGCTATTTTGATAGGAACAGAGGATGAATTATGTGGAATATCAGAAAAGTTAAACAAACAACCGAACATTCGTATTATCCGAATTAATTCTGTTTCAAAAAATATACCAAATAGTATTCCTCTTGGTGTAATGCCAAAAGAATTAGCATTTTTAAAAGAAGACTGTTTTAGGCTTTCTTTTCTAGGGGCTGAAGATAAATTTTGTTTAACTGATCTATTAAATTTTGCATTGTCAAATTTGCCTGGAGGATTATCGGAAGAAGAAAACGCAACCTACGTGCCACAACGTCTTTCTAATGAAGAAGTAATATTACCTTTTGAACAATTAGAAGAAGCAATGAAAAGGTGGGTCGAAGAACACGCAGATGAGGTAGCAAATTCTTGGGTTTGTGAGATTATTCCGACCTTGAGGATTATTTTTAAAATAAAGATAAAACTTCCTAAGTACTTGGGTGGTAAAAAAATTCAGGATCCCAGCAGTCTCAGTTTTAAATGGGATCAAGAGAAAGGAGAATTGTATTACATAATTAAAACTATCGAAATAAAAGATCTTTCTATAAAAGAATATAAGTGTAAATCATTTGATGAAGACACAGAAATGGACTTTGAGTGTTCAGGGAAAGAGCGCAAAGAAAGGGCTGAAAAGGAAGGGGCGTTTGATGGACAAGGAAACCAAACAGCAGCAGCTTGTAAAATTATAGCGTTTAAGTTTGAAAAAAAATTTGATGGTGAAGTGCCTCCTCATAATTGGAAAAAATCAAAAGATGGCAAGGTGTTATATTTCTGGCCATATGCTATGTCAAAACTATGTGCAGTTGATTGGGAAAGTTGTTATCCAGATAAAAGTGTATCAATTGTGGAAGCAGAAGCTGCTTGTGGCAAAACCTGGCATTTAAAATCAAGAATAGATCGTGATAAGATGCGAGAGACTAAAAGAATTCCTATATTTATACGTGTTAAAGAATTTAGTCATGTTAAGGATTCTCAAAATCAGATTTCTGAATTAATTAGTCAATGTAACATTCCATCGTATCTTCGTCGTATGGTTGTTGAAAGACCACAATATTTTGAATTACTATTTGATGGTTTTGATGAATTGTCTAAGGAATATCAAGATATATTTAAGAGTGTATTAGAACAAGCGCTTCAAATTGGCTATTCAATCACAATTACTGTAAGAGACTACCAGTTAAATAACCTAATTAATCAAACCTCTTGTATTTCAATAAAACAACGACTTAATAAATTTAATGAACCCGAAATTAAAAAATGTTTTGAAAAATCTTTGGGGAGCTTTATTATTAATTTAGGCCTAAATCTAGAATTTGAGGTTGCAAAATTATGTGGCTGGCTAAAAGAACAGGCATCCATAAATGAATGGTTAGGAATTCCGTTTCATGTGGCTTTAATTTCAGAGTGGTACAGAGAGAAATACAATGGTTTGGTTGGTGCAGCACCGCCAAAAATAGCAGAAATATATAATTTTATTATACAAACGCGCATAAATAGATGTTCAAAAAGAAATCGAGGTGATCTTTACAAGCTATTATACAGAATTGCTTGGAAGCAGATATTTGGGGGCTTAGATTTAAATTTTTCAATTGTAATGAAAGAACATAAGTTTAAAACTAGTTTTAGTTTTGATTTAGAACGGTCTGGATTGTTAAGAGATCCTCATTCTGAAAATCCGGAGCTAGTTCATAGAACTTTTGCTGAATTTTTAGTAGCCAAAAGGTTAATGAGAAAGGTTGCCAGCGATTCATGTCAGGATTCAGTTTTTAATCTTAATCTAATTAAACTTTTATATCAGGAACAGTATCGTTTAGTTAGTCTTTTTTTTAATGAATTATACCTAATGACTGATAATGATCCGGATATGCCCTATCAATTAAGTGCAGAGCACAAGCAAACCTTTGAAAGCAGATGGCTTCAAGATGTTTTTGGTCAAAATTTATGTGAAGTGAGCAAACAAAAATTCATTACATGGAAAAATGAAGAAGCTGAGGTTTCTGATGATGTTTTAAGGAAAGGTTCAACATCATTATCTAAAACTGAAGAAGCAAAAAAAACTGTGCAAAATATAACAGGAGAGCTAAAGCAAGTACCCTCTCCATTCGCGGAGCTAAAAAAAGATATACATCGCGCATGTATAAACAAAGCTTTCGCAGCATATGATGTTGTAAAACAGAACAATGTTACAGAAGCTGAAAATTTCCATAAAATCATTAGAGATGTAAATATCAGGCTATTTTTACGAGAAGATTTTCCAGAAGGCACCTCTTTTTATTCGAAACTAAAAAATATAGATGAGTTTGATATAAAATCCGTCCAGCAAGGATTTGAGAATCTGGAAAAAGTATCTAAGGAATACAGTTGGCATCGGAACGTAGGGAGTTATGCTTTCAAATGTTGGTCTCAAGGAGGTTATAAAGATGTTGATTTTGCAATACCCATTTTAAGGGCAATCGGTCCGCATTTAAATATTGTCCATGTGTTTTATATAAGACTTTATGCTTCGTATGGTGGCTGTTTTGATGATGATAATAAAAAAATGGTAGACATTGCAATAAATCATAATGTCTCAGTTACAAGTGAGCTACATCCAAAAGTTATTTTTTCATCGTTATTATTATTCTTGGGTTTGGTTGAAGATTGGCGATCAACTCAAGAAAACCCCAAATTGCCAAGAGCATATATTAATAAAATTTTTCAATTTTTTGAAGTGCTAATGAATGAAGATATTACTGATGAAGCAAGGTTGTTTATAAAAATATTGTTTGTCGATTGTGTTACCTATTTCAATATAAGAGTACATTTGGATTATGAGGATACTCAAAAACCAGACTTTTTTCCATTAATACTCATATTTTCTGATGGAACTATTAATAAACCTAATATTAATTTTAATTATGATGATAGACAAGCGTTAAAGGAAATTTTTAGTGAATATGTGGGTCGGCAAAATCTTAGTGGTGTCGAAAGATTCTCCCATTTTTTTGCGGTCTGGGAGCAATTGATGAATAAACCAACTAGAACTCGTAAATTTTTATTGCCCAATTCTGGTTTAGCATCTGATTCTGATTCAGGTTTGGACTCTGATTCTGAAACCATTACTACTGATTCTGAAGAAAATGATTCGAAAGAAAGTATGCCTCGTAAAAAAGGTCGCTTATTGGTGTTTTCGAAAGGTGCTCAAGGTAAACCTCCAAAAGATCAGCAGCCGCAGCCTAAGACAAAAGTGGTAAAGCAAGCTAGTAGAGATAAATTTTGATGAGTAGCCTAATTGACCTCTTATGTGACAAATGTTAACCTCTATGTTTAATGTTTTTATAAGGAAATTCACATGAGCGATCAACCTAAATTTGGCGAATTTTGTTGGACTGAGTTAGCTACAACGAATGTCCAATCCGCAAAAGACTTCTATAGTAAAGTTTTTGGCTGGAAGTTTTCTGATATTGATATGGGCGAAATGACATATACAATGATTAAACGCGACAACCAAGAATTTGGTGGAATGTGGGCAATTCCTAAAGACAAAGAAAAGCAAATACCGCCGCATTGGTTAGCGTATATTTTAGTTGAAAACTTAGACGAATCTTTGAAAACAGCTGTTAGTAATGGCGCCACTATTATGAAGCCTGCCACAAATGCTGGAGATAAGGGTCGTTTAGCAGTTATTACGGATCCAACCGGTGCTTATGTTGCATTATGGCAAGTGTTGGCAATGTCATAATATAGTTTTTCATAAATGGCGCACGATAGTTGTGCGCCATTTGGTAATATTTATCCGCTAAATATCCGATTGTTAAGCCTTTTTTATCTCCATATACTTTCTCTATAAGTTTCACTATATACAGAGGAGGTTATATGAAAGATATAGCGACACTCAAAAAACACATTGCAGAATCAAACAAGATAAGCGAGGCGGTTAATTATTTTTTTGATTTAACGGATCAGGCAGGTTTTTTATCTGATGGGGGTAGCCGTAAGGTGGATGATACCCAAAACTGTGGGGCGCTAGCTTTGGCTATCGATATCTCTCTAAAGGTAGCAGGGGATTTGCTGGATAAACAAACAAAAGTGATTGATCAAATATTTACAGAAATACCTAAAGAAGGATTTTATCATGGTTATTGTATACTTTCGAGCTGTCCGGTGCCTATATTGATTATGTATTGTGCTGATTTACAAGTAGGCATTTCAGCAATCGTGGATTTGAAGGGCAACACAAATTATTGTCGTTTTTGTTTAACAAATCCAAAGGATTTTGAAAGTCAGCATTAGGCCTCAGGGGTACTTGTGTTTTTGGTTTTTTCCCAGTTTTCGGTCAGTGTTTTTGTGAATTCTGATTCTGGTATGGGGCGGCCAAATAAGTAACCCTGAATTAAATCGCATTCTTCGCGCTTTAAAAATTCAAATTGTGCTTCGGTTTCTACACCTTCAGCAATCACTTTTAAATTTAACTGCTTTGCCATAATAATGATGGTTGTTACAATAGGACCATCATCTAATTCCTTGTTTTCGTTGTACATATTTTTTACAAAAGATTGATCGATTTTTAAAGAATCAACCGGGAAACGCCGCAATTGACTTAAAGAAGAATGTCCTGTTCCAAAGTCGTCAATGGAAATTTTAATGCCCATACTTTTTAAAACGCGCAGCATTAATAAAGATTTTTCGACATTCTCCATCACAAGACTTTCGGTTAATTCTAATTCTAAAAAATGTGGGTTTAAATTGCTGTCCCAAATGGCATTGGCGATTTGTTCTGCAATATCGCCCATTTTAAACTGATACGCGGAAAGGTTTACAGCAATGGAAAAATCTTTAAACCCTTGATCGTGCCATTTTTTGGTTTGTATGCAAGCCTCTTTTAAAACCCAATGGCCAATACCAATAATTAAACCTGTTTGTTCGGCTAAAGGAATAAATTCTGAGGGCGATACTCTACCGAGTTCTGGACTATTCCATTGAACGAGCGCTTCTGCACCAATTATTTTACGGGTTTTAACATCCACTTTGGGTTGATAACAAACAGTGAGTTCTCGTCTGTCGATGGCATTACGCAAATGCTCCTCAATTTTTCGTTTTGCGGCTAATTCGATATTCATTTCCGGGGTGTAATAGCTGAATGTATTACTGCCAATTTTTTTGGCTTGATGTCTGGCAATACCGGCAAACTTTAATAGGGATTCAACGTTTTTGCTATCATCGGGATAGATGCTGATACCTAAGGAAGCAGTTGTTTTTATTTCATGCCCCTGTACTGTAAACGATTCTGAAAGTAATTCTAATATTTTTTTTGCTTCATCATCGAATTTATTGAGTGTATCCAACTGGTCAATAATAATAGTAAATTGATCGCTACCCAGGCGTGATAATAAATCTTTTTTATTAGAAACACTAATACTTAAACGTTTAGCAATCGCTTGGAGTAGTCCATCGCCAATATCATAACCTAAGGCATCTTTGATTCCCCGAAAGTTGTCTATATCTAAAAAGAACAATGCCAATTTTTGATGATTTTCTCGAGGAAGCGTCAGTTTACTTTTAAGATTTTCAAAAAATTGCGTACGATTTGCTAAGCCGGTTAAGGGATCTGCATTAGAAAAATGTATAACTTTTTCGAGGGTTGTATCGAGTTCTGCTAATAATTTTTTAAAATGTGTGTATATCCAAATTAAAGTGCCAAATGCAATAATAACCAAAAGACCTATAGCCATGTATAATGTTAAGCTTATATTACTCATCATTTATTTCCATTAAGGATTCGAGTCTGTTCAATAACTACTTTATAAGTATAGACAATCCAGGCATAATTAAATCCTATTTGCCTTTATTTTTAAAGAGTTGGACATTATGCCTGTAATCCCTCAAAACCCCTTTATTCTCGTGGATGGTTCATCCTACTTATTTCGTGCTTACCATGCGCTACCCCCATTAACTACCTCCAAAGGTTTACCAACGGGTGCGATTTATGGCCTGGTTAATATGTTGCGTAAACTGATTAATACTTATCACCCAGAAAAAATAGCGGTGGTGTTTGATAGTAAAGAGAAGAACTTTCGTCACGCCCTATATGAACCCTATAAAGCAAATCGCATGGTAATGCCAGATGAATTACAGGTACAAATAGAACCGTTGCATGCGATTATTCAAGCGATGGGCTTGCCCTTAGTGGTGATCCCTGGGATAGAAGCGGACGATATTATCGGGACATTGGCTACAGAGGCAAAAGCGCAAGGTTTATTTACGCTGATCTCGACAGGGGATAAAGATTTTGCACAATTGGTTTGTGAAAAAATAGTTTTAATTAATACAATGTCTGACGATATTATTAATTATGAGCGTGTGAAAGAAAAATTTGAAGTAACGCCCGAACAAATTGTTGATTATTTAACCTTAATTGGCGATACCGTTGATAATGTACCCGGTGTGCCAAAAGTAGGCCCCAAAACAGCTGTCAAATGGTTGCAAACTTATGGCAATTTACAAGAAATAGTGGCACATGCGACAGAAATCCCTGGAAAAGTTGGTGAAAATCTTCGAGAGACTTTAGATAAACTGCCTTTGTTTAAAGAACTTGTGACCATTCAAGTTCATTTGCCTATAGAACATAAAGTTGCAGATTTTAAACCACAAAAACCAGATATAGAAAAATTAAAAGATTTATTTTTAGAGTTAGAACTTAAAACCTGGCTGAAAGATTTAAATAAGTCTGAAACCGCCAAAGAAGAACTAGAAAAACCAGAAGAAACAGAAAAATCAGCAGAAAACTTAGCAAACTACGAAACTATTTTGGATAAATCAACCTTTGTAAAATGGATTAAAAAACTGGAAAAGGTAGCTTGTTTTGCTTTTGATACCGAAACAACCAGTTTAGATTATATGTTGGCAGAAATTGTCGGGTTGTCTTTTGCAGTAAAGCCAGGTGATGCAGCGTATTTGCCGCTTGCACACGATTATATGGGTGCTCCCCAACAATTAAACAGAGAATGGGTGTTAGAACAATTACGCCCTATATTGGAAGACAAAAAACACCTTAAAGTTGGACACAACTTAAAATATGATATGGAAGTGTTAGCTAATTATGGCATAACATTGCAAGGGCTTGGTTTCGATACAATGCTGGAATCTTATATTCTTGATAGTACAGCAACAAGACATGATATGGATACTTTAGCTGAGCGACATTTACAGTATAAAACGGTTACCTTTGAAGAAGTCGCTGGAAAAGGCGCAAAGCAAATTACATTTAATCAAGTGCCACTTGAAGCAGCCGCTTTTTATGCGGCTGAAGATGCCGATGTTACTTTAAAACTGCATGAAATTTTTTGGCCGCGATTGCAAGAGCTACCCAAGCAAAAAACGGTATTTGAAACCATAGAAATGCCATTGATTCCCGTTTTGGTGCGTATGGAACGTAACGGGGTTTTAATTGATCCGGTTTTTTTGGCTGAACAAAGTGTTTTATTGGGGAAAAGATTAGTAGAAATAGAAACGGAAGCACATCAGATGGCCGGCCAGACATTTAATATTAATTCTCCTAAGCAATTACAAGAAATACTATATACGCAATTAAATTATCCCATCTTAGAAAAAACACCCACAGGACAGCCGTCTACAGCAGAATCTGTGATGCAACAATTGGCAGAAGATTACCCGTTACCTAAAATTATTTTGGAATTTAGAAGTTTAAGTAAATTAAAAGCGACTTATACCGATAAGTTGCCTTTACAAATTAATTCTAAAACAGGTAGGGTACATACGTCTTATCATCAAGCAGTCACTTCTACGGGTCGGCTTTCTTCGACGGATCCCAATTTGCAGAATATTCCCATTAGAACTGCACAAGGTAGAAAAATTCGCAGTGCGTTTATCGCGCCATCCGGATATAAAATAGTTGCTGCCGATTATTCTCAAATAGAATTACGCATTATGGCACATATGTCTCAAGACCCGGGATTATTAAAGGCTTTTAAATTGGGAGATGATGTACATCAAAGTACTGCTGCCGCCGTATTTGGCCTAGATTTAGCCGCTGTAACATCTGATCAACGTCGAAGTGCAAAAGCCATTAATTTTGGTCTTATGTACGGTATGTCGGCGTTTGGTTTAGCAAAGCAATTAGGTATTTCGCGTGAAGAGGCAGAAAAACAAGTAGATCGATATTTTACGTGTTTCCCCGGTGTAAAAGTCTTTATGACAGAAATTCGACGACATGCACTAGAAGAAGGTTTTGTAGAAACCTTAACCGGAAGGCGCTTGTATTTACCCGATTTAAAGTCATCTTATGTGGCTACACGCAGAGCGGCAGAGCGTGCCGCCATTAATGCACCTATGCAGGGAACAAACGCGGATATCATTAAATTAGCCATGATCCAACTTGATCAGTGGATATTAGAAAATAATTTAGATGTGCGCATGATCATGCAAGTGCACGATGAATTAGTATTTGAGGTATCTGAAAAAATACTCGATAAAGCAACAACACATATTAAACAAATCATGGAGAACATTATGCCGCTTTCTGTCTCCTTAAAAGTTGGGATGAGGATAGGTAACAACTGGGATGAAGCGCATTAGGAAGCTGCGGGGAACTAATTCACTAAGAGGTTGTCTCAATAAGCAAGGGATACGTGGTGAAAGCACGTCCCTCTAGCCCCTTTGTTAGGAGGGGGCATTTTTCCGACTCTTAGCGAGAGTTGGGCCGTGCTCCGGGTCGTTTTTACTAGAGCAGTTCTTTTTTGTTCTAGCGCCCGGAGCTTTTAATTGTCTGATAAAAACCATTCATCTAATTTTTGTTGTACTTGATCGATGCCTTCGTTATTCAAAGCTGAAAATAGTTGCGCAGAAATAAAATCTTTATATTCTTTTAATTCTTTTTTGATCATGAGCAAAGTATTTTTGGCGGCACCCTTACCGAGTTTGTCAGCTTTGGTTAATAAGATATGCGTGGGTAATTGGTGGGCAACAGACCATTCAATCATTTGCCAGTCTTGTGGTTTAAGCGGGTGTCGAATATCCATCAACAAAATAAAACCCTTAAGACATTGTCTTTCTGTAAGGTACAGCGACACAAGCGTTTGCCAATGTCTTTTAATAGAGTCGGGTACTTTGGCGTAGCCATAGCCAGGCAGATCGACCAAGCGGCGATCTTGTTCCATCTGAAAAAAGTTAATTAGCTGAGTTCTTCCTGGGGTCTTACTGGTTCTAGCCAGTCTATGTAGACCCGTAATCTTATTTAACGCAGTTGATTTTCCGGCATTAGAGCGTCCACCAAAGGCGACTTCAGCCCCTATATCGGGTGGAAGACCCGCTTTGCCATTAGCGCTTTTTAAAAATGCGATTTGATTGTAGTTTAAGATGCTCATTTTGGGTATTATGATAACAGATTTAGAAGGATTTAGTGATGCGTGTCTGGATGAGTTTAGCTATCCTTTTGGGAATGAGTGTTGCAGTTGCTGATATGGTACCCAATATTGCTGCAGGACAAGAGAAATCGGCAGCGTGTGTGTCTTGCCATATGGTTGATGGAAACAGCATTGTTCCCGCTTGGCCAAAGATTGCTGGAATGCCTGAAAAATATTTTATAGAACAACTTATCGCTTTTAAGGCGGGTGACAAGGGCGGCCGTTCTAATCCCGTTATGTTGGATATAGTCGCAACTTTATCTGATCAAGATATGGCTGATTTAGCCGCTTTTTATGCAAGTCAAAAACCCACACCGGGATCAACACCTCAAAACTTTGTTGCATTGGGCGAAAAAATTTACAGAGGTGGGAATAGTACAACAGGTGTACCGGCATGCAGTGGTTGTCATAGTCCTCGTGCAGAGGGTAATACGCCTGCCGGTTTCCCCCCCTTGAGCGGACAGCATGCAGATTATATTATTGCACAATTAAAAGCGTTTAAAAGTGGTGAACGTGCTAACGATGTTAACAGTATTATGCGAGATATTAGTAAGCGTTTAACAGATGCAGAAATTGAGGCTGTTGGTAACTATGTATCGGGGTTGCATTAATTTATGAAGAGTCAGGAAAGGGTAAAAAAAAGGTATTTTATTAATAGTGATTGTCATTATTTCGAGTGTATTACTGTATAAAAAATCCGAAGAGAAAAAAGCAGAGGCAGCCTTAAGTGCACAACTAAAAGCAGCACAAGCACCTGTTGATTTTGAAGAGGGCATACACTATCAGCGGATCAGCAAAGAAATTACTGACAATAAAACCATTCAAAGTTTTATGGCAGAAAATCCAGGTAAAATTCAAGTCATCGAATTTTTTAATTATGGTTGTTTTTGGTGTAGCCGATTGCATCCGATTTTAGCTGATTGGGCTAAGAAAAAACCCGTTAACGTTGTGTTTTATAGCGTTCCTGTCGTGTTTAGCAAACAATGGGAAGTATTAGGTAAAGCTTTTTATATGGCCAAAAGCTTAGGCAAAGAACCTCGTTTTGATGCGGATATTTTTGCTGAAATTCATCAAAATCAAGTTAATCTCAGCGATGAAAACCTCTTGAAAGATTTTTTTAAAAAACAGGGAGTCTCGGAAAAACAATTTTCAGAGCTATACCAATCTTTTACTGTGAACAGCGAATTAGCCAGAGCCGCAGCACTGGGTAATGCTTATCATATTGCATTAAGCCCCGTGATTGTCGTTAATGGACCTTCAGGTAGTTTTTTATTAACAGCCAAAGCCGCTGGTAATGAACAGGCTTTAATTGCTGTGTTAAATGTTGTTGTTGCTAAGGAATCTAAAGCAGTTACTGACGGACAGTAATTTTTCACTAAATATAATGGCCTTCTTTTGGTTTCTACAAAAGTTCTGCCCAGATATTCTCCAATAATGCCCAGAGTTATTAGCTGAATACCCCCTAAAAAAAGCATCACAACCATCAAAGAGGGATAACCTTGTACAGGTTCACCATACATTAATGTTTTATAAATAATCACTAAAGCATAAATAAAAGAAGCGCAAGCAGTTGCAAATCCAAAATAAGTTGCTAATTTTAGCGGTGCAATACTAAAAGAGGTAATGCCCTCTATGGCTAAATTCCAAAGTTTCCAATAATTGAATTTACTTTCCCCGCCAAATCTGGCATCTCGTTCATAAGGTACAGCTGTTTGTGGGAATCCCACCCAAGAAAATAAACCTTTCATATATCGATGTGTTTCGCGCAAATTCTTTAAAGCATTTACCGCTCGACGGCTGAGTAATCGAAAATCCCCGGTATCCACAGGAATGTGAATGGGGCTTATTTTCTGAAGCACTCGATAAAACAATTGTGCAGAGTGCTTTTTAGCCCAACTTTCACCTGCTCTTGAAGTGCGTTTTGCAAAAACCACATCATAGCCTTCTTGCCATTGTTCAATCAGTTTTGGAATGAGTTCGGGTGGATCCTGTAGATCGGAATCGATCACAATAACAGCGTCACCTTGTGTATAATCAAGTCCTGCAGACAGTGCAATTTCTTTGCCAAAATTTCGGCTTAAATCAACAATGGCCATATTCGGATGTTGCGTTTTTAAAATATCGAGTACGGTAGCGCTTGCATCGGTACTGCCATCATTAACATAAATAATTTCAGAAGAGATAGCAGTCGTTTCTAAAAGTGTTTCAAGAACAGCTGTTAAGCGCTCATGAAAAATAGTTAAGATATTTGCTTCGTTATATAACGGTACAACAACAGAAAGTAAATGTTCTTTTCGCATCATAATCAAAGTAAAAACGTTGGTTAGTAGATTAAGACAATACTAAATTTAATCGACAATTTCAAGTTCTTTGTTTAAGCTCTCCCAATGAATCAGGATCACAATAAAGAGTTAGATAACCGTCAATGTACAACATATGGCCTTTGGTTTATAGTTGCGCTACTCAGTTTATTGACGACATTACGCCTCCCCTATATTGGGGAAGAATCCGTGTATACCCTCACATCTCTCGAGATGGCATTCAATCACGAATGGTTCCTGCCAACGATATATAACACTCCTTATACTCGTCCACCGCTGTTTAATTGGTTGATAATCCCATTGGCACAATTTTTAGGTTGGACACATGTTTTACTCGCCTCTCGTCTAGTCACCCTAAGTGCGACCCTATGTACAAGTTTGGTATTGATGTGGTTTGTGCAAAAATTTTTTAAAAATAAAGCGCTCACACTTTTTTGTGCGTTAATTTATCTCAGTGGCGATGTTTTATTTAGACGAGGTTGGCTTGCCTATGCTGATCCTTTATTTTCCTTATTTGTTTTTGGTGCTATTGTATGTCTGTGGGTTGCAATAGAAGAAGAACGGTTTTATTTTTTATTGTTAGCGATGTTTGGGTTAATTGCTTCTTTTTTAACCAAAGCGTTAACAGGTTATATTTTTTATGGTATTTCAGCAGCAGTTTTATTTTACCGTTATTACAACGCAGGATTTAATAAACGCTGGTTTTTGTTTAAACCCACTTCCTTAATCTTACATGGTTTAGCGATTGTTTTTCCTATTTTATGGAATATTTATCTAACCGAAGGTGTCCATGGGGGCGCGATGGTGCATGATATTATCGCCAAATTAAATTTCGCACAACTAACAGATTATAGTCTTAAAGTTTTATTATTTCCTTTTGAAGTTTTTTTACGATGGCTGCCGGTGAGCATTTTAGTTTTATATTTCTGGTTTAAAAATAAACAACCTGTAGTGGCCGCTCGCTGTGCCAATCCTTCTGTCAGCCTAACGGGTGTTTGGATTTTAATATTTAATTTTATTCCCTATTGGTTAGCGCCAGAAACACATGCACGTTATATTATGCCTTTATATCCTTTTGTTGCTTTAGTGCTGACTAATATGATTTGGCAATATGGTAAGAAAGCAATACAGGTTACGTTTTTGTGTTTAGTGGTTTGTATTATATTGCGTTATATAGCAGGCTTTTGGGGTTTTCCTTATTATGAAGCGCATTATCGTGGTAATTATAAACTTGTTGCCCAGGATATTTTAAGCATTACGCAAGATAACCCCTTATATGCAGATGATGTGACTGCTGCAGGTTTAAGTGTTGCTGCAGAGATAGAGGCTATCAAATTTCCCCAATCTACACTAAAATATCCAGATGCGCTGTTTAAAAAGGGTTATTTGATTTCGCATACGCCAGATTTTCCGAATACGCGTGTTCAAAAAGTCTATCCTTTGGGGAATCAGCGGGTTTATTTGTTAAAACATAAGGCAACTAACTATGAATAAGAAAATACGTGTAGGGGTTCTTTTCGGGGGACGTTCCGCTGAGCACGAGGTTTCTTTGTTATCCGCAAAAACCATAGTGGATGCCATGAACAAAGAAAAATACGAAGTCGAGTTAATTGGCATTAATAAATCTGGCGAATGGTTTTTACATCAAGATCTTCAATGCTTATCTTACGCAGAAGATGCTAAAAAAATTCAATTCAATAAATCACATGAAAATGAAAACGTCGCTTTGGTTGCAAAAGAAATGGGCAATCCCTTAGTCAGCTTAACGGGAAAATCGCTTAATCGTCCGTTGGATGTTATTTTTCCCGTGTTACATGGTCCATATGGCGAAGATGGTACGGTACAAGGTTTGTTAAAACTCGCTAATATTCCATTTGTAGGTGCAGGCGTATTAGCATCTGCGATTGGTATGGATAAAGATGTGATGAAGCGATTACTGCGAGACGCGGGTATTCCTATCGCCAACTTTTTAACCTTGCATGCACATTCTTATCAAAACGTGCGTTTCGAACAAATTGAAAAAACCCTTGGATTACCGTTTTTTGTTAAACCTGCAAATGCAGGTTCGTCGATAGGCATTTCAAAAGTTAAAAATCAAGCCGATTTTGAGGAAAAAATCGCTTTGGCTTTTCAATTCGATCGTAAAATTTTGCTTGAAGAGTGTATCAACGGTCGTGAAATTGAATGTTCTGTTTTAGGTAACGAAAAGCCGGTGACTTCGCTACCCGGCGAGATTATTCCTTCACATGAATTCCATACATACGAAGAAAAATATTTAGGGGATGGCGCAAAATTTGAATATCCTGCGCGTTTAAAGCCGGAGGAAATCTCTGCGATACAAGCCATGGCTGTTAATGTTTACCAAGTACTTTGTTGCGAAGGCATGGGACGTGTAGATATGTTTTTAAAACCCAATGGCCAGATTGTTGTTAACGAAATTAATACCATTCCCGGCTTTACCAAAACTAGCATGTATCCCAAGATGTGGGAAGCAAGCGGACTCGGCTTATCGGATCTGATTGATCAATTAATTGTTTTGGCGTTGGATCGTTTTAAAAAAGAACAATAACGAAAAGGATCAGGAAGTTGCTGCACGCTGCAATCGATCTCGAATAGCACCCCAAGCTTCTGTATTTGGCGGTGTTTCAATTAAAATACAATCGCTTTTTGTAGTGTCAAAATGATGCAAATAAGCATACAAATTTTGAGCATAAAAAACGGGATCATTGTTTACAGAAATCCACTCACCTATTAAATTATTAGGAACACCATGTTCAATCAATTCATCCGCTTTAATAGAAAAACTCAATACGCAGATTCGTTTATTATTCTCAACAAAGTTTAAGACTGTTTCTAGAAAATGTTCTTTATCGCATAAATACAGAGGCGTTATGGGTGCATAATGTGACTCATGGCTACCGGGCACAACAGGTGTTTCTCTTGTATTTTTAGTTTTAATTTGAACGGGCTTTGCGAGCACTTTAGATAAATCTTCGGCTGTAATACTGCCTTCTCTTAAAATCATTGGCTCAGCGTTGCTTAACAGCGAGACAATGGTCGATTCAATACCCACTGTGCAAGAGCCTCCATCTAAAATATAATCCACACGCGATCCCAATTCTTTTTTAACATGCGCGGCAGTGGTTGGACTAATGCGGCCATATCGATTAGCAGAAGGTGCTGCAATGCCGCCTTCAAATCGTTTTAAAAGTTCAAGTGTTAAAGGATGATTAGGGATGCGAATGGCAATGCTATCTTGTCCACCCGTTACAATTTTGGGAACACTGGGATGTCGTTTTAATATTAGTGTAAGAGGTCCTGGCCAAAAAGCATGTGCTAATTCAAAAGCCGCATCTGGAATATCGATAGCCCAATCAGACAGCACATCTACATGGGAAATATGTATTATCAATGGATTAGTGCTGGGGCGTTCTTTAGCCAAATAAATATTTTGAACAGCCATCGGATTTCTGGCATCTGCGCCTAAACCATAGACTGTTTCGGTCGGAATGGCGACTAATTTGCCCGTTTTGAGTAAAGTGACTGCTTGTTCTATGGGATCCATAATCTCTCTATATGCCAGAATGCCTATAATATGATAAATTAAGACGGTCGTCTAGATTTCGAGGAGAAAAGGGACTGTGAAGCGCTTCGGATTGCCGTTGGTTGTAGCTGCTGTTGGCACTTTTTTTGCAACTGCACTGTTTGCGGCATTGTCTGGTTCTTTAGATGAAAAAGCGATTATTCAGCGACTACAACCCGAAGCCGAAGTTAATGTGACAGCAGGTGTGGGCGCTACAAGTGTTACACAACAACCAACAGTTGCAGTTGATATTGGCCAACAACATTACGAACAAGTGTGTCATATTTGTCATGAAGCAGGTCTTGCAGGTGCACCCAAATTTGGTGATAAAGCCGATTGGGCACCGCGTATTGCCGAAGGCATGGATACAATGGTAAAGCGCGCTATAGAAGGTTATAAGGCTATGCCACCCAAAGGGACCTGTACCAGTTGTAGTGATGAGGATATCAAAAAGACAATTGAATATATGGTTTCACATTCACAGTAAACAATAAGATTAAGCAGTTTGTTGAACAACCCCAGGCAATGCAATTGAACTGGTTTTTCTGTTTAATAAATTAAACGACAAACCTAAAGTAGCAAATCCAAAGAATCCACTAAACACAAAGACAGAAGAAAATGTATTTTCTGCGAGATATCCGCATAGAAACGATGCCAGCATTGTGCCTAATCCACTAATCAGATAAAACAAGCCAATGGCTGTGCCATAATTTGCTTTCTCAACCCCTTGGAAGACCAGCGAAGAGAACACTATTTGAGCGCCTGTGCGTTGTATACCCCAAGCGAAAATACCGAAAATAGCGAGGACCCAATTAACAGAATGAATATGGAAGAAGCAAATATTAAACGTACATAAGGCACCAATCGTGATATACAGTATCTTTTTCAAGTGCCCTCTATCGATGTGGAATCCCATAAACGGGGAAACAATTAACATAATGAAATTGAAAATGGCAATGGTGGATAAATAAAACCATTCAGGAAAGCCATGGTGTTTAAGATACATCATGAGAATTCCATCGTTAAAGCGTCCCATAAAAAATAGAAATGCTAATAAAAGGATGGGAGAAATTTTTCTAAAAACGGATTTAAATTCTCGAATCGAAAATTCATTGGTGCTGATGCCTTTCCCGCTTAGTGTAAACGACATCATAAAGACGGGAAAAACTAATAAACAACAAAAAATAACTAACATATTGAGGTTATCTTTTAATGTCCCAAAAACCAGAGTAGATCCACTTACCAATAAGGGACCTAACACACAGCCAGCTGTTTTAGAAACACTTAAAAGACCTAAAGCCATACCCTTTTTATTTTTAGTTTGTTCTGCAACGAATGCATCTCGAGGTGCTGCAAATGCGCCGTTGGCAACACGTTCAATGGTTTTTGAAAATAAAATAGACCAGGAGGCTGGAAACAATAAGAATGCTTTGGCCGCAAATGCCAGACCTGTGGAAAAGATAAAAATATTCTTTTTGTTTTTTACTTTGTCGAATAACACTCCGTTGGCTAATCGTAGGGCGTTAGACATAAATTCCGTTGTGCCTTCGAGAATTCCAAGAATTAAAAGTGACAGGCCCAGGGATTCTGTTACTAAGAAGGGGATGATAGTCATCCCAACGGTAGTTGAGATAGCCAACAAAAAATTCATCAAGAAAATTCTATACATAGGTTTAAATTGTTTACAACAAGAAGCCCAATCGAAGTCTAAGCCACAGGCATATCACTGTCAACTTGGGTTTTGTTTGTGTTCTGGGGTTTAAATCCCCTCGCCGGTGCCAGCCTATAGCTTGCACGGCATCCCCCCTTTTTCAAAGGGGGGGTAAACTCGAAATTATAGAGGAAAATATTTTTTTAATGTCGAGCATTTATTTTTAAACACGTTAACCCACTTTGAAAAAGGGGGTCGCTGTGCGAGCGTTAAGCGAGCATCAGCGGGGGGATTTAAATCCAGAAACTTTTATAATAACTTTAGTGATTATACACGCCTAAAAGCTGGTTAAATAATGAGCATGTTTTCTACTAAAATAAAATAATTGAATTTTTTCTATACCCTCGCGAACCTTCTAATCTAATCGATGTCAGAAAAGTAAAGTGGTGAATTTTCACCTAATTCGTAGATAGTAAGGGGGAAATATGGAATCCGATGAAAAGATGGGAGAGAAGCTAAGCAAGAAAAAACAGGAATTAAAAAGGTTGCGGCAAGAAGGTAAGACGGCGAGTCTTGCCAGCATGAATAAAGAAGCATTTGTTGCTCACAGTAGAGCATTAAAAGATTTTTCAGATGAATTTGAAGAAGTTTATAGTAATCGAGCAGAGCAAGAAATTTTAAAAAAATTCGGTAAAAATAAACAAGAAATTCTTGTAATATTAGCACTTTTACAGTCGAGAGTTGGTGACGAAGAATATAACAGAAGTTTTAGAGGAAGATTGGGCATAAAAAAATCATTAACAAAAGAAGAAAAAGCAGCCAGGAAAAAAGAAGCAGAAGCAGAAAAAGCAATAGAACTCGTAAAAATAAGAAAAATGTTAGAGGAAGTCGATGTGGAAGTCGAAAAGATAAGAGCTAAAAGGGTTAAAGAGGCAAATTTTAGGTATGGAACCAATGAGACAGCTAGTCATTCACGTGGCATCTTAACTGATGCTGTTGATGAATTTCGTAACGCATTAGTTTCTCCTTTACTAGACAGTGATGTAATAGAACTTCAAAGAAAACGTGATGGACTAGAAGCCTTGGAGGCTGTTAGAGAAATACATGAAGCGCGCGGTGAAAATGTTGCAGGTATTGCTGAAAAAGCAAAACGTGTTATTGCGGGCACCGCGACAGTTGTTGGTAAATTTGCAGAAGAAACCACAGGTGGCGTATTGAAAGCCGTTACATTATTTTTGGGTTGGCCGATAGTCCTGCCAGTTAAACTGCTTAACACGGCTTTTGCGGGTGCAAAATATGCATTTTGTTTTGTTGATGGTGTTTTTGGATTTTTTGATAAAGGTTTGGATGGTTTGTTTCCAAATCTTGATAGAAAAGCAGATGGAACAATAAAAGTTTCGGCAGCAAACGCACTAAAAGGCATCCCGCATGTTCTTATCAGAGGACCTATCTTGCTTGTACGGGGTGTGTGTCAGGGGGCAGCAATTGGTTTTCGTTTTTTAGAAAAACATATTGATGCTGATAGATGGTTAAAGAAAGCGCCTGTTACTTCTGGTTTTGTTTTAGGTGGTGTAGGAACGATTTTATTAATAGGCATTGTTGTTGCCAGTGTTTTTACACTGGGTATTCCCATCGCCGCATTAGCAGGGGGGTTAATTGCAGCAAGTATAGGTGCCGCTATATATGGGTATTTTAAAGGTAAAGCGAAAAAAGATGAATTAGTATCACTTAAACTCAGTTCATCAGAAAGTTCTCAATTGGAAAAATACGAACATGCTCATCAACACAGAATAGAGCAAGCACCGTCACTACAAACAACAGCAGAACCCAAGGAAGATGAAAAATCTGGGCACGATTTATCTACAGAACATATTGAAGCAGTAACGGAATCACTTGTTCAATCTTCTAAAAAATCTGCGTTACATGGTACTGAATCTTCAGCTAAATTTGTGCCTTTACATAAGCATAAAGATGAACAAGCACAAGAACCTCAACATTCCCAAGATCCTAAAAAACCAAGTGGTAAACTTAAACAAGATTAGTTAAAAATTTTGGCTCATATGGAATATCCAGCTTCTCTATCCGCCTAAAAGCCAGCGCTTCGGCTAAATGCTCCACATCAACCGCTTCCTGATTCGCTAGATCTGCAATCGTTCTCGCAACCCTTAAAACTCGATGATACGATCTTCCCGTTAATCCCAATCGTTCGATGGCATTTGTAAAAAAAACCTGCGCCGTTGTACTTAATGCACAATATTTTTGTATTTCTGGAGTGCTTAATCGCATGTTTAATTTTGAAGCACGGGCACGTTGCTTGGCAACTGCTGCATTCACGCGTTTTAAAACACTGGCGCTGCTTTCTTCTACTACAGAACTGTTTTGGGTTAGCGTATTCATTGGCAAAGCAGGGACTTCTATATGCATATCAATGCGATCTAAAAATGGTCCCGACAACCGCGCACGATAACGTTTAATTTGTTCTTGGGTGCATTGACAACGACCTTTGGGATCATTTAAATGCCCGCACGGGCACGGATTCATCGCGGTAATCAATTGGAAACGTGCCGGAAATTCTGCTTGACGGGCAGCGCGTGAAATTAAAATAGTGCCAGATTCCAACGGTTCGCGAAGTACTTCTAAAACACGACGATCAAACTCCGGTAATTCATCTAAAAATAAGACCCCTTGATGCGCAAGCGAAATTTCACCTGGCCGGGGTTGACTGCCACCACCCACTAATGCAGCTGCAGAAGCGGTATGATGTGGCGCGCGAAATGGTCTTTTTCCCCAATAAGAAGCCGGTTGGCTATTCGGAATTAAAGAATGTATGGCAATTACTTCAAGCGTTTCTTCTAATGTTAACGAAGGTAAAATACCGGGCAGTCTACTTGCCAACATGGTTTTACCTGTACCGGGCGGCCCTATCATTAATAAACTGTGTCCACCGGCTGCTGCGATTTCAAGTGCGCGTTTTGCATGCATTTGGCCTTTTATGTCACTTAAATCCGTTTCAGACTCAGCGTGAATATAATCATTCTGCAATGGCAATTTTTGTGTAAAAGTTTTCAAACGTTTATATTTGCGCAAATGATCGGTAATTTCCAATAATGTATTCGCTGCATAAATGGTGTTGTCTCCTGGGAGCGCGGCTTCTTCTGCATTCATAATGGGCAGAACCAAAATACGTTCGGCTTTGCGCGACCCCAGTGCAATGGGTAATGCGCCTTGAATAGAACGCAGTTCTCCTGATAAAGCGAGTTCCCCTGCAAATTCATATTCATCTAAACAGTCGCTTGGAATTTGCCGGGAAGCCGCTAAAATCCCTAACGCAATAGGCAAATCAAAACGACCCCCTTCTTTGGGCAGATCAGCAGGGCCTAAATTGACGGTAATACGTCTAGAGGGAAAGTCAAAACCACTATTCAAAATCGCCGAGCGAACACGATCTTTACTTTCTTTAACAGCGGTTTCGGGTAAACCCACAATGGCAAAAGCAGGTAATCCGTTAGAAATATGGGCCTCTACTGTTACCAGAGGTGCTTGTACGCCATAAGAAGCGCGTGTATAAACGATTGCTAATTTCATTAACACTGTTATACGCGAAATTGAGATTCCAACAATCGGATAAATAGCGGAGGTTATTTAAACGCCGCGAAGAATTTTCTCGGCCAACAAATATAAAGCTTCTGGGGTTGCAAATAACACCAAGACATCTCCCGTTTGGATTTCCATATCAGGATCGGGATCAGGATAACGCGTAGTGCCTCGAGTTAAAACTTTAATCGCAGCCGGAGTTTCGGGATCGCTGATTTCCTTAATGGTTTTGCCAACGGCGTAAGCATTTTCATTAATGGTGATGGCATGTAAGCTCATGCGTGCACTATCCGCTTCTTCAAGCAGGGTCGGATCATCCGTGCCTTTGAAGAATCCTTGAATAATGCGGTATCGGTCAGAATGAATAGCGCGGATTTTAAATAAAATACGCGATGCGGGTACGCCTAGCATTAACAGCAAGTGAGAAGCCAGCATTAAGCTCGCTTCTAAAGATTCGGGTACCACTTCTGTTGCACCTGCTTCTTGGAAGGTTTTTAAATTAGAATCGTTTCGGGTACGTACAAAAACAGGCACATCTAATCTCAGTGAACGAATATGTTTAAGCGTTTCTAAAGCAGCAGGTTCATCTGCAAAACTGATCACCACCATACGTGCGCGCGCTAGTCCTGCAGCGGCTAAGACTTCTAATCGTCGTGCATCGCCAAAAAAAGCGTGTTCGCCGGCCAGCGCAGAAGAAGAAATCCGCATAGGATCCAAATCGAGCGCAACCGAGGGAATGTTTTCTTGTTCTAAAAAGCGGGCTAAAATTTGCCCAACACGACCGAATCCGCAAATAATCACATGGTCTTTGAGTTCAGCAGTATGTTCAGAGAGCTTCACATCTTTCGCTTCTTCAGAGGTAGTGGGTTGTATGTCTTGTTTAAAGAACCAGCCGCCGATGGTTTTGTTATATCGAATTAAGAGAGGTGCTACAAAAATACTTAGCACAACAGCTGCAACTACTACCTGGCTTTGGATCGGATCAATTAATTTATTGTTAATAGCCACCGTCAAGATAACAAACCCAAATTCGCCACCTTGAGCCAATATCAAACCGGTTCGAAAAGCTTTTGCGGAAGAAACAGCCCCCACAAAACGTGTTAACCCCATAATTAATAAAGTCTTAAAGGTAATCAGGCTAATTAATATGACTAATACCCACAGCCAATTTTGCGGTAATGTATCGATTCGTAGCAATGCACCAATGGTAATGAAAAATAAACCCAACAAAACATCTCTAAACGGTCGGATATCAATTTCGATTTGATGACGAAATTCTGTTTCACCTAGCATTAGGCCTGCTAAGAACGAACCCAAGGCCATAGACAATTCTAAATGATGCGTTAGCCAAGCGGCGCTTAAAGCGACCATCAGGGCTGCCATCATAAATAATTCGTTTGAATGGGATTTAGCAACCTCGTGGAATAAAGGTCTCAGCAATCGTTGACCGAGCACGCTTAAGACCACGCAGACACCAATACCTTTTATGAGTGCATAACCCACTGGTAGCCAAAGGGCTGTTTCATCTTTACCGCTTGCTAAGGCTGGAATCAAAATCAAGAATAAAACGGCGGCTAAATCTTGGAATAGCAAAATGCTGATAGATAATCTGCCTTGCACCGAGTGTAGTTCGTGTTGTTCAGCTAATTGTTTAATAACGACAGCCGTTGAGGAGAGTGCCAGCGCACCTGCAGCCACAAAAGCAGTTTTGGGGGCTAGCCCAAAATACCAGCCGCCCAACATTGCAACGACTGTGCACAATAGAACCTGTATGCCACCTAGCCCTAAGAGCGCTCGTCGCATGGTTAAAATTCTGGCAAACGAGAACTCAAGCCCAATGGTAAACATTAAGAAGACAACGCCGAATTCGGCAAGAAAGCTCAAATCTTGGATGCTAGGAATAAACGCAAAGCCACCTGGGCCGACGAGCATGCCTACAAAAAGATAACCGAGGATAGGCGGAAGATGGATCCGACGAAAGACTGCGACAACCCCAACAGCACATCCCAGTAAAATTAAAATATATTGAAATTGTTCCATATTAAGAATAAGTCTATCTTATTTAGGATTTTTTTTAAAGGTGCTCTTAATCTTTTATTTATTATTTTCTAATTCTGTGATGCGTTGCTCAAGCATTTGAAGCTTGGCACGTGTTTTGGCTAAGACTGCTGTTTGAATATCAAATTCTTCACGCGTGACCAGATCACAGCTTTCAAGTGCATGATTAAGTCCTCTGCGGAATTCTCCACCCAGTTCGTCTTTGACGTCTTTAATGAGATTTAAATATTTTTGCACCATAGGCGTATTATGTTGGGGTCAGACCCCATTGCACAACCCTGTGTATAAAAACAGCTTCTGTTGACGCTTTCTATATTAAAGTGATAAGTTTCTACCTCATGATAACCCGCATTCTGTACGCTTTAACCATGGCTTTTAAACATCGAAAGTCATTGTGGGCTTATAGGCACGAACAAGCACTTCAGAAACAATCCATTTTAGTTATCGATCCGCGCACACTTGAGGCACAAGGCATTAAAGTATTAGCTTTAGATTTTGATGGGGTATTAGCCGCACATGGTGCAACCGAGATTAATGCCGACGTTAGCCATTGGCTTAAACAATGTGTTCGTATTTTTGGCCCCGGGCATGTTTTTATTGTAACCAATAAACCCAGCAAACAACGCGCCGATTATTTTGCACATCACTTTAGCGGTATAGAATTTATTTTTCCCAAACGCAAAAAACCGTATCCCGATAGTCTATTATCTATCTTAGAAAAAACAGGTGTAACATCCCAAGCATTACTTGTTATCGATGATCGATTATTAACCGGCATTTTAGCTTTAATTATCGCGGGTGTTCGTGGCTGTTATATTACGCAGCCAGTCACTGATTTACACCGAAGACCCTTTGCAGAATTGTTTATTATGGCATTGCGTTTATTTGAGCGATCGGTGCTGTAAAACTTCTGAGACCATTTTTTTTAATTCGCTTAATTGTTTCCCCAGTTCTTGGATTTCTTTTTCTGCTTTTAGATTTATTAAATAATCATTGTGTGCCTCTAAACGATCGCGTGCTGCTTGTCGATTTTGAGACATCATGATCACAGGGCCGGTATAAGCTGCCTGTAGCGCCAAGAAAAGATTAAGCAAGATAAACGGGTAGGGGTCCCAATGTTCAAACCAAGCGACTATGTTGACGATTGTCCATACAACCAGTAGGACGGATTGGATGATAATAAATCTCCAAGACCCAATCGCCTGCACAGCCCATTCGGCTAAATAGTGTCCCCGAGAGATTTTCTCGGCATCCAGTTCGTTTAAGCACTGGATATTAGAATCCTGCTGTTTATGGTGATGATGGCTCATGTGGGGAGTATAAGGGGAAGAGGTCGTAGTCTGCAATTCTGATAATCCTCAATACTTTGTTCGTTAAGTCGTTTATTCCTCAAAGTATTGACGATTTGCCAACAGAATCTTGCACCTTTACAATGTAGGTATCGTAGGGGCAGGTCCCCGTGCTAGCCCGTTAATATTTGGAGTGTGCAATGACATTTGTTGTAACCGAAAATTGTATTAAATGTAAATTTACAGATTGTGTAGAAGTGTGCCCTGTCGATTGCTTTAGAGAAGGGCCTAATTTTTTAGTTATTGATCCAGATGAATGCATAGATTGCGCTTTATGCGAACCCGAATGTCCTGCCAACGCTATTCACTCCGAAGATGATCTAACCGAAGGACAAAAACCCTTTCTGGCATTGAATGCAGAATTGTCTAAAAAATGGCCGGTGTTAACACAGAATAAAGGTGGGTTACCCGATGCAGAACAATGGAAAGATGTGTCGGATAAATTGCAATACCTCGATCGCGGTGAATAAGGTCTTTTCACGATTTACTTTTTCTATTTAGATTTCGTATACCGTGGTGCTACTGCCTTTATTAACGCATCTTCCCAATCCATACGGTGCGCAAGTGCTTCACCTATATGAGACAGATCCGTCGACAACGCATTTAAGTTTTTCACTTCTGTATATTTATCATTAAAATTTAAAATAGCATCTGTTGTTAGTGTAATTTTTAACAACAATGGTTTGTTAAGTCCTTTAGAATACGATTGATTAGTTTCATGATGTTCTGCTAATTTCTCGAACATTTTGAAATGGCCCATAGAAACATAATCCATTAAATGTTGGCAAAATCTTTGGAGTAATTTGGGTGCAGCATTTTGGGTAACACAGAGTTCGCTATAGTGTACTAATACGTTTTGTCGAAGTTCTAACCATTGTTGTATCAGTGTTTGGAGGTGTGGGGTGGAAGCTGATTCGATTCTTTTTTGTAGCATCAAATAGACCCTCGCTGTTAGACCAAACTGGCGTTCATTCTGTTAGTAAAAGCCACTATTTCTGCTAAGTCAAGGATCTTGGCTGTGGGTTTTATAGCAGTAAAGTTAATGGATCCAGAACCTTTGCGTCATCACTTAAAGTCTTGTAAGCCAAAGTCCATAAAGAAAACGGAAAACCGGAAAAAACCTGCCCGCCAGATTTTAACTACTTGAAAATTAAGACGATATTTTTGACCTTTTTAAGAGGCGCATCACTTAAAAAAAATTTTTAACTTTTTTTTTGCCTTGTATTAATCATTTCATTTGTTATTCTGAAACTGTATCCAGGATGGATATTGAAAGTGTTAGATGGATTTAGCCGACAAGGAATGTCTCGCTTCAAGGATGAAGTTAGAAAAGGCGGATTTTAGATCCGCCTTTTTATTTGTAACCACCCTAAAACGATTGCATAAATACCAAAACCTATAAACACTAATAAAGACCAGGCTGGTAAAGATAAATTTAAAAACATAAAATCAATTTTACTACATTCGGGTGATCCGCTTAACGTTTCTTGCAATACTTCCCACAATGGCATCAACGCCAACATTTGTTCAAAGCCTGCTAAACAATTCGATTCCTGTACAGGTGAGACATACTGTAACCACAGTTGACGTATTGCTAGCGCGCTACCCAAAGCACTAAACAGAAAAATAAATCCATCATAAATCAAACGACCTGTTTGTTTAGCATTGTGCAACACACCTATCCAAAAAGTCAGCATCACTAAAAATAGTGCCCCTCTTTGTAAATAACATAAAGGGCAGGGCTCTAATTTTAAAACATACTGCAGAAAATAAGTTCCTGAAAAGCATAAAAGACTGGCGAGTGCCCCTAAAAAAAACAAAGAACGAAAAGTTTTGATAACGGGTTTCATTTTTCATCTTCCTCTGCTTGTTTGCGTGCTCTGGGATGGCACTGATCGTACACATTGGCCAGATGCTGGAAGTTAACTTTAGTATAAATTTGCGTCGTGCTCAAATTCGCATGTCCCAGTAATTCTTGCACACTGCGCAAATCATTGCTGGATTCTAACAAATGACTTGCAAAACTATGGCGTAACCGATGCGGTGTTACCCGCGTTTCAACCCCTTGTTGGACCCCGATATTATGTAGTGTATATTGAATGGCACGCGTGCTTAAACGTGAGCCTTTATGATTGACAAACAAAGCGGGCTCATGGGTATTTTTTAAAACCAGTGTGTGTCGAACAGCAAGCCAAGCTTCTAGTGCTTTAACCGCACATTTTCCAATGAGCGCTAAGCGCGATTTTTGACCTTTGCCGACCACAGGTGTTTGTTGTTGCGCGAGATCTAAATCAGCGACATTTAAAGACACAATTTCGGAGACGCGCAAACCCGCCGAATATAACAGTTCCATAATAGCCAGATCTCTAATAGTCGTTGTATTAATAGCAGGTAATTCGAGTAGTTTAGACATTTGATCAACATCTAGCGCACGGGGTAATGCACGGGTGGTTTTAAGTGCTACCACACGAGCGGCTTTATTATCGGTTATGACACCTTCTCGGACTAAATAGCGAAATAGCGTTCGTAAAGCCGATAATTGTCTATTGATAGTCCGGGGTGAACTGCTTTGATTGCGTCTATGGGCCAACAAAGCGCGAATATCGCTTTCTTGCACTGTTTCCCAGGTCTTTACATCTTTTGCATTAAAAAATTGTACAGCATTTGTTAAATCTATTTTATAGCTGCTCAGGGTATGTTTTGAAGTGTGACGTTCATATTTTAGCATTGTTAAAAAAGCGTCTACAGCATGCTGCATCATTATCATTAAAGTCTAAAACGTCCAACAAAAACGCGTGTTGCAGGTCCTGTCATCATTACAGGCGTATTGACGCCATCCCAGGTAATATTCAATTTGCCTTTGGAAAATATGACCGAAACAGGACTTTCAAGTAATCCTTGCTGAATGCCGGCAACGACCGCAGCACATGCGTTCGATCCACAGGCAAAAGTCTCGCCCACCCCTCGTTCGTAAACACGCAAGGCAATGGTGTGTTTATCCATTAGTTGCATAAAACCCACATTGGTTTCTTTAGGAAAGTGGCGATGTTTGCTGATAAGTGCCCCTATTTTTTGAACAGGCGCTTCAGCAACATCAGACACTTGTAAAATAGCGTGTGGGTTACCCATCGACAGTATGCTTATTTTATATTCCGTATTTTCAATGGTAATAGGATATTCCAAGGGTTCTGTTTTAGGTAAACCCATATCAACAGTGACATCACCTGTGTCATTCATCACAAATTTAAGAGGGCCAGCCAAACAATCTGCTTCTAAGGCATGATTACTGGTAAAACCCATATCATAAAAAAATCGTGCCGCACATCTCGCACCATTGCCGCATTGTTCTACTTCATTGCCATTGGCATTATAGATCCGGAAATAAAAATCGGCGGTTTTACGAGTGGGGGGTTCAATCAATAAAACTTGATCACAGCCTATGCCTAAATGCCTATCCGCAATCCGCTGAATGTGTCCTGTGCGCAATCGTGCCGTTTGTGTGATCAGATCAATCACAACAAAGTCGTTACCTAACCCGTGCATTTTTGTAAAGTTGATAAGCATAGTCTTAGCTTAAGGGGCTTTAGCAATAGACGCAAACACTTTTATTCGTCGTGTGGAACATAAATAGGCGGCGGTTGGTCAGGGTGATAGAGCGGCCCGTCTTGGCCACAAGCGCTCAAAGACAAACAAACAAAGATGACTGATATTATATATAGCATAATCTCTCCAAAAACCACCCAATTTATATGCTAAAATCCCCCGCTATGCAAGCAGTACCACCCTTTCCCCTTCGTCGTATCCGTAGCTTTGTTCGTCGTGAAGGTAGGATCAGCAAAGCCCAATTAAGCGCCTGGGATAGCGTGTGGCCTCGCTATGGACTTACAACTACCGAACCGGGCCTATTATGCTTAGAAACGCTTTTTGGGCGTTCTGCAGACACTGTCTTAGAGATAGGCTTTGGCGATGGGAATTCCTTAGCCGAGATGGCCAAAAATGCGCCTGAGAAAAACTTTATAGGCATCGAAGTCTACCGCACGGGTGTTGGCAATCTTTTAACCCTTATCGAAAAACACAATCTTACGAATATCCGATTGTTTTGCTGTGATGCGCTCGAGGTACTGGAAAATAAGATCCCAGATAACAGCTTAACGACTCTGCAACTCTTTTTTGCAGATCCCTGGCCCAAAGCACGTCATCACAAACGCCGCATTGTACAAACTTCATTTGTTAAGTTAGTTTCCCAAAAATTAAAAAGCACGGGGACCTTTCATCTCGCGACAGATTGGATGGACTATGCTTATCATATGATGACAGTTCTCGGGGAATCCGCGGATTTTGTGAATATCAGTGGTCGAGATCAGTTTACCCCGCGACCCGATTTTAGGCCTGTCACAAAGTATGAGCAACGCGGTTTACGATTAGGACATCAGACATGGGATCTGATTTTTAGGAAAGTATAGTGGCGCACGAGATAACCTTAACATTTGATATGGCCTTGGTGCTCGGTATTATCGCTTTTACCGTCTTGTTATCGCTTTCTAATTTTATTCGCGTGGATGTTGTTGCGGTATTAGTGTTAGTGGTTCTTGGCATTACGCGTTTACTGCCACCCGAACAATTATTCTCCGGATTTTCTAACGATGCCGTTATGTCTTTAATTTCTGTGATGATCATTGGCGCAGGTTTAGAAAAAAGTGGTATTGCATTACGCATTGCGCGTTGGATATTAAAATTAGGCCGAGAGCGCCCTAATAAAATTAGCACTTTTTTAATGTTTGCCTCTGGGTTTTTATCTGCTTTTATGCGGAGTCTTGGCACGGTTGCATTATTGCTACCGGTTGTGACTAAAATTACTGTGCGCACAGGTATTCCTAAATCGCGCCTTTTAATGCCAGTAGCTTTTTGTTCTATCTTGGGTGGGACGCTCACCATGATAGGTAGCAGTCCCTTGTTATTACTCAATAGCCTTTTAAGGAACGCGGGTCATTATGTTGATCCTAGCTTAAGTAAGTTACAACCTTTTCATTTATTCTCCGTATTTCCCATTGGCTTAGCCATTTTATTAGTGGGTATTGGCTATTTGGTTTTATTTGCACGACGATTGTTACCCAAAGAACCTATTCAAACCTATAGCAGTGGCACAACCAAAACACATTTTTTAAAAACCTACGGAAAGGGGGGCGATATTTTTGAATTAAGAGTACGCACGAGCAGCGATTTAATTAATCTGACATTAAAAGAAGTTGAATTAAAACTAGATCCGTCTTCCTCCATATTGGCTGTTGTGCATGGTCAAGAAGTTCATTTTCCACCCCTTAGAAAAATTATTATTGCAGCAGGTGCGTATATTGCGATGATGGGTCACAGAGACACGGTTGCCGCGTTTGCAGAGCAACATGGGTTAACACTAGAACCGCGTTTAAATGTTTTTTCAGAAATGTTGCATCCAGTTCGTGCGGGTTTGTGCGAGGCGGTAGTGCCACCCAGCTCGCAACTGATTGGTTTGGAATTGCGCGAGTTACACATGAAGCGCACACATGGTTTGCATGTATTAGCAGTCTACAGAGGCCAAACAGTATATCAAGGCGACGAATTAAATAGCTTGGTATTACGTTCTGGCGATACCTTAGGCATGTTTTGTCGTTGGGAAGCATTGGCTGCTTTTCATAAAAATCCTGATTTTGTGGTGGTTACAACCTCGTATCCGCGCGAAGAAATGCGCCCTAAAAAAGTAGGCTATGCATTTTCCTTTTTTGTGCTGTCCATTCTTTTAATAGTCTGGGGAAATTTTCCGGTATCTGTTGCATTACTTTTAGGTGCCGCAGGGATGATTGCAACCGGTGTGTTAACCATAGACGAAGCCTATGCCAGCGTGAGTTGGAAGAATGTTTTTCTAGTAGCAGGTTTAATTCCTTTAGGATTAGTGATGCAGTCTACGCATACAACCGATTGGTTAACACAACATACCGCATTGTTAAACGAAGATTTATCGAATTGGGTTATACAAGCAGGCTTAGCGTTTTTATCAACTCTGTTTGGATATGTGATCTCAGGTGTTGGCGCCACCATTGTATTAGTGCCGGTTGCATTAGAACTCGCTTTTAATGTAGGCGCAGATCCCAGAATGTATGCACTTATTGTCGCTATTTCAGCGTCCAATGCATTTTTATTACCAACCCAACAGTCTAACGCATTAATTGCGGGACCCGGGGGTTATCGTCCTAAGGATTTCTTAAAAGTGGGCGGTGGTATGACAGTCCTTTATTGGGCAGTTATGTTGATCGCAATTAATGTGATGTTTAGTATTAAATAATATTACCCATGTATCATTGCATGTTTATTAAGGGGATCTGGGTGATGTTCTTGGTGCGGGTTGATTCATATCGTTATAAATCTGAAGCGCTTCTTTAAAAACTGGATTAGGATTATTGTTAGCCTCATTTTGTAACGCAGTTAAAAGTGTAGGGTTAATAATTGGTTTTATTTTTGGAACCTCGTTTAGTTCTTTAATTAGACGAGCAGTATCCAAGGTGCTTGCAGTTTGACTAATCTCACATTCTGTAATCTTCAAAACCTTAGCAGCTATTTTGTAGTTTGCGACTAAATTTGTGAGAACTGCTGCTGTTGGTGCCGGATTTGATGTGGATACATTAAGGCCGGTTGCATCCCTAGTAATATCGATATCAGGGTTGTTGTTTCTTAGTATAGATATCCTATTTGGATCGGATTCGTTGAAAGTCTGTCCCATGCCTGTGTTGATTGGATGAGTTTTAACTTTTTGTTTAATCTCAGCCCATTGCACATCGTTAACAACAGTATTTGCATGTGCTGTTGTTGAGGCAGATGCGGGTGCTTGAGCTGGTGGTGGAAATCTCAGTGCTGTTGTTTGTATAGGTATAGGTTGAGGGTGTGCTGGGTTGGGTGCGTTTGCTAAGGAATTCTGAGCTTGTGCAGCAAGCGTGTTTGTAAGAGCAGTCAATTGTTGAGCTAGAGGAGATTGTAGTGTGGCAGTAGACCTAGAAGCCAATTCAGTACGAATATCATCTAGAGCGGTGCGTGTTAGAGCTGATAAATTTTGAGCACTTTCATCAAATTTATTTATGTCAGCAAAAGGATCAAAAGAAACAGCATTTATATCAAAATTACTTAGAATTTGTTCCCTGAGAGGAGAGTCAAACAAATCTGCAAGTTCATTTACAAAGTGTATTTTTTGGTCTATATCCCATGCATTATCATAATTTATATTAGGAGCTGCAATTCTCTCCATTAAATTATGGTATCTATTTTGAATTCTAGTGTTATTTTGGTTTGCTACATCTTCACTCGCAGCAATAACTGCTCGCATTTCTTCTTGAAGAACACGTAGATAACTCGTATAGCGTTGGCTCATATCGCCCGTGAGCTCAAAAGATTGAGCGGGATTTTGTTCTGGTCTTGTACCTACTGGAACAGTAAGTGTGAACTCATCTGCTGGTGGTTGTGGGCGAGGTCCGGGACCTGCTTGTGGTTGGCTAGGTACAGCGGGTTGTTGTCCTTGTGGTTGCGTAGGCATCGCGACATAATGAGTTCCAGCAGCAGCAGCAGCAGCAGCAGCAGCAGCAGCGGCTTCTTGCTGTCGTCGTGCATTTGCTGCAGAGTCTACAGATACATATTGGCTCGGGTTGGAATCACTCGGTTGTGGTTGTTGTGGTGGATCAGTAATCACGATTGGTCTTGGTATAGGAGATGGAGTTGGTTGTAGAGGACGAGCATTTGAGTTAGATCCTACAGTACTATCAGGGTTTTGTGTCGATTCTCGTGGTGGTAATCGACTATATCCAGAGGGCGCACCTGCTTGATTTGGTTGTTGTCCTGGTGTTGGTGGAGTAGCTTGTTGTGAAGGTGCACTAGCTTGTTGATAAGCAGATGCGTTTTTAACTACTGCTGCTTTCATATGCTTCTGCAATATGTTCGCAAAAGTTTTAGGTGCTTGACCATTGTTGATTGCACTTTTGTATAAATCTAATATTCTTTTTTTATCGTCTGGAAGACAACAGCTAGCTAATTTTTCAACAAACAAATTTACTTGTGTATGTGCAGGCCCAGGAATGTTGGTAAAATTAGTATTAAGAACTCCGTCGTTATCAAAAAGCCTATGAGTCTTCATTTTACCAAATGGTTCTGTAGCCAATAAATTAGAATTAATTTGGGCATTCAAAACGTTTTTAAGAGCTTTATCAAGGAAAGCAGCTGTTAAGATATCTGCACTTTGTTCAGGTGCTTCTGCTAGTGGATCTGTGGCAGGAATTCCCGTTGGGTATCTTGCAGAAGCAGCGGGTTGGTTTCTTCGCCCTGTGGGGCGTACAGGTTGAGTTTGAGCAGGTGTTTGCGGATTTGCTTGAGCATTATAGGCTGCTCGGTTATTTTCTACGGCTGTTTTCATGTTTTTTTGGAATTCTTTAGCAAGGTGTAGATATGCTCCAAAGTCGCCTTGTTCTTTTGAGCGTTTAAATATATTTAATATTTCTTCTCGGTCATTTGGGAGTAAACAATTAGCCAAAGGTTTAATAAAAAATTCCTCAAACTGATCAAAATTTTGGTCTAAATATTCATCAGTATTCATGAATAACGGTAATAGTTCGCCTTCCGTTTTAAAAAGCTTAGCAAAAGCGATGCCCTCAAATGCCGCACGTTTATCTGCGTTGTTAGTGGTTGTGAACACAGCTGCTAGCTTTTTGGACAGGAATTTCTCTTCCAACTCTGGTGGTGGTGGTGCAAAAACATTTTCTCCGGGTTCCATATTACTATTCCCCTCAGGTTTACCATAATTTAATTTTAAGTTTAGCTACATAATATATTTTTTGTTTGGCCTACCATCAATTTATATAACTTTTTTAGCGTGATACTACATATTTTTCTTTAGTTTTATTGACTTTTTCTAGTAATTCTGTACGATCGACGTTAAAGAAAAATTGGGTGTAAACGCACGAGTAACTAAGGGAGATATTGATATGTCAACATCACATCGCGAGATTGTTGAACAAATAATGCTGGGTCATCAAAAGCAGAATAAACTGGACGCAAGATTGTTAGATTGTATGGGTGCGGCACACCCGTCTGAAACATCAATCGATCGATTATTAAGAGAGGGCGCAAATCCAAATGCCATAGGTGTGACTTGGGATGAAGAAAAAGAACCTTCAAAAGATTTTCCTCTCATTTGGGCTATTAATAAACAAAATGAATATGCTGTTCAAGAACTAATCAAAAAAGGCGCTGATGTGTGTGCTTCAGATTATAGAAAAATTCCTGCCATTTCTCTTGCCGTTTTAGTTGGGAATGAAAAAGTTGTTAATATGTTGTTGACGCATGAACCAAAGCTGATAGATGTTGTTTTTAACGGTCGTACATTACTACATTTAGCCCTGATTCAACTCACATCGTATTCTATTATTAATCATGGGGAATGTGAGTCAAAAGATATTTATGATATTTTGCTTAAAAGATTTCAACGGGATTTTTCCGGATATTATCCGCCTAAAGTACCAGATAACTTAGTTATTAATTACAAAGGAAATAAAAGTCTTATTTCTCTTTTGTTAAATAAAAAACCGAATATGGTAAGTGCTATCGATAATAATGGAATGACACCATTAGATATTGTGACAAACCCAATAACTTGGAAGCATATTTTTTATGACGCTAATGGCCAAAGAACAATTCGATGTATAACCTTACCGAGTGATCCTAATACGCATTTATTAACTTTCTTAATCACTTTGAGTGATATATTAGTTGGAGATAAATACCCAGCCACTCTAAACTTTGACTTTACAGATTTAAGGTTACTCTTTCAAAAAGTACAACAAACATTACTCTCTGCATCAACACAACAAGAACATCATGTTATGCAACGCTTAGAGACTGTTCAGCGCCAATTAGATAATGTCTCTGGTGTAGTACAAAATGTGACTGAAGTTGTTCAGGATGTTAGAAAAGTCGGTAATTATGATAGAAAAGATGCAATAGAAAGTTTTACTGCTGCTCTTAAAACTCACCAAAACGCTGAAGAAGCATATAAAAGAATTCAAATTGCTTTAGAAGCAATTCGTACAGGCGCTTTGGCTGTTGCTAGTGGTCGAGTGACTGTTGGCGAGGGGCGCTTGTCTATTGTTGCAAGTGCATTAGGATTAGGTGAAAGCTTAGTCAAGTCAATACCCATTATAGGTGAAATTGCTTCAGTAATTTTGAAGTTGGGCAGTGCCGGAACCAAAAAACTAGATGAAATTAGGCAAACCAATTTGTCTAAAAACATAGCTGCTATGGCCACCAATAAAGAAGCAAAAAATATATTTGAATCCGTGGCGCGAAAATTAACAGAAGCTTATTTTGAGCAGTTTGAAAAAATTGCTACCAAAGAATTGGCAAAAGCAAAAATGGGCACGGGTGCACAAGCTGTGAAAAAAGTAAAAGGGAAGATGCTTAATAGCAGGTTTATTTCTCCTACAGAACAAGTGATTGCCTTTGCCATTATATGGATGGTTGATGAAGTATTTAATGAAGCGAATAATCTGGATGAAAAAATAGCAGAAGTGGGCTTAGAGGCTATGTTGTTAAACGTTATAACACAACGTAAGTCTGCAGAAAAACTAAGAACATTCTGGAATCAAGTTACTGAAAAATTGACTATTAATGCCATTCAAACCATGAGTGGCGAAACTTGGCATCCTTGCGATTTCTGGACGATGCCGGGTATAGCCGTTCCTTTGGAAAATAATACCGGTTATAAATATTTTATGGGTAATAAAAACGACCCGAGAAGGTATGGTTGGCGATTAGGCAACCTTCAAGATGTAGCCGCACTTGAGTTAAGAGACACACAAAATGCGGGTATGTTTTCTCAGCATATGCCACTTCAGATCCAGCAGAAGCAGCTTGCGCTGAAGAGTAGTGCGCCTAGTGCATTACCTTATGTTTATCCCAGTACGCCTGCTCGAGTGCAGACACCCCCCTTATATAACATATCTAATGTAAGTGGTCCGGGTTTTGGTGTTCCGGTAACATTTGGTTATAACAACAAACAGTCACAAGCTATACCACAATTTAATCCTGAGTTAAGTGCGCCTTCAGCACCTGTTGAGGATGAAGATGAATTTAGTATGGGTATGAAGAGGCCGGTGGCGTTGTAAAACATCCCCCTGCGAGCTATCGCTCGCTTCCCCCTTCGAAGGGGGATTCTTCCGAACGTTAAAATATCCTAGTATATTTACCCGATTGTTTTTCACTTTAGTTAAGCGTTAAGGTAACTGTAGAGTTACTTGGTGCAACTAAGGTTGAAATGCAGCGGAGATTAACATGGGTCTTGTTCATAACCCACACGATAATTTTTTTAAAACGTCTATGTCGAATAAACAAGTGGCACGAAATTTTTTTGAGGAGCATTTGCCAGCCAATATTAAAAAGCAACTCGATTTAGAGACTTTAGAGTTGCAGCCTGGGACTTTTGTTGATAAGGCGCTACAACAATCTGAATCGGATATGCTTTTCAAGGTTAAATTTAGAGATAAATACGATTGGGCTTTTTTATATATTTTGGCGGAGCATCAGTCTTCAGTTGATGCGTTAATGCCCTTTCGTTTATGGCAATATATTATTGCAATCTGGAATGAATTTTTAAAGAAAAACAAAAAAGGGAAATTACCTTTAGTAATTCCACTGGTTTTTTACAATGGGCAAAAACGATATGATGGTCCTCGAGATATACGAGAGTTGATTGATGCACCGCTAGATTTAATTGAGCATTTTCTGTTTAAACCCTTTTATTTAATTGATACGCATGATATCGTAGATGAAGATTTGAGGCACCAGCATTGGTCTGGATTAATGGAATTTGCGATGAAGCATGCTTTTGCGAAAGAAGCCATGCATCTTGTACAGTATTTAATATTATTAATGAAAGACATTATTGCGGATCCTGGTAGTAACGATTATCTAGTTTCTGTGCTAAAATACATCGTGGACCAGGTAGAGACTGCGGATCCAGAGAAGTTTAGAGAGACAATCGCAATAGGGTTATCAGAGCCAAAAGAGGGTAAAATTATGGCAACACTAGGAAATTATCTGAGAGAACAAGGCGCTAAAGAAGGTCGGCGTGAAGGTAGACAAGAGGGACAAGCTCATTTCTTAATGAATATGTTAAAAGCGAAATTTAATGATTTGTCAGATGCTTACCTTGAAAAAATTAGCCGTGCAGACACGGATACCTTAAATAAATGGGGTGTTAATTTTGTACATGCAAAAACCTTAGACGAGGTTTTTGGTTGAAGATAAATAAGATGACGTTCGAATACCGATCGTTATCCCCCTTTGAAGGGGGAAGCGAGTGATAGCGAGCAGGGGGATGTTAATTTCAAAACCACGCCCTTAATTTTCCTCAACACCCCTCTCAACTCCCTTAACACCTCTTCATTCGAAAAACGCAGCGTACAAATCCCAATTTCAGCAAGGCATACATCGCGATTTCTGTCTTTAAGTTCATTTTCCATCGTATAGTGTTGTCCACCATCTATTTCTATTGCCAATTTGATGCTCTTCGCATAAAAATCCAGAACAAATTTTTGTACGGGTTTTTGCCTAAGAAACTGAATGCCAAGAATTTGTTTTCTGCGGATTTTTGACCAGAGTAAAACTTCTGCAGGGGTCATGTTGTTGCGGAGGTTTCTGGAGGGGAGTTTTAGGAAAGGGGAGTAGGGGAGGATTTGGGGGACATCCCCCTGCTCGCTATCGCTCGCTTCCCCCTTCAAAGGGGGATTTTTTTGATCAATTTTACAAGGCATTCATAAATACCTTCGAATCATGACAACGCATCAGGTGCATATTTTTTTATAATGGCTTTTATTTCATTCCAATCTACTTTTTGATTAAATTCTTGGTGCGAAGAAACCATGTGAAAATGTCTTGACTGAAAGGGATTAAAAAAATTAGATGGTTCTTGAGAAACGAAAAAGATATATGCCATTGCATCTAATCGATGTTCAACAGGATAGCTTTCATCTACAAGTATTTTGTATAGCACTTTTAGTGTTTGAGGATTTCTAGTTGCATTAGAATAAGATGCCCAAGCTCTTAAAGCGGCTCCTTTAACTATATTATCTGCGTCTTCTAACCACATTTTGTAAGCTGTTTCTTTAAATTCAGGCAAATGTAAACAGCTAATTAAACCCAGGGTGGTAACCACGGATTCGCGTGCTACCACATTGGGGGTGTCTAATAATTCATATACTTCCTTGGTTAATTCATATATTTTTTCCTTTCCAATACTACTTAAGGCATCAATTAAATCGCTAGAAAGAGGCCTATTTAGCTTCCCATCAATATATAAATTAGTTTTAGCTAACTGAAGAGTTTTTCTTAATTCGTTAATTTGTTTATTTCTGGATTGCATTTCGCCCTCTCAACTAATTTTCCGAATCTATCCCATAGTCTACTTAATTCTCCAAATCTTTCATTTAAAATTCGAGCTTCTTCTAAACTCCCAGCCCATGGACCTTTAAATGCATTTTTAAAAGAATTTTCAACTTCTAGCAACTCATTTTCCAGATGATTAAACGTACCACCCTCAATCTTAGGCACATATACACCTCTGTTTTCTTTGATAATCCCTGCCAAATCATTAGGTGTCATGCGATCCCTTAACTGTGTACGACATTTATTCAACAAGTCGTACATTTTTTCATTGACAGATGCTATATCCTGAACCTTCCATTGTTCCAACAATCTTAACCTTTCACCAGTCCATTGTTCAATGATTTTTTCTTCGTGTTTAAATAATGGTACAGGGTGCAATCTAGCCTTTTCGCTTAAAAAATCCTTTTTAGTCCAAGGCCTTTGCAACTTAATAATATCAACCGGTATCCCACTATAAAACCGACCCGGCGTAAACTGAAACGTTAATGGGCTTCGAAAATTCCGGATTTCTATAAATTCCTTGGTGCGTACCTTAGTGGCATTGTAAAGATTGAGCATTTCGTTTTTGAGAGGTGCAGCAACGGTACAAGCCTTACCAATAAAATAAACCCCTGTTGCTGTTAGAGCACCTGAGGTCGTTGCATTTTGCAACCTTGTTAGAAGCTGTCCATCTATGGTTGGTTCTATTGCACCCAGTGCTGCACCTGTACCAAAAGAAGCTGCAACCAGTTTTGCACCTCGTAAACCACTGCCACCAGGTATTGCCATCATTAAACCCATGTCTGCAACCACCTCTGTTATTTTCCCAGCACGACTTTGCTTAACAGGCGTTGCTTGATACAAAACGGTTTCTTGATTTATATTTTTTGTATATTGTTGAACTTGCTCTGGGGTTATCCAACCAAATTTTTCGCCTGTTTCCAGACCCGCTTGCTGAATGCCTTGCCAAGCTTTATCTAAGCTTCTTCCTGTTGCAACCAATATTTTTTCGCCTAAATTGACATTGAGAATTTCCTTTGAATCTGCAACAGCAGGAGATGATTGATGGGGTTTTCGCTTTTGAATGGTTTGTATCTTCATAGATTTTGAAGGTTTGGGAGATGTATTTCGTAAAACCAAAGCAGATCTATTAGAAATATTCCGCGGTGCATTAAGTACAGTAGGCGTATTAATCACATTCGCCATTCGCACCCCAAACTCTTGTCCTAATCCCTGCGCCACCGTGCCTGCAATCGCTGCACACATATTTAACGCAAAGCTCTCTGAACCTGTGAGTATTAACGTTGTACCACTTGTCATCGCAACCCTTAAGATTGCTTGTCCGTGCTGCGCCCACATTGACAGCGCAACACCTTCTTCTGGTGCAGGCACAACCATATTACCAACCAGATTTGCAACACCGCCGACCACCATGTTTTCTACAACATTGCCGCCATGCAATACCGTTTGTAATCCACCCACTGCCACACCTGGAATTGTTTGTAGAATTGCTTCTCGGAATACATCGTTATTGATAAAAGCAAAAGAGCCTTTAAAGAGATTACCAACGCCGTGGGCAACACCTGCAAATGCACCGCCTTCTAGTGCGCCCAATACAGGGTTGCGTCCCATTAAACCGGCACTGATACCACCCACAATAGCGCCTTTAGCTACCACCAAATGCATGCCTTTTAAACCTAGGTTTATAAAAGCGCTGGTACTGGTTATACAAGACATCGCGCCATATCCAATAGCTGTGGAGACAACCACTTTTACAACCATTTGTTTTTGTTTACGCTTAGCGGTCCTTTGGTTCTCTGCGATTTCGGCCTTCAATTGGTTTTGCGCAGAATCGGTATCATGCAAGAATTTATGCAGGGTAAAAGACTTAACGGCTGTTATTTGAGGTGGCGTTGGTGAAAACACTTGTAAGGTATCATAATAGCCATGTTGAGACATTAACCTAACAGGGCCTGTTGACGCGATAATGGTAGGATGTATTTGTGTTTGAACAACATCTGCAGTGATGTATGTGGCGCCTAATAAGTTCCGTTGTGTATCTTGTATACGTTCTATTGTTTGCGTTAAGAGCACTTTTTCTCTGATAGCATCGACATTGTGTGTCTGTATGCCACCTGCACCTATCGCCATTTGTGCCCCTTGCCATTCGACGTCTGTAATATCTCGGTATTCAACCGCGGTTGCAGAAAGTGTATTGCCAGGTTCGCGTTTTGTAATTTGTACGATGCGTTCTGATTGCTGTGTCTTTTCAATTAATCCACCGCAGCTTTTGGTTTGATGGGTTTCTCGAAGAATTTTGGTTTCGGTGAGTGTTCTAGCGGCTTGAGTAACCTTTTTAAATTGTGAAAAAACAATTTTGCCATTGGAATCTAAATGACCGGATACTTTTAAGTCTGCATTGGTTTGGCTAGCGCCTTTTAAAATCATATCACCGCCTATAGTAAATAACCCTGCGACGCCATCTCGAAGGCGTGGGTTATCCAGAGTGTTTGGAATACAAAAATCAGGGACTAACACTTTTTTTGTATTTCCGGAAGCAAAAGTAAAGTCAATTTCCTGATAAACAATCATGGGGAAGGGTAGTGTGCCATCTTTGCAAACCAGTGTCTTTTGATGAGTTTGTATGCAGCGTTCGGCGTTCTCTCTTAAAACAGCAAGCACTTGTTGCGGTTCAGTTAAACCCGGCGCTAAAAAGCCTCTTTGTATGGCTTCATGCAGGGCATCTACTACAAGATTCGCTTCTTGCAAAGGATGAAGTAAGCAAGGTGTATTATCGATATTGGGTCTTAATACACCATCAGCGCCTACAACCACAATAGGCCCTAAAGGTCCACTTAAATTTAAGGGAATAACCGGTTGATAAATACAAGCGAATCCATTGTCTCTTATTTCAAATAACCGGGTGGGTTTTAAAAATTCCATGAGTGGAATATAAGATCTAAAAGGTTTTGGGGGAGGTAGGCGTAATATCGAATCAAAACGATGTCCAATCATACCCGATTGAATGCCATCTATTAATATAGCAGTCGCTGTTACATTGCCTTGTACATTCACTATTGCTTGTGTTGTTTGTAAAGTGTTGCCGACACTAAAGTTGGCGAGTGTTGGTGTGCCATACGCGCGTACCCAGCCATTTTCAGATGGGGTATATCCCCAATGTGCCTTGCGATGTTTCTTGTGGCCACATAAATAGGCATTTCTATGAGATATAAAAGGAAAAAAATGAGTAGGAACGGGACCGTTGCCGGCAAACTCGCTACACGACATTTGGCTGCCATAAAGTGTTGTTTGACCGGTTAACGTGAGTTTTTTGGTAACTGTCAATGTAGCAGGGCCTGTAAGTGCCTGTTCACTCGGCCCAATGACTTTATAGCTGTCAAAGGCACCATCCCAATCTCTCCAAGCTATTTTGTAACCATTGGGTTTGTGTTCTGTCCTTAAATAATGCCGACTGAGTGGAATATCTAAGAATGCATTTTCTCCTATAAAAGTACGGCTAGAAATATCATCGAACAAGGCACTTTTGGCTGAAAAATCGCCTATACAAGTTACCTCTAAATGATCCCATACCATGTTGTTGGTGGCATTCAATGTCATTTTTCCAGCACTTATTAGACCACAATAATATTGAGCGCGACCCAATAACAGATGACTATCGCTGGATACTTGAAGTTCACCACCCAATAAGCGGCCATGTGATAAGGTAAAATGACTTCCCTTTGTCTTCAGTTTTTCTGTTGCAGATAAAGTGACAAATAGATTGTCATTTCCGATACTAACAGGGGTTGGCGCTTTTATTTTTAAACTGCCATTCTCGGCTTTTTGATTGGCTAAAAAAGTGAGTGGCTGTGTTGCAGAAGGAGATAGTTTGTATCTTAAAGAACCGGGTACAGTACGTTCTTCTGTAATAAGCCCGCCTTCAGGCCAATAAAACCCTAATTCTCCCGCTGCTTGTACGGCATCAGTGACTACCCAAACGCCACCACCGTAATGTAAATCAATATTTTTTGCGGCTTTCATTTCAGCTAATAGATTAATATTAATGGCTGTAATATCAATGTGATGATTTGTTTTGATGCTTCCTTCGGTATGTGAAATACCTTGTCCTTTAAAGATAAAATCACCACTTTTAGTAATGACTTCACCCATTTGTAAAAATGTATAATCAGGTTGATGATATGAAGATATCGTTGCTTCTATAGAACCGCCCAGCATAGCACCCAGATTGTGAATAAGCGATGTGGCAATTAACGATAGTTTTTGTTCGCTAACAAGACGGCTAGATTTTAAATCTTGCAAAATACGTTCCGCTTCGCATGTAATAGGGCCTAGTGATTCTATTACACCACTGTTTTGAATAATGGCTTCGCAGAATAGCATCATATCTGAGTGCGACAGTATGTTGCCCGAGGCAAAGTTTTCAAAAAGAGTTTTTGTTTTTATAATCAATTCTTTGATAGACTCAATACGTCCTAAATTTCTGAATCTTTGGATATTCAGATCTAAGCGTTCATTCGCTTTTATAAAACCGGTGACGTTATTTTCAAAATCCTCAGCTACACAGTGTATATTTTTACCAAAAAGGTTACCGTGGTTTTTACTGCCAGCACCTAAAGACAGAGATAAATGCTCATCACTCGCTAATACCCCTGTTTTTGTATTATTTAAGCAAGTAGGTGTTATTTTAAAACGGTTTTTACCAAATAGGAGTCCATGGTTTTTAAGGGTATCTTTGACCGAGAGGCGAAATTTTCGACCACTTATCATTTTACTGTTTTTGTGGTCTTGTAAGAATGTATTAGCATTGCATTTAAGTATTTCCGCACATTCCATTAGCCCACTGTTAATGAATTTATTCGTTGTGGTTTCTAAAAGTTTGGGTGCTTTTACAATACCTGTTTGATCGTTTTTAAATGCTTCACTGGCTTTTACTTGGCATGTACCCATAACAGACTGCATTAGGCCTTCGTTTTGAATTGTACGGCTATCTAAATTGAGTTGCTTTTCAGCTGAAATGGTTGCATCAGAAAGTTGTTTAATAATACCATGCAAGAGATCTGTGACTTTTAAGTCTGTTTCATTGCCTGATATTAAACCGGCGTTTAGGATTTCTGTAACGGCTTCTAGAGACAGTCGTTGTTCGCTTGCTATTCGACTAGATTTTAAGTCTTGAATAATTTTATTGGCTTTGCAGGTAAGCGATCCCGCAGAATCCATTTTTCCGCTATTTAAAATAATAGTCTCGCATAGAAGTTCAAGGCTTTGTTTTGCTGTGCTTAGTCCAGCATTGATTAATTTTTTAACGTGTATATCTAATATTTTTTGAGATTTTAAAACGCCTGTTTTATTGTTAGTTAGTGGGGTATTTGTATGAATGGCTAATTTTGTTTCTGCTTCTACTAATCCATGGTTTTTTAGTATTGTGTTACCAATAATATCAATCTCATTACCAAGCATTTGACCTGTTTCGGTATTATCTAAATTTTGCCCACAGGCTTTTAGTGATTTTTTACCAGTGAGTTTACCTGAATTGATAATTTTTTTAGCAGCAGAGAGCTTAAGTTTACTTGTTGTTAGGGAATGGGTATTGATAATATTTTTGGCATTTAAATCCAATGCGCGACATTGCAAATTAGCGCCTGTTTTAATATCACCAAAAGTTTCTATATTTAAAGTGAGATCCGATGGGGTGTGGTTGATAGTGACGTTGCCATTAGGGGTTATGGTTAACTGGCATTTTTGAGTACCGATTGGGATAGAGAGCATTAAATCTTTGCCCAGAGTTTTATTAGGTCCTGCTAAAATAACCGGTGTGGTTTTAGTTTTATCTGCTTGAGCACGGGGAAAAATAAAATCAGTAATGGCAGTTCTGTCGAAAAGAGCAGTGTTATCGGTTTCATCAGATGTTTCGTTCTTACGACCGTAATGTGTTTTTTCGTCGGGAAGAATTTTGAGATCGTGTGCTAGATGCAGCGGGATCCATTGTTTGTTTAATTCGCCATTTTTGTTGCCATGCGTTACTTCAACAAAAAGAGTGGGTTCTTTTAATTTTAAGTTTAATGCTTTTAAGCCTTCGGGTGGGTCGATAACTAGACGGACGTTTGCATAGGGTTTTTGTGGCTCTGCATTTTTTTGGACAGAATATGATTTAAACATGTCACTCTCCTTGTTCTCGTTAATAAAAATTTTGCTGAATCTTTTCAGCTTTTTCATTGTAAATAAGAAGAAATAGGAAAAGATATCCGATAAATAACGGATGTTTGGCGTTAAAATGTATTAGGATATAGCTCTCCGAGCACAGAGACGATAGAAAAAATAGATGAGGAAAGTAAAATAGCTTATATTACGAGCTTTGCAAATAATTATGTTTTTATTAATTAAAATCTCATGTAATATAGTAAATAGGCAATGTATCATGTAGTTAACTTTATTCATAAGGCAGTAATATTATGAAAGAAGAAATTGAAGCATTAAATAAATTCTTTAATAAAAAAAAAGAATATCTCACCCAGTTAGAAGAACTTTATAGAAATAAGAAAATTTCATTAGATGATATTATTGGTTATGAAAAAAGTGGATTAGTGCCTAATGCAAAAGCCTTAAATTTATTTGCTGTTAAACTTTCAAAAGAAGGTGATAGAAACAGTGCAATCAAACTGTATCAAATTGCAATGTCGTTTGGTTCTATTCGCGCAAAGAAAAATTATGAGTCAGCACTACTGCAAAATGAAGAAAAAAGTCTTGAACCTGTTAGTGTACTTGAAGAGCTTTTTCAATTGGTAGGCCAGGAGATTGTTCCACACGAGATTATAGAGGATAGACCCCAAAGTGCTAAAGGATGGCATACCTTGTCTCGCAATTTTGATGGTTTTGATCCCATAGAAAGCTTGGAAGGGGTTAAAGGCTTAACTATTTTAAATTTTCGACGAGCACAAATACAGTTGGAGATAGCGAGGAGGGAGCTAGCGCTTTTTACAACACATCTAGAGCGTGCAAAGTTCAAGGCAGAACCGAAACCGGTACCTAAGGTTTTAAGATTAGGAAGAGTAGAAGCTGCAGAGAGAATGAAAAAAATAAAGGCGGAATTAAGTACCACAGAAGATGTTCCTCATGTGTCATTAGAAACTGCCAAGAAAACAGAATATCGCCGTCAAGTTCAAACGGAGAAGCATTTTTTTTCTCCCCATAGAACACATGATGAATCTACCAAAAAGATTGCCTTACAGTTACAGCATAATAGATTAACCGCTGAACAGGCATCGGTTGTGCCTATCATAGGAACGAATGTTGATGGTCGACGAATGTTAACGGCCGAATTATCAAATTTAGAGGCGTTGATAATTTGTTATGGCAGAAAGAAAAATTATGAACATTTGCCAGGATGGCATATGAATCCTGCAAAGACACGGGCAGGGGATCGTCATACGGATACTTTTCAACAAGATTATGGTAATACAGAAACCATTCTATTAGGAGAAGGACAATTTCGATATTATCAGCGTATTAATCCCCATCGTAATCATATCGGCGATTTCTTAATGGAAAAGATTGGGTCTCATGAAAGTCGGTATGGACATTTATTGTTTTTGACCGGTGGTACAGACAAACAGCCACATGCCGAAAATGAAAAAAAAATGGCTAAATGGATGATTCGTTATACATCTACCGGCATAGTGGTAACGTTAGAAGAACTTCAAAAAATGTGCGTGCTTGCCACTCAAAAGCACTTGAATAAGCTGATGCAAATATTTTATTACTGCTTAATCAAAGAACCGATGAGCTGGATGATGCCTGCAGAGGCGTCGTGTGAATTGCCGTACGCGACGGCACAAGCTCGAGCCGTAAAGCTGGTTGCCAAAGGATATATTCATTTGAAAGATGTTTTTGCTAGTAATGCGCTTTACGGTATTTTTACCGGTGTAAACATCGCTCGGAATATGGCTGTGGTTCGTGAGAAAATTGAACGGATAAACGAGACATATGAGCGTTGTATTCTTACCCGCGATAAGGAAGAACACCCCTTGTGTTTTCAGTTTAAGCGGGAGCATCCCAATGGAGAATTGGTGACCAGCCGAAAACATTTACATGAAGAATTGGTGGATGCCTATGGTGGTGGGGAAGATACCGATGGGGAAGGATATGATTCTGATACTGCTAAGAGTTTGTATTCAACGGTTTTTAAACTTTAATTAAGCAGGAGGATATTAAAATAATCCCAACAAATCATTCAAAAATTTCTTCCCCAAATTCGTCGTTTGAATTTTTTGGTTTTCTGTCATAACTAATAATCCTTTGGTTTTAGCTTCTTCCAAAATAGGCATGATGGTTGTAATAGATAATCCCGTACGAGACTCGAATTCCTGTATAGACGTTCCATCGGTTAGTCTTAAAGCATTTAGCATGAATTCCAGTGGTACTTCTTTAGATGGAATAACTTGACTGCCGCCCAGTAATACATGGTTAGGCTCTAAATAGCTTTTGGGGTAACGTGTTTTCCAATAGCGCGTAATGATTCCTGTTTGTAAATCTGTAATTTTTGCGTGCGCGCCTGCGCCAATTCCCAAATAATCGCTAAATGTCCAATAATTTAGATTATGTTGGCATTGATGCCCAGGTTTTGAAAAAGCAGATACTTCATATTGTAAGAAGTTATGAAGGGTTAGATAATTTAAACCTGCTTGTTCCATTTCTCCAATTGTATCGTCTGCAGGAAGTACGGGTTTTTTATGATGAAATATCGTGTTGGGTTCTATGGTTAGATTATACCAAGAAAGATGCGGTGGTGAAAAAGACAATGCAGTTTTAAGATCATACAGCGCGTCTGAGGGCGTTTGATTGGGTAGGCCATACATAATGTCTATATTAAAGCTATTAAAATTGGCAGCAACAATAGATTCGATTGCACGCGCTGTTTCTGCTGCAGTATGAATACGTCCCAATTGTACTAATTTATCATCTTGAAAACTTTGTGCGCCCAAAGAGATGCGCGTAATACCTGCAAGTTTATAATCGCTAAAAATAGCGTGTTCTATAGTCCCTGGGTTTGCTTCGAGCGTGATTTCAAGATTGGGTGCAAAATTGAGATGCGCGTTTATTTTTTCTAGAATTTCACCGATACTTTTGGGCGAAAAAAGACTAGGTGTACCGCCGCCAAAAAAGATGCTTTTAATAGGACGGCCTTGGACAAGATGCAGATCTTGTTTGAGATCACGCAACAGCGTTTCTATATATTCTTTTTCGGGGAGTTCACCTTGTATGGCATGTGAATTAAAATCGCAATAAGGGCATTTTTTGATACACCACGGAATATGGACGTATAAGGATAAGGGAATAGATAAGAGAGTGTTAGAATGCATAGGTTTCTGTTTTTTTATTGGGTTCTTTTGATGCATTTTTTAGCTCTATTATTTTACCTTGTTGAATTTCTATTACACGGTCAACTTGTTCTAGCATAGAGGCTCGATGAGAGGTTAGAACAACTGTTGAAATTTCAGAAAAAATAATCTCTAAAATGTCGCATTCACTGTCGAGGCTTAAAGCACTGGTAGTCTCGTCTAACAGTAAAATTTCGGGCTTTAAAAGCAAAGCTCTTGCCAATGCGACCTTTTGTTTTTCGCCACCCGATAATTTAAATCCCATTTCACCTACCCAGGTATCGAGACCATTTGGCATTTGTTGTACAAGTTCTGATAAACCCATTTTTTTTATGACTTGCAATATCGCAAAATCCGAAATATTTTTCAGTCCGTAGGTAATATTCAACCGTAAACTAGTATTGAATAATCTAAAATCTTGGGGGATATAAAAAAGCTGTTTATTTTGATTATATTGAGTGATATGTCCCTGGTTTGGCTTGTAAAGTGAAGCCATTAGATTTAATAAGGTTGATTTCCCGCTTCCGTTTTTACCAACGATAATGACTTTTTCATGTTTAAAAAGTTGTAAAGATAAGTTTTTAAATAGGGGTTTTTGTGAGTTATGAGAAAAAGAAATATTATTGATAGCTAAATTATCTGACGCGCTTTCTGTAATGGGAGCATGTGGTTGGGCAGGGATTTCTAAAATTCGAATAATATTTTTGATATCGACTAAAGATTCTGCACATTGTCTAAATTCAATGGATAAAGTTTTAAGTGGCAGAAAGGCAACGATTAGTTGTCCCTTCAGCAATAAAAAATCACCGATGGTTAAAGTGCCTGCCTGAATGGCTAAAACTGCACAACCCAATATGCCCATCATCGTCATACCAAGCAATGTGCCAATCAGAATATGAACGGTATGTAAGCGTGTATTACTCTTTAACCAATAATGCGCTTCAATATTTAAGAGTTTTGTTATTTCTTGCATTTCAAAGGATTTATTTTGTCTAATAATTTTTGTATTAAGAATACTGTCACTGATCCTACTGGTGACTTGGTCACTGGCTTGCCAAGCTGTTTCGCGTGCAGCAACATACCATGCTGAACCTTTATAGAGAATAAAGAAGGCCAGAAAAATCGCAGGCAATAATGCTAGCCCAAATAGGCCTGTTTTAACGACAACATAACTTGCGACAATTAACTTAATAACAGTCGGCACAATCATTAAAAAGCAAATTTTAATAAAAGAACGTGCGCTTAAACTAATACGCCTAACGCAGTTAATGACTTCGGGGATAGATAAGGTTTGGTAATCAAGAAGCGAAATATGATGGATATGTTCAGTAACCTTATAGGAGAGATCCCGAATGGTATTATTAATGACAGGAAAAAAAATAATTTCTTGAATATGATTAACGGTTTTTTCAATAATCCAAAAAAAACCTAGCAAAAACATTGCAATCCAAACAGACTGCAAAATATTTAAAGACAGCGTATCAACAACCGATTTAGTGCAATAAGGTACAAGTGTTACTGCTATTACATCTACCAGTATTAATGAAAGCGCCAAAACAAATCGCCATCGGGTTACTTTATTTTTAAAGGGCGATTGTGGGGTAAATAATAAAAATGTCTTTTTAAATGTATTAAAATTTAATGCCATAATCGTTTACTACTAAAAAAGTTCTAATTTTTATCGAACATTTGACTAATCTCAACCGAACGCGCTTTGGCTGTTTTGAGTGCATTGTTAAATAAGGCCCGAATGCCACTCGACTCTAGATTTTCTAAAGCCCGCTCTGTAATTCCGCCCTTCGACGCTACTTTTTGCCGCAACTCTGCTAAGTTGATATCACTTTCTAGCGCCATACGTGCGGCCCCCAATGCGGTTTGTAGTGTCAGTAAGCGTGCAGTCGCATGAGACAATCCTAAGGTTGCTGCGCTTTCTTGCAATGCTTCCATCATTAAGAAAAAATAAGCAGGTCCAGATCCAGAGAGTGCAGCAATAGTATCCATATCCTGTTCGTGATCAACCCAAACCGTAATACCCACAGCGCGTAGTAAAGATTCTGCAATATTTTTTTGTTCTTCTGTGACTTTTGCATTGGCATAAAGACCTGTTGCACCTACACGGAGTAATGCGGGTGTATTGGGCATTGCGCGTACAATAGACACATGAGAACCAATCCAATGTTCTAAATGATGTGTTTGGATCCCTGTCGCAATAGAAAGTATCAGAAGCTTTTTGGGCATTATGTCTTTTAAGTCTATGACGAGATCATGCATATCTTTGGGTTTAACAGCCAGTATTAAGACATCGGCCAGATTTGCTGCCTTAAAATTGTCAGTTTCGGTTTTTATACCAAATTTGGATTGTACCTGCTCGCACTTGTCTTTGTTTCGATCGGTTGCCCAGAGGCGGGTTTTATCAAATCCGCTCTCTACAAGGCCACTGATTAAGCTTTGTGCCATGTTTCCAGAGCCTATAAAGGCGATAATAGGTTGTTTTTCCATACAAAGATCCCTCCGATTTGCCGATACCTGTCTACAGACAGTTTATTCTAGTTTGGTAGGGACGGTCTATACTGGATAGATAGCTTAACTCAAATATAACGGATTTTTATTCAATATAGGTCGATTCAAGCGATTTTGGAGATAGCAGAATGGATATTACGGAATTATTGGCTTTTGCCATGAAAAATAATGCCTCTGATTTACACTTGTCAGCCGGTATGCCACCGATGATCCGGGTTGATGGTGATATGCGTCGTATTGATATGCCTACCTTGGGACATAAAGAGGTGCATGCATTGGTTTATGACATTATGAACGATAAGCAAAGAAAAGTTTATGAAGAATTTTTCGAAACAGATTTTTCATTTGAAATTCCATCTATGGCTAGATTTAGGGTGAATGTTTTTACACAAGATAGAGGCGCTGGCGCTGTTTTTCGGGTCGTCCCTTCTAAAGTGTTAACTTTGGATGATTTGGCTTGTCCGAGCATTTTTAAAGATATTGCGAGCAATCCACGAGGAATTGTATTGGTCACAGGTCCAACAGGCTCAGGTAAAAGTACGACCTTGGCTGCGATGGTTGATTATGTGAATTCAACGCGTAGTGATCATATTATTACCATTGAAGATCCTATTGAATTTGTACACCAAAGTAAAAAAAGCTTAATTAATCAACGAGAGGTTCATCGCGATACCCTAGGATTTTCGGAAGCATTACGTTCAGCACTCCGTGAAGATCCGGATGTGATTTTAGTGGGTGAGTTACGAGATCTCGAAACCATTCGCTTGGCACTAACTGCTGCAGAAACGGGACATTTAGTGTTTGCAACCCTCCATACTTCTTCAGCTGCAAAAACGATCGATCGTGTGGTTGACGTATTTCCAGGCGATGAAAAAGAAATGGTTCGAGGAATGTTGTCGGAATCTCTGCGTGCTGTTATTTCACAAACGCTACTCAAAAAAGATCTGGGTGGTCGTGTTGCTTCACATGAAATAATGATTTGTACACCGGCTATTCGTAATTTAATACGTGAAGCCAAGGTTGCACAAATGTATTCTGCTATTCAAACTGGCAGAGCGGTTGGGATGCAGACATTGGATCAAAATTTACAAGAATTGGTTGAAAAAGGCATAATTAATCGTAAAGAAGCTAAGGTTAAGGCAGAAAATAAAGATTTATTCAATTAAGGTTGGAGAATATAATGAGTTTAGATGTTTGGCTTAACCAAATGGTTGAAAAAAAAGCATCCGATCTTTTTATTACAGTTGGTGTATCTCCCACGCTAAAAATCGACGGAAAATTAGTCACGTTGGGTGGTGATAAACTAACAGCGGCGCAAACCAAAGAAATTGTTTTTGGTATGCTTAATAATGAACAAAAAGAAAGGTTTGAAAAAACAAAAGAATTTAATTTTGCGATACAACATGAAAGTCTGGGTCGCTTTCGTGTGAGTGCTTTTCAGCAGCGTTCTGTCTATGGTGCTGTTTTAAGAAGGATAGAAAGCATTATTCCTACGTTGGAACAATTAAATATGCCTGCAAGTCTTGCAGATTTTGCATTAATACAACGGGGGTTAGTGTTGGTTGTGGGTGGAACAGGGGCAGGTAAAAGTAGCACACTAGCGGCGATGATTGGTAGTCGAAACAAAAATACAAAAGGGCATATTGTGTCTATAGAGGACCCAATCGAATTTGTTCACCAGCATGATGAGTGTATTATAACTCAGAGAGAAGTTGGTATCGATACGGATTCATACGAGGTTGCCTTAAAAAATACGTTAAGACAAGCACCCGATGTTATTTTAATAGGCGAGATTAGAAGTTTCGATACAATGAATTACGCCATCGCTTTTGCGGAAACCGGACATCTTTGTTTGGCAACGTTGCATGCCAATAATGCCAACCAAGCATTAGATAGGATTTCGAGTTTTTTTCCACATGACATGTTGCACCAGTTATGGATGGATCTCTCTTTAAACTTAAGAGCGATTATTGCCCAACAGTTACTTCCTATTAAGGACAAAGAAGGCAGAGTGCCTGCCGTTGAGGTTTTAATTAATACGCCGGTTATTGCAGAACATATTCGCAAAGGCGAAATAGATACACTAAAAGAATTTATGATAAAATCAGGCGAGTTAGGTATGCAAACTTTTGATCAGTCCTTATTTAAGTTATATACTGAAGGAAAAATTACCTATGAATCAGCATTAAAATACGCAGATTCTGAAAATGAAATTCGATTGATGATCAAATTACAAGAGAGTGGCACAGGGGTTGATGCGCCTGCCGGATTAAAAATGATAAAGGATCAAGATGAATTTCCTCAATAATCCACCAGATGTTTCAAATATTGTTAATACCGTAGACAAGGAGCAAATGCTACGTGTACAAAGAGGCATGTATGTGTTGTTAGGTGCTTTTTTATACACCATTACTTGTTTGATGATTTGGGGTAATGGTTATTTGCATGTTTCGGGTGGGACGTTTTTTGTACTATTTTCTGTGATATGGTTGGGGTATCTTTCTTATTTTTTAATCATTAAAACGGGCATTAATAAAAGATTTCAAGACCCAGATATGAGTATGTTAATTGTAATCTGGTCAGTTTCGTCTATTATGGTGACAGTTTATTTAACGACCGAAATAAGGGCACTTTTGCTCATGTTTAATTTATTGGTTTTAGTTTTTGCTGCTTTTTATTTAAATAAACAACAATATATTATTGTAACGCTATATGGGATTGTGTTCTATATAGGTATTATTCTCTATCTTAAAACATTTCATCCTAAATTTATTATTATAAAGGAAGAGGTTGCGGTGTTAATGGGGTATATTTTTCTTGCCACTGCATTGGCTTTAATTTGTTATAAGATGAGCATACTCAGAAAAAGATTGTATCAAAAAAACAAAAAATTGGCAGAGGTAATTAGATACGTTGGTACATTGTCGATGACAGACGAACTTACTAAGATTAAAAACAGACGATATATTTTGGATATATTACATCATCAGGCTTTATTGGCTGAACGTGGCCAGTATTATTTTTCTGTCTGTATGTTGGATATCGATCATTTTAAATTAGTGAATGATGCTCATGGTCATTTGATTGGAGATGAAGTGTTAAAATCACTATGTAAAAAGGTGTTGGAAACTTTAAGGGAAATAGATTATTTCGCCAGAATTGGCGGTGAAGAATTTTTGGTTGTATTACCATTGCTTGATCAGGAAAATGCCGTTAAAACAGCGGACCGAATCAGAGCTCAAATTGAAAATGCCAACTTTAATGATATAGTGTCTGGTTTAAGAATCACAATTTCGATAGGTATTGTGGTTTACGAAAGTCCTGAGAAGATTGAAACAACCCTTGCTCGTGTTGATGCAGCATTGTATACCGCAAAACGAGCAGGGCGAAATCGCGTCGCATTTGAATAAACTACCAACAAGATAAACACACATCATCAATAAAAAGTGTAATGTATTTAAAAGTACTGCTGGCATTTGGCATATTTGTACCTGCCAGCGGTGTTGCTGTGTAACGCAATGTGTTAGTTTGGCTATCATATTGCGGATTACTCAGTTCTATTGCCATATTTTTTATATTGTTTGCAGTGGCTGTTCCCATTTCCATGGCATTAAAATAAGCATTGGGTGGGTTATTATGGAAGCTTTTTGCACCTTTAGGTTCCCAGAGTTTTAAGAAGTCTTGAATGGGTAAACTACCGGCTTTTCGATTAGGTCTATCTGAAAAATAATCCACATGAGGCGAAACATCGAATAGTGTAATGGTAAAAGTTTTTTCGCCTGCTTTAATGTTTATGGTGGCTTTAGTACCATGTTGTACTAATAAATATTCTGTACGATCTTCTGGTTGTTTGTTTTGTGTGGTCTCAGTTGTGGGAGCGATCGCTGATGTTGCCATGGTGGTTGTAAATGGGATAAACGTTAAGCAAAACATCGTTAAAAAACTACCAATGCATGATAAACGTTGGTTTTTCATCATAGACTCCTTCCAAGTATTAATTAAATAAGATAACTTAGATTATAGATAATCTGGCAGGATATTTCCAGGAGATAGTTGTAGGTCTTACACTAAGGCAGTAATTTAGACTTTCGCTGTTGATAAATTGTAATGATCTCGGATTCAGCACCACGTCCTTTCTGTTGGATAATTTTAGCTTGTAGGGTATGACTGCCTCTTTCTAGCCAGGGTAGCTCAATCGCGCTGGAATGGATAGGATCATTGACAGCGTTGCCATCAACATAAGCAATAACCCTATCTTCAGGCTCAAGCTCTGGGGTAATCGCAACTGTTAGAGGAATAGATTGCGCTTCATTTTGGAACGTTTCCTCTGGTTTAGGGCTGACGATTGTGATTGAATATTGCGGTATCGGTTTAGGTGCAGTGACGGGTGTGATAACGGTTTGAGTATCAGCGAGTGACATCGAACAAAAAAAACTTAAGCTAATCAAAAATCCAAAGCGCTTTAGCATTTTCTCTCTCCAAAGAAAGGGGTCAGATCTGGACATAGACAATTATAGATTATCTTAGACTAATTTACACAAATCTGAATCTGGATAGCTTGTTTTGTTTGTTCTGTCGTTAGAACCGTATGCCCGTGTATACGGCACCAAGCCGGGATATCATATAATACGCCGGGATCTGTGGCTAAAACAGTTAGTATATCGCCGGGCTTTAAATGTTGTATGGCTTGTTGTGTACGAATAACGGGTAATGGACATAAGAGTTTTCTGGCATCTAGAGTCTGTTGCATATTAGATATACCAATGTTTGGCAATATTTTCAGCTTTAATGGGCGTGACTTCTACAATACGGGTCTCGTCTGTGTTTGTATTAATTTCTATACGTACACTGTCGGCAAATTGTCCGTCGCCAAATCGTGCTAGAATTTGTGCGGCCAGCAATAAATCTTCAGCGCTATTTTCGCCATCGTAAAGCGCAATGGGTCCCATATGGCTTAATAATCTTAAATGTGTAAATTGATGACAATAACCTTCTAAATAATTATTTTCGCCTTCTTCACGACCGATTATCAGCTTGAAACGATCGTTGGGTCTTAAATGGCGACCCACTTTTAATAAGATAATATCGTCTAATTCGTATTCTTTTGTGCCACGATGTGTCCAGAGATCTTGCAGTTTAGCCGTGTAATGTTCGTTGGTTAAAAAACAACAACCGCCCGCAGGTTGTGCGTATTCATGAATACCATAGTCTTCTGCTAGAGCCATTTGAGGTTTTCGGTTACGGCCAGAGAATTTAAATAATTTGTTACGATCAACCCAACCTTCGCGTTCGGGTAAGGTTGGTGCAAGATTAAGCGCACAGAGCGGTCTTAATAATCTATCTTCTGCACCCGATTCTGCGGCAACAATGGGTAACACTTCTTTTCGTTGAGATTTAGGACGTTGGCCAATGACCTCGCCCGTAATAATAAAATCAAATTGATTTTCAAGCATCCATTGTTTCGCTTGCCCAATCATAAAAATTTTGCAATCTAGACAGGGGTTTAAATGTGCACCATAACCATATTTAGGATTAATCACAATATTTTTATATTCTTCAACAATGTCGATAATATGTAACTTAATGCCCAATTGTTCTGCAACCCATAGCGCGTTATTTCGCTTTTGTTTTTTTTGATCTTTTTGGCGAATGGCATGGGTGTGGCCTTCTACGCAAAAACCAGTAAAAAAATTAATGCCTTCTACATGGATACCTTGTTCCAAAATGGCTTTAGTCGCCAACATGGAATCTAGGCCGCCGGAAATCAGTGATATTGCTTTACGTTGTGTCATAGAGGGGTAGTTTATCAGGTTAGAGGCGATAATGCCTAATGTTTAGGCAGAATACTTGAAGGATCCCTTGGCACCATAAACCCTTTTGTGGCATTTTTAAGTACTTTTAGTGCATGTTCACTTTGGGTTGCATGCCAGAGATCCTCTGCTTCTAACAAATCCAGCGCATAAGCACTGCTATCTAAATGTCGCATGGAATGTAACACATCCATTAGGCCCACAAAATGATCAGACAGATTTGCAAATAGTTGTGATAAAGCATTTTTGCGAGAAGAAGACAATGCAAAATAAGAACGTCTACCGAGTTCAACATAATAACTAATTTGTACACGTTGTCGTTTTGCTCGTCCGGGGAAAAGACCCGAATACAGTAAGCATTTATCACCAACTTCACGAATGATGTGTTGATTTTCTGTTTTTATATTTTGAATGTTTTGCAAAAAATCCAAAGCCAAAATACTACTGGCCATTTCAGGATGATTAGTAAAACGCATTAACAAAAAAATCAAATAGGTTTCTAATTCTTCACTTAATGACACAGCGGACGCCCTACGAGCTTCTTTTACCAGAGCGTGCCATTGTGCTAACGAAGTAGGTTCTAAAACCAAGTTATCCATATCGAACACCCCTACAGTGCCGTGTGGGTACACGAAATAACACAGACCCCCTCACTACTTAGGACTTCTTTTTTTAAGCATAGTTCAATTATTTATTAATTGATTTATTTAACAAAATACTGTAGGCTCTTGGCTCAGTTGTTTCCTTAAAAAAGAGAGTAGTTTTTTTATGCTAGAAAAATTAAGAAATATTGCCATTATCGCGCACGTTGATCACGGTAAAACAACGTTGGTTGATAAACTGTTGCGTCAGACAGGCACACTGGGAGAGCGTTCTGGTAATGTCGAGCGTGTTATGGATTCCAATGATTTGGAACGCGAAAGAGGTATCACAATACTAGCTAAAAACACAGCTATTGACTGGCGAGATTACCGAATCAATATCGTAGATACACCCGGTCACGCAGACTTCGGTGGCGAAGTCGAACGCATTTTATCCATGGTGGACTGTGTGCTTCTGCTTGTAGATGCAGTTGATGGTCCTATGCCACAAACCCGTTTTGTAACACAAAAAGCCTTTATGCAAGGTTTGAACCCCATTGTGGTTATTAACAAAGTTGATAGACCCGGTGCAAGACCGGATTGGGTGGTGGATCAAATTTTTGATCTGTTTGATAAATTAGGTGCAACTGAACAACAACTCGATTTTCCGGTTGTTTATGCTTCTGCATTAGAGGGCTACGCGACTTTAGATCTGAATAAATCCAGCGATGATATGACACCACTGTTAGAAACTATTGTTAAATATGTTTCTCCACCACCTGCAACCTCTGAAGGCCCATTTCAAATGCAAATCAGTGCATTGGCTTATTCCAATTATGTGGGCGTAATTGGCACAGGTCGTATTACACGCGGTCAGATTAAAACAAACACACCAGTCTCCATTGTAGATCGCGATGGGCAAGTGCGTAGTGGCCGTGTTTTACAAATTTTAGCTTATAAAGGTTTAGAGCGAACAGAAGTTTCAGAAGCTTTTGCAGGTGATATTGTTGCTATTTCCGGCATAACCGATCTGACTATTTCAGATACGGTTTGTGCGAAAGATACACCTGAAATGTTACCGCCATTACATGTTGATGAGCCTACCATTAGCATGACTTTTCAAATTAACGATTCTCCATTTGTGGGGCGCGATGGTAAGTTTGTCACGAGTAGACAATTGCGAGAACGTTTAGATCAAGAAATAATCCACAATATTGCTTTGCGTGTAGAAGAAACAAATGATGCAGATAAATTTAAAGTTTCTGGTCGCGGCGAACTACATTTAGGCATTTTAATTGAAACGATGCGGCGCGAAGGATATGAGTTAGCAGTGTCTAGACCCGAGGTGATTTTGCACAATGTTGATGGTGTTATACACGAACCTTTTGAACAGTTAGTCGTTGATGTGGAAGAAACGCATCAAGGTGCCATCATGAAACAATTGGGTGAACGCAGAGGTATGTTAAACGACATGATTTCCGATGGTAAGGGTCGCGTTCGTTTAGATTATACGATTCCAGCACGGGGTTTGATTGGTTTTTATACCGAATTTCAAACTTTAACCTCTGGTTCTGGTATTTTAACACATGTGTTTGATCATTATGGTCCTGCAGATAAAACACCGGTTGCTGAGCGCAATGTGGGCGTATTAATTTCCAATGCAGCTGGAAAGTCGACGGCCTTTTCGCTTTGGAATTAACAACCACGAGGACGTTTATTTATTGGTGCTCAGACGGAAGTTTATGAAGGTATGATCGTTGGGATCCATACGCGAGATAATGACTTAGTCGTTAATGTGACGACTGAAAAGAAACTCACTAATATGCGTGCTTCGGGTAGTGATGAAAAAGCCGTTTTAGTGCCGCCCATACGTTTAACATTAGAGTATGCTTTGGAATTTATTGATGACGATGAATTAGTGGAAATTACGCCTAAGCATATTCGGTTACGTAAAAAATTCTTGAAAGAACAAGATCGCAAAAGGGTTAGCAGAAGTGCATCTTGATGTTGATAAGTAGGGCTTAAAAAAATTGCCCAGGTGAGGAACCTGGGCTAAAACCGAATAATGTCGGTTGGAGATTGACAAGTCCATATTGCTCCATGTCCCATTTCCTGCCTATAGGTGATCATCCTTTGTATTTGTAGGATATTGTCCATACAATTTTGATGTTAGTAGGCCAGCTTCAAATAACCCCCACATGGGAAGTGCCAGCAAGATTTGTGAAATAACATCGGGTGGCGTTAAAATCATGCCAACTACAAATACAGCTACGATAACATAAGGCCGACAATGTTCCATTTGTGAAAGACTCACTAAATTCGATTGCAGCAAAGCTAACGTAATTATGGGCACTTGAAAAGCAATGCCACCAGCTAAAAGAACGGTCAGTACAAAATCGAGATAAGCCTGAATGTCTGTCATGACTAACACACCTACAGGTGCAGATTTTGCAAAAAACCCAAGCGCCATGGGGCAAATAATATAATAACTAAACAATACACCTGCATAAAACAAAAATGTACTGGCGATTAAAAAAGGTAAAATGCGCTTCTTTTCTTTAATATATAATCCTGGCGCAATAAAAGACCAGATTTCGTAAAGCAGATACGGAATGGTCATAAAAAAAGAGAGAAGGAGAGCGAGTTTCATGGGCACCGTAAAAGGTGTTGTAACCGCAGTTGCGATAAGGTTACCACTGGCGGGAAGCTGGCTTAAGAGAGGTTTTGCAATCCAGGTATAAAGATGTTCGTCGATACAGAATAAAGCGACAAACAAACACGAAATAACCAAGCCACTTCTGATGACACGGGTTCGTAACTCTATTAAATGCGGAATATATGAATCCATGATCGATTTTAACAAACAGTATAAATTACAATCAACATGTTATTTTTTATAGTTTGTTGCTCTCATGCTGTGGTTTAAGAATTTTTTCTACGCTAGCATCAACAGATTTACAAAATTGCAGAGGTGAGCGAAGGATTTCGCTTAACTTCTGAGGTTCTGGTAAGCTATATATAGCCCCAAAAAAATCTTCAGGATTGCAGCGCGGAAATACATAAGAAAAAATAAGTGTTCGTATCTCAGGGGGAAGACATGGAGTTCTCTCTACCGTTGTATCTTCGTGTACTCTAAATTGCATAAGAGCCATAGCTGTAGCTTTCATACGTTCATAAAGCTTAGTGCTTTGTTGGCGAAGGATTGAAATTTGTAATTGACGAGGGAATTCTTCCAACATTGGCATATTGTATAGTTCCTGGCACTTTAGCAAATTTTGAGACAGCGCTTGTAAGCGAATATCATCTTCATCTACTGCTTCTAGCTGGTTGTTTCTTAATTCGATCTTCTGCAATGCTCGACAGTGAGCCAGAGCATTCCCCAGTATTTCCAAGCTGGTGGCACTTAGCGTACCAAGATTATTGTCAAATAAATCAATCATGCTTAAAGTAGGGAGTTGAGCGAAAGCATCGCCTAATGCTGTCAATCGAGAGATGTCTAATGCGCCGAGGTTATTGCTATCTAAAATAAGGTCGCGCAACGCACAACATTGAGCTAGTGCATTACATAATACTAGAAAGCTAGGGGTATTTAGTGCAGCGAGGTTATTCATACTTAAATTGAGCTTTTTCAACGTATGGTCTTGTGTCAAGATATCTCGTAACGCTTCAGTACGTGGCACATCTAATCCATCTAGGTTATTGTTGCATAAATTAATTGTGTGCAACGCACGGCATTGGGCTAAGGCGCTTCTTAAGGCTTGAAAACAAGGGGCATCTAGTCTGCCAAGGTTGTTATTTTCTAAAATGATCGTGTGCAATGCTTGGCATTTCGCTAAGGCATTTCCTAATGCTTCTCTGCCAAGTACATCTAAAGTGCCGAGGTTGTTGTCCATTAATTCAATCTTCTGTAATGCTTGGCATTGAGCTATAGCATTTACTAATGCTAGAAAGCGAGAAGCTTCTAAATCACCGAGCTTGCATCCTGACAAATCAATTCTTTCTACGGCGTGGCATTTAGTTAGGATATAGCAAAATGCATGGAAGCCTTCAGAATCTAAAGCGTTAAAAAATGCCGGACCGATAATAAGAGACATTAAGGAGTTGCATTGGGCCAGAGTCTTCCCTAGTGTTTGTAGGGGAATGATTTCTGTAGGTAGCCAATTTGACGCCCCGAGTACAAGTATGCCTAAAGTGTCGCGTTTGGCAACTGAACGATTTAAAAATTTATTTAAACTGGTAACGTCATGAATATTTTCTTCATAAAGTCCATTATAACGTTTAGGGTCAAACATTTTAAGCTCCTGTAATCAAGCGCGTCTATTTAAGAATTATGAGCAAGTACTATATCAAACTACTAAGTAGTGAGTCAATATGGGGGGTAGTTATAAAACCTATTTTTTTAAATGCGGAATGTATGAATCCATAATTTAAAACGTGCTGTTAAACGCCCTAACAAAAACATTATTTCGGGTAACCGTTCGGGTTTAATCACAATCAATGCGACTATTAAAATAACGAGAATAGATCCCAGGTTCATGGCTGTTTTTTGTCCGTATCGTTTTGACTGTCTTCGCCTAAGCCTTTGCGAAAACTTCGTACCGCTTGCCCTAAATCTTCGCCTATTGTGCGCAATTTTTTAGTGCCAAACAGCACTAACACAATTAAAAAAATTAAAAGTAAAGAGCCTATGCTAATACCACCAAATCCCATAACCGTTCTCCTTTTTACAAATTACATACCGGGCAAATGATTGCCGCCTAATAAATGAAAATGTAGGTGATCAATAATTTGCCCACCTTCTCTGCCTGTGTTAATAACCGTCCGGAATCCTGCTAAACCCTGTGCTTTTGCAATTGGCGGTATAACCAATAACATATGCGACATTAATGCCGCTTCTTTTTCGGAGGCATCTGCCAAGCTTTTAATGTGTGGTTTAGCAACCACTAACAAATGCACGTTCGCTTTAGGATGTATATCTTTAAACACAACCAGCTGTTCATCTTCGAATAAAAATTCAGTGGGTATTTGTTTTGAGATAATTTTACAAAAAATACAATCTGTCATTTATTTATAACTCCTTAATTCTTTCTAACAACTCAGGTCCTACTTTTTTGAGCTTTTGAATAAAAGCACCAAAACCCATTTGTTTTTTCATCCATTTCTCTAAGAGCGGTTTAGCTGTTGTAAAGAGATCAATATCGGGATCTAAATGTCGACTTAAGCCTTCTATATTGACCAGCGTTTTTTGCAATAAAATTAATTGTGGTTGAATATTGATCTGAAAACGAGAGGCGGTTTGCAATAATCTAAATAATAGCTGTGCTAAAGAAATTTCTTTGAGTGGTCTTTCAAGCAGAGGTTCGCAAACAGTTCGGATAGCCGATTCAAATTCATCGATACGAGTGGTTTTAGGTACCCAGCCCGATTCCACATGAAGCATAGCTACTTGGCGATAATCTCTATTTAAAAAAGCTAAGATGTTTTCTGCCAGATAAGTTTGATCATTTGGGCTTAAACTACCCATAATCCCAAAATCAACGGCTATCAATTTAGGATTTTCTATGTCTTCTCTACTGACAAAAATATTGCCTGGATGCCAGTCGGCATGAAAAAAAGAATCTCTAAAAGCTTGTGTAAAGAAAACTTCAATTATTCTTTCTGCCAATTGTGTTAAGTTAAAACCTGCTTTTTTAAGTGTATCCAATTCTAATATAGAAATACCCGAAACCCGTTCCATGACTAATACAGTTTGTGTGGTCAGTGACCAGATGATTTCTGGTACATACAAGTGGGGGGAGTGTAAAAAATTGCGTTTTAGCTGAGAGGCATTAGCAGCTTCTCGCATAAAATCGATCTCGTGTATTAATGTTTTTTCTAACTCTAAGACCATTGCGACTGGCTTAAAGCTTCTGCATTGCTTCCAACATTTTGTTAAAAAAATAGCCAGTGTTTTAAGTAATGCAATATCGCGTTGGATTATTTTGTGAATATGGGGACGCAATACTTTAACCGCAACCGATTTGCCATTTAACAATGTCGCAGCGTGCACTTGCGCAATAGAAGCAGAGGCGAGTGGCGTTAATTCAAAATGTTCAAAGTGCTGATGCAGTGGGTCCCCTAAAGCGTATTCGACTATTTGTTGCGCTAAGGATCCTGAAAATGCAGGTGCTCGATCTTGTAGTAACACCAGTTCGTTTGTAATATCTTCGGGTAGCATATCGACACGCATAGAGGCTAATTGCCCAAATTTAATAAAAATCGGTCCTAACTTTTCTAAAGTCTCTCGAATAATAACGCCTCTTGTAGACACATGACGTGGTAAAATAATTTTGAGTTTTAACAAAATAAAACTGATATAGATAAGCCTGAAAAATGAGGAAAAGATTTTCATGATGTGACCTCTGCAAGTCGTAAAAGCCTGGCTTCTAAGCGGTCTACGTCTGCACGCAAGTGATCGACTTGATCCATAAATTCCTCGACTTCTATGGGTGTTGGCAGTATTAAAGATTCTTCTTTAAGATAGTCAGATAGGCTTTCTAATGTATTAGATAAACGCTCTGCACCTTTCTTTTTGGTTTGTTTTGACAATTTGCCAAGCTGATGTGCCATAATATCGCCAGTCCAAGGAGAAAGTGCTTCTTCCCAATCGATGTCCAATGACAAAAATAATTGTTGCATGGCTTCTACCGTATTAAAATCGCCCTCAAAAGACAGGCCCATTTGAGCAGATTGATGCGAATTTTTTGTAATAGCCAAATTTATAAAAGCTTTGAGGGGGCCACTGATGGTTGCATCGATGATTTCTGGTGGTGTTAATCTGAGTTTTATGCCAATTTCTGTAAAAGAGACAAAAAAAGTTTTTGGGGGTGTGCGTAAAGTGATCGCCAAAGATTTTCCCTGTAACTTATGTAGATAAGAAGCAGCATGCGGATCTAAATCCAACGCATGATTGATCATTTTTTCTATCAACATATATAACCTACATGCAGTGCAACAATGCCTGCGTGAAGATTTTGATATTCTGTTCGTTCAAATCCGGCATTATTCATCATGGTTTTTAGTGTTTCTTGATCAGGGTGCATACGAATGGATTCTGCCAGATATCGGTAACTGTCGGCATCGTTACAAATCCATTTTCCGAGCTTAGGCAGTACTGAAAATGAATAAGCATTATACAAAGCAGCTATTATTTTGTCGTTAACTGTTGAAAATTCTAAGATGACCACATGACCACCAGGTTTTAACACGCGTGCCATTTCAGCTAAAGCTTTGTCAGGATGTGTAACATTGCGTAACCCAAAAGCACAGACGATACGATCGAAACTATTGTTGGCAAAGGGAATGCATTCGGCATTGACTTCTGCATAGGCTAGAGATTGCACTAAGCCTCTATTGACTAAGCGTTCTCGACCTTTGTTTAACATGGATTCGTTAATGTCTGCTAATACAACCAGGCCATGTTGACCAACTTGTTTAACGAGCTGTCGCGTTAAATCCCCCGTACCGCCGGCTAAATCTAAGACAGTATGATCAGGACGGACATTACATCGAGCGATGGCTAATCGTTTCCAGAGTCTATGTAACCCAAAAGACATCAGATCGTTCATCAGATCATAGTTATTTGCAACCGATCGAAATACCGAACCTACACGGTCTGTTTTTTGATCAGTGGCGATAGATTGGTAGCCAAAGTGAGTGGTATTTTCTGCCACTTAGGTTTCCTAACACTGATGTTTATGGATTACTGTGCAGCACGTTTCATCGAATCAAAGAAGATTTCATTCGTCTTTGTATCTCGCAAACGTTCCAGCAGGAATTCCATGGCTGCCAAATCATCCATAGGATGCAGTAATTTACGTAATATCCACATTTTTTGGAGAGCTTCTGGTTTGGCAATGAGTTCTTCTCTGCGAGTTCCGGAACGTGCAATATTAATGGCCGGATAAACACGTTTTTCAGAAATACGTCTATCGAGATGTAATTCAAGATTACCGGTTCCTTTAAACTCTTCGTAGATCACTTCGTCCATCTTAGAACCCGTGTCTATTAATGCTGTTGCAATAATGGTTAAGCTACCACCTTCTTCGATATTACGGGCAGCACCAAAAAAGCGTTTAGGTAAATGCAGTGCATTAGCGTCTACACCACCGGTTAATACCTTACCAGAAGGCGGAATGACGGTATTGTGTGCACGCGCTAATCGTGTAATAGAGTCCAGCAGAATAACGACATCACGCTTATGTTCAACCAAGCGTTTTGCACGCTCAATCACCATACTGGCGACTTGAACATGACGACTGGCGGGCTCATCAAAAGTACTGGCAATAACTTCCCCACGAACGGATCGTGACATTTCTGTTACTTCTTCAGGGCGTTCATCAATCAGTAATACAATCAAGTGACATTCAGGATGATTAACCGCAATAGAGTGTGCAATATTTTGCAACATCACGGTTTTACCAGCTTTAGGTGGTGATACGATAAGACCACGTTGTCCTTTTCCGATAGGAGAGACCAGATCAATCACACGACTGGTAATATCTCTTGTACTGCCATCGCCCGTTTGCATCACAAGCGGTTTATCTGCATGTAATGGGGTTAAATTTTCGAAAGCGATTTTGTGACGGGTCATTTCAGGAGGTTCAAAATTGATGGTATCGACTTTGAGTAAGGCAAAATAACGTTCTTGATCTTTGGGGGGGCGAATTTTACCGAAAATTTCGTCGCCCGTTCTTAAGCTAAAGCGTCGAACTTGGCTGGGTGATACATAAATATCGTCGGGACCCGCAAGATAAGAACTGTCGGCCGATCGTAAAAAGCCGTATCCGTCTGGCATTAATTCAAGCACGCCATTGCCATAAATATCTTCACCCTTTTTAGCGTGTGCTTTGAGGATGGCGAAAATAACCTCTTGTTTTCTGGCACGCGCAACATCGTCGATACCAAAAGTTTGGGCGATTTCCATAAGTTCAGTCGGAGATTTGTGTCTGAGTTCTGTTAAGTTCATAAATGGTTGGTTTCTTTAGTTGAGTTGAAGGAGTGGGGGTACGCTTAATCCAATTGTATTTAGGCAAAGCGCATTATTGTTTAACGATTTTAGTTTAACACTAATATCTAAAATTGAACAGTACACCATTTGATTTTTGATGTCTAGTCTAAATGACTGTCTATAAACGCAGATAGCTGGGATTTTGTTAAACCCCCGACTTTAGTAGCTGCGACTTTACCAGCTTTAAATATCAATAGCGTTGGGATACCTCTAATACCAAATTTTGCCGCTGTTGCATTATTTTCGTCTACGTTTAGTTTGACCATCTTAATTTTGCCCTGGTAAGTTGTTGCAGCCTCATCTAAAAGAGGGGCAATCATTTTGCAGGGACCACACCATTCTGCCCAGAAGGTCCACTAACCCTTAAGTGTGGGGATTGTAATACGTCAGCGCGAAAGAAGTATCTGTAACAGGTTGTAAATTACTCATAAAGCGGTTTTATCTCCTCGTTTTTTGCTAAAGGGTGTCTGTCTACAAGAATTGCTTATCGGGAACATCCTTAGTGTAACCCAAAAGTTTGCTTTTATGAACAGATGATAAAATTAATACTTTAAATATGTAATGGGGCTCGATTCTGTTTTGGTTGTATATATAAACAGTATTATACGCCTTGGCTATCTTATTCTCAAAATGTTAGAATGTAAGTGTCGATAAATATTAAACAGAGAGACGAGATCAACGGACATGAGCGAAACAACCAAAGATTTACTTGTGATACAGCCTCAGCTACCCATAGGCAGTCTGGAGGCCTACATCCAGCGCATTAATGATATTCCCGTTTTAACCCCCGAGGAAGAGCATCACTTAGCCATTCAATATCATGAGCATGGCGATCTGAAAGCAGCTCAACAATTGGTATTAGCCCATCTTAAATATGTGGCACGTGTTTCGCGTGGTTATCTCGGTTACGGTTTACCGTTGGGTGACTTAATGCAAGAAGGCACCGTTGGTTTAATGAAAGCCGTTAAACGATTTGATCCCAAAATGGGCGTTCGATTGGTTTCTTTTGCGGTTCATTGGATTAAAGCCGAAATACACGAATATATTTTGCGCAATTGGCGTATTGTTAAAGTGGCAACTACTAAAGCGCAACGAAAATTATTTTTTAATTTAAGAAGTGCTAAAAAACGTTTAGGCTGGAGCACTAAAGAAGAAGTTGAAAATATAGCTACTGATCTTGGTGTCTCGCATGCAGAAGTTTTACGCATGGAAGAGCGTTTGAATGCGCGCGATGTGGGATTTGATTTACCTGCTGCCAATTCAGAGCGTGACAGCGGTCATATATTGGTACCTGCAGAATATTTAGAAGATCAATCCGCTAACCCTGCTATTCAGTTAGAATCCGACAATTGGGATACTGCTATCGATGGCAAGTTGAAAATAGCTTTTGAGCAGTTAGATCCGCGTAGTCAGGCTATTTTAGAAAAACGCTGGTTGTCTGATAATAAAGAAACCTTGCAGGCTTTGGCAGAAACATATCAAGTCTCGCCTGAACGTATTCGTCAATTAGAAAATAACGCGCTGAAAAAACTTAAGCAGCTAATGCTGGCTGCTTAAGTTATTCAATCAAGAGGCTTCTGCAATCACTTTAGTCTGTTCTTTATTTTGAGTGAGGCCTGAAAGTGTTAATCCCTTTAATATATTCAATGCTTCGTGTAATTGATAATCCGTATATAACAGATCTGTTTCTGTTTGATCTGTGACTGCTTTTTCTTTATCTGCCAGTTTGTCTTTTGCTTTAGGTGCTTTAGGCTTGTCATTTTCCTCTTGTTCAGCATCGGCGTCATTGCCATTTTCAAGATGTCCCTGGAGATCGGCTTCGCGGATCAGTAAAGAATTAAGGTCATCTTTGCCGGGTGCAGGAATTCTTAAATTTTGCACTAAGATGTCGGGCACAATGCCGGTTGCTTGAATAGAACGTCCTGCTGGGGTGTAATATAAAGCCGTTGTAAGTTTAAGTCCGCGATTATCTTTTAAAGGTAATACGGTTTGTACTGTGCCTTTGCCCCAGGTTTTTGTACCCACCACCACAGCGCGATGATAGTCTTGTAATGCACCCGCAACAATTTCGGAACCAGAAGCCGATCCACCATTGACGAGTACAACCATGGGTGCGCCATTCAGCAGATCGCCGGCATGTGCTTTTTCCTTAATTTGAGAACCTGGAATACGTCCTTTAGCGTACACAATGACATTTTCATATTGTTTTAGCTTGTCGCGATCTAGAAAAACATCTGCAATTTGTACAGCTGAATCTAAAACACCACCAGGGTTATTTCTGAGATCTAAAACAATGCCTTTTAATTTATTATTTTTTTTGAGTGTTTGTAGCGCTTTGGTTAATTCATCTCCAGAATTGCTTTGAAACTGAGAGACGCGCACATAACCAAAATTATCATCTAACATTTTGGTACGGATACTTTGTACATTAATGATGTCGCGTACAACAGTAATTTGTAGTGGTTTATTTTCGCCCTGCCGAATAATGGTTAAAACAATTTTACTACCTTTATCGCCACGCATTTTTTCAATGGCTTCTTGAGCTGTTAATCCTTTTACTGCAGTATTGTCTAGTTTAATAATGAGGTCGCCTGATTGTATGCCTGCACGTTGCGCGGGTGTTTCATCAATGGGACTGATCACGCGAATAAATCCATCTTCAGGTAGTACTTCTACACCTAAACCACCAAACTTGCCGGTGGTACTAGATTTTAAATCGGAAAATTCATCTATGTTAAAATAACTGGAATGGGGATCTAATCCAGCCAACATGCCACGCATGGCATTTTCAAATAAAACCTCATCACTCACAGATTTAACGTAATATTCCTTAATGTATTCTATCACCTTAGTAAATCGTTGCAGATCAGCAATAGGCAGTTTATCTTCTTTAACAGGATCTTCCGAGAAACCAGTTATTGGCATTAAGATTAAGACAGCACCCATCAGTGTTGCTGTTAGGATTTTCATTATGTGTTTTGGTCTAAATTGCATAACCAATTTCTCCATTTTCGGATCAGTGTACATTCCTGGACTTTACAAAGTATAATCGGGATTGAGATATTTTACTATTTTGCGCTAGATAAGTCGAGAGCAATTATTGTGTTGCCCGTCATTTCAGGGGGTTTTGACTTACCTAACAATGCAATAATCGTGGGGGCAATGTCGGATAAGGTACCCCGTTCATGGGCAATTTTGGCGGGACGGCCAACATAGATAAAAGGCACCCGCGCTAGCGTATGGGCGGTATGGGGTTGACGCGTCGTAGGATCGAACATCATTTCCGCATTACCATGGTCTGCCGTAATAATGGCTTCGCCGCCTACCGATGTTAAGGCTTCTAGCACTCTGCCTAAACACACGTCTAATGTTTCTATGGCTTGGACCGTCGCAGGGAAATTACCTGTATGGCCGACCATGTCTGCATTGGCATAATTACAAATGATGACATCGTATTTTTTTTCGCGAATCGTTGTAACGAGTTTTTCGGTTAATTCAAACGCACTCATTTCGGGTGCAAGGTCATAAGTCGCTGCTTTATGTGAAGGTATTAATGTGCGATCTTCACCCTCAAATGGCAATTCCCGTCCGCCATTAAAAAAGAAAGTGACGTGCGCATATTTTTCGGTTTCTGCAATTCTTAATTGTGTGTAATGCTGATCTTGCAAATATTCACCCAAGGTATTATTAAGCGATTCGGGTGTAAAGGCGATTTTTGCTTTGAGGTTGTTTGCATATTCGGTCAGTGTTACAAATGCTGAGAGTTTTGGTATAACGATACGTTTAAAGCCAGAAAAGTCAGGGTCTGTTAATGCAAAACTGAGCTGACGTGCGCGATCAGCACGAAAGTTCATAAAAATAACCACATCGTTATCTAAGATAGGTGTGTGAGGTGTAATAAGCGTCGGTGTGACAAATTCATCTGTTTCCCCACGCAGATAGGCTGCGTTAAGTGCTTCAAGTGCAGAACTAAAAGTCCAAGGGGCCTTGCTTTCTGTCAATAACTCGTAAACACTTTTTGTACGTTCCCAGCGTTTATCACGATCCATCGCATAATATCGACCGCTAATCGATCCAATTTGACAAAGTTTGGCAAGCGCGACTAAAGATGCTTTTGCACTTTGGGGCGGCGTATCTCGGCCGTCTAAAAATGCATGCATCACAATATGGGTGACACCCTTTTCTTTTGCTAACTGGATTAATGCCTGAATATGGCCTTCATGACTATGAACACCACCGGGGGACAATAATCCCAAAATGTGTAAAGTGCGACCCGGTTGCTCTGCTGTGATGAGTGCTTCTAATAAAACAGGATTTTCATTAAAACTTTTATTCGTAATGGCATTAGAAATGCGTACCAGATCCGACATTAACACTCTGCCGGCTCCCATCGTTAAGTGACCAACCTCAGAATTTCCCATTTGATCATCTGGCAGGCCAACGGATAAACCCGATCCAGAGAGGGTTGTGTGAGGACATTCTTGCCATAACTTATCCCAAACCGGTGTCTTTGCTGCTGCAATGGCATTAAATTCGGAAGATGCACTGCATCCCCAGCCATCTAAGATAATAAGCGCGATAGGTTTAGGACTCATAGGATTAGGGTAACACAAGTAGTGTTTCAAATTTTCATTTCAAGTATACTCCACCTATTGTAATTTTAGATTAGAGTTAGTTGAATATGGAAGAATGGGTTGTCTTTGTAACTAATCATTGGATTTTGGCTTCTTTGCTGGGCGTTGTGCTCTTTGCTTTTATCGTTAATGAAATGATCGGTGGTCATTTCGCCTCTAAACAAGAAGTGTCCGCAGAGCGTGCAGTGCAATTAATCAATCATCAAGAAGCGATCGTATTTGATCTGCGCACCGAAGCGGCGTTCAAAGAAGGCCGTATTGTGAGTGCAGAGCACGTTACAGCGGAATCGCTTGATAAAAAAATGGGTAATTTGAAGAAATATCAGAGCAAGCCAGTAATTGTTGCAACAGCTACTGGATTAGACACTTCAAAAATGGTAACTTTATTGCAAGAAAAAGGTTTTAACCAAGTCTTTATCTTAAGCGGTGGTATACAAGGCTGGAAATCCGCTGGTATGCCATTGATAAAATCATGAACAGGTAAGAAAAAATCATGAAAAAAGTCATCATCTACAGCACAGGCGTTTGTCCTTATTGCATTCACGCTAAAGAATTATTGGAAAGCGAAGGCATTCCTTTTGAAGAAATTCGCGTAGATTTAGATGAAACGCGTTTTGAAGAAATGAAGCGCATTAGCGGACAGCGTACTGTTCCACAGATCTTTATAGGCACCCAACATGTGGGTGGTTATTCAGATTTAAAAGCATTATACGAGCGCGGTGATTTACAGGATTTACTGCGTTAATTTTTTCACGATAAATAGAGGAAAAGTAAATATGTCAGCCACAAACGGACACGACCCAAAAGAAGCAACCGCTCCTACATTTAATGTGCACAGTATTTATACGAAAGATCTTTCTTTTGAAGCACCCCATAGCCCACAAATTTTTAATACTGAGTGGAAACCGAAAATTGATTTCGATTTGCAAATGGGTTCTCAAATGTTATCTGAACCAGAATCGGTTTATGAAGTCGTTCTTCATGTGACGGTGACCATCAAACTCGGAGAAGGCGCGGAAGAAAAACCGGCGTTTTTGATTGATATTCAGCAAGCGGGTGCATTTACGGTTAAAAACTTTACGCCTGACGTGACCCAGCAACTATTAGCAACAACTTGTGCAACCGTATTGTTTCCATATGCGCGAGAAGCTGTTTCAAATCTTGCAACGCGTGGCGGCTTTCCGCAATTGGTATTGCCACCGATTAATTTTGATGCGATGTACGAACATCATTTAGCAACACGCGATAAGTCAGCAGAGCCTGCGACTGCTGCTGTTGAGACGCATTAAATGACCATGAATACGGATATTAAAAAATCGCCTATTGCAGTACTAGGTGCGGGTTCTTGGGGTACTGCGCTTGCTGTTACATTAGCTAAAAATGGGCAATCTGTACGTTTGTGGGATCGCGATCAGCCGTTATTAACAGAAATGTCTGCCGCACGTCGAAATAATCGATATCTGCCCGATGTTGCTTTGCCCGATAGTATTGTGGTGTGCACAACTTTAGAATCCGTTTTGGAACAGGTAAACGATATTTTATTAGTGGTTCCCAGTCATGCTTTTAATTCGGCTATACAAGCGCTTAAACCCTTTTTAACATCGACGCATCGTATTGCTTGGGCGACTAAAGGATTAGAGTTAGAAACAGGCTATTTTTTACATCAGGTGGCCGTACGTGAATTGGGTGATGCAATACCCTTAGCTGTATTATCTGGGCCAAGCTTTGCAAAGGAAGTTGGATTAGGTTTGCCAACAGCGGTGACAGTGGCTTCTAAAAATTCAAAATTTGCCGATGAATTAGCAGTACGTTTTAGTCAAGACACTTTTGGCGTTTACACGACAGATGACATAATAGGTGTTCAGTTGGGTGGCGTGGTCAAAAATGTATTAGCAGTTGCAGTAGGCATTTCAGATGGCGTAAAGTTTGGCGCTAACGCAAGAGCGGCTTTAATAACGCGTGGTTTAGCCGAAATGATGCGTTTAGGCGAAGCCCTAGGTGCAGAGCGTGAAACACTCATGGGGCTTGCAGGATGTGGTGATGTTATTCTAACCTGCACGGACAATCAATCACGCAATAGACGCTTTGGATTGGCGTTGGCAGAAGGGCTAACAGAAGCTGAAGCGTTAAAGCAGATTGGTCAAGTAGTCGAAGCTGTGTACAATGTGGATCAGCTTTGTGGATTAGCAAAGCACGAAAAGGTAGAGTTACCTATAGTGGAACAAGTGTTTCGTATTATGAAGCAAGGTGTTTCACCACAGGAAGCCTTGAAGGCGTTGTTTAGAAGGGCACCTGAAAGAGAAAGTTTGACAAATTAGTAAAAAGTTGTCTAACCTAAGCTTACAGGTTTAATTAAAACTGAAGGGGAGTCGTAAAGATGAAAAATGTAGCTAAAGTTGTTGTGTTAAGTTTGGTAGTAGTTCCAATGTTAGCATTGGGCGGCTGCGCCAAAAAGTGTCACGAACCAATGTGCCACAAAGTTGAAAGAATGGAAAAGGAATGTGGCGGTAAATAATTTATTTCTGCTATAGAACTTTTGCAAAAGGAAACCCCCCAAATTTGGGGGGTTTTTTTTTGCTCTCACCCCGAACGGTTTAGCGATTTAAATAAAATAAGTTTTTTTGTTATCCCTCTCCCGTTTCACGGGAGAGGGTGCCCGAAGGGCGGGTGAGGGTAAAAGCTAATCTATCCTGATGGGATATCCATTCGCTGTCTTAGCACCCATCTTTGCGCTGGTCCAATTAACCAAATGGCTGCTTTCGATGGCGCTTTGTATGAGTTTTTCTAAACGTGATAGGTTGTCAGAGCCGGCATATTTTGCTTCTGAGCAAGGTTCATGCGCTTCTAAATATAAATGTCCTTTGTGCCAGCCAACCTTAAAGGGTTCGTGAATAATGCGCACTTGAGTGCCGATCGGTACTATGTAGAAAAGATTTTCAATATCTTCAGGAAAGAGACGAATACAGCCATGTGTCCCGCGTACCCCTATTCCGCCAGGGCGATTTGTCCCATGAATGCGATAGGCACCAGAACCAAGACCACTTCCCAAATATAACGCATAAAGACCCAAAGGGTTTTCAGGCACGCCGCCAGGTATAAAGGCTGGTAAGGGATCATTTTTTGCAAGGTGTTCTTTGCGAATAGAGGCTGGTGGATTCCAGGCTGGATCTTTTCGTTTATTAATAATGGTTGTTGTACCCAAAGGAGTAACCCAGCCTTTTTTACCTATCCCCAGTGGGTGTGTCGTCACCTGGCGTTTGTCTGGATGAAAATAATAAAGACGCATTTCGGCTAGATTTAAGACCATGCCCACGCGCGGTACCTTGGGTAGAATAAATTGCGAGGGAATAACAACAATAGCGCCGACAGTGGGTCCCCAGGGATCTAGTTTTGGGTTGGCTTCGATCATCTCGTAGACACCAATATCAAAACGACGACCTATATCTCCGAGAGACTCGCCTCTACGGACAGTTGTCGTTTGCATTTCGCCGATAATGTCGCCATTGGTGGGTAAATTAAACGTGAGTGCAGAAGCGGTGTTAAAACTGCTTAGACATAAAAGCAATATAACTAAGTTAAATATTTTGACCTTTTTTATCATAGGTTTTGATCCAGTTCTTTCCCAATTCGGTTTATGTGCCTATTCTACCCTCATTATCGGCCGCCAAGCGCTAGTCTGAACGGTGTCCCAACCTTGCGCTAGTTAGCAGCGATACTACAATGAATAGACAGGAAAAGAAAGAGGAAACCACCTTGAAATGGAATTTCGGTTGGGCAAAGCAAAAAAAACGGAAAGAAGGGATGGTTGGCATCTATGAAACGCCAACAAGCATTGCCGTGGTTTATGGGGTATTGGTGGAGCCAAAGCCCTTTATTTTGGCTCAAGCTTTTGAAATCACGACTACCCCAGAAGCCAAAGAAGCCGTTATCAGCCAATTCGTGAATACTCATGCGTTACAGGGTGTAGATTGTACTTATATATTAGATGCAGGTGAATATAATCTAAATTTAGTGGAGTCACCTTCGGTTTCTGCAGCAGAGATCCCACTGGCTATGCGTTGGGTACTAAGAGATTTGATTAATTTTCCCATTGACGAGGCTATCATCGATACATTTGATGTGCCCTTCTTGCGTGCCAGAGATAATATTAAAATGATATATGCAGCGAGCGTTCAAAAACAGCAGATTAAAAGGATTGAAACACTTGTTAACACAACGGGGTTGGTGTTGAAATTTATTGATATTCCTGAGATGACTTTAAAAAATATTCTGATTAGAAATCCGCAAAAATTTAAGAGTTGTGCTTTGGTGCAGTTAAGTGATAAGGGCGGAAAGTTAATTTTATGTAGAGAGGATCAATTGTGTATTTCGCGTTCTTTTGATCTCAAGCTGGAAGTTCTGGGTCAAGATTCTGAAAAAGATGCTAAAACACTAGAATCGTTAGCATTAGAGTTACAACGTTCTTTTGATTATATGAATAGTGTTTTTAGGCAAGGTATTCAGAATATGATAGTGTTAGTGCCAACAAAAATCGATAAAAATATGGTTGAGGGATCTCTAAAAGCTAATTTGGGTTCAGAAGTCGTCGAGTTAAAACTTTCCGAAATTTTTAAAATTGAAAATCCAATTAATATAAATGAAGAGGTAAATTATTTGCTTGCGATGGGTGCTGTGTTGAGAATGGAGGAAAAAACTCCATGAAGCAGGTAATCAATTTATATCAAGTAGATAAAAGAAAATGGATGATTGAGCTTACCTTTGAGTATTTGGTTTGGGGGCTGTTAGGGTTTTTAGGGATATTGTTGATCATTACACTGAGTGCGGCTATTAATCATTTTTCAGTCAAAGGACAATTAACCCAATTGGAAAAGGAACAAGCGGGAAAATCTAAAACACTACAAACCATTGCTAGTCAGGTACCCGCAGAGCGTACACGAGAACAACTGATGAATGATATTAAAAAATATCAAAATCAAAAACAAGAAAAGCAAGAAATTCTAAATGCTTTAGCTGAATCCGTTGGTGCAGATAAAGGGTTTACGGGGTTTCTAGATGCGTTATCTACCAAAACACGTTTGGGATTATGGTTTACGAAGTTAAGTTTTAAAGAGAATGGCAATTTTATTTCGTTACAAGGTAGTTCCTTAAAGCCTGAATATGTGCCAACCTTGATTACTGGGTTAAGCAATGACCCTGCATTTTCTGGAAAAGAATTCATTCTATTTAAAGAAGCGTTAGACGAAAAAACGCAGCAGATTGATTTTGTTTTAGAAACCAAACCGATGGAAAAACCATGATAGTATTTCTTCAGGATTTAGAAAAAAAATACAATGCGCGCTCACTAAGAGAACGTGTAATGATAGTGCTTGCTGTTTTTTCGCTTGTTTATTTTTTATGGTACACCATTTTATACAGTTATTTATTGGCATCAGACGAACAAGTGGCCCAGAATCTTCAAAACATAAAAACGCAAATTAGTCAATTAGAAGGGCAAATAGACAGTCTTTCGGAAGTGGTGGGACGAAACCCAACCGCGGCTTTAATTGCACAATCAAAAATGCTTAAGGAAGAAAATAATAGTTTAAATCAAAAAATTCGTGAATATGTTAAAACAATGGTTCCACCCACCGATATGGATGAAATGTTAAATAACATTATTCAAAAAGCGACAGGGTTAACGGTTTTGAGTATTGAAAATATAGAAGTGAAGCCCTTGTTTGAAAGTAAAAATATTGATCTGGATGGCAAAACGGCAGTATTTCAGGTTTTTAAGCATGGTATTAAAGTTGAATTACAAGGGAGTTTTTTTGATGCGGTCCGCTTTTTGAAAGCGCTTGAGAAACAAAAGCTAAATGTAATTTGGAGTAGCTTAGATTACGCTGTGACAAATATTCAAAGGCTAAAATAACGCTTGAGTTAGATGACCAGCTTTTAGAGGAAGGATGGATCGGTGTGTAAGACTAAACGTTTTTTAAGTTACGCCTTTAGAGTCTCCATGGTTGGACTATGCTTTTACAGTGCGTTAGTTTATGCGGAAGCTGTAGGTCGCGATCCGACTGAACCAGCAGGATTTGTGAGTGAGGCAGAAAAGAACGGCAAGAAAAGCGAAACTGAAGAATCTTCCATTTTAGTGTTAGATGCCGTACTTATATCAGGTAACGACAAGTTTGCTATTATTAATAACAAGCTTGTTAAAGTCGGTGATCTGATTGGTAGCAGCAAAGTTAAAAAGATTGATGCCTACCATGTGACTTTAGTAGGAGAAACAGGAGAGACCGTGTTGGAGTTATTTGGACGTCCCATTAAGGAACCCGCAAAATGAAATATGCAAAAACCATAGCACCCTTTGTAGGCGTATTGTTTTTGGCAGGATGCCAATTGCCACGCGAGAAGCAAGCCGCATCAGGCAAAGCCATGGTAGCGGTGTTAGAAGAAGGTTCTATTGGTAATGCTGCATTGTTAAAAAAAGGTTCCCCTCAAAAATTGCCAGACGATGTTAAATTAGCTTTACGACCTATAGTGCAGTCCAATCAAGGTAAGGGGGGGATGCGCATACCAGAGAAAAAATTCGATTTATTTGCAGAACAAGTGCCCGCCAGAACTTTCTTTTTAAGCTTGGTTGAAAATACAGGGTATAACATAACAGTTCATCCTGATGTGGATGGAAAAATCTCTTTACAGCTCAAAAAAGTCACTATTCCTGAAGTGCTAGATACTGTTAGAAGCGTTTATGGATATGATTTTAAACAAACCCCTCAAGGCATAGAAGTATTGCCGGCGACACTACAAACCCGCGCTTTTTCAGTGAATTATTTGGATATTAAACGGGGTGGACAATCAGAAACCCAAGTATCGGCAGGCACTTTAAAATCATCGGGTGGGCAAGGTACATCGGGTACTACAGCCGGGACCAGTGGTCAATCGTCTACCAGTGGGGCGTATGGCACCACAACCTCAACTACGGGCGGACAACAATCGTTAGTGGTTAATAGCAAAGTCTCTACTTCTAACAAGACCAATTTTTGGGAAGAGTTAAAAACAGCTGTTGAAATCATTATAGGCACAGGAGACGGTAGACAGGTAGCAGTAAGCCCGTTGTCTAGTCTGATTGTGGTGCAAGCGATGCCAAACGAATTAAAGCGTGTGGAAGCCTTTTTGAAAAGCGCCGATCTTTCCTTAAATCGACAGGTTATTTTAGAGGCAAAAATCTTAGAAGTAGAATTGAACGACAGTTTTCAAGCAGGTATTAACTGGAATCTGGTGAGCGGTCGTATTAATTCAACGCAATTTGGGGGAGAGGTTATTGCTAAACCGTTAAGTGCTAACGACACTTTCCCAACTTTAAATAGTCAGCTTACGCAAGGAACGACTTCAGCAACAGGTGTAACAACCTCTGCTCCGACGATGAGTATTGTACCCGGACAAGCCACACAAACATTACCCGCCTCAAACGTTGGGGTATTTGGTGGTGTTTTTGCACTATCCACGAATTTTAAAAATCTCGGCAGTTTTATTGAAGTATTAGGAGGGCAAGGAAAAGTACACGTCTTATCTAGCCCACGTGTGTCTACTTTGAATAATCAAAAGGCACTGATTAAAGTGGGATCAGATAAGTTTTTTGTGACCAATATTTCGACTACCACAACAAGCTCAACCACAACTTCACAAACTTCACCGAGCGTGACATTTGATTCCTTCTTTTCGGGTATTGCGCTTGATGTAACGCCCAATATCACAAAAGAAGACGAAATTACTTTACATATTCACCCGACGATTAGTTTGGTTGAAGATGATGTCAAAAACTTTACTTTAAATGGGCAAGCACAATCCTATCCGTTAGCCAAAAGTAGTGTACGTGAATCAGACAGTATGGTAAAAGCCAGAAATGGCGAAATGGTTATTATTGGCGGTTTAATGCAAAATCAAAACTCGGAAAAAGTGGAAGGGATCCCGCTCTTAAAAGATTTGCCCGGATTTGGTCATCTCTTTAGGCACACGGTGCAAGTGACTAAAAAAAGTGAATTGGTTATATTATTAAAGCCCACAGTTGTTGGTAAAGACACGTGGTCGGAAGCAGTCGACAATAGTTTAGATCGCTTTAGAAAAATGAACGAGGAGATTGCAAAAGATGAGAACAGATTTCATTGTAAAGGGCCTAATTGCTAGTAGCATTGTTTTATTTTCTGTTGTGGCTGAGGCTTGGACAGTTTCTGAACCTGTGGTGGATTCGTCACTGGATAAACAGGTCGAGCATTTTTCGATTGCGCCTTCAAAGTCGTCAGAGACGAAAGTATTGTCCTTGCCACCTCAGCACAATATTGCACAGTTTGAAAAGCGTGAAGCGCAGTTAAGCATCGAAGAAGAAGCCTCTAGTGATTATCGACAAGCGTTAAAATGTCGAGAAAATGGCGAATTTTTACAGGCAGAAAAATATTTACAGACCGCATTAATGCAAATGCCAACCCATCATGCCGCACGTGTAGAATTGGCTACCCTGTATTTAAAACGTAATCAACTGGAAGAAACCGAAATGCTAATGTCTGAAGGATTGCGGTTAGATGAAAATAATCCCGATTTTTTGAGACTACTGGCAATGGTTTACGATAGACGGGAAGATCCAGATAAAGCCTTAGCATTACTGATTAAAGTCAAAGACAGCCGAAAACAAGATAAAAATTATGTTGCATTTTTAGGCCATATTTATCACCAAACTGGTCGATTTCAGTTGGCAAGACAGCAATATTATCGCTTGTTACAAGAAGAGCCTGAAAATCCCCTGTGGTTATTAGGTGTGTCGATTGCACTAGATGGTGAAGGCCAAAAAGAAGCGGCATTAGAAGGCTATCGCAAAATTACGGGAGATGGCAGCCTAGATCCACATGTGTTGCAATATGTATCTGAACGTATTAAAGCCCTTAAAGGATAAACCATGTTAAGCCAATCTCCGTTAAGAAAAGTAAAACTTGGCGATATGCTAGTGAATGAAGGCTATATTACGGATGTTCAGCTTAAAAGGGCGTTAGAAGTTCAACGTGAACAGCAGTCAGGCAAGCTCGGTGATATCTTAATAGAACTGGGTTATGTTACAGAAATTTTGTTAATGAAGGCGCTTGCACAACAATTAAATTTACCTATTATCGATTTAAAGCATTACCCTATTAAACCAGAAATTATCCAAAGATTACCCGAAAGGATTGCACGGCGTTATCGAGTTGCTTTCTTAGATTTTCAGAATGACGAGTATTTGGTTGGTATGGCTGATCCTACTGATCTGGTTGCTTACGATGAACTTGCCCATATTATAAAAAAGCCTTTTAAAATGGCGATTGTGGGAGAGGCAGATCTGTTAAGAGCGTTTGATTTAGTTTATCGTAAAACAGAAGAAATCAGCTCTTTTGCAGAAGCCCTTAAAGAAGAATTAATTCATGAAGAAGAAAAATATCAAGAAGTCGAAGCCATTAGCGCAGAGGCAGCGCCCGTTGTAAAATTGTTGGATTCTATTTTTGAAGATGCGGTACAGACAGGCGCTTCAGATATTCATATAGAACCCGACGAAAAACAATTACGCATTCGACAACGGATCGACGGTGTTTTACAGGAAAATATTATTCCCGGCAAAGAAATTATTGCAGCCCTGGTGCTCAGAATTAAATTAATTGCTAACTTGAATATTTCTGAAAAAAGATTACCGCAGGGCGGACGCTTTAATATTAAAGTCAAAGGACATAATATCGATGTGCGCGTGGCAGTAATACCTGTACATTATGGCGAAGCTGTGGTGATGCGATTATTAGATCAAGCCAAAGGCATTTTAAAATTAGAAGAATTGGGTATGGAACCCAGTATGATGGAAAAAATTAGACATTTAATTCATAAACCCAATGGCATGATATTAGTGACGGGACCAACGGGAGGGGAACCACCACACTCTATGCGATTTTATCAGAATTAAATGACCCGCATAAAAAAATCATTACTATTGAAGATCCTGTAGAATATGTGTTACCCCGAATTAATCAAGTGCAAGTAAATCCGATGATTGATCTCACTTTTGCAACGGTATTGCGTTCGGCTGTTCGACACGATCCCGATATTATCATGGTGGGTGAAATGCGCGATGAAGAAACCGTGCATATTGGGTTACGAGCAGCCATGACTGGGCATCTGGTCTTTTCAACGGTACATACCAACGATGCAATCAGCAGTACAGTTCGATTAATTGATATGGGCGCTGAAGGATTTTTAGTGGCGGGTGCATTATTGGGCGTGTTAGCGCAACGGTTAGTACGCAGAATTTGTGATGCGTGTATAGAGCCGTATACGCCTAATGAACACGAAATGGAATGGATTAAAGGGTTTTTAGGCAAAACGGATCATGTATATGGTTTTAAACATGGCGTTGGCTGTTCGCGGTGTAATCATAGTGGATATCGCGGAAGAATGGGTATCTATGAATATTTAGAAATTGATTTACCATTGGCAGATGCATTACGTGCAAACGACACCACCACCTTTATGCGCGTTGCCAAAGCACAACTTGGTTTTAAATCGCTCACACAGTGTGCATTAGATGAGGCAACACAAGGCAATACAACCTTGGCTGAAGTCTTTAGGATTTCAGGTGGATTTATTTAAATGCCAAGATTCCAATACCTAGGTCGAAATAAAGCAGGTAAAGAAATGGCCGGTATTGTAGAAGGCGTTAACGAATCGACCGTTGCTATCGAATTAATTCGAGCGGGTACAACGCCAATTTCAATTGAGCCTTATGTTGTCAAAGAATCAACCTTTACAAATCTAACCCTTTTTTTAAATCTGGATGCACCCAGTGCTCAAGATTTAAGTTTTTTAACCCGACAACTACATTCGTTGGTAAAAGCAGGGGTTCCTATTGTACGTGCAGTGCATATTGTACAAGAAAGTTGTAAAAATCTTAAATTAAAAGTTGCATTGGCAGATATCATTGCAACTTTAGAGTCAGGGCAGTCCTTAGGTTCGGGTTTACGAAAATACCCCCATATTTTTCCAACCTTAATGACGGCACTCGTAAATGTGGGTGAGAACACCGGAAGCTTAGAAGAAGTGTTTAGACAACTCTCGGTGCATTTCGAGCGGGATATTCGAACACGTAATCAAATTAAAGCTGCCATTCGTTATCCTATTATTGTTGTTAGCGTTGTTTCAATTGCGGTAGCAATTATCAATATATTTGTGATTCCTGCATTTGCGAAATTTTTTGGACAATTTCATGCTGCATTGCCATTACCTACACGCATCATTATTGGTGTTTCCAATTTTTTTGTCAATTACTGGGGCTATATGTTGCTGATATTGTTGGGAACTATCTTTGGCATACATGCCTATATTCGTACAACCAAAGGTCAACGACAGTGGGATATCCTAAAACTTAAAATTCCTTTGGTTGGCGAAATTTTACGGCGTGCAATGTTGGCGCGGTTTGCACGTAGTTTTGCATTATCGATGCGTACAGGGGTGCCATTACTAGAATCTATCACAATGATTGCACATTCGACAGATAATGTTTATGTTTCTGATCAAATTATGACCATGCGAACTTATATTGAACATGGTGAATCTTTAGCGGTGGCTGGCAATAAAAGCGAGATGTTTACGCCGTTGATATTACAAATGTTGGGGATTGGCGAAGAGACCGGAGAAATTGATAGGCTATTGGATGAAGTCGCCGATTACTACGAACAGGAAGTGGATTACGATGTCAAGAAGTTAGGGGATGCCATAGAACCTATCTTGATTATCCTAATAGGTGGGATGGTTTTAGTTTTAGCACTGGGGGTATTTTTACCCATGTGGGACATTTGGAAGGTTGCTGCTGGAAAATAATCTAAAGGCAGTTATACTTCTTTTAAGATTAATGTAATGTCGAGAGGGGAATTATTGTGCAAACGATTGCTTTAGAAAATAAACGCGGATTCACGTTGATCGAATTAGTCATCGTGATCGTCTTAATCGGTATTTTGGCCGCGACAGCCTTGCCTAAATTCGCGAATTTAACGACACAAGCGTATACAGCCTCTAACCAAGGGGTTGCCGGTGGCTTTGGTGCTGCTGTGAGTGTTGCGCATGCGGCTTGGATTGCCCAAGGTGCATCCGGTACAACTTTAACGACTGCAGGTGAATTAAACGGATTGTCTGTCAATGCGAATGGTTGGCCAGATGGAGGTGCTGCTAGTATTGTTGCGGTTACAGCTGCACAATGTGTCACTGTTTGGAATGGGATATTAAATAATCCACCAACTGCAACGGCAGGTGCTTCTTGTGCAACCACGGGTTGTTATTTTGTGACAGCTGCCGGTGCTGTATGTACTTATAACTTGGGCAATGGTGCGCCAGCTCATACTGTTACATATAGTATTGCTAATGGTGTTGTCGGTTCCACTTAATACAGGGAATGATTAGTACAGATCGTTCCGGCTTAGGGTTTACTGTTATAGAGATCGTCATGGCCCTCGTTATTATGGGGGTCTTGGCGGTCGCAGCAGGGCCCAAATTTTTTTCTACAACGACTTATGATCAACGGGTGTATTACGACGAAGTATTGAACAGTGTTCGTTATGCACGTAGGCTTGCGATAGCAACTAATAGCCATATCCAAGTCAATTTAACTTCTACTTCTATTACCTTACAATATCGCACTGAAGGTGGTAGCTGTGCTGCAGGCACTACTTTTAGTCCTGTAATGGATCCCACTAACAGAACCAGTGGTTATGTTAAAACTGCACCGGGTTCAACGACTATCACTTTTTCGGCTAATTGGCCCATTTATTTTAATGGATTGGGGCAAGCCTTGCGTGCGAGTGATTGCACTGTTATTAGTTCTAACACGATCACTATCGCGGGTGGCAATACTGTAACCGTTATAGGCCAAACAGGATTTGTACAATGAAAACAAATAGCGGTTTTACGATGATTGAACTGGTTATTTCGATGACAATCATTGGTATTGCTATTTTGGGCACATTACTTTCTGTTGTTACTGCAACCAAATTTAGTGGGGATCCCTTACTTTCAACCCAAGCCGTTTCTATTGCCGAAAGTTACTTAGAAGAAATTATGTCAAAAAGTTTTCCAACACCTACTGCTGCCACAGCTTGTCCAGCTACGGGTTTAGCGCGTGCTAATTTTACGGATGTTTGTAATTATAATGGCTTAAACCAAGTGCCAACTGATCAAAATGGTAACGCGATTGCCGGATTAAATGGTTACAATGTACAAGTTGCCGTAGACAGACAAACGGCGACACTGGGTGCGTTGGCCTCCGGTACACAAGCGGTTAGGATTGATGTAACCGTTACACATGCTTCTATGACAGGGATGACATTCAGTGTGTATAAAACCAATTATTAATCACAAGCAAAAAGGCGTCACATTAATTGAGCTTGTGATTGTAATGGTGCTTGCCAGTATTTTATCCGTGAGCGTTTCTGTTTTTATTGCACGACCCATTAGTGCTTATACGAGCATTGCAAATCGCGCAACACTTGTAGACGCAGCAGAAATGACATTGCGTCGTATGGCGCGGGATATTCAAAGTGCCGTGCCCAATAGTTTACGTATTAAAACAGTCGGTAATATGACAGCGGTTGAAATGGTTAATGTCGTAGAAGGTATGCGTTATCGCGAATCAGTCCCTGGTCCTTTTTTAGATTTTACAAAGCCTATTACAAACTTTCATGTGATAGGGCAATTTCAATATGCGTTAGCCAATCCTACTTGCGCAAGCAATAGTTGTCGATTAGTGGTTTATAATACGGGTGCCAATGCCGGCGGTGCGATTCCTTCAGATAATCCTTCACCGGGTGCAAACGTTTATAGTACGGTTGCTGCACCAGCCTGTAGTGGCTGTAATCCACCACCAGGCTCTGTGACCATTACCCCTGTTGGTACAACAGTGACGCTCACAAATCCCGGCAGCGAAGGAAATATTGTGATGGGCTCTGCTGTTCAATTTGCACTGCCTTCGCCTAGACAGCGTATAGATATAGTCGATACGCCTATTACCTATTTGTGTGATACGAGTAGTAATCAGCAAAAGATCACGCGTTATTCAAACTATGCTATTACCTCTGTACAACCTACAGATCCAGCAGTCAGTCCTTTAAGTGGTGCGAGTGCGGCACAATTAACACAAAATGTTACGGCTTGTAGTTTTTCTTATAGTCCAGGCACATCACAAAGAAATGGCGTGATTAACATGTCTATCACTTTAACCAATAATGGTGAAACCATTACGTTAATGCGCCAAGTGGGGGTAGATAACTTACCATGAAAAAGCAAACGGGATTTTCGTTGGTGAGCGCCATATTTATTATTGTTGTATTAGCTTTAATTGGCAGTTATATTATCAGTCTTAGCGCTTTAACCAACCAGAGTGCGAGTTTGTCTAAGTTGGGTGTGAGTGCTTATTATGCAGCCAAAAGCGGTTTAGAATGGGGTGCTTATAGTGTTGCGCCATTAGGAGGTGCAGGGCCTTATAATTGCCCAGCAGCGTCGACCAACTTAAGTTTGACACAAGGAGGATTGTCTGGATTATCTGTAACTGTTACTTGTACATCCAATTCGTTTACAGAATATGGAACAACGTATAAGGTTTTTCAGCTTCGATCAACAGGTACCTATGGTGTAGCTGGTAATGCAGATTTTGCTTCCAGACAATTGTACATGACTATCGTTCAACCAGGGATATAGAATGGTATGAAAAAAAGTATAGGGATATTTTTTGCATTGATATCGTTGTGCATCAATCAACAGGTTGTCGCAGATAGCTGTGTTTCAATATTTCCGGCGGCAATCCAAAGTACATTGCCTACAACCGGAAATGTCACATTTACCTGTGGTTCACGAGTGCTTGTTAATTCAACACCCACAAATTCGCTACCAACACCTACACTTACTAACCCAGGTGGTTGTGGCACAATTACATGCCCAACAACCAATTGTGCAGCAACAGGTACAACGGTTAATACTATTAGTCCGGGCGCATTTCAAACTTCCAGTAATGCTGGGGGAAATATTAATATTCCGACTAATGGTACGCAAACTATTGATGGTAATAACAATACGACAACAGATTACAATACAGTAACAGTCAATCCACATGCAACCTTAAACTTTACGTCTAATCCGAGCGGTACCACGGTTTATCGTATTACTTCTCTTAATCTTCAAAATGATGCCACCGTTAATTTTAATGGTGGCGATTATTGGATTGGCACTTTAAGTACTGCGGGTGGTCAAACAAAAATTGTTACAACAACCGGCACAACACGTCTTTTTGTATTAAACGATGTGGTTGTTACCAAGGGATTGGTTTGGAATACCGCGGGAACAGCTGATAAATTCTTTATTTATGGATATGGTAATTTTAATATCACGAGTGCAACCTCTCAAATTAATGCAGTTATGTATTCACAAAAAAATATTATACTAGGGCAGACAGCGCTCACAGGATCTATCACCGCTCAAAATGTGACATTAAATACGAATTCGACGGTTTCTTATGATGCTAATGCTCTTAATAATATCCTGCTCGGTTCTATTTGTACCACATCTGCTGCTGTTAGCCAGTTTGGTGTCAGCGCACCTTCAACGGGCACTAATTGTCAAAACATGACGATTACAGTCACCGCACAAAATTCGGGTGGTCAAACCATTACAAGTTATACCGGGGGTATTACTTTAAATACCCAAACGGGATCGGGTACTTGGGTATCAACCACAGGTGGTGGCACATTGACTAATTTGGGCAGTGGACAAGCGACATATCAATTTGTCTCTGGCGATAATGGTGTGGCGAGTTTCCAATTAAATTATCCCGCTTCTGGTTCTGCACCTGTGACGATTAGAGTTTCTCAAACCAATAATGCCGGTATTTTTGGATTATCCGGCCCTATTAATTTTGTACCTGCGGGATTATTAGTCACAGATACACCAGTCTCGAATCCACCGGCTTCACCACCCGCTGCATTTAGCACAACCCAAACTGCGGGCACTAATTTTACTCTTTATTTAACGGCTTATAATCCGAGTAGTTGTGGCATTATTACCAGTTACACAGGCGCCAAAAATATTCGGTTTTATACAACTTATGTTAATCCAACCACCGGTACAATTAATGCAACGATTAATGGTACCGCCATTGCAAGCAGTTCGGGTGCAGCCGCAACCACACAATCTATTACCTTTACCAATGGGGTTGCGACTGTTACAGGCAGATATAACGATGCAGGACAATTAAGTTTAAACGTGATTGATACGGCTGTGAGTCCTGCAGGTCCAACGGGTGCCAGTGGCAATTTTGTGGTTAAACCGGCAAGTTTTGCGATCAACATTCCAGGCAATACAGCCGCACAAACCACCAGTCCTGCGGGTGCTGCACAAACCGCTTGTTTAGCAGATATTGCTTTTGCCAAAGCGGGCAATAATTTTACGGTAAATGTGCAACCGCTGAATGCATTGGGTAGTGTTACGCCCAATTATGGTAACGAAACTTCACCACAAGGGATTACCTTATCTTCCAGTGCAGTGTTAGGTCCAACGGGTGGACGCAATGGTAGCGCTAACAATGGTGTTATTGGCAATGGTAGTGCTTTTACCAAACAAACATCCGGTTCGCCGCCGGCAGGTTGGTCTTTGCCGTATTTTAGTGGTACGACATTTACTTTTGATGAAGTGGGTTGTATTAATTTAACAGCAGCAGTCTCGGGTGGTAATTATTTAAGTGCCAGTAATGGCGCAGTGACGGGTAGTCAAGTTGTTGGCAGATTTACGCCCGATCATTTTGATGTTTCTGGTAATACGCCACAATTTAAAACAGGCTGTTCTACAGGCAGCGGTAGCTTTACGTATTTGGATCAGCCTTTTTTATATAACACGCAACCCATTCTAACGGTTATTTCGCGGGCTTTAGCAGGCACTACAACACAAAATTATACCGGCAGTTTTTGGAAACTCACCAGCAGTGGATTTGGGTCGGTTTATAATAAGGCGTATTTTGCCGTCAATGGTGGCGATACGATACCCGCTTTAAATTTATCCGCCATTATTCCAGCACCTACTTTTGTGGATGTAGGCGCAGGTGTGCCTGGCAGTGCGGGATCGGGTACTGGGACTTTTACCTTTTCAGATAATGGTGGATTAAAAGTACAAAGATTGGTTGGCACGCTTTCTCTGGCATTAACGGCAGAAATTCAACTGCGCATTGCAACCATTACCGATTCAGATAATGTTCTCTGTACAGGAACAGGTTGTAGTACCGGTGGCTTTTCGTTTGGCGCAACGACATCGGGTAATGGTATTGCATTTTCAGGTACGGGTGGTGGCAAACAATTTTACCATGGTCGATTGGTTGTGTTAGATGCCAATGGTCCAGAGAATTTACCGTTAATTGTGCCTATGCAAACGCAGTTTTATACCTCGGGTGGTGGATTTGTAGTTAATACTTTAGATACGGGCAGTAGTGGGAATGGTACAGCTTTTACAGGCGGTGATCTTAATCTTAACCTAACACCCTCTAGTGGTTTATCAACCACTGCAACGGTTTCGGGTTCACCCAATTTTTATTTTCAACAAGGGGTTTTGAATATTTCATTATCGGCACCAACAGGGACTACAACAGGTTACGTAGATATTGAAGCCAATTTAAGTGACGCAAACTTGTCTTGGTTGCAATATAATTGGTCTTATTCGGGTACTTTGGGAACAACTTATTCGGATAATCCGATGGGACGTGGCACCTTTGGCATATTCAAAGGCAACGATCGTCTGATTTATGAAAAAGAACTGACGCAATAAAGTAAGAGGGTGTTATTTTGAAAAACAAACGCGGATTTACATTAATCGAATTGGTTATCGTTATTGTTCTAATCGGTATTTTAGCAGCAACCGTCCTACCAAGATTTGCTAACTTAACTACACAAGCACGTACTGCTACTAACCGAGGTGTTGCAGGTGGTTTTGCTGCTGCATTGACTATCGCACACGCGGCTTGGATAGCACGGGGAGCGGTTACAGGCGGTACAACTGTTACGATGGAAGGAACGTCTGTTAGCATTAGTTCGGCTGGATGGCCTAATGGTGGCGCGACGGCAGGTGCTCCCGTTTCATCGGATTCAGACTGTGCGGTCGTTTGGAATAGCATTTTAAATAAACCACCGCAGGTGCAAGAAACAAAACCTGCGTCGTGTACAGGTACGGGGCCTTGTTATGTTGCCACCGGCGATGGCGGTTCATGTGTCTTTGAACTCTACTCGGGCGGTCCGTCAGGTACGCCTTTTTCGCCTAGTATTACTATTAATTATGATGGTAACGCGGGTGCTGTAACGGCCACACCATAAATAAATGAAATTCTTTATTTAACAGCATTCATCCATTGCTCTACCAAAACCACTGCTGCATAAGCATGCATTTCATCAACATGAGCTTTTGCTTTAGACGGATGATGTATTATTTTAACGGGAGCACGCGTTTTGGCTTCCCAGGTACTTAAACGTTCATCGACAGCATGTGTCGGCAATTTAAAACGCGTTCTAAGTTTATTCAGAAATCGCTTGGCACAAAATGTCATCGGTTGTGTTGATCCGTCTAACTGAAGCGGAATGCCGACGACTAAATCATTGGGCTTCCATTTTTCCAGTAATGCTTTAACTTCATCCCAGTTAGGAACACCATCGTGTGCTTTAAGTGTTATCAGGGGTCTTGCCGTTTTGGTAATCGATTGTCCAATAGCAACGCCGATATGTCGTAAGCCAAAATCAAAGCCAATGATAATTTTGTCTGTTTTTTTAGGGGTTTCAGGCATGACCGATATCACTCGAGAGGCGATCAACATCAACACCCATTAATGCTGCCGCGGCTCGCCAACGATGCTCAATGGCCATATGAAATAAAATATCAAAATTAGCAGGGCCATATAACCAAGCATTATCAGACATTTCTTTCTCTAATTGTCCGGCTTCCCAATGTGCAAACCCCAGAGCGATTAGGGTATGTGCGGGCCCCATGTTGGTTGAAATCGCTTTTAAAATATCAGGCGATGTCGTTAACGAAATGGTATCACTAATGGCTATGGTGGATTCCCATGAGGAGTCTTTGCCATGCAAAATAAAACCACGATCTTTTTGTACAGGTCCGCCATTAAATACCAAACGTCCCGCAATTTCAGGGTAATCGGTTCTTAATCCCATTTGTTCTAAAACATCACCCAATCTTAAGTTTAAAAGCGGTTGATTAATAACAATGCCAATGGCACCATTTTCTGTGTGTTCGCAAAGATAGGTTACCGATCGAAAAAAGTGTGGATCCATTAAGGAGGGCATGGCAATTAATAAATGATTTTTCAGTGAAGTGAACATGTGTTATTTACTCTCTTAGTTTTTCCAGGATACAGTCCATAATCTCACTTGCAATATCAATGTTAAATGCTTTTTCCAATTCTTTAACACAAGTTGGACTGGTTACATTGATTTCGGTAAGATAATCACCAATGACATCAATACCTACAAAAGTAAGGCCTTTTTCACGTAAAGTGGGACCAATTTGAGAACAAATCCACCTGTCACGTTCGGTTAATTCTCGACCTTCTCCGCGTCCACCAGCGGCTAAATTTCCACGAAATTCATTTGTCGCGGGAATTCTAGCGAGACCAAAAGGGATTGGTTTACCGTCGATTAATAAGATCCGTTTATCACCCTCAGTGATTTCTGGAATAAACCGTTGTGCCATTATATAAAGCGATCCTTGTTGTGTTAAAAAATCAATGATCATGGTTAGATTTGGATCATCTATGGTGCACTTAAAAACATTGTGTCCACCCATGCTGTCTAAAGGTTTAAAAACGACACAGGCATGTGCTTCCACGAAATCTCTTAAAATAGTTTTAGAAGAACTGACAATCGTGGGTGGCATACATTGTGGAAACCAAGTGGCAAACAGTTTTTCATTGGCATCTCTTAAACTTTGAGGTTTATTAACGACTAAGACGCCATTGGCTTCTGCATGTTCTAAAATATAAGTTGCATAAAGATATTCAAGGTTCACAGGGGGATCTTTTCGCATCAATATAATATCGAATTGATCAAGGGGTCTTTGAATAGGCGATGAGAGTGTATACCAGTTGTTTTTATCCTCGTGCAACGTTAATGCACTGCAATACCCCCATGCGATGCCATATTGTAAAAATAGCGAATCTAGGGTCATGTAATAAAGATCAAGCCCACGGCGGCTGGCCTCTTGTAAAAGAGCCAAGGTCGTGTCCTTTTCGGGGTGTATGGTATCAATGGGGTCCATAATCACCCCCAATTGGGGTCTTTCTAACATGGGTAATCCTTCAATGAAAGGCATGAACCTAAGCTATACTTCTGATAATATCTCAAAATCCAGCAAAGGAAAGTTAAAACCATGGGCCCTTTCGAAACGCTGCTAGACATAGAACAAAATTGCAGGGCTAATGCAGCCAGCATTCCTCGTCAAATCATAACAGAAAAGGATTGGTTAGGCATTGGTTTTAGGTCATCGGGTATCAATTTTGTCTGTCCAATGGCCATTGTTTCTGAGATTTTACGGTGGCCTGATATGACCGCGGTACCGGCAGGACAGCCCTGGTTTAGGGGGATGGCCAATTTGCGAGGTCGGCTTTTACCCATAACCGACTTGGAAGGTTTTGTGACGGGCACTTCACATACTGAAAAACCTTTAAGTCGTGTGCTGGTGATATCATTTGAAAAAGCACTTTATGGCTTTGCAATAGAACAGGTTTTAGGTATAGAACGTTTTTTTGGGGAAGAGATAAAACCGGCAGACAGCATTTTGAAGACAAAGGCGTATTTACCGTATGTGGTTGGTGCATTCGAGCGAGAACACCAACCCTGGTTTGTTTTAAATATTGAAATAATTGCAAAAACACCCGAGTTTTACCATGTTCTTTCTACTAGAACAGAAACAGCTTATGGATAGTCTGACATGAATACAAATGATGAAAATGAATCTTTATTAAAAATATTTTTGGAAGAAGCAAAAGATCTCTTAGATGCGATTTCTGCAACTTTGCAAGTATGGTCTAAAGATTTGAACAATAAATCCTGTTTTGCAGATCTTAAACGCGATCTACATACATTAAAGGGTGGGGCACGCATGGTTAATCAGGCGGAATTAAGCGCGCTTGCCCACGAAACTGAATCTTTTTGTGAAATGCTTTTATCTGGCAGTATTCCAGTTGATAGACAAGCTTATGAAAAAATTTGTGCAAATCAAGATCGCATGGTAAAAATTTTAGAAGAACTTTCGACCTCGAAACCCATTGTTACGACAGAAGAAATGCTTAAGTCCGAGTCCACTAATGATGCGGCAAGCGAGACTATTCGTGTGCGAGCAGACTTATTGGAAAAACTAAATAATCTTTCCATTGAAAGCAATATTACGCGGGTTAATATGGGTCATTATGTTGACAATCTTAATACCCATATTGTTGAGATCGCAAGGTTGATAAAATCGCTGCAGGAAAAATGTCGTTCTGTTCCTAAAGAGGTAGACTTGCGCGTAACATCAGAAATTTTAGGTATTATTAACCTTAATAAAAATTTGGCACAAGTACATAGCAATATTGATGCTTTATTATCTCAACAATCACGTATAGAAAAAGAATTACAAGATAGGCTGGTTGATACGCGAATGGTTTCTTTTAGCAGTGTTGTGCCTCGTTTAAGTAGAATTACACGTCAAATTGCAGCGGAATTAAATAAAAAAGTAGATTTTACCGTATCTGAGGTAGAGGGAGATATCGACAGAACGGTTTTAGAACATCTGGTTCCTTCTCTCGAACATTTACTTCGTAATGCGTTGGATCATGGTATAGAGTTACCTGCAGAACGGCTGACTGCGCACAAACCCGAGATTGGGAAAATTAATATACGTTTTTATAGAATGGGTAATGAAGCCTGTATTGAGATTAGCGATGATGGCGCTGGTATAGATCCAGAAGCAATACGAAAAAAAGCCATTTCACTGGGATTAGTTTCTGCAGAAGCGAGTCTTTCTCAAGAAGAAATGATTCGTTATATTATGGAACCAGGATTTTCGACAAGTGCTTTTGTGAGTGAAATTTCTGGTCGTGGTGTTGGAATGGATGTTGTTAATACGGTTGTTAAAGGACTGGGCGGTAATCTTGGTATAGATTCTAAGCCCGGTGAAGGCACAAAATTTACCATACGATTACCTTTTACGACCTCGGTCAACCGTGCATTATTGGTGACTGTGCAGGGTCAAAACTATGGTATTTTATTATCAAACATAGAAAATATTATTTTAATGAATGTTCAGGAAGTTAAACAGTTGTTAAATCTACCTGATCCGGAGATTATGTATAATAACAAAGCATATCAATTAAAATACCTGGGCGATGCTTTGGGTGTACAAGAAAAACCTATTTTTGCCGATGTTAAGGAAAATCTACCCGTTTTACTCTTTAATTTTTTAGATTTCAATGCGGCGTTAATGGTGGATGCTTTAGCAGGAAGCCAGGAAATAGTGGTGCAAACCTTAGGCCCTCAATTTAAATTAATGGACGCGTTTAGTGGTGGAACATTACTGTCAGATGGCAGTGTCGTGATTATTTTAGATGTTTATACTATTGCAGCTCGTGCGATAAAGCACTTAAATGAAAAATCAATAGCAGCGCCTGTGAGTGTTAAAAAGGAAATTAAAGTATTGGTAGTCGATGACTCTGTTACTATTCGAACCGTCACCAAGAATTTTTTAGAACGACATAAATTTTCGGTGGTTACCGCCAAAGATGGTATTGATGCTTTAGGGAAATTAGAGAAAATGACACCGGATATTATCTTGCTCGATGTGGAAATGCCCCGAATGGATGGTTTTCAGTTTGCTGAAAAAATAAAAACAGAATCACAATACGCAAATATTCCTATTATTATGATTACGTTTTGTGCGGGAGACGAACACAAACGACGCGCTGAAACCTTGGGTATAAAAAAATTCATGAGTAAACCTTATCAGGAATTAGAGTTATTACAAACTATTGACGCCTTGTTAGGAAAAGCATGACTATAGAGATCGCTAAGAAATTACCGTGTTTGTTATTACCCGTCGAGGGGAAAACACTTCTCTTACCAACGGCTGCCATAGCAGAAATTATTTCCTATAAAACACCCGAAGTGGAAATCTTATCAGATGTTCCTGTTTGGTTTATAGGCATGCTAAGTTGGCGTGGTGTACAGGTTCCTTTAACCTCTTTGGAAAAAATGGAATCTTATCTAACCTGGAATGGTATAGTAGAAAAAGAACCAGAATCTAACAAACCTTCGTACATTGCAATTATAAATCGCATTACAAAAATAAATAGCAATATAGAAGTACAAAAATTTCGTCAATATCCATTTTTTTCTATTAGCCTACAAGGCAGACCCAAACTTGTTAGGGTTTCTGAAGAGACTTTAAAGTATGACAATACAAGTAAAGTAACAGACGCTCGATTTTTGATAGAAGTGCAAGTTGAAAAAGATATTACAGTTATTCCAAATTTAGATAACGTTTGGAAAGTAATTGATACATTACCGTCACGTTTACAATGGTTAGGTAAAATTGTTCGAAGGGGTGGAGGTTCGAGATGAAAAAAATATCCAAGAAAGTGTTTAATTACTTTAGAGACTTTGTTAGAGTGCTTTTGGTTATTTTGATATTTTCAACCATAACGGTTTTCTGGAATTTAAATCAAATGCATGATTTTTATCAGCAATATATAAATCATGCAACAGAGTTGAGACTGTTGGTAAGGGAAATATCAAAATATTCGGGCGAGGCTCTTATTGGGCCTGATAGAGAAAATGCATTTAATAGTTTAAAAATAGCTTCTCAAGAGATTAATGAAGAACTGAAAATTCTATTTAATGGTATAACGATTAATAAAAATGAGGTTTTACCGCCCACCAATGAAAAAATCAAGTTATCAGAATTAAAAGATTTTTCAACTGTTTGGGAAAACGTAAAGCCAGAGGTAGACTTGATTATTAATAATCAGGCATTAATATTGGACTTAAGCAAAGCCAGTAATAGGTTGATTTCTAATATTGAAAAAACACAAGAAATTTATTGGTATGTTACGGATCAGTTAGGTAAAGAAAAAGCTGACAACAACCAAAAAATTATTAAAATATCTCGCCAAATCAATTTAATGGAAGATATTATAGATGAAATTCAGAGTATTTTAACGGTAACCAATAATTCGTCCAGATTGTTAAAAACCTTTGCTGAAGATACTAATACATATTTTACAAACGCAGCAACGATAAGTGAGGAACTTAAAGGTGATGGTCTTGATGCTAAATTATTGGAAATGGAAACATATCTTCAGCTAACGCGAACAGATGTAGAGGCTGTTAATAAAATTGGTGGCGTTACCGAAAAGATTAACTTAGCAATTTTTGATATTTTTAACCAAGGCCCGTTGCTTTCGAATCTTTCTAAAAATTTAGAAAATGCATATAGTAATTATCCAAAAACAAACTCCACGATGGAACTTTACGCTTATGGTTTAGGGTTTCTATCCTTTTTAGTCTTGATTTTATCCATTCAACTTTTCCATAAAGAAAGTGAAGAAAATTTTAGAATGATTGAAGAAAAAAATAAATTGATGCAAGAAGCCGTTGAAAAGCTTTTAAAAGAATTACCAGAAATAGCAAGTGGAAACTCTTCTATAGAAGAGCTTGCTAGTTTAAATATTGCCGGGCATCCAACACAATTAGCGGGATCATTTACTTATGCATTAAGTACTCTTAGGAAGCTCGTATTTAATATTGGAAAAATGGCTAAAAATGTGTCGATGGCCGCAGCAGATGCACAGAAGATTTCCTCAAAACTTGCCATATCAAGTGGCAATCAAGCGCAAGAAATTAGCGAAGTAACAGCATCTGTTAGTGCGATGGCAAGTACCATTGAACAGGTTTCGACCAATGCGACGAAATCGGCATCTGTTGCTTTAGAGTCGGTAAAAATTGCAGGTGAAGGTGGAAAAGTAGTACGCAGTACTATTGGGGGAATGGAACGGATTCAAGCACAAATTCAAGAAACTTCTAATTTCATGCGCAGATTAAGTGATAGTTCACAAGAAATTGGTGAAATTGTGTCTTTAATTGATGGTATCGCTGATCAAACCAATATACTGTCGTTAAATGCTGCCATTCAAGCAGCGATGGCTGGTGAAGCGGGGCGTGGGTTTGCTGTTGTTGCAGATGAGGTGCAACGGTTAGCAGAAAAGGTAAGTTATGCTACAAAAGAAATTGGTTCTTTGGTGCGATCGATTCAAACAGATACAACGCAAGTGATTGTGGCTATGGATCAGACAAAGACACAGGTATCAGAGGGCGTAACTTCTGCTCAAACAGCAGGGTCTACCCTTGAACAGATCGAAACCGTCTCTAGACAATTGTCGAATTTGATTCAAAATATTTCTTTATCGGCGAGTGAGCAGGCTGTTGTATCTGGTAAAATATCACAAATTATGAATGATATTAAAGACATTGCGCAGAATACCGCAACAGGCTCAACGACAACCGTTGATTTAATCGGAAAACTATCGCAATTTGTAACGGATCTTCGAAATTCTGTGCTGGAATTGTAAGCACTGAGAATTTTTATTCGCTTTCTGGTAAGAATCCACCGGCTTGCATATTCCAGAGTTGTGCATAATGTTGGTTTAAGACAAGCAATTGTTTGTGTGTGCCGTCTTCAACGATTTGACCCTGCTTAAAGACTAAAATACGATCCATATCTGACAGTGTTGAAAGCCTATGTGCGACTACAATGGTTGTGCGATTGCTCATCAAATACTGTAGACTATCCTGAATAAATTTTTCAGTCATTGAATCCAAAGAAGAAGTAGCCTCATCTAAAATTAAAATGGGTGCATTTTTCAAGATTGCACGTGCAATAGCAATGCGCTGACGTTGACCGCCCGAAAGCTTAATACCACGCTCCCCCACCAAGGTATCATATCCGTGTTCCATCTGTTGTATAAATTCATGGCAATGGGCCTTTTTAGAAGCATTTATCACCCTTTCATCTGAGGCATCAATTTGGCCATAACGGATATTTTCCATTAGTGTGCGATGAAACAGAGAGGTATCTTGTGGGATCAAAGCGATTTTTTCACGAAGTGAATCTTGTTTAACTTTTTTAATATCTTGGCCATCTATTAATATACGTCCACTTTCAACTTCAAATAATCTTAAAATGAGATTGACAAAAGTCGTTTTACCCGATCCCGAGTATCCGACTAAACCAACTTTTTCACCAGCGCGAAGTGTAATCGTTTTATCTCTAAAAAGATTATGGTTTCGAGCGTAATGAAAAGAAACATTATCAAAAACAATTTCGCCTCGAGAGATATCGATAGGTTTAGCATGTGGTGCATCTGTAATATCATGTTGTTTTTGTAATAAGCTAAGGGATTCTTTACAGGTACCTATATCTTCATAAACTTTAATTAAATGCATACCCATATACCAAGCCAAACCAATGAGATTGAGTGAGGTTAATATTAGGGCGAGTTCTCCGACCGTAATAAAATCTTTTTGCCAGGCATAGATACCACAACCAATCATAACAAACACAAAGGCTTGACTAGCAGTACCTAAAAATATTTTCATTATTGCGTTATAATGTAACAAGTCATAAGATTTTTTGATTTCTTCATCTTGGTATGTCGCGAGATAGCGTTTCTCAAAACGTTTTCTGGCGAATAATCGGATATTAGCGATATTTGAAAAAGCATCTACAATTTTACCATTTAATTTTGTAACCGTTGCAGAGTGAGTAGCCGATTTAAGCGCACATTTTTTGGTGAAAAAATAGGTAATGAATAGATGTAACGAAAACCATCCTGCCATAATATAGGAAAATAGCGGTTTAGCTTGGTACAAAATGACAATATTAATGCAAAACGCTAAAATAACCGGAAAGAATATCGTAAAATAAATGGTCATAACACTTAAAAGTGCATCGGCCATGCGTGAAATTTTACTGCCGATACTGCCTGCAAATTGATCAGAGAAAAATTGGTGTGAATGGGAAAGGCTATAGTCAAACATAGCTCTTCTGACATCTGCTTGGAATTTGGGAAAAACCTTGGCAGACAGGAAGTCGTAAAGTCTAAATCCAAGTTCAATGAGTAACCATAGGCTAATCCAAACAATCAATGTCGTTGAGAGTGCAGAAAAAATCAAACTCTTGTCATGAGAGAATAAAGTAATTTTGTCGATAATCAGTTTAATAAAGTAAGGAAAAGTTGCTTCTTGAATCGCCCAACCTAGATTTCCGTGTATCAATAATACAAAATGCCAACGTTGTGGTTTAATAAAGTGCCAAAAAAAGCTTGGCAAAGTTTGAGGCAAAGTAGAAGCAGACATTGTTATTCCTGTTAAGGATATATAAGAGTGGGTAAAGTTTAGTAATCTTACCAGTTTATTAAGACATTTTCAATACTAGATTTTTAACTAGTGCTTGGTACAGTTGTTGCAGCTGGGGATGCAGCTTCTGAACTATCGACGCTTTCACTTGCTCTACTTTTGGCTTGGGTTTCTGTCATTTCCTGAATATTGTTTTTCAGTAAGAATAACAAGACTAAACCGGGAATAGCTAGAACGACCGAAGACATAAAATAAGCCGTCCAACCATAATCATTGGCAATAAAGCCAGCCAAAGGCCCTATAAAAACGCGGCCTATAGCACTTAAAGAAGATAGTAAGGCATATTGAAAAGCACTGAATTTTGAATTACAGAGTGCCATGATTAATCCGGTAAACGCGGCAGCACCCATACCACCGCAGTAGTTTTCAAGTAGGATAGAAAATGCTGCAATAAAATAATCAGGTCCTGTCCACATCAGTATCATATAAATTAAGTTAGAAATAGCTTGTAAAACACCAAATGTTAAAAGTCCACGAAACCATCCAAACCTTGCAATTAATAGCGCGCCAGAGAGTGTTCCAAAAATAGTACCTAAGAAACCCATCGATTTATGCATGACACCAATTTCGGCAAGGTTAAAATGAATTTCTCGGATTAAAAAAGTTTGACTTAATGCGCCTGCAAACGCATCGCCTAGTTTATAAAATACAATAAAAAAGAGTATCCAAACGGCTTGTGGTCGTTTTAAAAAGTCTAAAAAAGGTAAAACAGTACAATCCCATAGTTTCTTTGGGGGAGTAACAACGACTTTTGGGTCGGGACCGAAAACGGTTGCAATAGCGCTGATACCCATAAGACCAGCCATCAGCAAATAAGAGACTTTCCATCCCCAATGATGCGCGATGATTAATGCTAAGCCGCTCGAAACAAGCATGGCTATTCTATAGCCATTAATAGCCATTGCTGCACCCATAGGGCGCTGTTCAGGATCTAAAACATCAGTTCGATAAGCATCGACCACAATGTCTTGCGATGCTGAAAAAAATGCGACTAAACAAGCAAGGAAAAATAAAACTTTAGGATGCGCGTCTGGTGTAAAGAGTGTCATGCCTGCGATAAATGCGCATAATAAGAGCTGGCAAATTAAAATCCAACCTCTTCTTCTACCTAAAAAAGGTGGAACCCAGCGATCCATCATAGGTGCCCATAAAAATTTAAATGTGTATGGCAAGCCCGCTAAGCCTATAAAACCAATTTCTGTTAACGATACATGACTAACAGAAAACCAAGCTTGTAATGCACTGCCTGATAAAGCTAAAGGTAAGCCTGAGGAAAAGCCTAACAAAAGTGTTATAGCAATGCGTCTATCTGTAAAAGCAGCAATAATGTTTTTCATTGATAGATTAAATATCCTATATTGTGTAATTGACGTGCCGGCTCGGTAAGCTTTCGTCAGCTTTCTCTAAGGTAGCATTGCTGACTTTTTGTCCTTTTACGCTAAATAACATCAGTGTTTTATCTGCTGCTGATGGAAATAATGGAAATTCTTGAACACCAAAACCTTCCATTGCTGGCATGTCTCGATTATAACCCAGAGTAACAATTTGACTGTTTTCTCTATCGCTTTTAAAGCCTAAGACTAAAGCTGTGTGTCCACCTACACCGCCTGCTTCCATCTTAGGGTCATTTTGTAAGTTAAAACGGCGATGGCAATAAATTTGACCTGGTTTAACATATTTTTGTGGGTCTTGTTGCCAATGCGGAACCATTTCAAAAGTAGCTTCCATTTTTGGGGGGGTATCAGATTGCAGCCATTCTGGTGGGACCTTATCATGCATGCCCATTTCTTTGCGGGTGAAATATAATTGATCCCCTGTTGTAAATGTAAAAGGATGAGAACCTCCGCATATTTTTTCTAGCCAAGAAGAACAGTCTTCAGGTGCAAAGGCTTTATTTTTCCTGATACGCGTTTTGTTGTTAATAACTCTATCTCCCCCGAAGGTGTAACCGCTGTGAGGGAAAAGTAGTCCATTGGGCGTTTCGTCGTCATGATAACTAAATGTAAACTTTGCAAAACGCGGATCTAATGCTTCAAGATTCAGCATATCTGGTACTGGTGCTACATGTGCCATGGCGGTACCATCTATCCATGAACCGGTAAGCGTGCTGCCCATTAAATCTAAACGAGGCGTCGTTCTGCTAGCATCGGTTGCTAAAAAGGTTTCTAGTAAGGCGGTTTTTAAAAAAGTATTTTTGGAGCTGCCATATATCACGCGCTCATTAGGCCCCATGCGCGTCACTTCGTTTGGAAGCGTGTCAAATCGATATCCATTTGGTATTTCTTGATCTCGAAATAACGATGTAAAATTGCTTTCTAAAAATGCCTTTGTTCCCTCTAAAATAGGGACTAATTGATTATATCTAAATGGGTAAGTACATTGTTGTAAAGCGGGGTCTGGGTTTATCGTTGGGGTATAAGACAAGACTGTTAAAGTCGTTTTTAATTTTTCCGCTAATTCTAAATCTAAGTTCACTTGTTCCAGCGTTTTTCTTTGAATATCCGCGCTATTTTTTTCTGTTACGCCACATTGTGTTTTTAACAGCAACTCGTGGATTTCTGATTCGGTTCTTTTTCTAAATTGAAGTTCTTCAGCAAGTCCTCGTTGTACTAATTGATGAGAGGAGTTTAATGCACTATTAATAATTTCGGTTAATTTTGGGTCTTCGGCGGATGTAGACATTATTAACAACCTCTCTACTGCTTAGTTGAAAGGGGTTATTATCTACTATTTAGTGAAGCGGGTCAAATTTGGTCGCCCAACGAACACTCCCTGTGATCGTTGGGCGTGGCCGGGCATCACTGCCCACTCCGTGCATCCTTGCACTTTTCAAGATTCGTTTCCTTATCGACAAGGTTCAGTGTATACAGGGCCATATATAAAATAAATCTCATCTGACCACATTCCATGTAAGCCTTTAGCCTCTGAATGTGCGAGATTTCTTACAAATCACCGGTTTTGCATTGAAGAGCGGTAATAGCGACCAGGGCAGCGGTTTCGGTTCTTAAAATACGAGGTCCCAAACTAACGGTCTTAAAGCCATGTTGGGTGGCATAAAGTAACTCATTTTCAGTGAGTCCCCCTTCAGGGCCAATGAGCAGCGCCACAGAGCCCGCTATTGGGCAGGTAGACATGGGATGAGGACTGAACGGATAGAGACCTAATCGGGTTTTTTCATCTCGATTAAATACCCAGTCTTCCAGTGGGATAGGGTGTTCGATCGTAGGAACGAAGGTTCTGCCACATTGTTCAGCAGCATGAATGGCAATTTTTTGCCAATGCTCTGTCTTTTTTTCTAAACGATCTTGTTTAAGATGTACCACGCTACGTTCAGAAAATAGCGGTGTTATTTTATTAACGCCAAGTTCGGTTGATTTTTGAATAACAAAGTCCATTTTTTCTCCCTTAGAAATTACCTGACCTAAATGAATTTCTAAGGGGGATTCTAGATTCTTTCGGGTTTTTTCCAAAACAGTGATTTGGACTTGGTTTTTTTTGATATTTGTAATGATACTTAAATATTCAAACCCATCATTATTGAACAAAATAATTTTTCGATCTGCTTCTAGTCGTAAAACAGCACTTAAACGATGGCTGGTGTACGTATCTAAAACCATATGATCGCCGATTTGCAGAGGTCTGTCTTGAAAAAAGCGTGGAAATTTCATAGTGACTTAAATAAACAGTTAATAACGATAATATTTATGTTTAAAAGGTCCAGTGATGCCAACGCCAAGATATTGCGCTTGTTGTTCTGATAAATTATCCAATTGCACACCTAGTTTTTCTAAGTGCAGTAACGCAACTTGTTCGTCTAGATGTTTGGATAACGTATAAACGCCGGGAGGATATTGTCCCCCTTGCTGCCAAAGTTCAATTTGCGCTAAAACTTGGTTTGTAAAAGACATAGACATCACAAAACTTGAGTGACCTTTCGCACTGCCCCAGTTTACCAAACGTCCTTCTGCCAACACAAGGATTTTTTTGTCAAATGGCATCAAATATTGTTCTACATTGGGATTTATCCGTTCTTTTGAGTACTTTTGCAAAGATGCCATATCGATTTCTGTATCAAAATGGCCAATATTGCATAAAATGGCATTGTTTTTCATCATCAGCATATGGTCGTGCGAGATAACTTGAACATTCCCTGTCGCTGTTACAAAAATATCGCCTATGCGAGCGGCATTGTCCATGGTTAAAACACGAAACCCTTCCATCGCGGCTTGTAGTGCACAAATGGGATCAATTTCGGTGATACACACAATGGCACCAAACGCACGTAAGGCTTGAGCACAACCTTTTCCAACATCACCAAAGCCGGATACAATAATTGTTTTTCCAGCGAGCATAATATTGGTAGCGGCTTTAATGCCATCAATTAAAGATTCTCGACAACCATAGAGATTGTCAAATTTAGATTTAGTCACAGAATCGTTGACATTGATTGCAGGTACTTTCAGTGAGCCTAATTTTTTCATTTCGTGTAAACGATGAACACCTGTGGTGGTTTCTTCAGATATTCCGCGTAAATTCTGCAACAATTCAGGATATTCAGTATGGAGCAAATGCGTGAGTTCTCCACCATCATCAATAATCATATTGGGGAACCATTCCTTGGGTCCTATAATGGTCTGTTTCATACACCATTTAAATTCTTGTTCAGTTTCGCCTTTCCAGGCAAATACAGGAATGCCACGCGTTACTAAGGCTGCTGCAGCATGATCATGCGTAGAATTGGGATTGCATGAACACCATCGTACTTCTGCACCTAATGCAATCAGAGTTTCAATTAAAACAGCACTTTGTATGGTTGTATGCAAACAGCCTGCAATACGTGCACCCAGCAAAGGTTTTTCTGTGTTTTGATAACGTTTGCGTAAGATCATCAGGCCTGGCATTTCGGCTTCTGCAAGGGTAATTTCTTTGCGTCCCCATTCGGCGAGACCTATGTCTGCTATCTTGAAATCAGCCATTGAATGTTACCTTTTGGTTTATAACTTAGCAGTTTCTCTTAAGATATCGGCCATATCAGTTTTTTCCCAAGTAAAATCTGGTTCTTCACGTCCAAAATGACCATAGACAGCGGTTTGTGCATAGATAGGTCTTAGTAGATCGAGTCTTTTAATAATGGAAGCAGGGCGTAGATCAAAGAGATCATGAATCATTTGGCAAATCTTTTTATCGGGGATTTTACCGGTACCAAACGTTTCTACACCGATAGAAAGTGGCTCTGACATACCAATGGCATAAGCGACTTGGAATTCTAATCGATCGGCGATACCCGCAGCCACGAGGTTTTTAGCAATATACCGCGCCATATAACTGGCGGATCGATCGACTTTTGAAGGATCCTTGCCTGAAAATGCTCCGCCACCGTGTCTACTCATGCCTCCGTACGTATCAACAATAATTTTGCGACCCGTTAAACCACAATCTCCCATAGGCCCGCCAATCACAAATCGTCCTCCTGGGTTTACCAGAAAACGTGTTTTTTTATTGATAAAATGTGCTGGAATAACCGGTTTAATAATCTCATCTATCACGGCTTCTACTAAAACGGCATGCGTAATATCGGGTGCATGTTGTGTAGAAATAACAACTGTATCAACATGAATGGGTTTATGATTTTCGTCGTAGAGAAAAGTAATTTGACTTTTTGCATCAGGCCTTAACCAAGGTAAAGTGCCATTTTTTCGAATAAAAGCTTGTCTTTTAACCAACAAATGTGCGTAGTAAATAGGCGCAGGCATTAATACGGCAGTTTCATTGGTTGCATATCCAAACATCAGACCCTGGTCGCCTGCACCTTGTTCATTATTCGAGTTATTTTGAATGCCGTCAGCAATATCGATAGATTGTTTTCCAATGGCATTTAAAACGGCACAGGAATTTCCGTCAAAACCCACATCTGAATGTGTATAGCCTATACGGTTGATAGTTTGACGTGTTAAATCAACCAGATCTACCCAGGCAGAGGTTGTTATTTCACCTGCAATAAGTACCATGCCTGTTTTAATAAACGTTTCGCAGGCAACGCGCGCATTCTGGTCTTCAGCTAAAATAGCATCAAGTACAACATCAGAGATTTGATCTGCAATTTTGTCTGGATGGCCTTCAGAAACCGATTCTGAGGTAAATAAAAATGGGGTTCCCATAATTTCCTTCGTTTTTACAGTCCTTACATACCCGAAGAATAGACTATCCTAAGCTATTAGGGGGAGGAGGCATGCTCGATACCAAATACCATCAAGTGATTCGTGAGCTCTCAGAAAAGCTTGTAGCTGCACAGAGGCCCATTCGTGTTCTTGACGCTTTAAAATGGAATGCTGTTGTTGAAGCAGATTTTTTTAAGAGTGGCTGTAAAGAGTTGCCTAATGTACGTAGTTCAGAATTTTATAAACAAAATCCGCTTAAATTTGATCCGGATAAAAAAATCGATGAGTTTAATCAAATAGAGCGTGACATTCGTCGTGAGCTTGGACAATTCAATAGTGTTGGCGCTATTATGCAACGCATGTGTAGAGAATATAGTACCGTTGTTGAAATGTTAAATGCCAGAGGGACACCTCATTTTTCACGTTATGCACAACAATTGTACGGTAGTTCTGGTGATGCATTTTATGCAGGCGCACCAACTTTAACAGATCTGGCTATTTTAATTTCTAATACCTTATCTTTTATCGAAAAACAGACGGGGACAGAACGGGATGAAAAAAAATATACGGGTGACGAAGCTATTACAATTTTAGGCGAACGTTTATCTCAATATTTTGGAGATGAAAAAGAAAAAACACGCGTTAAGCTAAGTGATGATATTATTGCAGATGCAGCAGCCGGCGCTGAATTTATTAAATTAAGAAAAGATGCAATGTTTAGTGAACGTGATTTACGCGTGTTAGAAGTACACGAAGGTTGGGTTCACTTGGGTACGACATTAAATGGTATGAGTCAACCCATTTGTACTTTTTTAGGTAAAGGACCACCTTCTTCAACGATTACGCAAGAAGGCTTAGCTATTATCATGGAAATTTTTACCTTTTCGTCACATCCTTTGCGTATGCAAGATTTAACCGATCGTATTAGATCAATCAATATGGCAGAAAATGGCGCTAATTTTTTGGATGTCTTTCGTTTTTTTCGTGAACAAGGACTAACGGAAGTAGAAAGTTATGCGCGATCCGAACGCGTATTTAGGGGAAGTACAGCCGATGGCGGACCCTTTACCAAAGATTTGGTCTATAACAAAGGTTTTATCCTGATTTATAATTATATTCGATTAGCCATTCAGAAAGGGTTGTTATCGCGCATCCCGTTATTATTTTTAGGTAAAGCAACTTTGGAAGATCTCCATGTCTTAAGTGATTTAGTTGAAGAGGGACTTGTCATTGCCCCTAAATACGTGCCCCCACAATTTAAAGATCTCACTGCCTTAAGTTCTTGGATGTGTTATTCGCTATTTTTAAATCAATTGGATTTAAAGCGACTAGCCCAAGAATATAAAGGCATTTTATAAGAAGCATACCCTAAAAATACGATACTCATAAAAATAGTTGCTGTGCCAATCCACATTGATTTTGAGACAGGAATTTCGGCAAAAACAAGGTATCCCACAATGACATTAATAAAAAATTTACTAAATCCAAAAGGCGTTAAGAACGTTACTTCCGCCAACTGATAAGCTTTTGTAAACGATAAATGCGCGCCTGCAGCAAGTACGCCTAACAAAATTAACCATGGCCAATGTGTAATGCTGGGTGTTGTCCATTCGTAGAGCGCGGGTAATAAAGAAACCGGCGCCATCAGCAATAAAAGATAAGTGGTAAGGACTGTGGGTGTTTCGCCTAAAGTGGCTAATTTTCGGGTTAGTAATTTACTCGTGGCGATAGCACATGCTGAAGAAAGGGGTAGAAGGACCGCCAGTCCAATCGGGTGGGTATTGCTGCTGAGTGCCAAATCCGGTCGTGAAATAACAAAAGCGCCGATTAAACTCAACAAGATAGCGAATAGTCGAGATGCATTAATTTTTTCTTTAAGCCATAAAGAAGCGGCAATAACAGTAAATATCGGACCTGTAAAACTTAAGGCAATGCTTTCTGCCATTGGCATGGCTCTTAGTGAGAGATACCATAAATAGACACCAAGCACTGCGGTAATCACGCGCGTTAAATGTAATCCCACATAACGTATTTTAAAACTGCCTGGACTTGCTTTTAATATCCAAGGCAGTAAAAAAACAGTACCAAATATATTTTGAAAAAACTGCATCACATGCACCGGTAAAGTGTCGATGCTTGAATCGACACCACCAGACCAATAGCGCACAATGGCATTAATGCCTGAAAAACAGGCACAGGAAACAATCACCCAAAAAGCGCCTTGCCAGGATGTCAGAGATCGTTGTGAAGCAGATATTGTATGCATAGCGTTTATTATACCGAAAGATTAATCAGAATAATATCCATATATTAGAAATAGAGGCCATTGAATGAACCTATATGCTAATAGGTGTATATGAAAGTAGATTATTTGGGTTAAACTCGATAAAACGTCGCTTGCCTTTTATCAAAATGTGGTGCTGACGCACGCTTATAGCTGCCGATTCTCTCGAAATAACGCTTAGCAACGCCCTCGTCTTCCTCGCGAATGCGGGGATCCAGTCAAAAATAAAATCAAATACAACAAATAAATCGCTTTTTTGTATTATTAGCTGGCAAAATACAAAAACTTTAATGGAATAAAAATATGACCGGCTTATCAATTTCTTTTTTAGAACATTTTAAAGATTTAAATGACCCCAGAACAAACAACCATAAGAAAAGACATTCGTTAACAGACATTTTATTATTAACTATTTTTAAAAAAATGGAAATGGAAACTAGCATTAATAGAAGCCACCAATCCTCATTGGGAAGATCTCTATCATGAGATCCTGTTATAAGAAGTATGAATTATTTTTGACTGGATCCCCGCATTCGCGAGGAAGACGAGGGCGTTGCTAAGCGTTATTTCGAGAGAATCGGCAGCTATAAGTGTGCGTTAGCACTACATTTATTTCGTGGTGGGTTATCCCGATTGCACTGAGGCGATGAGCAAAAAAACTGATTATAAATACAGCTAAAATTAACCCTTTTAAAGCGTACGTTTATTTACTATACTATGTACGTACAGGAGGTGAATCTTATGTCAGCAATTACATTAACAGAGTTAAGAGCAGATCTTTATAGGGTCGTTGATCATATCATTGAAACAGGTGTCTCTGTGGAGGTGCAAAGAAATGGTCATAAAATCAAAATTATTTTAGCAGATGGTCCATCTAAATTGGAAAGACTGACTCAGAAATCAGGGGTTATTAACGATGATCCGGAAAGTATCGTGCACTGTGATTGGTTGGAGGAGTGGTCAGAATTGAAGCACGTCAAAAGAACTAAAAAGGACTAAATAAGTGATAAAAACTGTTTTTTTGGATACACATGTGGTGGTTTGGCTTTTTTCAGGATTAACAAATAAGCTGTCTGAGTCAGCACAAACGTTGATAGAATTGAACGATCTATGCATTTGTCCAATGGTTATTTTAGAAATGCAGTATTTAAAAGAGATTGGACGCATTAATGTTGATTCAAGCGAAATTATCTCCGACCTTCAAGCAAAAATTGGTTTACTGGTCGATGATCTACCTTTTGAAATAGTGGCGCGAAGAGCGGCGGAAATTGGCTGGACGCGAGATCCCTTTGATCGCTTAATAGCAGCCAGTGCTATTGCAAGGGGTTATCCTTTGATTACAAAAGATACGAGTATTTTAAAAAATCTCCCCTTAGCCATTTGGGATCATTGAAAAAAAGATGCTACAATACCTACCTTAAATTTTATGATTAAGTAGGAGCGTTCTCGATGCCGTCTCATTTTGAATTAGCCAATGCCATTCGAGCCTTAAGCATGGATGCAGTTCAAAAAGCCAATTCCGGACATCCTGGTATGCCCATGGGTATGGCGGATATTGCTGAGGTTTTGTGGAACGACTTTTTACAACATAACCCGACTAATCCTACATGGGCTAATCGTGATCGATTTATTTTATCGAATGGTCACGGATGCATGTTGCAATATGCTTTGTTGCATTTAACAGGATATGATTTATCTATCGAAGATCTCAAGCAATTTAGACAATTACATTCTAGAACACCTGGGCATCCAGAATACAAATTGACACCTGGGGTAGAAACAACAACAGGACCTTTAGGTCAAGGGTTTGCTAATGCAGTTGGTATGGCGCTGGCAGAAGCAATACTGGCCAAAACATTTAATCGAGATCGGCATCAGATTATTAATCATTTTACCTATTGTTTTTTAGGCGATGGTTGTTTAATGGAAGGTATTTCGCATGAAGCGGGATCTTTGGCAGGTACTTTAGGCTTAGGAAAATTGATTGCATTTTGGGACAATAACGGCATTTCTATTGATGGCAAAGTAGCGGGTTGGTTTTTAGATGATACGCCCAAACGTTTCGAAGCTTATGGTTGGCATGTGATTCGCAATGTGGATGGACATGATCGCAACGCCGTAAAAAAAGCGATAGAAGAAGCGCAAGCACACACGACACAACCCACACTCATTTGCTGTAAAACTATTATTGGATTTGGTGCGCCAAATTTAGAAGGCTCAGAAAAGTGTCATGGTGCAGCGTTGGGTGCGAATGAAGTAGCGGCAGCACGTGAAAAATTAGGTTGGAAATTTGAACCTTTCATTATTCCAACAGACATTTATAAGGCTTGGGATGCTAAAGAGAAAGGACAAGAACGCGAACAGATTTGGCAGTCTCAATTTAATCAGTATTCTAACGATTACCCAGAATTGGCAAGCGAATTAATGCGTCGATTAAATGGCGATTGGATAGATAGCAAAGAAAAATTAAGAGAGTTTATATTAGCTGTAGAACATAAAAAAGAAAATATCGCAACGCGTAAAGCTTCTCAAAATGCGTTAGATGCGCTTTGTGCATTATTGCCAGAAATGTTCGGTGGTTCTGCAGATTTATCTGAATCTAATTTAACGTTTAGTAAAGCTTCTAAAGCCGTAGGTCCTCATCAGTTTGATGGCAATTATATTTATTATGGTGTGCGTGAATTTGGCATGTCTGCGATAATGAATGGTATTGCGTTGCATGGCGGGTTTATTCCTTATGGCGGCACTTTTTTAACGTTTTTAGATTATGCCCGTAATGCCGTTCGGCTTTCTGCTTTTATGGGTATTCAAGTCATTTTTGTGTATACCCATGATTCTATAGGGCTTGGTGAAGATGGTCCAACCCATCAACCCATTGAGCATTTAACCATATTAAGAGCAACACCCAATATGTCGATTTGGCGACCGTGCGATGCAACTGAAACTGCCGTTGCTTGGACAATGGCATTGCAACATAAGATAGGACCGACCAGTCTGATATTGTCGCGACAAACATTGGCACATCAACCTAAAACGGCTGAACAAGTAAACAATATTGCACGAGGGGGTTACGTTTTAGTGGACTGTGTTGGACATCCTATAGACGCTATTATTATCAGTACTGGTTCTGAAGTTGACTTGGCTGTAAAAGCTGCAAAAAAACTAAGTGAAGAAGATATTCATGTTCGGGTTGTTTCTATGCCGTCAACGGATGTGTTTTTATCTCAAGATGAAAGTTATAAAGAAGCCGTTTTGCCTAAGCACATCAAAAAGCGTATTGCGATTGAAGCGGGTGCGACAAACTATTGGTATTCATGGGTAGGTTTCGAAGGTGGTGTTGTAGGACTCGATCGTTTTGGAGAATCCGCACCTTGTGCTGCGGTATTTGAAGCAGTAGGGATAACCGTAGAAGCGGTTGTTGCAAAGGTAAAGAAAGTTTTGGCTAAAAAGCAGGAGTTTGTATGACAATTAATGTCGCTATCAATGGCTATGGGCGTATTGGTCGAAATTGTTTGAGAGCACTCTATGAATCTGGTCGTACGGAGCAAATCAAAATTATTGCCATTAATGATCTAGGTGATCCGCATACTAATGCACATTTAACGCAATATGACACCACACATGGACGGTTTAATGGCACTGTGTCTGTTGTTGATGATTATATGATTGTTAATGGCGACAAAATTAAGGTTTTAGCGGAACGTTCCCCTGAAAAATTACCTTGGCGTGATTTGGGTGTGGATGTTGTACTAGAATGCACGGGATTCTTTACGAGTAAAGCGAAAGCCGCACAACATTTACAAGCGGGCGCAAAAAAAGTGTTAATTTCAGCACCAGCAGGCGATGATTTGCCAACGATTGTTTATGGTATTAATCATCAAACTCTTAAAGTGACTGATACGGTTGTTTCTAATGCTTCTTGTACAACCAATTGTTTAGTGCCTTTAGTTAAACCACTGCACGATGCTATTGGTGTAGTGAGCGGATTAATGACAACGGTACACGCGTACACAAATGATCAAGTTTTAGCAGATGTGTATCATACCGATTTAAGACGTGCACGTTCAGCAACACACTCAATGATTCCAACCAAAACGGGGGCTGCAGCAGCGATTGGTTTGGTACTGCCCGCTCTTAAAGGAAAATTAGATGGTTTTGCTTTACGTGTGCCTGTCTTAAATGTCTCTGTGGTTGATTTAACCTTTGTTGCAGCACGTGATACCTCTATAAAAGAGATTAACGATATTTTGCAGCAGGCGTCAAAAGGTGAGTTAAAAAACATATTGGAAATTAACGAAGCACCGCTTGTTTCTATCGATTTTAATCATAATCCTGCTTCTTCAATTTATGATGCAACCCAAACCAAGGTTATTGGTAATTTGGTAAAAGTCTTAGCCTGGTACGATAACGAATGGGGTTTTTCAAATCGCATGTTAGATACGGCTCTTTTTATGGCTGGGGTAAAATGATCCAATTAAAGGAACTGGATCTCAATCGAAAACGCGTATTAATTCGTGTTGATTTAAACGTTCCCATGCAACAGGGAAAAATTATCAACGATGCAAGGCTAAAAGCAATTTTCCCGACGTTAAAACTTGCACTCAAAGCTAACGCACGCATCATCCTATTATCGCATTTAGGTCGTCCCAAAGAAGGTGTCTATGATGAGTTGTTTTCTTTAAAACCGGTTGCAGAAGGGTTGTCGGCATTAATTCGGCAACCTGTGCGTTTTGTGGCAGATTGGTTAAATGGCATTGAGGTCGAACCTGGTGAAATCGTACTGTGTGAAAATGTGCGTTTTAATATTGGTGAAAAAGCCAACGACACAACCCTAGCTAAAAAAATGGCGGCTCTTTGCGATATATTTGTGATGGATGCGTTCGCAACAGCACATCGTGCTGAAGCCTCGACAGTGGGGGTTGCACAATATGCTCCTATTGCAGCAGCAGGTCCTTTGTTGGTAACAGAATTATCAGCCTTGCAAAAAGCCTTGCAAGATCCCAAACGTCCTTTGGTTGCGATTATTGGCGGGTCAAAGGTTTCAGATAAATCGCTGTTATTAGCACGTTTATTAGAAAAAGTAGATGTGTTAATCATTGGGGGTGGGCTAGCCAATACGTTTATTGCAGCGCAAGGCTATTCAGTCGGTGCTTCTTTGCTGGAACCTAATTTTATTGTTCAAGCAAATGAATTATTAATGCAGGCAAAAGAAGAAGCTATTCAGTTATTGGTACCTGTTGATGCGATCGTCGCAAAAACAATCTCGAATAATGCAGAAACACGCGTGTCTGATCTCACTGATATTACTGCGGATGAAAAAATTTTAGATATAGGACCCAAAACTTCAGAACAGATTTCTCGTATTATTCAGAAAGCAGGAACGCTTGTTTGGAATGGACCATTGGGTGTTTTTGAAATGGCACCTTTTGAAAGGGGTACCAAATATTTAGCAGAAGCCATCGCGAATGCACCGGTATTTTCTTTGGCGGGAGGCGGAGAGACACTTGCTGCTATTGATAAGTATGGCGTATCTCAAAAAATTTCTTATATATCAACGGGCGGTGGCGCCTTTTTAGAATATCTGGAAGGCAAAGTATTACCGGCGGTTGCCATTTTAACTCCGACTAAAGATTAAAATTTATACTTAGAATAAGCCCTATTATTACGCTTAAATGATCCTGGTCGAAGTAGAGATTCTTAGTTATTGACATAAAAGTCAAACTTAGGTAATTTGCATATTAATATTACTAGGGGTAAAGCAATGTTCACTGAAAATACGACATTAATTCCATTGATTAATTATGCCGATTTGAATGTTGGTGTTGAATTAGGTCGTGGAGGTTTTGGTGTAGTGTACCAAGGCACTTATCGCTATAACGATGTTGCGATCAAACAATTACTTATAGATAACATTTCTCTCGATTCACTTGCTGAATTTGAAAAAGAATCCAAAATCATGGCTCAGTTACATTCTCCAAACATTGTGCATTTTTATGGCTATTGCGTTAGCCCGCATTATTGTATTGTGATGGAATACATGTCTAATGGTTCACTTTTTAGTGTACTCAGAAGTAATAAACCATTGGAATGGCCACAACGTTTTAGCATTGCTTTAGATATCGCTAAAGGTCTAGCTTTTTTACATCATGAAAATATTTTGCACAGAGATATCAAAAGCCTTAATGTTTTACTAGATCAACACAATAGAGCTAAACTGACAGATTTTGGGTTATCTAAAGTTAAGGCAGAAACCCGTTCGCATGCAACCGCAACTAAAACAAATACTAAAGATTCTGTTGGAACGATACAGTGGATGGCGCCAGAATTATTTGAAGGACGTAAAGCTGTTTATACCAAAAAATCAGATATTTACAGCCTAGGAGTTACTTTCTGGGAACTGGCTTCTCGAAAAATTCCTTTTAGTGATGCGGCTAATCCGAATTTAATTTCAGTTTGGGTTGCAAAAGGAGAAAGAGAAGATATTCCTGCGGATTGTCCACCTCTTTTGGCAAAGTTGATACAACAATCCTGGGAAGGGGAGGTTGATAAACGACCCACAGCTGATGACATTGTGATACGGCTTAAAAGTGCTCTTGAGTCATATGTTATCCCTGTTACGAATAGCGATCCCCAAAGCGTGATGTCAGCCCCACAATATAAAAATAATCTTAGTTCTAATACAATAGTTTCAGAACCTGTGTATCAAGATAACTTTAGTGCTAGTCCCGCACCTGTGGCATTACCAAGCCCTATTCCTTCATCTTCCCGTTCTTCTTCTCCTTCTCTTGACCCTTCACCTTACGGTCACACTTACGGTTCACCTTTGGTATTTTCATCTAACCACTTTGCCAGTTCAGTTGTAGCAAAATTACCCACTCATACAGACCCTCTGCCAATATTAACGCCTAAAGTAGATCTCAAAACCTCAAGTACTTTTTTACAACTTGTTGCCGAAGGTGAACAAGATCAAGCAGAAGCACTACTACAGCAATCTTCAGAGCTAGCCTTAATGTATGGAAATGTAACTGATTTATCCAGTCGAACTTTTAACGGCATCACGGGTTTTCAATATGCAGTATGGGCTTTAGATTGGCATATGTGGACAATGATACGAAAATATTTACCCAACGATGTTATTAGGGAGCAACTTCAAGAAATGGCATCCGCTTCTTGGGTTAACCAGTACGGGCGATCTGCTTCCTGGCAAAATTTAATCGATGCATTGCAGAAATTTTTGGATTTATGTCGCCAAAAAAAATTTCAAGAGGCTGATATCTGTTGGGCGCGCGAGGTAGGTGGAGCCCAGTGTTTATTGCCTGTTCATGTAATCAATGAGTATTGTCAGACCAGGTATTCCTTTGAGCCATACCGTAATTTTAGTTCAATGGCACAATTACCCAGAACGCGACTAGTAGAGAGGGATGGAAGGGACTGGTTTACTATCTCTTTAGGAGAGACTGTGGGTGTACGTTGGCCTCGTGGCGTAGAAGGCGCGCGAGTGAGTATCGGCGATTCTCGCTCTAAGTCGCATCTGGTCTCAGGACATCAGGAAGCTTGTCTTGCTTTATATAAAGCTCGGACACAACAAAGAGAGCAATTATTCTCCGAATTCACGTTGGAGTACCATGACCAACCATCTTCTGGATCTCAAGGACGGCAGCAAAAGTGTATTGTGATGTAAATATTCGCTTTAAGAGTCCTAGCTTAATTGTCGACTTAAAATGAATAAAAAGTTGACAATGTCATTTTGCCTATATTAGTATTTGGATGTCAATTTGTATTTTAGTTAACCGACGGAGGAAATCGTCATGTTAAGAACAGAAACGTATTCAAAGTCTTCTGCCATCATTTCAAAAGTGCTTTCTACTGACATAGGTTATACATTGTGGGGTGTCTTTTTACTTGTTTTATGCACGCAAATCAGTATTCCTTTAGAGCCTGTGCCGATTACCCTGCAAACCGTTGGCGTTTTATTAATAGGATTAACATTTACACGAAAGATAGCACTTCAGTCTGTTGCTTTGTATTTAGCATTGGGTTTAGCGGGTGCACCGGTATTTACAAATTTTACAGGTGGATTCTACAAGCTTATGGGTCCTACCGGCGGATATTTAATTGGATTTTTCATGGCAGTACTTTGCATGACAACACTTCGAAAATATTTAACCCCTAAAAATGGTTTTTATATTGCACTGAATTGTGTCATAGGGACTTTGGTTATCTACAGTTTTGGTATTGCATGGCTTGCACATTTGATTGGTTTTGATGCAGCGATTAAAGGCGGATTAATGCCCTTTATTTTATCAGGTGGTGTAAAAATTGTGTTATTGGCTTTGGCCGTACGCTATTTAAAACCTGGGCATGCTTAATTTAAGGTGTTTCTGTTTCTTCGGTTTTAAAGTCTGTCGTTCGAATTGGCAGAAGCATCATATATAAGCCTTCGGATTCTAATCGTTCTTGCACCAGTCTGGCTGTATGGTTATGTAGCCAATGGTTAATCCAATTGTCTTGTTCAAAAATTAAAGTACCTACAAAGAAAACGCAGTTTGGATATAGTCGGCTTTTTTGCTTGGCTAGACGCGTTAAGCCTTCTATGACATCAACATCATTAATTTGATAATCAACTGCAGGTAAATTTCGAATACGGCAATAATTGACAAAATAACTTAAGCGACGAATAACTTTAGAACGGATTGTTTTGATGTCTGCTTCTGGATCCTCTAGATCTGCCTCGGGATCATAAGTTTGGGTGTCAACCTCGCCAACGCTCAAGAAAATAAAATTCTTATATTGATTTGGAAATAGGCTGAGTACCTTCTTTAAGGTATACATACCAATACCTATGTGTTCCCCTACAAAAAAAATGGCGGTGGGCTGATGGGGGTCCAGCGGAAGCGGTGTAATTTTTTGAATATTGGCTTGTTTAAATTGAGCATCTATTTTTTTCATGGCAATTTTAAATCTCGTGTATTGTTGCTTAATAAATAAGCAAGCAAAAATACAAAGACTAGTCACGAGTAAGGTTACCCATCCTCCTTCTTCAAATTTTTCTACGATAGTGATCACTAAGATACTGGCAGTGACTATAAAACCAAATAATGATAAAGATAGTCTTCGTATTCTATTTTTTTCTGTTTTGTTGGTTTTTAACCAATGGATAGAGAGCCCCCATAAAGACAGACTAAAAGTTAAAAATACATTAATACTATACATAACAATGAGTGTTTGTAGTCGACCCCTGGCCCAGAATAAAATTAACAAGGAAGCAATACCAATCAAAATAATGCCATTTTCAGTCACTAATCGAATAGATAGATGGCGAAACTGAGCAGGCACCCAAGAATCAGCCGCCATATTAGCGAGTACAGTGGGTCCCCCAATATAGCCTGTGTTTGCGGCAACGAATAGCAAACCCGCTTCAGATGCCATCACTAAAAAAAACAAAAAGTATCCAACATCTATACCTTGTAAAATCCAATTATTCATAACGGTTTTGAATGTAATCGCATTTAAAGTAAGGCCTGCAGTAGGCACCACATCCCACAACAAATATAAAAGAATAATACCACCAGCAATAAAAGATAGAGAAAATGCCATGTATCCCATTGCCCATTTTCCAGTCGTTACGCGTGGTGGGGATAAACGATTGACATTATTAGAAACAGCTTCAATACCCGTATAGGTTCCGCCACCTAAAGAATAGGCTCTTAAAAACAGCGCCAAAATAAATATCCAACCGGCTTCATTGCTTAGGTTAATGGTTTCGTGATAAGTATCCGGAATAAGATGTGTTAGACGTTCTGAATGTTTTAGAACACCATAAATAATGAGAATTGCGTGGGTCATAAAAAAAGTTAAAAAAATGGGAATAAGAATTTTTATAGATTCCTTCATGCCACGAAGATTTAAAACGCCTAATAAGATTAATAAACCAATTTCTGTGAAAAGTTTGTATGCGTGCGTTTCAAGCGGGAGCAAACTAAAGAGCGCGTCTACACAGCTTGCAATCGAAACACAGATAGTTAAGACATAATCCACAATCAATGCAACGCCAGAGGTTAATCCTGCATAAGGGCCAATGAGTTGGGTTGCAACTTTATATCCACCCCCACCGGAAGGAAATAACTCAATCACTTGGTTATAACCCAATGCAATAATAAACACGGTTAGGGCAATGGCAACGGCAAGATATAAGGCTAAGTGTGTGTGTTGTCCTAAAGCTAAAAAGGCGATTTCAGGTCCGTAACAGGCAGAAGAGAGTCCATCCGCACCTAGGCCTACCCAGGCTAAAAAGGCAATGAGCAACATACTACGGCGTTCTGCTGGTTTTGAGGGGTCTAATTTTTTGCCTAATAAAAAGGTACGGAGCTTGGTTAGTGACGCGCTCACACAGGTACTCCTTGGTCAAAAACTTTTTTAGAGTGTTATACAACGATTTAAGAATAGTCTATTTTTATTGTGGTGTCAGCCGAAGAGAGACTTCGCCACTGGCGAAATTTTGGATAACATTTGGTTCTGTTTCAAGTAGAAAATGTCCGTGTTCATTAATCCCGCGGCCAATGCCCCGAAATTCTGTGGTATGGGTGAGAATCGTGACAGGTTTTCCAAAGGTTAAGTCATATGCTTTCCATTTGGGTAAAAAAACGGCTAGGCCGTGTTTTTGAAAGAGAGATGTTGTTGCAATAAAATTGCTTAGTAGCAGTCCTGCCAATTTGTTGCGATCGATTTTTTGATCAATGAGATTTTGTAGACTTGTCCAGGGTTGCATAATATTTTGATTGTTTAAAGCTGTATTTGACATGTAAACATTTAATCCCACGCCAATAACAGCGCTGCAAACATCATTTGTCGTGCCCGATAATTCGACTAAGATGCCGGCAAGTTTGTGATTGGCACATAACACATCATTAGGCCATTTAATGGCTAGTTTTTGGGTAATGCCCAATTGTTGCAAGGTGTCTATCACAGCCACTGCAATCGCAATACTTAAACTCGATAATTCGCTGAGATCTTTTTCAAAATGCCATAGAAGCGATAAATAAATGTTTTGTGCAAAAGGTGAGACCCAAGTACGACCGCGCCGGCCTTTACCGTGTGTTTGTTTTTCCGCAAAACAGGCGCGATTTTTTTTAGATTTTAAATTCAGCAAGTAATCATTAGTAGAAGAAAGACTGTCAAATATTTCTATCTGTTCAAGGGCTGCTTGTTGTGATTTTTCAATAAAAGGCAAGATTTTATCTGTGTCGAGTAAAGCGAGTCCGCCGGGTATGCGATAACCTTTGTTTGTGATAGATTCTATTTCAAGATCCCAAGCAGGCAACTGTTTAATGTGTTTCCAGATTGCGCTGCGTGTTAGGGAAAGTTGTTCACCCAAACGTTCGCCAGAGTGGAATTGACCGTCGCTGAGTAAAGAGATAAGCTTTTTAAGGGTTTCAGTCAAGATGCATATTACTTGATTTTCTTTTCATCAAACCATTCGTGTTTACGCGTGTTTTTATCAAACATACGCTTTCTTAATTTGTGCGCCATTTTTGGATTTTTGCTGGTTGTATAGAAAAAACCGGATTCTGACACAAGTCGTACATTCACTGATTTTTTTGCCATGGTAGAACTCCTAGGTTATGTCCGCTGTGCTAATTTTTCTAAAACGGCTTCGATACCATGCTTGTCTATGGTTCGCATGCCTTTATGCGATACGACTAATTTAATAAAGCGACCTTTTCCAGGTACTTTTCCTGGGATGAAAAATCGATGGGTTTGAAGGTTAGGCAAAAAGCGTCTGCGAGTCTTTCTATTAGAATGCGAGACGTTATTTCCAGCCATAACGGCTTTTCCAGTTACTTGACAAACTCTAGACATGATATATCCCCGTGAATCCTATGCAATAATTGGTAATCAATAATCTTAGCGCATTTATACCAAAGGTAGGTGACAGAGATCAAGGGGTAGAGGGGATTCTCTTTCCACACTGGCATGTAGCCAGGTATACTCTGGACCTATAACTTAGGAGAAAACACATGCTATTTCCAAAGACTTGCTTATCAGTCAAAATCGCTGTTTTTCTGAGCGTTTGTACAGTAATCATCGGTTGTAGTGCCACACACACGGCCATTAATAAGCGAAAACTCGATGTTCAAACAAAAATGAGTTCGAGCATATTTTTAGATCCCATGACTTCGGATAGAAGAACGGTCTATTTACAGGTTAGAAATACATCAGATAAACCCGAGTTAGATTTGGAACACCCGATAGCGGAAGCGATGGCAGCTAAGGGATATACGCGGGTTATGGTGCCAGAACAAGCACAGATTTTATTGCAAACTAATATATTGCAGGTGGGGCGTTCAGATTTGCGGGCTGCAGATCATGCCTTAAATCAAGGGTTCGGCGCAGCCTTAGGTGGTGCGCTTACAGGGGCTGCTGTAGGGAGCTTGGCCTCTACCTCTAAACAGGATAATGGTAAAGGTGCCATTGTGGGTGGTTTGGTGGGTGCGTCCGTTGCTACTGTAACAGATGCGATGGTGCAAGATATTGTTTATATGGTGATTGCCGATGTTCAAATTTCAGAACGTGTAGGCAATTCGGTGACAGTTAGGGAAAAAACGCGTTCTCGTTTAAAACAAGGAACCAATGGTGTACGAGAAATGACATCAACCGAAAAAGTAGAATGGAAACGTTATCAAACGCGTGTTGTGAGCACAGCTAATAAAGTAAATCTTAAATTTAAGCAAGCTGTCCCTGAATTAGTGCAAGGCTTAACGCGATCGATTACCGGGGTTTTTTAATGCAAAAAACGATTCAAAATATTCAAGTTAAGATCTTAAATTCTAAAATTGGCGCTGCTATTCCATTGCCACATTATGCAACGCACGGTTCTGCAGGTTTAGATTTGCGAGCCTGTTTAGACAAACCCTTAGAAATTTTACCGGGGACAACGCATTTAGTGCCGACAGGATTAGCAATTCATATTGGAGATCCGGGGTTAGCCGGCGTTATTTTACCGCGTTCGGGTTTGGGACATAAACACGGTATAGTATTGGGTAATTTAACAGGGCTAATTGATTCGGATTACCAAGGCGAATTAATGATATCGTGTTGGAATCGCGGAAATGTTTCTTTCGTATTAGAGCCCGGCGAACGTATAGCACAATTGATGATTGTGCCAGTTGTAAAAGCACAATTTGAAGTCGTCGAAAATTTTTATTTGGATACGCATCGAGGTGTGGGCGGATTTGGTCATACAGGACGGCAATAAAAAATGCATAATAACTTAGTAGTACCGACAGAGATTTTTCGTGCTTATGATATTCGAGGCGTTGTTAATGAAAGTTTAACGATTGAGGTCGTGGAAGCCATTGGTTGTGCGTTGGGTACAATCGTCTTAGCGCGTGGTGAAAAAACCATTGTGGTTGCACGAGACGGTCGCTTGTCCGGTCCCATGTTAATGAATGCACTAAGTAATGGCATATTATCGACGGGTTGTAATGTGATTGATATTGGCATGGTGCCAACGCCTGTTCTTTATTTTGCGACACATTCTTTGAAAATTCCTTCTGGTGTCATGATAACCGGTAGTCATAATCCACCCGATTATAACGGTCTTAAGATGATGGTGGGTGGGCAAGCGCTTTATGGGGATGGCATACAATCACTGTATGCTTTAATGAAAGAAGCAAGTTTTTCTAAAGGGCAGGGCCAAAAAACAGAAAAAAATATTATTGAGGCATATATAACCGCCATTAAAAATGATATTACGTTGACTAAGCCTTTAAAAATTGTCGTAGATGCAGGGAATGGCGTAACAGGCGAACTGATTCCGGTATTATTTGCAGCATTAGGATGCGAAGTCATTCCACTTTTTTGTGAAATCGATGGTCGTTTTCCTAATCATCATCCTGATCCGGGGCAGCCTAACAATCTTCAAGATCTCATTAAAGCAGTTCAGTCGCACAAAGCCGATATTGGATTGGCATTTGATGGCGATGGTGATCGTTTAGGTGTCGTCGACAATCTCGGAAAAATTATTTGGCCAGACAGACAATTAATTTTATTTGCAAAAGCTATTTTAGAAAAACATCCGTGCGCTCAAATTATTTATGATGTAAAATGTACACGACATGTTGCCAGTGTGGTTGAGAACCTTGGGGGGCAGCCCCTGATGTGGAAAACAGGTCATTCGCTGATTAAAGCAAAAATGCAAGAAACTGGGGCATTATTAGCAGGAGAGATGAGCGGACATCTCAGCCGCGGATATTTTTAATACTTTGCCAGATAGCATTAATACGCCAGAATTGTCGATCAGTGTTACAGAACAAACGAAATTTGAGAGCGTGCAACAATTGATTGCGTTAGCAAGATTTCAAGATGCTGCTGTAAGTACCATTGATGGCTTGCGCGTTGATTTTAAAGATGGATTCGGATTAGTGCGGCCTTCTAATACAGGGCCTAATTTAATCCTGCGTTTTGAAGGAGATACGGCTTCTGCGTTAGCGCGGATCCAGGCCGAGTTTCGTCAATTATTAGTTGATATTGGCCCTCAATGGGATTTGCCTTTTTAAAAGTGGAGTTATAATCATGATAAGATCCAGTGCGCGTGCGCAAGATGAATTAAGAGATATTCGCATTACGCGTCAATTTACTAAACATGCAGAAGGTTCTGTATTAATCGAATTTGGTGATACAAAAGTGATTTGCACGGCCAGTATTGTGCAGGGTGTGCCTAAATTTTTGAAAGGCAGTAATCAGGGTTGGGTAACCGCAGAATATGGCATGCTACCGCGATCGACAACAGAACGTATGCAGCGTGAAAATCGAAGTGGACCTTCGGGTCGCACGCAGGAAATTCAACGTTTAATTGGTAGATCGTTGCGGTCGGCGGTCGATTTGACTGCTTTGGGTGAATATACGATTAATATCGATTGCGATGTGATACAAGCTGATGGTGGTACAAGAACTGCAAGCATTACGGGTGCTTGTGTTGCATTAGCTGATGCTTTTAATGTGCTTCGTAAACAGGGTTTATTAAAAACTAATCCTTTAAAATTTCTTATCGCAGCAGTATCGGTGGGAATCTATAAAGAAAAACCGATTTTAGATTTAGATTATCTTGAAGATTCAAATGCCGAGACTGACATGAATGTTGTGATGACAGATCAAGGTGGTTTTATAGAAGTACAAGGTACTGCAGAGCGCAGCCCTTTTCATGCTCAGGAATTGCAAGGTATGTTAGATCTTGCAAAAAAAGGGATTATGCTGTTAATTGATAAGCAAAAAGCTGCGTTAGGGATGTAAGGTTAAATCATAATCAATGGTTAACGGTGCATGGTCAGAAAAAAATTCATCTTTGTAAATATCGACAGATAGAATTTTTTTGGCGAGTCCTGGTGTTACCACATGATAATCTATCCGCCAACCCACGTTTTTTTCGCGTGCGCGACCGCGGTGTGACCACCAGGTATATTGTTCAGGTTTTGGGTTTATGATTCTAAAGGCATCAACATATCCAAGTGTTCCAAAGACTGTATCTAACCACGCGCGTTCTTCGGGTAAAAACCCAGAGGTTTTCTGATTAGAGCGCCAATTTTTGAGATCGATTTCTTTGTGCGCAATATTCCAATCGCCACAGAGAATATATTCACGACCGTCTTTTAATTGTGCCCGTAATTTTTTTTCGTAATGCTTTAAGAAATCAAATTTAATCGCTTGGCGTCCTTCACCACTGGTGCCAGACGGAAAATAAATGGATGCAACACTGAGTTTTCCAAAGTCCGCTTGTATATAACGGCCTTCAGTATCCGCCTCTTTCCAGCCTAAGCCTTGATGGATATTATCTGGCTTAATGCGTGTAAAGATCGCAACGCCGCTATATCCTTTTTTTTCAGCATGGCAAAAATAAGTGTAATAGCCTTTGGGTGAAAAGACGGGATCTGTTAAAAAGTGGTCTTGGACGCGTGTTTCTTGAAAGCAAATAATATCGGCATTCTGTTTAGATAGCCAGCTAAAAAAATCCTTTTTAGCTGCAGATCGGATACCATTGACGTTAACAGATATAATTCTAAGCATATAGCCAAAAGATATCAGTTGACACTCTCAGACAGTCAACCTACAATGTAACATTATATTTAATGACATTGACATGGAATAAATTGTGCAGTCACATCAAAATTATTATCTTTTTCTCATACTGATTACACTGATGTCGTCGGTGAGTATTTTTGCGACTGATACGTATTTACCTGCGTTACCCGACATGGCGATACATTTTAATTCTACGCAAACAGAAATTCAATTAAGTTTTACCGTGTTTTTGCTAGGCCTTGCGGGTAGTCAATTAATTGCGGGCGTTTTGTCTGATCGATTTGGTCGGAAAAAAATAGTTGTTTCGGGTTTTATTTTATTTACAGTGTCTTCTATTTTATGCGCCTATGCAGATACCTTATCACAATTTATTACATTTCGTTTACTGCAAGCGATAGGCGGTGGCGTTGGATCTGTTACCAGTCGGGCTTTAGTGGCTGATAGATACGATAGACAAGAAGCCGTTAAGATTTTTTCGACAGTATTTCCCATAGTGGGATCCTCTTCGGCCATCGCGCCATTAATCGGCGGATATTTAACGTATTTTTTTGGATGGCAATCTAATTTTTTTATGATTGCAAGCGTAGGTTTAATTATTTTGTTATCCGTATTTTTGTGTCTTAAAAATAAAACTCCCAGCACACAGACGAGTCAACCACCTTCATCGAAACTACAGGGATATTGGGACGTTATTGGTAATCTAGAATTTTTAGGATATGCCTTTATTATTGGTACAGGATTTTGTGTCTTTCGGAGTTATTCTGTGGAGGCGCCATTTGTTTTTAGTAACCAAGGTTATGCAGCGGAAGAAATGGGACATTTTTATTTTGTACTAGCAGTTGCTTATATAGCGGGTAATTTATTTGCCAAAAAATTGATCAATAAAATGATCGTCGATAGTGTGTTACGTGTGGGATTTTTATTTTTTATTTTGGGTGGTTTTTCCATGGTAGGCTTATTGCTTTTATTTGAAAACAACCCTTTTACCATTATTATTCCCATGGCGGTGATTACATTTGGGAATGGACTTTTATTTCCGGTGGCTTCGGCTGCTGCCATGACTTCTGTGCGGGCAGAACATTATGGAACCGCATCTGGATTACTCGGTGCAATACAATGTGTATTAGCGGCTTTTTGTAGTAATTGGGTAGGAGAGCTGTGTCAGGGGCAAGCGATTTCCTTATCATTTTTTATCGGAACCCTGATAGTGCTTGGATTTTTAAGCTATTTATTATTGGTGGTTTATAAACCTAAATCGGATGTGATGACAGAGGATATTTAACATGGCTTATAGCATGACTGCTTACGCAAATAAAGCCGTCCAGTTGCCCAATGGTTTTATTGCACGATGGGAAGTCCGTTCAACAAATCATCGCTATTTAGAAGTCTCTTTTAAACTACCCCCCTTTCAAAGTGATTTAGAATATCGTTTACGCGATAGTCTGCGCAAAACCATTAGTCGTGGCAAAGTCGATTGTTTTTTAAGATTAGAGGCTTTAGAAAACAATAAATCTGAATTAAAGATAGATTATAATCTGGTAGAACAGCTGGTTAATGCCAGTCAACAAATCAGTGCGCGATTTCCCGTTAAAGCAGATATGCCCGTTTTAGATATTTTGTGTATGCCATCCGTAATGCGTTTACCAGAAACAGATTTATCTGCTTTGGAAGAGCCTTTACAAGCATCTTTTTTGACGGTATTAAAAGACTTGACAGACACTCGTAAACGAGAGGGAGACAAGTTACAAGGCTATATTGAAGAACGTTTAACAAAAATGCATGAACGACTGAAATCTATTAAGACTCGGTTGCCAGAAATCGAGCAAGTTAACCGCACAAAATTTTATGAAAAAATAAATGACTTGCAAGTTGAAGTGGACAAAAGTCGTTTTGATCAAGTGGTTGCTAATCTTGTTCAAAAAATGGATGTCTCAGAAGAATTAGATAGACTAGTAGCACATTTAACAGAAGTAGAGCGCGTTTTGAGAGAAGAGAAAGTGATGGGTAGACGATTAGATTTTTTGATGCAAGAATTAAATCGCGAGTCTAATACCATTGGTTCTAAGGCAGCTGATACTTTAACAGCACAAGATGCCATTGCCTTTAAAGTGCTGATTGAAGAAATGCGTGAGCAGATCCAAAATATTGAGTAATCAAGAGGGAATCGATTCATGAATGGTTCATTATTTATTGTTGCAGCACCCTCAGGTGCCGGAAAGACGACTTTAGTTAATGCCTTAATTAAGGCGCTGCCAAATACTTGTGTTTCTGTTTCTTATACCACTCGAAAAATGCGACCTGGAGAAGAGGAAGGCGTTAATTATCATTTTGTGAGTCATGATGAATTTAAAGCGATGTTAAAGCAACGTGTTTTTTTAGAACACGCAGAAGTGTTTGGTCATTATTATGGAACCTCTCGTGTATGGGTAGAAGAAGCCCGTCATAAAGGGTTGGACGTTATTCTAGAAATTGATTGGCAAGGTGCAAAACAGGTTCGCACGCAATTTGTTGAAACCCAAAGTATCTTTATTTTGCCTCTTGCTTTAGAGGTTTTAGAGGCACGTTTACAAAAACGACATTCTGATAATCCATCTGTCATAAAAGAACGGATGCAGGAAGCAAAGGAGCAGATTTCTCATTATAATGAGTTTGATTATTTGATTTTTAACGATAAATTTGAGGATGCAGTAGAAGACCTGAAGTCTATTGTTCAATGTCAGCGTTTAAAATGGCGTCGGCAGGCATTGCTGAGAGTTGATACCATGAAAAAATTATTGAGTTAGCTAAGTAATGCCGGTGATTGTCGTATCAGAAAGGTAATATGGTGTATGATGGGGATCTATTAACATTGATTGAGGTTTTAAAATGGCACGCATTACGATAGAAGATTGTTTAGGGAAAGTGAAAAATCGATTTGAATTGGTTTTAACAGCCGCTAAACGTGCTAGAAAATTAGCATTGGGTGGAACAGAGCCAATTGTTCCCTGGGAAAATGATAAACCTACGGTGGTAGCGCTCCGGGAAGTGGCAGCAGGACTTTCTACTGCGACGGCTGCCGAGGAAGAGCAGGTTGAATCCATTTGATGAGCTTTGCCAGGAACTGAAAGGCTACTTAACAGAAGCCGAAGTTGTAGAAATCACCAAAGCCTATTCACTCGCAGAAAAAGCGCACGAGGGACAACAGCGTTATTCTGGAGACCCCTATATTTCACACCCCGTTGCAGTGGCCTGTATTCTTGCTCACATGCACATGGATAAAGAAAGCATTATTGCAGCGATGTTGCACGATGTTTTGGAAGATACTGCTGTAGACAAAATAACCATTGCTGAACAATTTGGCGAAGGCGTTGCAGAGCTGGTAGACGGGGTTAGCAAACTTGAACAAATTAATTTCGAAAGCCGTGTAGAAGCACAAGCCGAAAATTTACGTAAAATGATGTTGGCAATGGCGCGTGACATACGCGTTATTTTAATAAAATTAGCCGATCGCTTACATAATATGAGAACGCTGGAAGCCATGCCACTCGAGAAGCGTCGGCGTATCGCCAAAGAAACCCTAGAAATTTATGCGCCCATCGCTAATCGTTTAGGAATGAATAATTTTCGAATTGAATTTGAAGATATAGGATTTTCTTTTTTGTATCCTGTTCGCCATCGTGTTCTAAAGGAAGCAGTGCGTAAGGCACGTGGTAACCGCAAAGAACTGATTCAAGATTTAGAATCTAATATTAAAAACAGACTTGAGCAAGAAAATATTTCCCCTTTTGTTATTAGAGGTCGGGAAAAACATTTATATAGTCTGTATAAAAAAATGCGTAAAAAAGATCTCTCTTTGTCTGAAATTATGGATGTCTATGCTATTAGAATACTGGTCGACAAGGTAGATGATTGCTATCGTGTTTTAGGGGTTGTACATAATACATACAGACCTGTTTATGGTAGATTTAAAGACTATATTGCAATTCCCAAAGCCAATGGTTATCAATCGCTTCATACAACTGTATTGGGCCCCTATGGCGTTCCTATCGAGGTTCAAATTCGAACCACAGAAATGGATCGCATGGCGGAAAATGGTATTGCTGCACATTGGTTATATAAATCTTCGAATGGCATTGCTGGAACAGCAGAAGTGCGAGCGCGAGAATGGCTGAAGGGTATTTTAGAAATTCAAAAAAATACAGGAAATTCCAGAGAATTTATTGAGCATGTTAAAGTCGATCTTTATCCCGATGAGGTTTATGTATTTACACCGGGTGGTGATATTCTGTCGTTACCCAGTGGGGCGACTGCAGTTGATTTTGCGTATGCTGTACATACAGATGTAGGGAATGCCTGCATTGCTGCTAAAATTGACAGACGCTTAGTACCCTTAAGTTCTAGAATTATCAGTGGTCAAACCGTCGAGATTATTACAGCATCGGGTGCACATCCTAATCCTGCTTGGCTAAGTTTTGTAGCAACGGGGAAAGCACGCAGTAATATACGTCATTGGTTAAAAACACAACAAGTGAGTGAGGCGAGGATACTTGGTAAACGATTAATTGAACGCGCATTAGTTTCGTTAGCTCTTTCTTTAGAAGAAGTTAATGAAAAACGGATGAAGGCACTTTTACAAGAATTAAATCTAGAAAATTTTGATCAATTATGTGAAGAAGTAGGGTTAGGTAATCAAGTTGCGCCTTTGGTGGTAAGACGATTAGTATCCGATTTGCCTGTAGAAGATGCGCATCTTATTTACCCTTTAGCTATTCGTGGCACAGAAGGGATGGTAGTTTCTTATGCAAAATGTTGTAGACCTATCCCAGGAGATGTAATAACGGGATTTTTAAGTGCGGGGCGCGGTATTGTCATTCACCGTGAAGGTTGCAAAAACCTGACAGAAATTCATAAATCTCCCGAAAAGTATATTTTTATTCAATGGGCAGATAAAGTCATTGGCGAATTTCAAATTGAATTGCGCATTGAGGTTATCAATAAAAGAGGTGTCTTAGCAGTTTTAGCAAACAAATTATCTGAAAATGATGCTAATATTCAAAATGTACATATCGATGAAAGAGATAATCGCCATAACACCATTACGTTCTTATTAAGCATTCAAGATCGTAATCACTTGGCAAAATTGATCAAACAATTAAGGAAAATAGATCTTGTTACGCGCGTAGTTCGTGTTAAATAAACAGACATCAAGGAGTAAATCAGCTGTGAAATTAGATGAATACTTGTCCAGATTAGATGCAGAAACAGAACCCATGGTAGAGCGTATTATGCAATGGTCCAATATCAATTCGGGTTCTTTTAATGTCCCTGGGCTAGAACGTATGGCGGCTGCCTTAACCCAAGCTTTTTCAGTCTTAGCATGCGAAGGCAACGTATTTTCATTACCGCCGGTAGAGCATGTGGATTCAATGGGCGTGACTAAACAAATTGATGTAGGGCCTGCATTGCGATTTTGGAAGCGACCAAATGCACCAATCCAAGTTTTGTTGGTAGGGCATATGGATACGGTATTCGAGTTAGATCATACTTTTCAAGTAGCAACGCGGCAAGATAAACATGTTCTGAGAGGTCCCGGTGTAGCAGATATGAAAGGTGGCATTTGTATTATGCTTGAAGCCTTAAAACTCTTTGAACAAAGTCCACATGCGAGTCAATTGGGCTGGGAAGTGATAATTAATCCCGATGAAGAAATTGGTTCGTTTAGTTCGGGACCATTGTTGGCAGAGCGCGCAAAAGCGCACCATGTTGGGTTGCTCTTTGAACCAGCGATGGACGAACAGGGTACATTAGCAGGTGAACGTAAAGGTTCTGGTAATTTTGTGTTTGTGGTTCATGGACATGCTGCACATGCAGGCCGCGACTTTGATAAGGGCCGTAATGCAATTGTGGTACTGTCGGACATTATTACACAAGTGAATGCATTAAACAGTCAACGAGACGGTGTTACATTGAATGTGGGCCAAGTGCAGGGCGGTGGCGCTGTTAATGTTGTACCACCTTTGGCTATTTGCCGTTTGGATGTTCGCATTAAACAGGTTGATGATCACATGTGGGTATTAGAACACTTAAATAATATTGTTGCCGCTGCAAATTTAAAAGAAGGTTTTAAAGTTGAGCTTAAAGGCGGCTTTAATCGTAAACCTAAAGCATTGAATGACAAAACCAAAGCATTATATGATTTGCTCGCAGAAGTGGGCAAAGAACTCGGTCACACCATTACTTGGAAACCCAGTGGTGGATGTTGTGATGGAAATAATTTGGCAGATGCGGGTTTGCCTAATATCGATACGCTGGGTGTTTGTGGCGGGAATATTCACAGCGAAGAAGAATACCTGTTGGTGAATAGTTTGGTGCCAAGGGCGAAATTAACAGCGGCACTGTTGTTACGCTTAAGCGAGAAACCCCTAATTTAACTATATTTTTATACAGTAAAATTTAAAAAAATAACAAAAAAATCAGCTCAATCTAGCACATAAAAAACGAAAAATGATGTAAGTTTAGGGTATGAGCTTAAATTGTGTATTTAGACCCATTCAGGAGAGCGATCTCCAGGCTATTTTAGAGATTGCTGGGCAGACTGGGCCTGGGTTTAATTCTTTGCCAAATGATGTGGATGTCATGAAAGCAAAAATTATTCGCTCAATCAATAGCTTTTCAGAAAAAATAGATCTTAAGCGTCGACATTATTTTTTTGTATTAGAAAATGCAGACACTCACGAGATCATCGGCTCTTCAGGTATAGAAACCAATCTTGGATATGATTGGCCATTTTATAAATATAGAATGTCAACACTTGTTCAAGTTTCAGAATCTTTGCATCAACAAATAAAACATCAGATTTTACATTTAGCCAGCGATCATCAGGGAGCAACCGAATTAGAAGCGTTATATTTAAAACCGGCATATCGTGGAGAAGGTATGGGCACTTTTCTTTCGCGTGCACGTTGTTTATTTATTGCCGAATTTTTAGATGAGTTTTCAGATAAAATAGTGGCTGATATGCGAGGTGTGAGTGATCAAAATGAAATATCTCCTTTTTGGGAGGCGTTAGGTCATCATTTTGCAGATATGCGTTATCCAGAGGCCAGCGATTTAAAATCGAAAAAAGGATCTCAGTTTTTAATCGATCTGATGCCGAACTTGCCTATCTATGTTGACATGTTATCTGAAGAAGCAAAAAATAGCATTGGAAAAACGCATAAGAATACAGAGCCTGCTTTGCATGTTTTAGAAAAAGAAGGGTTTCAATATCAGAATTACATTGATATTTTTGATGCGGGCCCAACCATTGAAACGAATAAAACAAATTTAAGAACGGTTCGCGAAAGTAAAATAGCAACGTTGGTTTATTGTAAAGAAGATATTAATAAAGAAAAATCAGTCATGATCAGTAATACAAAACATAATAGCTTTTGTGCCATTGTGGATGGGTTGGAAATAATCAAAGAAGGAGAAGTTGCATTAAGCATGTCTGCAGCAAAGAAATTACAGATTACGGTTGGCGATAAAATAAGATATTGCGCTTTAAGATAGGGGCAGAGTTGATTTATGAATGGTCGAAATTTTATAGGCGGTCGATGGATAGAAGGGTTGGGAAGTGATTTTACTTCAGAAAATCCCGCGACGGGCGAAATTATTTGGCGTGGATTTTGTGCAGATCATGAGCAAATTAATAAAGCAGTGCATTTTGCAAAGAGTGCTTTTCCTATCTGGTCTGAATTTAGCTTAGAAAAAAGAATTAGCTATCTTGAAAAATTTACTGAGGAATTAAAAAAAAATAGAGTCCTCTTAGCAACCACGATAGCTTCAGAAACTGGCAAACCGCTTTGGGAATCAGATACCGAAGTAGGCGCTATGATTAATAAATTACCTATCTCAATAAAGGCATATCATGATCGCTGCCAAGAGCGTAGCCAAATGACACCTGGCGGCTTGTCTATTACACGCCACAGACCACATGGTGTTATTGGTGTATTGGGACCTTTTAATTTTCCAGGTCATCTACCCAATGGGCATATAATGCCAGCGCTACTAGCGGGAAATACAGTCGTATTTAAACCGAGCGATCTGACACCTCGGGTTTCAGAAAAAATATTTTCGTGTTGGGAACAGGCGGGGCTTCCTGAAGGTGTTATTAATTTAATCCAGGGTGGTAGAGAAACAGGAGAACTGCTTGTTAAACATCCCGACCTAAACGGTTTAATGTTTACTGGCAGCTTTAAAACGGGTCATGCAATATCAAATATTTATGCTGAAAAACCTGAAAAAATATTAGCTTTAGAAATGGGTGGTAATAATCCATTGGTCGTTCATGAAGTCGCTGATTTGAAAGCAGCGGCTTTGCAAGTTATTCAGTCTGCCTATATTACAGCAGGTCAGCGATGTACCTGTGCAAGACGTTTGATTGTGACCAAAGGATGGCAGGGTGAAAAATTTGTCGATGCGCTTGTTAAAATGACAGAAACCCTAAAAATAGGGCCCTATACGGAAATGCCAGAACCTTTTATGGGACCCGTTATTAGCAATTTGGCCGCAAATCGTGTGATAACAGCTTATGATTTATTAATTCACGAGGGTGCAAGACCTTTAGTGCCTTTAAAAAGAATTCAGCAAAATTTGCCTTTTCTTTCTCCAGGATTATTGGATGTCAGTGCTGTTAAAGTACATATGGATGAGGAAATTTTTGGGCCTTTGTTGCAGTTGATTTGGGTAGAAGATTTTGAAACAGCACTGCTAGAGGCCAATAAGACAGCTTATGGGTTGGCTGCCGGATTATTATGCGACAATAAAGATTTTTATAGAATTTTCTTAAATAAAATAAAAACAGGTGTGATCAATTGGAATAAACCACTCACGGGTGCCAGTAGTTCTGCACCATTTGGTGGGCTGGGCCATAGTGGTAATCATCGTCCTAGTGCGTATTATGCAGCAGATTATTGTGCTTATCCTGTTGCTAGTTTGGAAGAAAGTATTTTAAAAATGCCGGATGAATATCCGCCAGGGATCCTATTATGAAAACGACAGAAATTAATTTTGATGGCATTGTTGGACCAACCCATAATTATGGTGGTTTAGCTTTTGGCAATTTGGCATCGGAAGCAAATGCGCAACGCGTTTCTAATCCAAAATCTGCAGCACTACAGGGTTTAAAGAAAATGCATTTATTAATGCAGTTAGGTGTGCCACAAGCAGTATTACCACCTCACGAGCGCCCAGCATTATCTTTCTTAAAAAACTTGGGTTTTACAGGTTCAAATGCGCAAATATTGAAAACCGCTTATCAAACAAACCCGGTTTTATTTGGTGCATCCTGTTCTGCGTCCAGTATGTGGGTTGCTAATGCAGCAACGGTTACGCCAAGTGTTGATAGTATTGATGGTCGGGTACATATTACTCCCGCTAATTTAATCAGTAATCTTCATCGGGCATTGGAAGCACAAATTAATTTTGATATTTTAAGGGTTATTTTTTCAGATAAGCAATATTTTAATGTATACGCACCATTATATTCATATCTTGATTTTTCGGATGAAGGTTCTGCCAATCATGTTAGAATTTGCAAAGCATACGGTGATAAAGGATTAAATTTATTTGTATACGATCGTGATGTAGAAAAAGTTAACGAGGAGTTACCTCATCGCAACCCTGCCAGACAAACAAGGCAAGCTTCAGAAGCTGTGTCACGCTTGCATCAATTGGATACTAAGAACACATTTTTTTTAAAGCAAAATCCGCTAGCAATTGATCAGGGTGTTTTTCATAATGACGTTATATCCGTCGCTAATCAGAATGTGTTTTTATATCATAAATTAGCATTTACCGATGCCGGAAATACGATTGATATCCTGAAAGAGAAATTTCAAGGCCATTTGTATTTATTACCGGTTACGCCCACGGAATTAAGTTTACATGAAGCAGTGAAGTCTTATCTCTTTAATAGCCAGTTGGTTACGCTTCAATCGGGTTCGATGGCATTGATTGCGCCTATTGAGAGTCGACAGAACAGCCATGCACATCAAGTCTTGTTAAGACTGCAATCAGAACAAAATCCTATCTCAGAGTTATACTTTGTCGACTGTCGACAAAGTATGTTAAATGGCGGGGGACCTGCTTGTTTACGCCTTAGAGTCGTATTAACCGAAGCGGAGCGTCGTGCGTGTTCCGGGAAATTATTTCTGGATGAGGCTTTATATCTACGATTGCTGAATTGGGTAGATCAGCACTATCGGGATAGGCTTTCTTTGAGTGATTTAGTTGATCCTGATTTTTTAAAAGAAATTCATGTGGCATTAGACGAACTAACCCAGATTTTGGAGCTTGGTAGCATTTACAATTTCCAAAAAATATGATCATAATAAGAATTTCGTATATTCCGTAAAATGTGGAAAATTGTAATGCACTATGTTCGCTTAATGCGATTAGATAAACCTATTGGTATTTTTTTGCTATTGTGGCCAATGTTAATGGCTTTATGGATTGCAGGAAGCGGACAACCAAACCCTAGAATAGTTGCTATTTTTGTTTTTGGTGCAATCTTGATGCGGAGTGCGGGTTGTGTGGTTAATGATTTATTAGACAGAAAGTTTGATAAGTTTGTAGAACGCACTAAAAATCGTCCATTGGTTATAGGTGTGCTTAGTGTTCAAAAAGCAATCATACTGTTTTTTATTTTAATTCTAATGTCATTTACATTAGTTTTGCAATTAAATTTATTCACTGTTAGTTTGTCTATTGTTGCTTTGCTGTTAGCGTCAATTTATCCCTTGATGAAGCGTTATACGCATTTACCACAACTGGTTTTAGGGCTTGCGTTTGGATGGGCAGTGCCCATGGCTTTTGCTGCATTAACGAATCAAATTCCGCCTGTTGCCTGGGTGCTTTATTTGGCTGCTTGCTGTTGGGCGATTGTCTATGACACAGAATATGCGATGGTAGACAGAGTAGATGATCTTAAGTTGGGATTAAGATCGACCGCAATTTTATTTGGAAAATTAGATAGAATAATGATTGGCGTATTTCAGATTTTGTTGTTTTTATTATTAATCAAGTGTGGAATAGATTTGGGGTTAGGAAAAGTTTATTATATCGGCTTGTTTTTTGCCAGTTTTTTTGCTATCTATCAGCAATATTTAATTAAAGATAGAATCCCTAAAAATTGCTTTAATGCCTTTTTAAACAATAATTTTTTGGGGGCCTGTCTATTCTTTGCACTTGTCTTTGATTATTTTTGTAGACAATACTTTAGGTCATGAGACAAATTTTCCAATAAACTAAAATAGCCTTCAGGATTAGTTTGAGGTTCTTGGCCTATAGGATCTAATTCTCCGGTTTTCACACCCAGATCTTCAGCAATACTCTCTACCAGTTTAGGTTGAAATTGTGGCTCTCTAAAGACACACACGGCTTTAGATGTTTTAATAGTTGTTCTAATGATGTTTAGACGTTTAGCACTAGGCGGTACTTCAGGATTTAAGGTGATAGAACCAACGCCTGTTAACCCATAGCGATTTTCAAAATATTGATAAGCATCGTGAAATACAATATAGGGTATCCCTTTGACAGTTTTTAATTCTGCCGCAATATGGGTATCCAATTTTTTTAAGCGTTGCATTAATCGTGTGGCATTTTTTTTATAAAGTTCCGTATGCTGAGGGTCAATCTGAATTAGACTTTGAACAATGGTACTTGTTAGCAAGATGGCATTTCTGGGATCAAGCCAAAAATGCATATCCAAGTGAGAATGACTGTGGGCTTTATCATCATGCGGATCCCAAGCGGCATCGTGCCGTACGGGTAATAATAAAAGACCCAGTGTGTTATCCAGTTCGATAATCCGTCGTGAATGTTCTCCGGGTTCGTTTAAAGGCTTTACTAAAAATGTTTCAAGCGCGGGTCCTCCCCAAAATACCAGATCTGCCATGATGAGACGTTGCATATCAGAAGGACGTAGTGCATATTCATGCGGCGAAGAACCTGGTTTAACGAGTAATTCAGGTGTGCCAGCTCCTTCCATAACAGCAGCGACTAATGCATAAAATGGCGTTATACTAACCACAACCCTGGGGAATGCACTGCTAGTACTTGTAGCAGACAATTGAGGGGATAGTAGGCAGCTCAGAAACAGCGTTAATAAAATGGATTTTATAGATTTCATAAATATGTTAAACACTCAACTTAAAGGAACGTTTACCCTTGCCATTAGTTACTGCTAGTCATATTTTTGTTCAACTTGGACAAAAAACAATCTTATCAGATGTGCATCTTACTGTCAGTAGAGGTGAGATTGTTACGCTGATAGGCCCCAACGGTGCCGGAAAATCTACGTTAGTAAAAGTGGTACTCGGTTTAATACGACCCACTAAAGGCGTCATCCAGTTAGGACCCGGCATTCGAATGGGATATATGCCACAAGGCTTAATGATCGAATCCTTTATGCCATTATCAGTATTGCGATTTTTGCAATTGGTCGATAATGTCTCTAGTGCGACACTGAACAATATTATCGATGAACTCAGCATCTCTCATCTGCTTTCTGCACCGATGCAATCGATTTCGGGCGGAGAGCGCCAACGCGTTCTATTAGCGCGTGCGTTGTTGCGAGAGCCCGATTTATTAGTATTAGATGAGCCTGTACAAGGTGTTGATGTGACGGGTCAAGAAGAATTATACAGTTTAATTATGCATATTCGAGATAAGCATCGATGTGGGATCTTAATGGTTTCTCATGATTTATATTTAGTCATGGCAGGCACAGATTCGGTGATTTGTTTAAATAAACACGTTTGCTGTTCGGGTCATCCCGCGGCGGTTAGCCAACACCCAGAATTTTTAAGTCTATTTGGTGGATGGGAGCCTGGAAAATTGGCAGTCTATGCACATCAACATAATCATAGACACGATTTAGGTGGAGATATATGTTCTTAGATTTTATGACACGAGCAGTTATTGCAGGTGTGGGTATTGCGTTAGTGGCAGGACCGCTTGGGTCTCTGATTGTTTGGCGACGGATGGCAAATTTTGGCGATGCACTTGCGCATTCAACCTTGTTGGGATTATGTTTTGCATTGTTATTGAATATTCATATCTATATTGGCTTAACCAGTGTTTGTATTTTAGTCGCAAGCACGCTTGCCTTATTTTCTAAACAACGCCATTTAGCAAACGACACAATTCTTTGTATGTTAGCCTATGCGACACTGGCAATAGGACTTATTTTAGCTACTGTATTAAAAGGCATTCGTGTTGATTTACTAAGCTACTTATATGGCGATATTTTATCCGTTAATCATACTGATTTAATCTGGATTTATTGTGTTGATGTCCTTGTGTTTTTAAGTTTACTTAAAATTTGGCGCCCTATTTTATCTATGACCGTGCATGAAGATTTAGCGAGGGTAGAAGGTGTGCCTGTTGCAACGATGCAGTGGACATTGGTCGTTATTATGGCAATTGTTTTTTCCATTGCAATGAAGTTAGTCGGTATTTTATTAATAACGGCTCTTCTCATTATTCCAGCTTCTGCGGCAAGACAGATTGCAAGGACGCCAGAAAAAATGGCAATAATCGCCAGTATTATAGGCATGATTGCTGTTTGGGGTGGCATTCAATTGTCATTTAATTGGGACTGGCCAGCCGGTCCCGCGATTGTTGTGGTTGCTATGGTTATTTTTGTTGCAAGTGTGCTTTTTGGTATAGTGTGTCATAGAAAGCAACAGTTGCATTAGGTTAATAGTCTAGGCGTATTTGTGTTTTCCTGCTCTTCCTCTTTTAATTTGTACAAACGTTCTTGAAGTCTGTCTAAATCAACGAGACCAGGCTTCTTTTTTTCGACTTCAATTAAAAGCGCAAGTGCTTCGCTGCAGACATCCTGAGTCTTCCCTAGTATTCTCTCTACTTTTTGGTACTGAAACAGAAGCATTGAAATTTCTTCATCTTTTTTATTGACACTCCGCTGATCTCTGGCTTGATTATCAATAAAAACTTGCAAATTTTGTACAAAGTTTTCATGACCGCACAATCTAGCGACATCGAAACATGTCCTTTGGTAAGAGGCGGTGATAGTTGCATCAGCGCCGAGGGAAACCAGTAATTTAGCGACATCTAAGCTGTTACCTAGTGCAGCATAATGAAGCAATGTCCAACCATTATTATCAAATGTATGGGGTAAAAGAGTATTATCGCTTGCTTTGAATATCCCATATGCCAACCCCAACATCATAGGCCGGGAAGTCGTGGGCAGAGCAGGCGAAGATGCTGCGAGATAGGCACATGCTGTTCCTAATAATTTGGCGCCATAGTACACCGTGTTTGCAGAAAAATATTTCATAAAGGATGTAAAATCGTCAACCAAAATTGCCATATTAACCAACTGAGGGTTTTTTGATAATATCGATTCGACTTCTTGAATATTGTTGGTGAATACTTTATAGCAGAGATTTTTAGTGTCGATATCGTTAGTGGTTAGCATATTATATTCCTCGTTTAGGTAAATTTGTATTGGCTTTTGGGTTTAACAGTTTGAGCTTGCGTGTTATTTTTTCTTAAATTTAATAATTGAGATCCTAGGGATAATAGCTGGCCTGTTTTATGCTCAGTTTCTTTATGCAAAGCAGCACATTGGTTTTTAAGCTCAAGTATTTTATTTGCGAGTTTTTCTTGTACGCGATCTTCCGTAAACTTTTCTCCCCGTATTAGTAGCACACTATAATGTTCTTCTGCTTGATTATAATAAACAAATATAGGATCATTTTTAATAAAAGCTTCAAAATGGGTTAGGCCTTGACTTGAAAAATCCAGTCCTCGTTCATCAGAAAAAACGACAAGGATAGGCCGTTTTAGTATTTGTGATAATGCATAAACAATGTGTTGATCAGGAAAACATACGTTGTTTTTTAAATCAATAAGATATTGTTTCATTCCTTCATAACCATCGAGAAAGAAGTCTTTAAAATCTGTCGCGTGGTCTTCTACATATTCAATGGCCTTGTGTTTTAGAGTTTCTGCGCTATCTTGAACATAAAAAGAAACTGCGTTAAACAGTCCAAGACCATTTCTGGGTACTTCTACCGATTCAATTTCATTGGCATAGCTATGTTCACAATACAAAGCGCGTAAGTAAAGCGGCATGACACCCTCTTGCTGCAACCCAAGACAAACCAGTTCATTTTTGATCCGTCTAAATACATGGGGTGTTTTTTGTGGTTCCTTGTCTTGACAATTCATTTCGAATTCTAAATTGTGTAGTATTCTTACTTTTTGTTCATCATGTTGTGTGTATTGATAACCCCTAAAAATTTCATAACTTGCCGATAATAATGTAACCGTACGTAGAGCAGGTGCGCTATAATTTAAAACCACAACTGCAGCAGATTCGAGGTTTCTTAAATATAGAACATATACGATAGCTTTTGTTAGTAGTGGCCCATGAAGTGTACTATAGTGTGATATTTTATTGGCACTGATGTTGCGAATACAGCTTGCTATTAAAGCTTTAACTGGGTTAGTTGAGACCAAGTGTTTGCCGTCCATTTCATCAAATAACAGACGTGTCAAAAATGGTGATTTCGTTGATAAGTTAACGAGTGTCATCGGCGTAAAACTTAATTTATTCAGTACTGCAATGTCTTTTAAGTCTGTGATGGCTTTAATATTGCGAACAGTGTCAATCAAGACACGTAAGCCCATCTGATTGTCGCGTAAACCCCTAACGCAAGCGTTGATATTTTCTATTGTTGTATATAAATCTAATGCAGATACCAGTGCTGTAGATTTTATCCATGACTCGATGATTCTACCAAATAAATAGTAACTGCTGCATTTTCTAAATAAGATATCAAGTGCTTTTTCATTTTTTTCTATATATTGATCAAGCTCAGAGAAAAAGAGATTTTTTGCCTCAGGGGTCAGTAGGTTAAGTTTTTTTACTAAGTCTTCAGGTAGTGTATTGATAAATGTTTGAAAGAGTACTTCAGAAGCCGTTTGAGAAATGTGGTGAATTCTGTTGTTGATAACATTCATAACAAACATCAATGTTTTGTTCAGTATGTTATGTGTTTCAGGCGTAAATCTTTTTACGATACCCGTATCGTATAAGAAATCTGTACAAAAATGAAACATATTTAAAAAAAGCAGTTGCTGTCTATCTCTTAATGTTGTTGTGGTAACAAGTCCTTGCCTCAGTTGAGCATCAAATTGTGCAGTGTCGTCTTTTATGACATTAGCATTGTCGGGAAATGTGGTTGCCATTTTTTGGCGAACTAATTTTTCTTCAATGCCTTCTATCATACTTTGGGTGGCGAGTGACAGAAAATCGGGATGTGCCAGTTCATTTAGAATAATTGATTGATTAAAATCAAGCTTTCGTAATTCTTGCAAGCAGGCTTTTAGATAATGGAAAGATTCTTCGTCTACCATGTCTTTAAATTGATTAAACGCTTGTCTTAGAAGTACAGTATCATTATTTAAAATACCACGCATATAATTAAGAATCGCAACTTCTTGAGGTTTTTTGAAGTGTAATTGCATGGTATCAAGCATGTCAGTAATCTTAGGTTTAGCGACACGATGGTTAATGGCACACTGTAACCAAAGTTTAGCAGCTGAAAAATTTCTTGGGTCAAGAAATAAGGTTTCGTCTAAATCTTGCAGTGCAGCGCTGTAATCCCCTCTGTTAAAATAATTAACCGCGTGCCTAAATAATAGTGGTGCGTGTGGTGCTTTGTGGGGTAAACATTCCCAGTGTTCTAGCACTTTTTCTTGATGTTTATTAAAGGTTGCTTGTTCTTCAACTGTGGGGTTCTTATATTTGGGGAGCTTATCAATCAAACCTAATGTGTACATGATAATCGCATGGTGCATAATAAAATCAGCATTTTTTACGCCGGCTGCGATCTGCTTGCTCATCTCTGTCAGGTATTGTCTGGTTTCTTGCATATCTGGAAAATTATTCAGTAAATTTTTAGCAGTGTTTTGAAGTGAAGCAGCGGTCTCTTGATAAGGATTGAAATGGTTCTCGATAAACTCTTTTTCAGAAATCAAGTTGTTTCCAAGATTGTTTGCGCCCAGTTCAAGATTGTTAAAGTTTTTGTCCAGGTGTTTTTCTAAGTCTATATTAAAATCGTCGACAGGTTTAAGTCTAACAAGTAATTGTAGATTATTGTTAATAATTGTGGCATTTTCTGTATAACCAGGGGCCATTTCATGACATAAATCTCGGGTTGTAGAGCGAGGGTTATGGTTATGCTTTGAACCAGAAGGCATTCTGGCACCACTGTCTTTATTGCCACGATCCGTATTGGTTTTTTGTAAGTCTGTATTTGTTTGCTTTGCAGTGTCAAACGCGGTCAGTGCAGCATTATATAGCTCTTTACGTTTAGTGGGGTTTGTTTCTTTTAAGTAAGCAGGCATGGCAACTTCTGCAGCCTTTATATCTTTACAAGCTTTGTTATAATCGTCAATCACTTCATTTTGTTGAGCGTCTGCACGATCAGCGTTTCTTTGTCGTCTTTCATAGGTATGTTGTGCTTTCTTTTCATAAATACCCATCACCAATTTAATCGCACCTAACACAGCAAGACTGATGCCAAATGTTTTATAGCTTAATCCGTACGATAACTTGGCAATCCAACCAGCGCCAGAACTGCCCGTAATCGTAAGGCCATTTTTTAACCATTCTGGTAATGCACCTTCCGGTTTTGGTGGTGTGTACGAAAAATGTTTAGGTGGCGTAAAATTAAAGGTGTGGCCAGGTATAGGGTCGGCTATTTGTTTGGGTGCATGAGGTGGAGGTGGCGTATCGTTATTTTTTTTAGGCATATCATTTGTTGGTATAGGATGGTTTGCAAATAAGACCATCGGTTTATGATCTGATGTAGCTGTATTAGAACCTGCTATCGCTGCTAACCCAATAGGTTGCAGTGCAACAGGTGGTGGGGGATTAAAAAAGTCCCGTCGTTCATTAATAAGTCTGTCAATTTGAGAAAACCAACGGTTGACTACTTGTCCTAATTTTGCAATCAGATATCCAGCAGCCAAACCACTATTCATTCCCTGTACTATTTGTTTTGATTGGTTCGAGGGATTGTGGCTACGAAAATCGGCAGCAGCTTGTTCAAACGGGTTATCGGGTCTTAGTCTTGCGCCTGCAAAAGAAGCTATCCCTATGGGAGGCAAAATATAAGCAGAAGTTAATGCAGCCACAGCACCAAGCATTGTAATTTTGATAGCGACCGTATTAGTGGCATCCCAAACGTGTGTTATATAAGGTAAATCAGGACGCCGCATTTGATAAGCATTAGATGTATTTTTAATATCCCACAAGGTTAGTATTATACCAACGTTTGCCACAAAGCTATTGAAATCCATATATCTACCAACTATTTGTGTTGGTACTTTTGGTGCAGCAGGTGCTGGCACAGAGCCGCCTCTAGCAAATGTTATGGAATTAGGAATGACCTCAATGGCATCATTAACGCCTCGTACAAACTGGAATGTGCCTTTTCCTTGGATCCATCGGCCTGCAACATTGACAGGTTCTTTGAATTCAAACGCACCTTGATATTGTTTCATCTGTGGTAGCTGCGGTGGCTGCGGGGTAATTCTCGGCTGATAGGTAATTTGTGCTGGCTGAGGCGTATTCGGTAAATATAAATAATGATTAGCATTCTGAATGCTCGGCGGCAGTAGTGTGGTTCCTTTTAACTCAATTGCGACGCGATCGCGAAAACAGCCGAATGGCTGAAAACCATTTTTATGGAAAATTGAATTGACAATATATTCTTGATTAGGACATTGCACTCTATAATGTCCGCTCCAATTATCAATGCCACATCGACCAGAAGGATGTTCTGAAATGATTTTACCGTTTAGCACATAGAAGTCTCCTGCCATGACGACGGGTTTTAAACCAGCGATTTCAGGATGTTTTAGCGGTATTCTCAGGTACTTGGCTTCTTCCTTCATATTAAAATAAATAAGATCATTGTTAGGTAGTATTGCGTAAAGATATTTTTTACCAGAAATAGAGGTTTCATTTTTAAAGAGAGGCATCTCAGAATATAATGTTATTTGGCTTTTCGTGAGTGGAATTACATCACTCCAACTATGAGAAACTATCAGCTCACCATTTTCTAAAATGACATATTTAAGACAGAGTGGTTTTTGACTATTAAAGCCGATTTTTTCAATATTTTGAGCAGAAAGTCTTGTAATTGGGGGAAGTGGATCATGGATATCGCTTGTTTTAACATTTTGAAAAAGCGGTGTAAATATAAATGGGGGTGCCATTGTACTTTCGGCATATAATGGTTCTGGTGTTATAGTGTTTGCCTTGTTTCTTTTCATCAATGTAATCCCATATATACAAGTAATGTTATTCTTCAGGTATCTTTTCGTCTGTATTTTACATTGATATTAGAAAAAGGCAACTATAAAATCCTGTTTTAGTTGTATAACCCAGGCAACTATATATGTATCGCTCCATTAAAAAATTTAAAACATTGTGTATCCCAGAGATGCTAAGGTTGTTAAAAACACCGGCAATTTTATCATGTTTACACCTTTCCATTTGTGCAAAATACTAAGTATGCAATGCACAATAAGCGCTGGGTAGATCACATTGACAATAGGCTCTATTACTTCAGATACGCCCTTAAAGCCTAAATTACTCATCAGGTATGTCGCAACAAATACAATGGTAATGCAAATATTTTTCGGCACATAACCCTTCAGTATGTCTTGATATAAACAATTGCTACAAGCTTGTCCTAATGCGAGTGTTGTTGCAAAGCAGGCAAAAGACACAGAAATACACACAAAGAGCCCACCAAATTTCCCGAGTACCGCATGCGATATCCCACCAATAGTTTGTTCTACGCTTAAGCCTTGCAATGCATCTGCATGATGATAAGAGACCAACATAAATCCGGCATAAACAGCACAAATCAGACAAGCACCCAGCATGGAAGATTTTAAAGTGATGGTAGAGGGATTGAGCAAGGGATCTTCTTTGATGGCTAATTGAATAGATTGAAAAGCCATTGAACAAAAAAGAACACCTGCTAACAGATCCATAGTGTTATAGTCATATGAAATTGCTTCGTTAAAAATAGTTTTAGCAGAGACATCGTTAAAAACCGGTGTTTCTGTAAAAAGAAGACCTATGAAAATTAAACTACTGAAAGCAACGATCTTAACAGGACTTAAAAATAAGCCTAAAATTTTTACCATTTTAGTTTCACGGTATGCCAAAATTAGTGCTAACCCACAATACAAAATACTAAATACAGCATTGTTTTTTAAAATGCCAGGAAGGTATGGTAGTAATGTACTAAAGGTTGTCGTTTCTGTTCTCGGCATAGCGCCAATGGGTCCTAATGCAATTATTAAAATCGTAATCATGATTAACGCAGGGATTTTTCCGAGACGCGCAAAGAAAGCGAAATAGTCTCCCTGATAAAGACTAATGGCAATGAGCCCTAAAAATGGTACACCAACACCTGCGATGAGAAATCCGGAGAGACTTTCCACTAGATGAGAACCACAATTTGCCCCTAAATATAAGGGAAAAACAATGTTTCCAGCACCAAAAAACATTGCAAATAAGGCCAAGCCTGTATAAAAAATAATTTTATTTTGTGCAGCAGCTCTATTTTTTTTGACAATAGCAATATCTGTATAGCCCGACATTATGTATTTCCTTAAAGAAAATTGAAAGTGTACTAAGGATTAACTTAGAGTGTGTATTATCCGCTTTGATTTGCCTATAGAGGCGCGGATAATCAGCTAACCTCTATAGGCGGATGCAGATGCGATGGTGGATACCACGATCGCTAAAATAGAGGATAAAATAATAGAAATAGAGACGTGTTGGACATTCCCACAGTGTTTTTTATAAATATTGTCTAAAAATTTGCTCATACTGCATGTTGGCATATTTAAAACGAGGGTGTCAAGTGGTTAGCAACACTCAATTCCATGCCAACCTTAGGGCCTTGTACGTTATTCCTAAACAACCTATAATTAAGCTATAAAACAAAATTTTTGGAGAAAGACGTGTTTAATCAACAAGTTCAGCAGCGAATTGAAGGCTATGCAGACACAATAGGTCACAAAGCTGCTAATTTAAAAGAACTAACTGATTTGTCTCAAGCACTCAGTAAACAACTTGATTTCAAGATCCAAGTCCCTAATATCTTACCGCTTACACACAAGGATATTTTGGCGCATCTTACTCAGCATGCACCAGAATGGAAAACCTTATGGGATGCCTTTAAAGACAAACAAAAAAATGACGCCAGTGGATTAAACAAAGAAGCCAGTTTGCATTTAAAAGAGCTACAAGCACTTATTTTAAAAACCTTTACAGAACATCCGCTCTCTGCGGAAATACTAGCTCCTTATTTAAAACAGATTAACAAAAAGGCTGTGATGGTTCGCAGTACGGGTGCTGAGGATAGCATTAAAACTGCAAATCCGGGTGCTCACGAAAGTGCCCCTGCCGAACCCGATGCAACAGCGATTTCTTATGCCATCGGTATTGTTGTGGCTTCTTATTTTAGCGATAAGGCTTTACAACAACGATTTCTAACACAAGAAAATGCAGTCAATGATATTGCAGAAATTTTAAAAGATCCGTTTATGCCCGTTTTAATTCAACGCATGATTACTGGTTCTGTCATATCGGGTGTGATGTATACCAGCGACAGCGGAGGACGTATTCAATTAGCGCCTGGGCATGGCGAATTGGTAGTTAATAGCCAAGCACCCTTTGATACTTTTTTTGTTACACGAGAAGATGTAGTTCACGCGGAAATCAATCGTAAACCCATACGTTTAGTGCCGATTGTCAGCCAAACAGAAAATACGAAGAAAACAACGCTGATTAGACAAAACAATCCCAAAGAACTGCGAGACGAACCCGCCATTCATAATTCGGTAGCTTTAAAAATCGCCAAAGCAGGACGTCTTATCGAAGAACACTATGGTATGCCCATGGATGTTGAGTTTGTCTATGAGCCTGATCCTAATCATCCCGATGAAGGCACTTTGTTTTTAGTTCAAGCACGTCCTATTCCTAAGGGGGACTTAAAGCGCATTATTCCCTCTTCTATTCCACCCGAACAATTAAAAGAGATAAAAGCAAAACAAATCCCTATTGTAAAAGGCAGCGTGATCACACCTGCTGGCAGTGCTGCCAGGGTTATTACCCATAAGAATCAGCTTCTTATTTGCGATAGCATTACCGATGCTTTAAAAATCTACCTTAAGCAAAAGCCATCGCCTATTAAAGCCGTTATTGTGCGCAATGAAGCGCCAGAGACTTCACACACGAAGCCGCTGTTTTTAATTCTAAAGCCATTCGGTTTTACATATCGCTGAAACTGACGATATTGAAGAATGGATAGATCCTAAAACACAAAAAAGCCTGTTATCGTTATCGATCCACAGCGCAGTCAATGTATTGATTTTTCTGCAGTGCCTAATATCAGTGCTGCTGAAAACCCAGAAGAAGCGCTATTTGATTCGGGCATTTTAAAAGTTGGCTTATTTAAGTCTCCTTTACCCGCCCGAGAAACATTGGTCCCTCTTTTTTCTACCGTTTCTGAAGCAGTGAAAGAACGGGTTATCATTTCTCAACCTGCTGCCGTTAACAAAACAGAAGCAACCATCAGTGCTTTAATAGAAAAAGCTAACTCCAAAGATGAACAAGAAAGTGAGAGAGCCCTAAACAATTTGATGCCACTCTTGTTTAAAGAGTTACCGGCTTCTTCTCTAGAACAAAGACCCCAACAATTTTATACAACATTGCTACAAAATATAGAAATACTAAAAGCTGCCAAGTGTGGGGACGAAAACGCTGACTCCTTAAAAGCATTACAGCAGCTCTTGAAAGCTTTTTATCAATTGAGCAAATCAACGGAAGGCCAAAAAGAAAACTCACCTCATGGTAAACTATTTAGACAAGCGATGGTGACAGGTGCTGAAATTCATAGATCGCTAACAAGGCTATCAGCTACAAAAACGGATACACCAGAAAGCATTGCTATTCAAACAGAGTTTCTGAATCTTGTTTCTAAATTAGAAGCGTTGATTGTAAATACTGGCAACAAAGATTTATTTTCAGATTCTATCATCCAAATTGCGCAAGATAATGCTGCCTTAAAAGAAGCCCAAAAAGTAGAAGGCTTTGACAAACTAACAGAAGAACAAAAAACCTATTTTGTGGAATTTGTTAAGTTCAAAAAAATAGCCTTAAACGAAGTAGATGCTGCTGAGTGGTAAAGTTTGCCTATCGCTGTTGCCAAAATAAAGACAACATGCTGTTGCTAGCACAGCTTGTTAAATTTTCCATGAAGTACAAGATAGAGTCGGATTGGTTAAATATCAGTTTTGATAACTATCTGAAAGCTGTCAGAGCGCGAAAACCCAAAGTTTTAGGTGATCAAGAGATTAGAGCCGTTTTACTGTCTCTATCTCAAGAACTAAGCCAAATTTCAAAGAATTTGATGGAATCCAACTTGAAACAAAACGCACCATTCTAGATGCTTGGGAACGTCAAATTGGCGAATGGGCAGATCCTAGAAATTCGACGATTTATGGCATAAATTTGAAAAAGAATTTTTGCCATTAATTGATCAATTAGGCATTGATGCCACGCAACAACCTTTAACGCAAAAAGCAATCATCAAAGCCGTACAAGATTTAACAGAAATCATGGACAGAACGATTAAAGCGATGAAAGGAAGTCCTGATTATGAAAAAGAAAAAGAAAAACAGGTCCAACGCTTTGCAAAATTGTTAGAACCTTATCACAAATTAATGGTGAAGTGGGTAATACAACTGCCGACAGATCGGCGAGATGATAACGTCGGATATTACAATAGTAAAGAATTAATGCTAAGCGTAATAGGGGAGCTATTTGATAAATTAAAAAACGAATCAGATCCTAGACATCTGAATCCTTCTGGCAAATTTTCTGTTGGATCTGTTCGAATAGATTCTGCTACAAGTTTTGTTCAAAATTTCATTCAGTTTCAGAATTTTTTCACTTTAGAAGACTTATTTACTTTGTATCATCAAAACATACTTACAAGAACAGTTTTCTTAAGCAAGCAAATAGCTTTAGAAAAATTGCCTGAAACGATAAGGCCACTTGTAAATGCGATAACAGAAATATCGGCTTACAACAAGAAAACAGAACTTCTTAATATTGATCACGTTTACCCTGTCGTTAAAGTGGAATTCAATTTGCCGTTACGCACCCATAGTGCAAAATTTCTTGTCAAATATAATCAAGAAACGAAAAAAACAATTGTTGAATTTAATGCCTTTGGTGAGAATTATTCAAACCGCATGGATTTCGTTTGTATACTTGCTAGTTTAGATGTAAATATTTTAAATCTTAAAGCCAAACAAAAACCTTCTTATGATGAAAATTCATTAGCTCTGAATTTTAGCTTTGAGTTAGATAAAGACAATATAAGCTTTCTGGTTCCTAGCATAAAAAAAGCTTTGCAAACTTATGCTGAAATGACAATATTTGAAGAGACAGTCTCTCTTACACTTTCTGATACATTAGCACGGAGATATTCTAATGACGAAATCAAAAAAAGTTTAGAAGGGGTATCCTTAGAAGAAACGGAGGAAATCCTAAAGAAATTCCCCAAATTTTTCATTGATCTGGTCAATAGTTCTGAGAAAGCCAAAGCTTTAGCAGACAGAACTTATGATCTTCAGAATCCATCAGTATTAGTGGTTGAAAAATTGATAACACAGTTTGGCGTTAAATTCGATTTCGTTAGAAAAGGTACAGATGATGTTTCTCTTATTGAAAAATTAATACTTTCTAATTCGCATACTTCTAAAGAACTATTAAATTTTATAGTCCATCATAATATGATGGATTTATTACAAGGTACCGCATACACGCAAGCTGTTTTAAAGAGAAGAGATCTTCAGTTATTTATTGATTTAAGTCAAAAAGGTGCAAAATTTAATCTTCAGGATGAAGAAACAAAAAGAGAATTAATACGCACCATAGGACGCGCATACTTTAAGAATGACGTTGATGCTATACAAGGCTTGATTGCTATGGATGCTAATATTTTTAGAGATGTTTTGTTAAATTATTTAAAACCAGAACAAACTAAAAATTTTACAGCGTTCAAGCAATATTTAGAAACTTCTGAGAATCCTATATTTATTGATTTTGCGAAGACGCTTGAGCCACAGGCGCTTATATTTTCGCGCCAGAAAGCGAGTAGAGATAACAAAGAAGAACAAGAACCGTCTAAACCTAAAGATAATGGTCCGAATCTATGAAGAGTAGGTGGCCAGACCTGGAATCGAACTTTATCATATAAGCCACAGTCTATATAGGGTTTTATCTTTAAATTTTTTGGATACCCCCTAATTATACGCGGGATTACCCGACAGTTTTTTACTAGGAAGTATCTTTACTTCCTAGTACTTCCTAGTAAATCGCTTTTAATTCTTGATAATACTGTATTTATAAACAGCCTTTCTCGTAAAAAATAAAACTCAACTAAGCATTTTACTAGGAAGTGTTGAAAAATATTTTACTTCCTAGTAGAATACTTAGTATGAATATCATTGAGATTTTAAAAAATCAGGAAGGTAAAACCTTAGAATTCAAGCGAGATCTATCTTCCCCGGGTGGCATTGTACGTACGTTAATTGCATTTGCAAATACTGCTGGTGGTATTTTGGTCATAGGTATCGAAGATAAAACGCGTCATATTATTGGAGTGCCAGATCCTTTGGCGCAGGAAGAAAAGATAAGCAATTTTATTAATGATTTAATAGCTCCACTTATCTTGCCTGAAATTGAAATTCTTCCCTACAAGCAAACACAAATTATGACGGTTCGTGTTTATCCAAGCCCTATACGACCCCATTTTCTGAAAAATAAGGGGTTAGAGAGTGGTACTTATGTGCGGGTCGGATCTAGTAACCGCTTGGCCGATATGGCTCTTATAGAAGAATTAAAACGGTTTGTAATGAATCAATCATATGATGAGCAACCTTTGCCAACGTTAAATGCTGAGGCGATTGATTTTAAAACCACTTCGGAGTTTTTTGCTCCTTACAAAAGTATAAAACCTCAGGATTTGAAAACGTTGCGAATGGTTGTGGAATATCAAGGAAAAATTGTTCCGACGGTAGCAGGTGTATTGCTATTTGGAAAAAAAAGAGAAGAATATTTCCCAGATGCCTGGATACAAGCCGGGCGTTTTTTGGGCGCTGATAAATCAAAAATTATAGATTCTATAGAAATCCGCTCGTATCCTGTGGTGGCTATTGAAGATGCTTTGAGTTTTGTACAGAAACACGCTACCCTCGCCTTAGAGATAGAGGCTGCTAAGCGAACTGAGCGTTGGAATATCCCTTTGCAAGCAGTGCGTGAAGCTATTATTAATGCTGTAACACATGCCGATTATTCCCAATTAGGTGCTCCTATTCGTTTATCGATTTTCCAAGATCGCCTAGAAATAGAAAATCCAGGTTTGTTACCGTTTGGCTTAACAATTGAAGAAATTGCAGGAGGCGTTTCAAAGTTACGTAATCGAGTTATAGGCAGAGTTTTTAATGAATTAAAGCTTGTAGAGCGCTGGGGCAGTGGAATACAACGAATAATTTCAGCTTGTGAAGAAAACGGTTTAGAAAAACCAAAATTTGAAGAGATAGGTACTCATTTTAGAGTCACTATATATATCCAAGCAAAGCGAGAGCCATTATTGGACAGTCAAGATCAATCTATACTTCGTCTATTAACAACCAATGATGGTTTATCAACTCATGAGATCTCCAAAAATATAAAATTGTCACCTAGAGCAACCCGAACCCGATTAGCTTCATTAATGGGAAGAGGATTTATTATTCAGATGGGTAGCGGCCCACATGATCCAACAAAACGTTTTTTTATAAAATGAGGCAAGATGATGTTAATGTCGTATAGCGAACATGAAGACTATATAACAATCTTAAAGAAATACCAATATTCAAAAAATGATTTTCAATTAAATGAACAAGATGAAACGCCATATGAAAACAATTCGATATCTCCAATAACGATAAAAATTACAATAAAAAATACAAAAACAGGGAAAGAAAAAACTTATCAATCTGGGCATGCGACAAAATGGCTCTCTGAATTCGAAGAGGATATTAGAAATAATTTTTTCAATGAAAAGTGATAGCGTTTATGGTGGCCAGACCTGGAATCGAACCAGGGACACAAGGATTTTCAGTCCTTTGCTCTACCAACTGAGCTATCTGGCCTAAGGGAAGAAAGATGCTATTAGACCGTATTTAGGTGGGGTACGTCAAGAATAATCTTATTTTGGTATGTTTGATAAATTAATCTTGTGCGACAAAGCCTGCAGGTGGGGCACTTCCCTCACCAAAAAAGTACTTTTCCATCTCAGTACTTAAAAATTGTCGGCTTTTGAGATCGGTCATATTCAATCGGTTTTCGTTAATTAACAGCGTTTGGTGTTTTAGCCAAGCTCGCCAGGCTTCTTTAGAAACCTCCTGATAAATGCGCTCACCTAATTTTCCGGGATAGGGTGGGCGTTCTAGACCCTCGGCTTCTTTTTGGAGTTTTACACAAAATACGAGATGGCTCATGATATTTCCTCAACGGCTTCAATCAAACGTCTTATGGGTGCCGGTAATCCAAGGTTACCCGCTTTTTCAATCGGATACCATTCATAATTTAAAGCGGCTGCTTTTGGTTTGTATTGATCATTCACTTCACACAAAACCGGGTGAATATTTAAATGAAAATGTGTAAAGGTATGACGAAAAGATTCCCAAGACAATATTTTTCTTAAAGACAATTTCAATGTGTTAGTACACCAATCTTTGATATTCGTTTGCAGTGGACATTCGGGGAGGCTCCACAACCCACCCCAAATGCCTTTCATCGGCCGTTTTTCGAGTAAGATACAGTGATGTTTACGAGAGATTAAGATTAATATTGCGGTTGATCGGGTTGGTATTTTTGATTTGGGCTTAGACATGGGATATAACTTAGTCTTGTCTAATTTTTTTGCTTCACAGGTGCTTGCAATGGGGCAAACAGTACATTTGGGTTGAGTTCGGGTGCAGACAGTTGCGCCTAAATCCATAATGGCTTGTGTGTAATCGGCTACGCGATTTTGAGGCGTGATTTTTTCACTCAATGCCCAAAGTTTTTCTAATGTTTTGGGATTACCATACCAACCTTCTACCGCAAAATGTCTAGACAATACCCGTTTAACATTACCATCCAAAATAGGGTAACGCTGTTGTGTGCTGATGGCTAAGATAGCACCGGCGGTTGATCGACCAATGCCGGGTAGTTCCAATACAGCATCGTAGGTTGTTGGAAATTTGCCGCGATATTGGGTTTGAATAATTTGCGCTGTTTTATGTAGATTTTTAGCTCTGGCATAATATCCAAGCCCAGACCACAATTCAAAGACTTCATCTAAAGATGCTGCGGCGAGTTTAGACAAGGTTGGAAAGCGCTTTGTAAACCGTTCGAAATAATCGATAACGGTGGTTACCTGCGTTTGCTGTAACATAATCTCAGACACCCAAACGCGATAAGCATTTGTATTTTTTTGCCAAGGCAGATCGTGACGGCCGTGTTTGTCAAACCATTTAAGTATCTTTTGGCTGAGTGTCATTAAGGAAAACCAAACAATTTTTCCAAAGTATGATCAGTGGATTTTTCTGTGGATTCTTTGTGAACCAGGTTAATAGCCCCATCTGCGTAATGCGCTAAATTGGGTTGTATGGCGAGACTATCGAAAGGTCCTTTAATAAGAATGGCTAAAGGTGTTTCTTTTAAAAACAGAGATAGTTGTTCCGAAGGCACTTGTTTAGCGTGTGTTAATAGAGCCAATGCTTGATACTCTACATTTTTTTGTATGAGATCAACCACACCATGGCCATTCACCGTATATTCAGGGTGCGTTAATTTAAAATCAGAGGTATAGGCTCTGCCGTTATCAAAGGTAATATTAGTTTCTAAATGTCTAAAAGGTGTCACTAAGAGATCGACATTCATGGCTTGTAATCGCCATTCGCCTAATTCAGCTGTTAAAATGGCACCCACGTTTACAGAATTTCTTTTTGAGAGCGCGTCTTTTAGCATCACAACAGTTGATTGTGCATGTCGTAGGAGGGGAGAAAGATCAATGCCGCGTAATCTCCCATCGGTAAGGTGCACATAGGCTTTTCCGGATAAATATTGTAAGCAAGTTTCTAATGTATTGCCTTGCGTTGTTAGATTTATTTTGGCTTGTATATTACCATAAATTTTATCTTTTTCGCCTAATCGTCCTAATAATTCGTTAATTTCAAAGCTATCCATTTGATCAGAAATGGTCAATTGTGGCATATGGCCTCGAAGATCAATTTGCATTTTGGCCTGATGGTGGCTGCTAGCCAATTGTGCTTTGATTTGATCAAAAATAAAAATGCCATCTTTTGCCTGTAGCGAAAGTTTAATGTCAGGAACAGGCAGTGTGCCTAATCGTAGATTTTTACCCGAAAAAGATCCTGTCATGCTTAAGGTCTTTAATGTTTTTCCTTGTAAATCGGCTTTAAAAGTTCCTGTGAGATCGCCTTCATTTTCTAAGGCTAGATTGAAGGATGTGACTTCTAGGGAGTAGGGGGCCTGAAACTTAAAAGTCCCTTTTAAGTCTGCATTTCTGGCAGAAACCGGATAAACAGGCAGATTAAAATGTGACAAAGCATATTGCAAGCCTAAGTTTGGAATGTGAAAATTGCCTTCTACGAGTGGCATGCGATGCAGTTTTTGAACTTGTAAAGATCCCAATAAAGCATTAAAAGGAATATCTGAATAGTTGGTATTAAATGCCAGATTTTGAACATCCAATTGTTGGGTTTTGTGGTTATAGGCCCATTCTGCATTAACCGAAAAATGTCCAGACAGATCTTGGTTTACATCTTCTAGATCAAAATCCATTGCAAGAGGCGCATGAAGGCCCACAGCGCCTAGCGATATTTTTTTAGCTGATAGTTTGATATTTTTAAACTGTAAATCTTGGTTTGTTGCTAATGCTTGCCAACGGATGGCGGCGTCTTCGAGTGTTATATTATAGGGCAGCATCTTAAAAGAAAAAGGGTTAAGCTTTGCCTGAAAAATAGGCATTTTTTGGATACTTTCAAAAAGAGAGGGTACTTTATTGGATTGATTCAAATGAGCATTTAATCCTCTCATATGAATATCTATTAACAATTTTCCAGTCAGCAAAGACCACAATCTAGGTTCGAATCGAGCCGTTTTAAGGGTGACCGTATTTATGGCCAGATCGCGTACTTCAAGCGACAAAGTGGGTAAGATATGCCAAGACAGGGGACTGTTGATGGCTAATGTTTGACCTGTGGCCTCCGTCATTTGTTTTTGGATCATGGTTTTAAAGCGGTTAGGATCGACTACAGTAACAACGCCAATCAGAAATACAGTACCTACCAAGCATAAGGCAGCAAAAATTTTGAGTGAATATTTGAGCATTTTAACCATCATTTTATACCCTCGTCGTTATGGTTTCAGTATATTACCTATTGCATTCTGGAGCTTCTCCTGAATAGCACTGTTACCGGTTGCTTTTTCAATAGCCTGACCAATCGTTTTTTGTACCACTTTTTGAACCAGTTCTTTTTGTGCGTATTCCAAGGCACTGTTTGTATAGCGATTAAGATCGGGTCGGATTTTGGGATCATCTAAAGTGCCTTGAATCAGCACATTCAAAGGCGTTTGAAATAAAAAGGTCCCTACTTTATCCGTTGGTGGATACGGGTTATTTTTAAGTTGTAAAGTCGTTTGATATTGTATGGAATTTGCAGCAATGTTAATGGTACCAGATCCGCTAACACTATATTCGCCATCCTGAATAGACAGATCAGGATTTTGAATAACGCCATTTGTTATATTTGCAGTTGCGTTCAGTGTATTAAAGGGTGTGAAAGCAGTTGAATGTGGATCTGTTTTCCATTTAGTCAATTCCGTATTAATAACAGACAGTGTGTTCATGCTGAGTTTCTGTGTTAAGGCGTCAACGAGCGCATGAACGTTGGATTGAGCACTTTTTAATAAGGTTACCAAGTCAATGCCATAAAATTTTCCTTGGGTAATTTCTATGACGGCTTTGCCAGAAAGACTATTTTGTAATGCGTTAAGATCGCTACCCGTTGCGGATAAATTTAGATTAAGACGTGTTTTACCCGCTAATTTATTTTTAGCACCAAACAATGTGAGCATGTCGTTTATGTCAAAATCCTGTGCTTCTTGGGTAAAAGAAACTTTAGGTATGTTGCTACGAATGTCGAGAGTTAGTGTTGCCTTTTGTTGGCTTTTGGCAATTTGCATCGTAATAGGTGCAATGTTAATAATACTATCTTGAGCTGCTATCTTTGCATTTAGTTTATCGATTTTTATTTTTCCAAATTGCAGGTCATTGCCAGCCACATTACCTTTAATGGTGGCTTTTTTAGAGAATCCTTGTACTTCAGCATCCCCAGTGATTAAGTTTTTTGCACCATCGGGTTGGTTAAATTTAAAAACGATTTTTTCAAGATTTAACTGTTCTTTTTTATTTTGTAATGCCCAATCCGTGCTTAAAAAAATGTTGCCGATGGTTTGATTATTCGATGCCAATTCGAAATTAACAATAAGCGGTGTTTTAATGCCAATTAAACCTTTAAATAAATTATCTAGGGATAAGTTTACATGGCTTAGACTATATTGAGTATTTTTTGAAGGATCCGTAAAAGATATTTTTCCTTCTTGAACCATTAAACTGCTGATAGAAAAGTTAAATGTAGATTTTGATGAAGCTCGAGCGGGTGTTGAAGCGGTGTTGTTAGGTTGCTTCAGATTATCCCAATTACCTTGCCCTTTTGTATTTCGCATCAGGGCCAGGTCTAAACCTTTTAAACGAATATTAAGCGCAATTTTACCCATAAAAACGGGTAGTAACTTGCATTCGGCTTGAATGGTTTTAGCTGACAGTAATTGACCCGAAAAAGGCGGAAGGTTTTGGATGGCAATGTTATTAAATTCCAAAGATAACATTGGGTACCATCGCCATTGAATGGGGCCATTAACGGTTAGCGTGTATCCCGTGTTTGTCAGAACTTCGCGTTCTATCTCGTCTTTAAATTGATTAGGATTCACAAAATTGACAATACCAATAGTTGCGATAACGAGAATAACAATGAGTGCGATAAGGAGTTGAAAGGCGCGCTTTAAGAACTTAGTCATAAAATTAAATACCTTTTTGTTGCGATGCCATTGGTGCGAAATATTGGTACAGTATATACTACTTTTTTTTGAGTCATATACTGTGAATACTATCCCTGCCACAATTGATCTCAACCCTTCCGGTGGTCACCCCGAGGCGTCTGTGATATGGATGCATGGACTGGGTGCCGATGGGCACGATTTCGTGCCTATTGTAGAACGCTTTAAGTCTTTAGCCGCTCATGTTCGATTTGTGTTTCCACATGCTCCTATGCGTGCTGTTACCGTGAATGGTGGCATGCATATGCGTGCTTGGTACGATATTTTTGCTGTAGCGTTGGCAAGGCGGGAGGACGCGGCAGGCATAAAGGATTCAGCACGGCTCATTGATTTATTGATTCAGCGTGAAAAAGCACTTGGGGTTGCTACCAACCGTATTGTATTGGCCGGCTTTTCTCAAGGTGGCGCGATGGCGTTGTATGCGGGTTTACGGTATCCAGAGCCTTTAGCGGGCATCATTGCTTTATCGAGTTACTTACCTTTGCCAGATACGTTTGCTGATGAACGGAATCTTGTGAATCAAAACACACCTATTTTGATGGCACATGGCTTGTTTGATACGGTAGTGCCGATGGCGCTTGATCAAATGGCTAAAGAAAAGCTAGAAGGTTTAGGTTATACCATCGATTGGTTTTCTTACCCGATAGCACATACGGTTATTAGCGAAGAGATAGACGATATTTATCATTTTTTACAAAAAATTTTGGTTTAATCTTTAGGGGTTGGTTCCACCATATATTTTTTACATATTTTTAAAACCATGACACCGACACCAAAACAAACAAGGCCCAGTACCACGAGCAAGATTGGCCAAGCGGCGGAATTCATAAAGTGTTTGTGTGTAAAGTATCCAATATAGCCCAGCGCTGATAAGGTACTGACAAAAAGCAAGGTTCTATTGCGTATCAGGGTACTAAGGTAAAGCAGAAGTCCGCTGATGCCAAAGAATATTATTTCAAAATATGTGCTTCGAAGCGCATCAAAAAGACCATTTAAAAACATGATGGCGCCTATAAAATACCAAAAGCTGGCGATGGCTTTGTAGTGTACTTTATCTAATCCATAAGCAATAAACAGCACAGACAAGCCTACAATGATAGCTATCAGGTTATCGTTAGTGTTGACTAAGTCTAATGCAGTTACGAAAAACGCACACCAGAAAAAAAGAGATGTAAAAATTAAAGAATGGCGTTTAATTTTTTGAAAAGTAATCAGTTGTTGGGCGAGCATAACACCAAAAATAAGCAAGGAGGAAAATTTAAAATTTAATCCATCTCTAAATTCATTAACCGCCACAAAAAGACCAATGGTTTGAAATAGCGTAGAGGTTAGAAAAAGCGGGGTTAACATGGTTTCGTATTTTTTCTGATATAAAGGCAAAAATACGGCGAGCAAGTAGAGTGCAATACCAGTGCCAAAGGTGAGCATTATTTTTGTTGCGACATTCATGGTGGACCAAAATGTACCTATATAGATACTCAAGCCAGAAAAAATAAAAATGCCGCCCAGATAAGCAAATAGTTTCATTAATGTTTCTGTGCGTACGCCTTCTGTGGCCGTTAAGGATTTTGTTTGTAAGGCTGCTGTAATTTCTGAGGCAGAAAGATGATATTGAGTTGCCAGCTGTGTAATTTCTTTTAAAATCTCCGATTTAGATTTTTTCATTGTAAAACGTCCCTTATTTTGATTCTATCCATCCTAAAAATTTGATCGATTTTTGTCCTTCGAGATTTTTATTGTCTTCTGAAATATTAATAATATTGCCTCTTTTTGAGATGATTAGCGTTCTTTTTGTATTTAATAGCATTAGATTTATCACACCCCCGACGTTAGGAGACGAAATTTCGGCTTTATAACCATCTTTACTGACTGCTTCTGTATTTAGTTTGATGTCCTTAAGTTCAGGAATACGTAATTCCTCTTGTTTGCTTGCTATAACAATACCTGGTTCAGTTGCTAAAGAAATAGGAATTTCTGTTGAAGTTAATGTTTTTGCATGAAAGCGAAATAACCTTGGCATGGGCAAAGAGCCCTTTCGGACTTGGGGATTTATCCAGATTCTTAGAGTACCCTCTTTTATTTCGGTTGTAATGCCATCGTGAGGGTATGTCGTTGTGAGATACAAGAGATCGGTTTGTGGTCGTTTTACGAGCATTTTGGGCAAGACAGCTGCAAGATAAAAAATGATAACCAACAAGATGGGCAGCGTGATTCCAATGACTAATGTAGGGTTTTCTTTTATAAAACGCTTCATTGTTTCTGCCAATTAAATTAGTGTGTGAAATTACTTTATAGTACAGCTTCGTTAGAAAGGCAAAGCTGATTATTATAAATTTGCGTAATGGGCATGCCTTGGGTTTTAGTAGCCAGCAACAGGCCTTTTTTATAGTATTCATCGCGCTTTTCTGTTAGATCCAGATATTCCATCAGCGATCCTAATTCTGCATAGGTCTCGGGTGTGGGCAGTAAACTTAAACTTCTTTCTAGATAATCGCGTGCTTTACCCCACAATTGATTGGTTAAGCACAGCCTGCCAAGGGCAAGTAGCAAGGCGGGATCATTAAAATGCGCGGGCAGTAAAGATTCTGCAAAGGTCAGTTGTTTTTTAGGTGAGGGGCCTTTGGTTAAACCATATAAATGCACTAAAGATTGGGTATACGTTTTTTTAAGGGTTGTTTTAAGCAAAGATTCTGCTTCGTTATCCGCAGATTGTTCTGTCAATAATTTGGCGTATTCATAAACCATTGCGGGATCAGATTGAATATAACGAGGAGACTGTTGCCAAAATGCCATAAAGGCTTTTAAACCTTTGCCTGCATAAGTGGGTAAAAGCGCAGGAAATATTTTTCGTTCTAATCTAGCCAGGGCCTCTGGTGAAAGTGCTTTGGTTTTGCGACACTCTGGCAGTAGCGTATATAAGGCAGGCCAATCTAACATGGCTTCATAGAGTGTACACAACAATCGCAAGACTTTAGGATGTTTAGGAGCATCGATATGTAGGCGCTGTAAATTGCGAACGCTTTGTTCTAATTCCCCATGTTTAAACTGTAATTGTGCTTGTGTAAGACGAACGGCGATATCTGATCCTGAACCTACATCCAAAGCCAATTGTAAGTATTGATCGCGTCGTTCAGGTGAATTACCTTCGTCAGCTGCTTGTGCTGCAGATAAATAATTAATTAAGGGTGTTTCGCTGTGCGATGCACTTTGGATGAGATATTGTTCTGCATTTTTCCAACGGCCTTCAGCTAATGCCAGAAATCCTTTATAGGTAAGCTGCTTTGCGGTGTTTTCTTGATGTCGTTTCCACCACAATTTAACTTTGTCAGTACCCGAAAACAGTGTTTTAATAAACCATATGGTAAATAAAGAAAGTGCAATAGTTAAAATTATTAAAAAAGCGGATAGCCAAAGCGGCATTTCTACTGTCCACTGTCCGTAAGAAAAGAGTGCATACCCCGGGTCTTGGCTAATAATAACGCCAAGTCCTGTTGCCAGTGCCAGTACAATAATAAACGACCATAGTCGCATCGTGTTAATTACCTATTATCTTAGCGTGTTAAAAAATTCCAGTGCGGTTATTTTGGGCAACACTGGATGTAATTGAATACCTGAAAGTGCGTTTAACGTATTTTGAATCTCTTGGAATGTGGGATCTGTTTCTCCATAATAGCGCGATAACCATTGTTGGGTTTCTTTAATGGCTTTTTGATAAATAGTGTCTTCGGTTGTTAGTATAGCTAAGCGTATTTGTTCTAAGAGCGATCGTAGATTTTCTTGAATAAGTCCTTTTTGTGTTTCTGTTAGCATAGGTTCGATGGTTTGTGTAGAACGTCGAATTTTTATAAAATCTTTAATGGCTTCTAAACTTTCAAAAAAGCGTCTTTTCCAAGTACTCATCACAGAACTATTATTTTCTGCATTTTGCTTTGTCAGTTCAGTTTGAGTTGCGGGCATCATCGATTGGGGCGAGAGTTTTGTTGTTTGATCGATAATGGTGCTCACTTTTAACCATAAATCTTCTAAAGAAGGCGAAGTAGTGTGTTGTAAAGTGAACAGATCTTTATCAAGGGCTTCTGAAAGCGGTGATAAACTGGCGTCGTTTAAGGTTTGAATTTTGGCTTGAGCCAGAGTTAGCAATGCAATGGTTGCTTTAACATCTCGCGTTGCTTCTAGACGGGTGTTTGCTAAACGAACCAAGTATTCGAGTTCTGCCGTTTTAAAAGTAGGATTTTGTGTGCGTGTTAGGATGGCTTCTTCGGCGTCTTTGAGTTTTGCCAGTTCATTTTTAAAACCGGTTAAGGTGAGATTTATTTTATTTTCTAAGGCCGTGATATTCGACTGCGTGTTATTGGTAAAAGTTTGGTATCTATCAAACTGCAATAGACTTAAAAGCGCAACACAGATAGAAATCACTAAACTAAATATCGCCGTTCTCACAAGCTGTCTTCCTCAAACATTTTCAATGCTTTAATTATAGACGCATCGTCAGCGCCCGTCGCTATCAGAGGCCTTTTAAATTTTAGTTCTTTAGCTAATTCGTACATTCTGAGTCCCACAACCACGATGGGAATTTCAGCTAATCTGCCAATGGTTTTCCCTACCAGCAGAACGAGATTTCGAAGCGAATCTGCACTGGTAGTGATAATGACATCAAAAGAAGATGCATGCCACTGCTTAATATTTTCAACCGTCTCTGGGCTGAGTGTTGGTAAACAGCGTTCATAAACTGCTATGGTTTGTACGATTGCCCCTCGTTCCCTTAAAGTATCGAGTAACAATGCTCGTCCGCCATTACCCCTAAAGAGAGCGATATTTTTTCCCTGAACATCTTGAAATGCGGGTAGCGCTAATAAAGTCTCAGATTCGTAAGGGGGCGCATCTGACATTAGCACTGTTCTAATGCCATAACGCTGCAGTGTGTTAGCAGTACCAGGGCCAACAGCTGCCCATACAATATTGGGGAGTTGTGGCCAACGTGCAAGAATAAGAGGCATGCCAAATTCAACCGCAGAGGGGCTAATAAAAATAGCCATATTTTGTTTATCGAGGGTGTTAATAGCCCATTGTAGATCGGTTTGGTATGGTGTTTTTTGGATGTCTATCACGGGAAAAAGTTCTATGGTGTCACCTTGTTTTTTAAGTGTTTCGGCAAGTGTATGAGCAAGATTGGCGGGGCGTGTGATTAAAACACGCATTAGATTTTACACGCAGCAATAATACGATCTGCGCCTTCTGCTAAGAGTTTTTCTGCTACTTGTTTGCCAACCAGATGCATGGCTTCTGGGTTTCCAATGGCCCATGCTCTTAAAATCGTTTTACCATCGGGTGTTGCTACCATGCCCTCTAATTTTAGCATGCCATCGTTGTTAATTATCGCAAGACCCGCAACGGGTGATTGGCAACTGCCACCTAGCATTGCGTTCATATTACGTTCTGCTAATACACATTGTGCGGTGGGTATGTGATGCAAAGGCATGATTAAATGTCTGATCGCCTCTTCATTTCGACATTCTATACCAAGCGCACCTTGTCCAACCGCAGAGAGCATTTTTTGTGGTGGTAAAATTTCTGTGATGCGATTTGTCAGCCCTAAGCGTTTTAGACCAGCGCTTGCTAAAAGAATGCCATCGAATTCATGATTATCTAATTTTTGCAGTCTTGTATTAACGTTACCCCGTAATGTTTGTAGTGAGAGATCAGAACGGATTGCAGACAGTTGACTTTGTCTTCTTAAACTAGAGGTGCCGACAATGGCATTAGATGGCAATGCTTCTATACTCGAAAATTTGTTTGACACAAAAGCATCGGTTGGATCCTCTCTTTCTAAAATAGCGCCTATGAGTAAACCTTCCGGTAATTCTGCAGGCATATCTTTGAGTGAATGCACAGCGATATCTGCTTCATGATTTAATAATTTTTCTTCCAGTGCTTTTACAAAAAGCCCTTTACCGCCAATTTTAGTCAAGGGTACATCTAAAATTTTATCGCCTTCGGTTGTAACACCTATTAGTGATATTTCCAGATCTGGATAGAGAGCTTGCAGTTGATTTTTAACAAAATTAGCCTGCCATAAGGCTAAGACACTTTCTCGCGTCACGATTTTTAAAACTTTCATATTGGATCTATTAAACCTTATTTTTTAAGCAAAGAAAAGGTTTTTCTAAGAGCAGTGGCCAGTTTGCTTCCCAGCCGTTGTGATGTGTTGCCGTTTTTAAAACGATTTGTTCAGCACAGTGGCTACCCGCGTGTGTTAAGAAATTGACCAATCCCTCTGCAATAAACGGCGGAACGGTGATATCTTTTTCTCCTGAAAAATGTTGTTGTGGAATATGGATAAGTTGTTTACTAACAACCATGGGATCTAAAGAACCGGTTAAGGGCGATGTGCGATGATATTGGCTTAAGGCGTTTGGGTTAAGATCGCCCGCAACGGTCCTAATAGAAGCGATATCCTGTCTTCGAGTCGCAATTAAGAGTACAATAGCACCACCACCCGAAAATCCCACTAAATGAATTTTATTGGCTTTTGCAGTATTTTTTAATTTTTCGACGGCCTGGTTCATAGATTCGATAACGGTTGCTGAATAACGTTGATCGGACCATACGAGCGGTGTACAAGCGGGCTCTAAATCAAGCGGCGTGTATTGACAAGGCCTTGCAAGATAAGCCACATGAGAACTTTTATCCAGTACAGCCAGTTTGAGCGCGAGTGGATTTTTAGGTGTGGGGTTGTCTGATAATGTTGATCGCGTTATCCAGGTGCGACCATCACCTTCGATATAAATTGTTATTGAATGTCCTTTGGTATTGGCATCTGAAAATTTTTGAAAACTGGTGAGCGTAAAATGATTCGTTTTAATAAGTTGTTTTTCAAAATTATTTAATTGGGCTATATTTTCAGCTGTTTGATTAACTTTGTTTGTTGATAATGCGTGCTCAGACACACAGCCTGAGAGTAAGCAAAGCACTAAAATTAAAATACAGGTGTGATTTTGGCGCATCCTTCATTCCTCATATAAGCTTAGATTAGCAGGATACACTTTTAAACAAAACGCTGCAGAAAATGGAATAGCACATCACGCAGGAGCGATATGTGAGGTTTGTTAAAGGACTGGCTTTAATTTTAATTTGCATGTCGGATATTGCTGAGTCGACTGCGTATATAGTTAACTCGGCCGCAGATGATGGTACTGTGGGTACATTGCGGCAGAGGATAGGACTAGCCGATAGCACATCCGTGAGTTTTGATTTTTCTCTTGCGCCTTCTACGACTATTACTTTAGGTTCAACTATAAACATTGGTCATAACATAACAATCGATGCATCACAGTCAACTGCAGACAATTTACAGATTGTAAACCCCATCACTGGCACTATTTTTAATACGAATTCTATCTTGGTACTATTCGGAAAGGATGTAACAGGTAATTTAGTCACTTGGGGAGGGGGGATATCTACTACTAATCTATTAGAATTTCACCAATCAGTAAACGGTACTTATGCTTTTGGTATTTCAGGTATTGGTGGCAATGTAGAGTATTCTATCAACGTAGGACAAACACTCACATTAACTGGCACGAGCACTTATACAGGTGGAACAACTGTTACAGGTGGCTCTGGGACTGTATTAGTCGGCGCTAACAACGCACTGCCAACCACTGGAAGAGTAACACTAGATAATGGTACTGCTTTAACAATCGGAGGTGGTTTTAGTCAAACAGTAGGTGGTTTAGCAAATGGTCTTGTTGGGACAGGAACGCTTAACCTAAATGGAACAGGTTTTACGGTTAATTCCAATACTGCTGACAGTTTTGCAGGGCTTATTACAGGGACGAGTCCTTTTACGAAGCAAGGGACAGGCACATTAACCTTAACTAATGCTGCGAATACAGCGAATGGATTAATGACAATTAATGATGGAGCAATCAGACTTTCTGCGGGTGGCAGATGGAATGGTAATGTGAGTGTCGTAGGTATACCGACAGCGACATTGGTGATGAATGGGGGTACAGTAACAGGAACCATTACAGGAGATGGTACTGCTAATTCCATACTATCGGTAACAGGTGCCTTTACGCCTACTGTCGCTAATAATATTACAAACATGGGTCTCATTTCCATTGCTAATGGGGGTACTTTTTCGCTAGTTTCTAATTTTTTGACTGCTGTTAACAGCACCTTAACCAATGCCGGTACTTTTACCATGAATGGTTTTAATCTAGCGATGGGAACAGGTTCTACATTCAATAGCGATAGTAATTTTGCACCCACAGGTGTTATTTCGGCGAATGCCGGCACTTATACTTTTAATGTTAGAAATAATAGTACCTTAACAGTTAATAATCCGATTACAGGATACAATCTCTTGAATATAGATGCCGGTAGTACGGTTTTATTAACCAATAATCTTGTAAACCCAAACGCTAGCACGATAACCAATGCCGGTACTTTTACCATGGGTGGTTTTAATTTAGCGATGGGAGCAGGTTCTACATTCAATAGTAATAGTAATTTTACAACCACAGGTTCTATTGTGGCAAATTCTGGAAATTATACTTTTAATGTTGGTGGTGCTAGCACAATGACAGTGAATAGTCCGATTTCAGGATACAGTAACTTGAATGTGAATGCGGGAAGCACTTTGGTATTGAATAGCGCAGGAAGCTTATCAAACGGTATTACATTAACAGGTTCTACTTTTACAATAAATGGTGGAACGTTTTCTGGGAATATTGTGAATGGCGGTGGTCCTTCAATATTAAATGTTAATACCGCTTTTACAGCGCCGGGTACGGTTGCTGTGAATACCTTGAATGTTAATAATGGCGGCACTTTTACACCGGGTAGTGCGGTAACCGTAGCAAACGTATTAAATGTTAATCCGGGCGGTACATTAGTATTAACCAACAATATTGGTGGTTCTGTCAACAATACGGGTACTATAACGCATACAACAAATGCAGTCCGTACGATTAATGGTCTGGTGGAAAGCCCACAATCGTATAGTCAATTTAATGTAACGGGTAATACGACATTAAATGGTGGGTTATTACAGTTTAGTGTGGCAGAAGGTAACACAGCAAACTTTAATGGTGGTGAAGTATTAAATATTGTTACCTCCACAGGACCACTGACTGTGAATGCATTCCCAACTGTGCCAAGTGTATCTAGATTTCTTGTTTTTAGACCGCGTGTGAGTGGCAACCTATTTCAGTTGGTTGCAGATCGTGTGCCTTTAGAAATTATTAATACAATACCCGCGTTAGAGGGTATCGCTGAAGGTTTAGATGGGGTAATTAATGATCCTGACTTTGATCCTGTGTTTAATTTTATTGATCAAACAACAACACAAGCACAACTTGAACAGTTATTAGAACAATTAGCACCCTCGGGATTAAATAATCTTTATGTTCCCACAACGGGTGAAGCGCCTGTTCTGTTACGATTGGAAGCGATACGTACTGGAAATGGCATGTCACTGGCCCAAGGTAAAACCGGATATGCCGCAGGGGATATGTTGGAAAATCAAGGTTCTTTTGGTCCAATCGTTTTTGGAAATTCTACAAAACAATCTTCAAGGGGTGGGCTTTCAGGTTATAACGCATTTACGGGTGGTTTTGGAATAGTAGCAGATGTACCTATTTTACAGTATTATCGCGTTGGTATTGGTGCAAGTTACGCAGGTTCTGCCGTTAAACAATCTAATAATACAGGTACCAACACAACCATTGGCAGTACACAAGGTTATCTGTATGGCAGTGCTACCTACGGTCCTTTATTTTTAGATGCTGTGTTATCTGCTGGCATCAATAATTATCATGGCAAAAAAAATATAACTTTACTGGGACAAACAGCCACATCGGCTTATACCGGTTTTCAATATGGCGCTAAGTTTAAGACTGGATTTTCGATTCCTTGGTATCAAGTAGAGCTAACGCCCATGGGCACTTTGCAATATATGAATTTAAATACCAGCCGTTATACTGAAACAGGCGCTGGTGTTTTAAATCAAGAGGTGAGCTCAATGCACACTAATACCATTCGTGCAGGTATCGGTGGCAGAATTGCAGACAGAAGCCAAGAGGAAGATTTCTTCCCGGAAATTCACGCGTTATATATAGTCGATATTAGAAATCCTAATGTGTTAATTACCTCTCGATTTATAGATGGCGGTGGTTCGTTTGTGTCAACGGGTGTGCTTCCACCTAAGAGTGGTGTTGTAGTAGGCGGTAGTATTACAGCGATGGTGACAGATAATTTTATGGTCAACGGTAGTTATGATTTAGAAGCAAAAAAATCTTTTAGAAGCCATTCTGCCACTTTGAAATTTAAGTATTTATTTTAGGAGCGATAGGTGCGGTTTGTTAAAGGCGTTGCTTTAAGTTTAATTTTTATGTCTGGCATTGCTGAAGCAGTGACGTATACCGTTGACCATACTGCGGATGATGGTCTTGCAGGTTCCTTACGAACACAGATAACAAATGCGAATGGTGCTGCTGGCAATACCGTTAATTTTGCAGCGCCTGGACTTAATAACTCAAATGTTCTTTTAAATTCAGGAACAGGGGCTGCGGCGATTAGTGCTAATATGACTATCGATGCAACAGCACCCACAAATTTAAGCGTTACTTTTACACCCGCTACCGCAGGGGCTATGTTTAATGTGACAGCAGGGAACACATTAACATTAATTGGCAATAATAATATAGCTGCGGGCAATGCGAGTAATTGGCTTGGAAATTTGTCTATGGCAGCTGGTGCGAGTTTAGTGTTTAATCAAACGCAAAGTAGTACTTATGGTTATAATTTTTTAGGGGCAGGTAGTGTTAATTATCTGGTTACTGCAGGACAAACTTTAACGTTAACGGGTGCGAGTACCTATACGGGAAGTTCAATGATTACGACAGGGACTGTATTAGTAGCAGCTAATAATGCGTTGCCGACAACCGGGGGCGTTAATCTAGGCAATGGTACGGCTTTAACAATTAACAACAGTAGTTTATCAACCTCGGGTTCTATTCTAGCGAGTGCTGGTACCTATTCATTGACCGTTGAAAATGGCGCTACATTAACAGTGAATAATCCTATTTCAGGGTATTCAGTATTAAATGTCTATTATGTTACTAGTAACCTGATACTAAATAATGGTGGTAGTTTATCGAATGGCATTGTCATGGATGATGCAACATTTACCATTAATGGCGGTACGTTTAGTGGAAATATTTTTGGTGGTAATGTAAATGTTAATTCGACTTTTACAGCGCCAGGAACAGTGCAGACTAATATACTCAATGTTAATAGCGGGGCCACTTTTACACCCGGTAGTGCATTAACACTAGAAGATGTATTAAATGTTAATGCGGGTGGCACTTTGTTGTTGACTAATAATATTCAAAATTTTGGTTTTGGTGGTGGCAATCTTAACAATGCAGGGACGGTAACACTGACTGCAAATGCAACCCCTACTATTCAAGGAAACTTCACGAATTCGGGTACATTGAATTTTATTGTCACGAGCCCACAGCAATACAATTCGCTTCAAGTCAATGGTACGACGACTATCAATGGTGGCGCATTACAAATTAGTTTGCCATCAGGTACTACAACAAGTATTAACGGGGGCGAAGTATTTAATATTATCAATTCTACGGGTCTTCTCACCGTTAATCAGTTACCAACCGTGTCAACACAATCCTTATTTATTGATTTCGTCCCCAGAGCAAGCGGCAATACATTTCAATTGGTTGCAGAACGCGCATCTTATGAGAGTGTTAATCAGATACCCGCATTGGATGGTGTTGCAACAGGTCTAGATGCTTTGATTACAGATACTGATTATAACGACGTATTAAGCACGATTGATCAAATCACCGATCCAAATCAATATACACAGATATTAGAACAACTCGCACCCATAGGGTTAAATAATGTTTATGTTCCCACAACGGGAGATGCATCGGTTTTGTTACGATTGGAGACGATGCGTGGTAGTGGCATATCACTTGCCCAGGGTAAAACCGGATATGCAGCAGGGGATATGCTGGAAGATCAGGGTTCTTACGGTCCAATGATTTTTGGAAATTCTACAAAACAATCTTCAAGGGGTGGGCTTTCAGGTTATAATGCATTTACCGGTGGTTTTGGAATATTAGCGGATATACCTATTTTACAGTATTATCGCTTTGGTATTGGTGCAAGTTATGCAGGTTCTGCTGTTAAACAATCTAATAACACGGGTAGCAACACAACCATTGGTAGTACACAGGGTTATGTTTATGGCAGCGCTACCTATGGACCTTTATTTTTAGATGCAGTATTGTCTTTGGGTAGCAATAATTATCATGGCAAACGCAATATTACTTTGTTAGGACAAACAGCCACGTCGGCTTATACCGGTTTTCAATATGGTGCTAAGTTTAAGGCTGGATTTACTATTCCATGTTATCAAGTTGAATTGACGCCTTTGGGTACTTTACAATATATGAGTTTAAATACCAGTCGTTATACTGAACAAGGCGCTGGTATTTTAAACCAAGAGGTTAGCTCAATGCGCACCAATACCATTCGTGCAGGTATCGGTGGCAGAATTGCGGACAGAAGCCAAGAGGAAGATTTCTTCCCAGAAATCCATGCGTTATATATAGTCGATATTAGAAATCCCAATGTGTTGATTACTTCTCGTTTTGTAGATGGCGGTGGCTCATTTGTTTCAACAGGTGTGTTACCGCCTAAGAGTGGCGTCACTCTAGGTGGTAGTTTGACGGCGCTAGTGACGAATAATTTTATAGTCAACGGTAGTTATGATTTAGAAGCGAAAACGTCTTTTAGAAGCCATTCTATTTCGTTTAAATTTAAGTATCTTTTTTGACCAGGCTATAAAATAAAACGACTTAAATCTTCGTCTTTAACGAGCTCGCCTAGTTGTTTATCGACATAAGCTTTATCAATGGTAACCGTGGTATTGGCAAGTTCTGTTGCCCTAAAAGAGATATCATCTAATAAACGCTCCATCACGGTATGCAATCGTCTTGCACCAATATTTTCTGTACGCTCGTTAATTTCCCACGCGATTTCAGCCAAACGCTGAACACCGTCTTTAGCAAAATCAAGCCTTACATTTTCGGTTTCTAATAAAGCTTTGTATTGTACCGTTAAGCAAGCATCAGGCTCTGTTAAAATGCGAACAAATTCTTCTGTTTTGAGTGCGTTTAACTCCACACGAATAGGTAATCGTCCTTGCAGTTCTGGGATGAGATCGGAAGGCTTAGACATGTGAAAAGCACCAGAAGCAATAAATAAAATATGATCGGTTTTTATCATGCCATATTTGGTTGTTATGGTGCATCCTTCAACCAATGGCAATAAATCGCGCTGTACGCCTTCTCTAGAGACATCTGCACCACCGCGAATTTCAGAGCGCTGGGTGACCTTATCGAGTTCATCAATAAACACAATACCTGCTTGTTCTGCACGTTCTAAAGCTCTGGTTTTAAGATCTTCGTCATTGACTAATTTACTGGCTTCTTCTTCCCGTAATAATTTTAAAGCATCTTTAACGCGCAATTTTCTTTTACGGGTGCGATCGCTTGAAAGACTCTGAAAAATACTTTGCAATTGGTTTGTCATTTCCTCCATACCAGGGGGTGCCATAATCTCAACACCAACAGCGCTATGTGAAATATCGATATCAATTTCGCGTTCGTCTAATTCACCCGATTCTAATTTTTTAAGAAATACTTTTCTAGAGGCGTTTAAACCTTCAGCTGTTTCTGCGCTGTGAGCTTCCTCTGTTTCGGGTGGTGTGGGTACTAAAATATGCACAATGCGATCTTTAGCTGTTTTTTCTGCGTGGTCTTTTACTTTAATGAATGCCTCTTCGCGGGTTAATTTAACAGAAACATCGACTAAATCTCTAATAATCGAATCGACATCTCGCCCCACATAGCCGACCTCGGTAAATTTGGTTGCTTCAACTTTAATAAAAGGCGCTTTAACCAACTTTGCCAAACGGCGTGCGATTTCTGTTTTACCAACACCGGTAGGCCCAATCATTAAAATATTTTTGGGTGTAATTTCGGGTCTTAAATGAGATTGGACGCGCATGCGTCTATAACGATTGCGAAGTGCGACTGCAACCGAACGTTTGGCAGCAGTTTGTCCGACAATATGTTTATCGAGTTCTTGCACAATTTGTTGAGGGGTCATGACTTCAAATAAATTTTTATCCATTAGGGTTAACTCTCTAGTTCTTCGATAATACAATTATGGTTAGTATAAACGCAAATATCCGCTGCGATTTTTAGGGATTGTTCAACAATAGTGCGTGCTGCCAGTGTGGTATTGTTAAGCAACGCGCTAGCGGCAGCTTGTGCATAAGCGCCACCAGAACCTATGGCAATTAATCCATATTCGGGTTCTATGACATCACCGTTGCCTGTAATCATAAACGAACTTTGCTTATCAGCAACAATTAAAACAGCTTCTAATCTTCTTAAAGCGCGATCAGAGCGCCAGTCTTTGGCAAGCTCTACGGCTGCGCGTGTTAAATGTCCTTGATGCATATCGAGTTTTTTTTCAAAACGTTCAAACAAAGTAAATGCATCGGCTGTGCCACCCGCAAATCCGGCCAAGACATTATTTTGATACAAGCGTCGGACTTTGCGAGCGTTTCCTTTTAAAATAATATTGCCTTGAGACACTTGTCCGTCGCCGCCTATGACAACTTGATTATCTCTGCGTACGCAGAGAATAGTGGTACCTCTAAATTGTTCCAAGGGGTTAGCTCCTTATTGCCGTTGTAATATTAAAATACCAGGGATTTTTTCTTTTGCAAGTAGGGCTTTTTGATTAAGGGCAAGTGCTTCTGATGCAAAAGGTCCCAGTGTGACTCTATACCAGACGCCATCTTCTGCTTCGATTTTTTGAATTTGAGGTGTAAGTCCTTTTAATCCTAAGCGTTTTTTTAAAGATTCGGCGTTAACAAGAGAACGAAAGGTGCCTGCTTGGATTAAGTACTGTGCTGCGGCCAATTTTTTTTCGGTTGTAGCGAGATTAGGCGTAGGTTTAGGGGGAGTTTTTGCTGAAGTTGTTGTAGTTGTAGGTTCTGGTAAAGGTACTTCCATGCCAGGGAGCAGTTGATAAAACTCAAAGCGCGGCGTTTCTTTTTTTTGCGCTTTTTGAACAACCTTTGTTTTTTTGGGTTTGGCGATATTTTTTTTATCTTTTTTAGGTGTTGTATTAGAAACAAGCATATTAGAATTTCGAATAAAAGAAGCTTGACTTAAATTATTCTTTAAATTGTCCAAGGGCCACTTGCCAGTTACAAACAAAAAAATAGCGGTGATGCCCAGAATGCCCATGAGCATGCCAGCCATTAACCATACCCAATGGTTAGTCCCACTCGCAGATTTAGGGCGTCTGGTGTGAGATGATATGCGTTGTGCTTGTCGACCTTTACGATGTTTTGCCATAAAAAGTTTAATAAATAACTCTAAAAAATTTCAAGATGCCCCTATTGTAGCAGATGTAACACGACTATTTAAAAACCCAAAGCGACGTTTAAGCTTTGGGTGGTTGCTTTGTATCATCCTTTGCTTTTTCAGCGGCTTTTTTTCGTAAATAATTTTCTTTTAATTGATTGGCCTTTGTTGTTGCCGAGATCATACCCTCGATAGTTAATTCTTTTGCCTTATGTAAATAGGGCTTCACTTTTTCGATGTATGGATCGATTTTAGTTTTCGCTTGTTTTAGCTTTTCCCCTGCTTGGTGTAGCTTTTCTTTGATATCTGACATAGTGCTAATCTCCTTAATATAATTTAATAAACCAACAAACAAACCTATAAACCTCAGTGTAGCTCATAAAGAGTTCAAAAAAGAGTATTTATTTTTGGCAATATATCGGTAGAATAGGTCAGTTGCTTAAGGTGTTGATAATCAGGGGACTTGCCGGATGAATAAAAAAGTGAAGGAATTTAGCAATATAGGTCAACACAGGGTTTCACACACCGATTTACCACTTTCATGCCCCATGCCCAAAATGGTATTGTGGAATGCGCATCCCAGGGTTTATTTGCCTATTGAGCAAACAGGGGAGGCGATTTGTCCTTATTGTGGGGCCCGCTATATTCTAGAAAGCAGTGAGAGCTAGTTGAGAAACATATTAATTATCAAAACATCATCGCTAGGGGATATCATTCACACGTTGCCCGCGCTTAGCGATGCCCAGAAATATTATCCTGATGTGTCTTTTGATTGGGTGGTAGAAGAGTCTTTTCAAGAGGTGCCTGCTTGGCACCCTGCAGTTAAGCGTGTTATTCCTGTTGCCTTAAGGCGTTGGCGAAAGCACGGTTTTCGAGCATTTAAAAATGGCGAAATTCAATCTTTCCTAAAAGCACTACGACAAGAAAAATATGACGTTATTATAGATGCTCAAGGACTATTAAAAAGCATTGCATTAACAGTTTTGGCCCATGGCGAACAGCGTATTGGTCTTTCTTGGCAATCTGCGCGTGAGGGTTTAGCAAGTTTATTTTATAACAAGCGAGTTGTAGTGCCATGGGGGGAACATGCAGTGACTCGCATTAGAGCCTTGTTTGCAAAAGGATTAGGTTATCCGGTACCAGAGACAGCGGCAGATTATGGTATTGATCTTTCACGTTTGCCAGCAACACAATCAGAGAATCCCTATTATGTTTTTTTACATGCAACGACGTGGGATACCAAACATTGGCCAGAAGCGTATTGGATAACCTTAGCAAAGCGTGTCCAAGATGCAGGCTTTGGTGTGCAATTATTATGGGGTAATGACGTAGAACGCGCACGCGCTAATAGGATTAAAGAAGCCGTGCCAGGCGTCTTTGTTGCACCAAAAAAATATACCCTAAGCGAAGTCAGCGCTGTTTTAGCGAGCGCATTGGGTATTGTCAGTGTTGATACGGGCCTTGGGCATTTGGCTGCAGCACTGGGTGTGCCCACGGTTGCACTTTATGGACCGACAGATCCTAAACAATCGGGTACGATGGGATTAAATCAAACTGTTTTATCTGCACATTTTAAATGTGCACCTTGTCAAAATCGTACTTGTCATTATACGGGAAACAAGCTTGTTGATCCGCCTTGTTTTGAGACTTTGCCGCCAGAGAAAGTGTTTAATCATTTAATAGGGATAACAAAATGAGCACAGTATTCGAAGCGCATATTCAAGAAAATAAAACAAGTTTTCAGGAAGGATGCGATTTATTTAGCAAACAATGTGCAGTGTTGTTAGGATTTGTGGTCCCTATTTCGACATTTGCGACACAAGTTGTTTTATTGTTTTTAATTATTTCTTGGTTTTTAGCAGGGAGTCTAAAAGAAAAAATACAGTTGATTTTAAATCACCCTATTTCACAAGCAACGATATTTTTCTTTGCTGCTTTTATGGTTGGTTCTTTATATAGCAAAGCGCCTTATGGAGATAATGTTTGGATGTTAGAAAAAATGGGTAAGTTATTATATATTCCTTTTTTATTACCCATTATGCAATCAGAAAAATGGCGTCGTGCAGCACTGGTTGCATTTTTAGGCGCCATGGTACTGACGTTGGGTTTAAGTCTGCTAAAAGTCTATAGTGGAATACCTCTTTTTTCAACGCGTTTTACAACAACTTGTGTTTTTAGGGATCATATTTTCACAAACCTCATGATGGCCTTTGCAAGCTTTATGGTCGGACATCTTTTGTTAAGCCAAAAAAGTATTTTAATTCGTGTTGGGTTAGGTGTTTTGCTCGTAGGTTTAGTGTTCTATATATTATTTATGAGTCAAGGTCGTTCCGGTTACGTTGTTTTTTCGGTGCTGTGTTTACTCTGGGGTTTACAAAGATCAAGCATTAAGGGTTTAGTAATAGGATGTTTGAGTTTAGGACTATTATTAGGTTTGGCTTATTTTAATTCTCATGCTTTTCAAGAGAGAATAACATTTGTTAAACAAGATGTAGAAAAATATACAAATGGTGACCCGCATACTTCTGTTGGAGAACGCTTAGAGTTTTTAAATCAAACTTGGCAATTATCAAAACAGCGTTTGTGGTTTGGTTATGGGACAGGGAGTTTTAAGACCGTTTATCAAGATCATGCAACAAAAAATCAATTAATACCCTCTAGTAATCCACATAATGAATATCTCAATATTTTGTTTCAATTAGGGCTCTTTGGTTTAGCTGTTTTTATAGGTTTTTTTGTTTTTCTTTTAAAATCAAGTTTTGCACTGCCTTGTCCAGAAAAATGGTTTGCACAAGGTATTATTGGCGCCATGATGACGGGATGTTTGGCAAATTCTTGGTTGATGGATTTTACCTCCGGTTATTTTTTTGTGATGATCGTTGCATTTTGTTTTGGCGCTTTAAAGTTAAAAAAAGGATTTTTAGTATGAATAAGCGTTTGCCAATGAAGATATCTGTTATTGTAACAACCTATAATTGGCCCAGTGCATTACGCGCAGTGTTAGATGCGTTGGTTGCACAAAAAACCATACATGTTTTCGAGATTATTGTAGCCGATGATGGCTCGAGTGCTGAAACGGCTAAAATGATTAGAGACCTTAAAAATCGGGTCTCTGTTCCGATTTTGCATATTTGGCATGCAAACGAAGGCTTTAGAGCTGCAGCTATTAGAAACAAAGCTATTGTAGCTGCTGAAGGCGATTATATTATTTTTTTAGATGGCGATTGCATTCCACGGTTAAATTTTATAGAACGACAAGTGGCGTTAGCGGAAGAAAATACTTTTGTCGTTGGTAATCGCGTTTTGTTAAATCGAGCATTTACGGTATCTGTACTCGCAGAAATGTTACCTGTACATCGCTGGTCTTTTTGGCAATGGTGTGTCGCACGTCTTAAAGGATATTGTAATCGTATATTACCATTTATAACGCAGCCTTTCGAACAAATTCGTTTTAAACAGAAATCTGGCTGGAAGGGCGCTAAAGGTTGTAATCTGGGGATGTGGAAGTCAGATTTAATCAATATTAATGGCTGGGAAGAAAACTTTACAGGATGGGGATATGAAGATTCCGATCTGGTGATTCGATTGCTACGTTCGGGTGTGCAACGCAAAAACGGTCGCTTTTATATTCCCGTTATTCATTTGTGGCATCCAGAGAACGATAGAACAGCGGAACGTCGTAATTGGACCCAGTTAAAAGCCAGAGAAAGAGACTCTCAAACACATGCAGAAAAAGGGTTAAACCAATATGCAATTTAAGACATTCAATTTTGAAAAGGCAAAAATATTGATCATCGGTGATGTGATGTTAGATCAATACTGGCATGGCAATACATCGCGTATTTCGCCAGAATCGCCCGTGCCCGTTGTTCACGTCAATCGCATTGTTGAACGCCCGGGTGGTGCTGCAAACGTTGCGTTGAATGTCGCTGCACTCGGTGCCGAGGCCTCTTTATTGGGACTTGTGGGTAAAGATAGTGCTGCCAATAGCTTAGTTACTTTTTTGAGCAATGCTGGTGTAACACATCAATTAGAAGTGTTGCCAGATCAAGCAACGATTACGAAATTGCGTGTTTTAAGTCGTCATCAACAAATGATTAGGCTAGATACTGAAAGCCCATTTTTAGTGTCAGATTCAAAAAATAGATTATATGAAAAATACGATCAAATGTTAGCGGATGTTAATCTCGTTATCCTGTCGGATTATGGAAAAGGCACTTTGTCTCAATCTTCAGATTTAATTGCAAAGGCCATTGCAAAAAATATTAAGGTTATTGTAGATCCTAAATCAACCGATTATGCAATGTACCGTGGTGCTAGCGTGATTACGCCCAATTTAAAAGAATTTGAAGCCGTTGTAGGGCCTTGTTCAACCGTTGATCTTTTGGTTGAAAAAGCACGCCGTTTATTAGCAGAATATCAGATAGGCGCATTGGTTGTTACCCGTGGTGAACATGGACTTTCTGTGGTGTGTGCAAATGGTGATGCAACGCATGTACCTTCTATTGTACGTGAAGTGCATGATGTAACAGGTGCGGGTGATACGGTTATTGCTGTTTTGAGTGTAGCACTTGCAAGCGGCTTGGATTTAGTTTCTGCTGCAACACTCGGAAATATTGCGGCAGGTATTGCGGTTGGCAAATTGGGTGCTGCAACGGTGACAGTGCAAGAATTGGAAACAGCCTTAGGTAAAAACCCAGATTTACCCTTCGGTGTAATGACAGAGCAAACTTTATTGACAGCACTTGAAGCAAGTCGCGCCAAAGGAGAGCGTATTGTTTTTACCAATGGTTGCTTTGATATTTTACATGCGGGGCATGTGATGTATTTAGAACAAGCCAGACGTTTAGGCGATCGTGTCATTGTCGCCGTTAATGACGATGCTTCTGTGGCTAAATTGAAGGGGCCAAATCGTCCCATCAATACAGTAACAGAACGCATGAATGTGTTGGCAGGGTTACGATCAGTCGATTGGGTGATTGCTTTTAGTGGAGATACGCCAGAGCATTTAATTCAGAAGCTTTGTCCGGATGTATTAGTAAAAGGTGGCGATTATAAGGATGTGATGACATTGCCAGGCGCGCGGTTTGTTGTAAGTCAGGGTGGCGAAGTAAAAGTTTTAGGTCTTAAACCAGGTGCTTCAACAACTCAGTTAATAGAAGCGATTGCTGAACGGCAATAAGCAATTTTTAACTCACACAAGCAGCATTACGCGCCAAGTGCACGGGATCTAATGTCCCCAAAATAATACTACTGACACCGGGTTCCTCAAGAATAAATTGTAAGGAAGTTTGAACAGGATCCTGACCGGGTATTTTTTGAACATGTCCGCTTGCCAATGCTTTTTTAATGAGAATACCCTTATTTAATTCAAACGCTTTTGCAATGACGGGTTGTTCGGTGGTTTCGATAGGATTATAGGTAACCATCACAACATCAGATTGTTGAAGTGCTAAGAGTCCACCCTCAACGGTTTTAGTAGACATGCCAAAAGCGCGAATGAGACCTTGTTTTTTTAATTCAGATAGAAAATGTAAGATGCCGAAATGTTCGATATTATAAACATCGTTGCCATCTGAATGTACCAGCATGATATCAATATAATCTGTATTCAGATTTTTTAGGCTTCGTTTAATACTTTTTTCTGCATGTTCGGGTGTAAAATTATAGAGAGAATTTCCCTCTATAAATTCTTCACCTACTTTAGAGGCAATGACCCAATCTTTTCTGTTACCTGACAATAATGTCCCTAATCGGGCTTCGCTATTGCCATAGGCAGGTGCCGTGTCAATTAAATTAATGCCCAAATCACGTGCGCATTGTAGCAAGTTATGTAGATGTTTATCATCAGGCAGTGCAAAAGCATTTGGGTATTTAACACCTTGATTACGCCCAAATTTAACGGTACCTAATCCCAGGATTGACACCTGTATACCTGTATTACCCAGTGTTTTTTGTTGCACTTTCACATCCACATTGTATGGGGAGAGACCCCGACAAACCCACTATACCATAAAGTCAGTTTGGCAGGTGTTGACATCCGATTTCGCTTGCGATAGTGTGAGGGTTCACCAGGGGTGCCGGTAACACAATGTGTTATCGGCTGAAAAAACGCATAGGGCGTTTAACCCTTACTACCTGATCTGGGTAATACCAGCGGAGGGAGCGTGTTATGTTTGTGCATTTCATTAATTTTAAAACGCTAAAAGCCTTTTTTCCGCCTATTTTAGGTACTATTGTAGAATATTATGACTATACATTATATGGTTTTTGTGCAGGTATTTTAGCAGAACAATTTTTTCCTGGAGATGATCCCACCGTTGCATTATTAAAAACTTTTGGGATCTTTTTAACCGGTTCTGTCGCAAAACCGTTTGGTGCTTTGTTGTTTGGTTATGTAGGCGACAGATTTGGCCGTAGTCTTTCCTTAAAAATCAGTATGCTTGGTATAGCGATACCAACCACAGCGATTGGATTAATGCCTACGTATGAGGATATTGGTTGGATTGCGCCTTGTTTATTATTGTTGTGTAGAATCTTGCAAGGCATTTTAACGGCAGGAGAATCGGATGGCGTTCGTGTTTTTATTTTTGAATCTTTTTTTAAATCGAAACCCTGTTTTGCCAGCAGCATATCGGGTGTCTCGATGTTTATAGGCATTTATTTAGCTTCTCTCGCATCATCTTATGTCATGTCTGCAGCAGATCCACGTTTTGCTTGGAGGGTGGCTTTTATGATAGGTGGTTTAATGGGGATCTTTGTTTTTTTACTGCGTTTTACACTACACGAAACAATCGAGTACCGTGATTATCTTAAAAAAAAGAACAAGTTGCCTTGGCAAGGATTTTTTAAAGTTTTTGTAGATAATAAAAATATTATGTTAACAGCTATTCTGTTTTGTGGTGCTTCTGGAGGAACTTATCATTTTTATTTGGTATTTTTGGGGAAATACTTAAGTACAACTTTAAATATATTAGATCCTAAGGTTGCATCGATGTGTACCTCTACGGCTATTTTGATTTATGCAAGCTGTGTGCCCCTGGCTGCGTTGTTAGCGGATTATGTGGGTTTAGTGAACATTATAAAAACTTTTTTTTGTGGATTATTAGTCTGTTTGGGTTTAAATGTATTCATGGTGTTGCAGGGACAGATGCCGTTGTGGTTAATGTGGATAACAGCTGGGATCTTAGCGGTTTTTCAAGCGCCCATGTATACACTTTTAATGCAAAGAATTCCGGTTGGTGAACGCTGTCGCTGTTTAAGTGTTGGACATGCGACAGGATCGATGTTGTTTTCTGGCAGCACGCCATTTATGAGTCTTTGGTTATGGCAGCATACTGAGAACGCAATCGCACCGTTTTTATATTTTGGATTGTTGGCAACGATGGGGTTTTTAGGGACGTCGTTGATTAAGCAAAATAGGCTTCCCAAGGTGGCAGAGCAATCGTTGGTTTTTTAAAATGAGAAAAGTGAGAGAGTATGTTAGGGTTTGATGCTGACGGTTGAATATCTTGATGTTTTAATTGAGACATAATTTCGTCAGATAGTACGGGTGCAAGCGCAAGTTTCGTCGGCCAGGCGACCATGATATTTCCTAAGGTTTTTATAAAGGGGTTATCTGGACGTTTTACACCGGGTTGTTTAGGTTCTGCACGATTTACAAAAAAGCTAGCCCAGGTGGCTCGACTGAGATCTAACCAGGGAAACAGGGTCTTTAATTCTTTTTTCGCGGTGGCTATTTGATCTGTTTCTGTTCGATTAGCGCCGTCTTCTGCAAGTTGCCCTCCTAAATACCAAACAGATGTGCCGTCTTGGCAGGGATGTGTGGTAATAGTAATTCTAGGATTCATTGCATTATCGATGCAATGCGCAAAAAATGGGAAAGGTGTTGGCAGTTTAACCAGGGTCATTTGTAGTGGCCGACGTTGCATAGGGGGGGCATTTGGTATATGTGACCCCAGACTTTCATTACCTTCTCCCGCTGCAAATATATAGCGTTTTGCTTTGATCGTTAACGTATGTGTGTCTGAAAAAATATTAAGCGATACGTCATTTAGCGGATTGTGTGGATCAGTTATAAACGCGTATCCTTCGGTTGGATTGATTTTAAAAATATAATCCTTGTAAGGGGCTGCCAATGTTTGTATTAAAGAAGGTGTGTCGAGCACAATCTCTGACAAGCGATAAGCATGGCCTTTAAAGGCAGGATTTTTTAAAAGAGATGGATAATCGGTTTTGGATAACTTTTGTACACGACTATTTAGGGCTTTGCTGGCAAAAAAGCTTGCGATCTCAGAGCTAAGAGAACCGGTGGACCATAAGAATTGATCTGTAGAGAGGACCTTAACCGTTTGTAAGTCGAGTTCTCCCGTGCCGTCTAGAGAGGCTTTCCATCTTTGAGGCATGTTTTCGATAGCGTTTGCAGAACCGCTTAAAAAACCAGACAGGGCGTATTTAATACCCCCATGGATGATGCCTTGAGACTTAATCGTTTGACCAGACCCTAGCGCTTGGGTTTCGAGCAAAATGGCTTGGTAGCCACACTGCCGCAGGCGATTTAGGGTCCAAAGACCGGCAATGCCGCCACCGAAGATAACGATGTCGAGGGCAATGGGGGATTTATTATTCATAACGTCAATGATACCAAATGTGAGCAACCGTGGAAATTAGATATAGAGGTTTTATTGCAGAATGTTTCTTTTTTCCAGAGGCGGGTTCATTTTGCGGTGAAGTCTTAAATACAATCGATCTCATCACTTTTCAGGCGGGAAATCCTGAAGAAGCCATTGAAGCCATGCAGGTATCGGTTGATCGCTATTTAAGCTTTATGCGATGATAAAAACCTATGTCATCTTTAATCAATATGCTTTTACGTTATTTATATAGCCTGGTTTTTACCCTGAGTATTCCAGTTTTATTACTTAGGCTGTGGTGGAAAGGTCGGAAAAATCCGGACTATAGACAGCGCTGGGCAGAACGATTTGGGTTTTTTAAGCCACCTACAAAAACGGGTGGACTCTGGTTGCATGCTGTCTCAGTTGGCGAAACCATGGCAGCAGTGCCCCTTATTCGAGAATACCAAAAGCGGTTTCCAGAACAACCCATTACGCTTACTTCTACAACACCGACAGGTTATAAAGCAGCACAAACTATATTCAAAGGTGCAGTGTTTCAGGTTTATTTTCCCTACGATTTATCTTGGTGTTTTAAACATTTTTTAAATAGTATACGACCAACAATGTTAGTTGTGATGGAAAAAGAATTGTGGTTCAATTGCTTTTGGATATGTCATCAGCGGCATATTCCTGTTTATATTGCGAATGGTTCTTTATCTCAACATTCACTCAAAGGCTATCAAATTTTTCAGGGTATGACTCGACTTATGTTGAGTTGCATAACGCGTGTGTTTGCGCAATCTAAAACAGATGCCGATAGATTTTTGGCATTAGGCATTGATCCGAGCCGTCTGATAATGAATGGCAATATGAAATTTGATGTCGCTATTAAAGAAGGCGTAGAAGTAGCTGGTAAACAATTCAGAGAAACTTTGGGAACACGACCCATTTGGGTTGCAGCGAGTACGCATGTAGGTGAAGAAGAATTGGTATTACAAGCGTTTAAACAAATTTTGAGTTTCTGTACAGATGCCTTATTAATATTAGTGCCTAGGCATCCTGAACGTTTTGAAACCGTCGGAATGCTATTAACACAACAAGGATACACTTTTATAAAACGCAGTAGCGGTCTTCCTGTTACATCAGGCACACAAGTTTTATTAGGCGATACCATGGGGGAGCTGATGCTGCTTTATGCGGCTTCTGATCTTGCATTTGTAGGAGGCAGTTTGGTGCCTGTGGGTGGGCATAATACATTAGAGCCTGCTGCTTTGGGCATCCCTATCATTGTGGGTTCCTATGTTGATAGTTATAGAGACATTACGAAATTATTGTCCGATGCTGGTGCTTTAGTGCAGGCAAATGATAGCAAAGCATTAGCAACAGCCATATTACAATGGTTTTCGGATCCTAAAAAGCGACTACAAGCGGGTAGTGTTGCGAAAAGTGTTGTTGAAAAAAATAAAGGCGCTGTCAAGCAGATTGTTGATGTTATTTTTCAATGAGCCAAGCATTAATATGTTGCACTTCTTCTGGACATAAAGTCCCCGCAGCTTGTTTTAAGAGTACGGTTTGAATGATGTAATCGTATCGCGCATTGGCGTAATTTTTCTTTGCTTGAATTAAATTGGTTTGTGCGGTTAGTACATCCACAATCGTACGTGTGCCCACATTGAAAGAAGCTTCAGTTGCTTTAAGGGCACTCTCAGTAGAAACAATAGCCTGCTGTTGAGCGGCTATTTGGCTAATTTGTGTTAAAACACCTCGATAAGCTTGACGGGTATTACTTTCTGTTTTGCGATAGAGTGTTTCCATTTGTTTTTGGGTTTGTTCGTAAGTATGAACCGCTTGTTTAGTTTTAGAGGTAATTGCACCACCATTAAATAAGGGTAAATTGACTTGTAATCCAACATCTGAAAATTTTGTAGTTGGGGTGCCTAATGCACTTGTTTGTTTGGTAAGATTGCTATTGATATTTAAAGTTGGTAAGTGCCCAGCTGAGGTGTTTTTAATATTAATGCGCGAAACTTCAGCGCCAAAACGAGCAGCTTGTAGCGCATAATTTTGATCTGTTGCTGTCATTACCCATTTTTCGGGATCAGCAGGTTCAGGTGATTTTAAAGCCAAATTTTCTCGTACAAAAGCAAAGCTTTCTATAGGTTGAGCTGTAATTTCTCTTAAAAGTTCTTTTTGATTGGCAAGCGCATTTTCATCCGAAATTTCTTGTGCCAGTGCTGTATCGTATTGGGCTTTGGCTATTTGTACATCAGTAATGGCGATAAGCCCGACTTTAAACTTTAATTGAGTTTGTTCTAAAATTTTGGCCAATTGTTTTCGGTTGGCTTTTGAAAATTTTAGGGTATCGCTGGCCTTCAGTACATTAAAGTAGCCTTGTATTGTTCGTACGATTAAATCTTGTTCTGCAGCAGCATAAGTTGCATTAGCCTGTTTAACCTGTGTTGTGGCTGAGGAAAGTTGAATCCATTGTTGATAATAAAAAATAGGCTGGTTGAGTGTGAGTCCGTAAGTGCTTTGATTAAAACTGATACCAGAAGCTGTGCTCGTTGAGGTATTGATAATATTATTGACAGAACTCGTTGCAGGTGTTTGGTGATAAGCAAAATTGGTTGCACTCGCACTGATAACAGGTAAAAATTGTGCGCGTGCTTGGGGTAGTTGTTCTTGTGCTGCTAATTGTGTTTCTTTTGCAGCTTGAAGCGTGGGGTCGTTACAGAGCGCATACCTGTAGACGTCTAAAAGATCTGACGCAAAAAGGCACAGGGGGAACGTGGTAAAATAAATTAAAGTAATTAGTTTTAACAGTCGCATAACTTATATAACTTCACCGTTCTGAGCATATATCTTAGGAGTATAACATGAGTCCGTCTTAGGCACCAGAATTCAGTAGCTAGGGCTCAATCAGGCTTCTTTACGTTCTCTGTTAGAAATTGAATAATGGGACCAACAATATCAACCCCCGTTAATTTTTCGAGCATTTCGATACTGGGTGAGCAATCGATATCCATAATTAAAGGCCCTCGATCAGCACGTATCAAATCCACACAGGCCAAATTGAGTTTCATAGCCTTGGCAGCTTGTATCACCATTTTCTTTTCTGTCGCAGAAATATCGATAAGGGTTGTTGATTTAGAAGTGTGATGAATTGATCGTTTAATAGCAGCTATGACTTTATTGCCAACTACAATACAACGAATATCATTACCCATCGCTTCTTGAATGCATTCTTGTACCAGAATATTCGTTTTTAATTGTTTAAAAGCATTGATAACACTAACGGCTGCTTGGTGTGTTTCTGCAAAAATAGTGCCACGTCCTTCAGTGCCTTCTAATAATCGTATAATTAAAGGGGCGCCACCTACGGTGTCGATAAGTTTCTCGGTTTCTTCAGGAGAATCCGCAAAGCCTGTAATTGGCAGAGGAAGATTTTTGCGAGCCAGTATTTGTAGTGCCCGGAGTTTATCTCGTGTCCAAGTAATAGAAAGAGAACTGTTAAGTGCATAGATTCCCATTAATTCAAATTGTCTTAATACAGCGGTGCCGTAAAAACTGTGCTTGGAATTAATGCGCGGTATAATTGCATCTAAGTCTTTAAAAGTTTCGTTGTCACGATAGTAAACGGTTGGTGCTGTCGCAGAAATACTCATATAACAATAAGCAATATCGATAAAAAAAAGTTGGTGACCGTGTCTTTTGGCAGCTTCTGTGAAGCGTCTATAGCTTAAAGCATTTGGGTTGTGTGTTAATACAGCAATTTTCATAAGCGATGAGTACTTTTATGCGTTGTGTAGAGTGTGCGCAGTTGTTTTGATTTGAGTTTTCCTTGACACAAAATTTTACCGGGATCGATCATGGAATGCCCCTTCAATGCATCTCTTCCTAATAACATACGAAAAGTCATGGGATCACGATTTGTGAGTGTAATATCAATCTCCCAGGTCATTTGTCCCAATGTAATAGCAGTGGTAATAACATAACGGAGTTCTTTATGTCCACCGGAATTCATCACATTTCGTTGATCGATCACTAATGCCGTACAGGCCGTTTCAAATTTTTGTGTGCGTTGTAGGGGTTGGACCAAAAATTGGACAAATAATTCACCATGACGATGAAAAGGGTGAATATCGGATGCATGGAGTGCCGAGGTTTTGGCCCCCGAGTCGATCTTTGCTTTAATTGCGGGGATGTGGAGCTTTGGGAGCGCGCACCATTCTTGCCATCCGATTAATACTTTTGGTGCTTTTCCTAACATATAAGCTAGTCCTCCAATTGCAATGTTAGGTTATCTAACCGCGTGTTGCAATGATTCTCTTTGGATTATTTGACCAATGTACAAACAGATAGTTCTTGTGTAAAATATGAAAATTTACTGGTTATTAAACCAGAAAACTAGTGATTATTTTCATTTTTTTAGTTACTAAGTATTTACCTTACAACGAAAGTCCATTACCATCTGGGTTCATAGTTTGAAACTATGCATCAAAATGGTTGGAGGAAATAGTATGAATATGAAGTTAGCTAGTATAGCTTTGTCGGGTGCCTTGCTTGTTAGCGGTGCATCTTTTGGTTTGGATTTCGATCCTTCTTTTTATGTTGGTGGTGAAGCCCAGTACAACAAGTTAAAAGCGGGTAATGATAAAGCTTTGCAATCTACTGATGGGAAGTCATTAATTCGTAAAAAAAGCTCACCTGGTGCAGGTCTTTTTTTAGGAACACGTGTTACTGAAAACTTTGGTGCAGAACTTGGTTATTCTGTTTTAAAGAAAAGTCATAACACCCCAGTAGCTGGTAGAACTTTAGATGTTAAAATGAACAACCCTTACATCGACGCGATGGGATATTTGCCTGTTGCTAATGATGTTGAACTGATTGGTTCAGTTGGTGTTGGTCGTTTGAGCACTAAAGTAGAAAACAAAGTGAACGGTGTTGTTCAACCTTTGTCTACTACTAATAAGAACCTTGCAAAAAGCAAAGCAGGTGTTCGTCTTGGTTTAGGAGCACAATATAAGTTCTCTGAAAACGTTGGCGCACGCTTTATGGTTCGTCATCAAAAAGGCAACAAAATCATCAAGAATGTAAATTCTGCTGGTTTAGGTCTTTTTTATCAATTTTAATTAATTAAAAAAACCATTTTGACTGTGTAGCAAGGGCCCTTCGGGGCCCTTGGTTTTTCTACCTACATTACGATGCGTGTGCAACGATTGCAATCAATAGCAATGCCACGATATTGATAATCTTAATCATCGGATTAATCGCAGGACCTGCGGTGTCTTTGTAGGGATCACCAACAGTATCACCCGTGATAGCCGCTTTATGTGCATCCGATCCTTTACCACCATGATTGCCATCTTCAATATATTTCTTAGCATTATCCCAAGCACCGCCACCGGATGTCATCGAGATAGCGACAAAAATGCCGGTAACAATGGTGCCTAATAACATGGCGCCTAAACAGGTGAAAGCCGCTTCTTGATCAGCAATCGCTTTAACAACCATATACAAAATAACGGGGGCAAGTACAGGTAATAAAGAAGGTACAACCATTTCACGAATGGCCGTTTTTGTTAAGAGATCGACGGCAACACCATATTGTGGTCTTGCAGTACCTTCCATAATGCCTTTAATTTCACGGAATTGACGACGTACTTCAATAACCACTTGTGCACCTGCACGTCCAACGGCCATCATACCAAAAGAGGCAAATAAGTACGGCAGTAATCCCCCTACGAACAATCCCACCATTACAAAGGGATCTTGTAATTTGAAATTGATATCCAAATAAGGAAAGTAGTGCAGTAAATCTTCAGTATACGTTGCAAATAAAACCAAGGCGGCTAATGCAGCTGAACCAATCGCATATCCTTTAGTAACGGCTTTAGTTGTGTTGCCAACAGCATCGAGCGCATCCGTAATAACGCGAACTTCTTTGTCTAAGCCTGACATCTCTGCAATACCACCGGCGTTATCGGTAACAGGCCCGTAAGCATCGAGAGCGATAATCATACCTGCCAGTGCTAACATAGTGGTAGCAGCAATGGCAATGCCGAATAGACCCGCCGTCATAAAGGTAAAGAGGATACCAGCACTAATAACCAACACAGGCAATGCAGTCGATTCCATCGACACTGCTAATCCTTGAATAATATTGGTTGCATGACCCGTTAAAGAGGCTTTTGCAACGCTGTGTACAGGGCGATATTTAGTAGAGGTGTAATACTCTGTGATCCACACTAAAAGACCTGTGATAAGAAGTCCAGCCAATGCACAGTACAACAAACTTAATCCAGTGATGGTTCTCTCGCCAATTTCGAATGAAGTTTGAATGCCGAGCATCCAATCGGTTAAGCCAATGATTAAGAAACCCGATAAAATACTGGTTGCTAATAAGCCCTTGTATAAGGCATTCATAATATTTTTGCTTTTGCCCAATCGTACGAACCAAGTACCCACAATAGAGCCTAAAATACAAACACCACCAATGGCGAGCGGATAGATCATTAAGGTTTCTTGCAGGTTGCTTGGTGCTAAGATGCCAGCAAGCACCATGGTTGCGACAATGGTAACGGCATAGGTTTCAAACAAATCTGCTGCCATACCTGCGCAATCACCAACGTTATCGCCTACATTATCGGCAATTACGGCAGGGTTACGTGGGTCATCTTCTGGAATGCCCGCTTCAATTTTTCCGACTAGGTCAGCACCAACGTCTGCACCTTTTGTAAAGATGCCGCCACCTAGACGCGCGAAGATTGAAATTAAAGAAGCGCCAAAGCTCAAAGAAACCAATGCTTCAGTAAGTGCGCGTTCTGATAAATCTAATTGTTTTAAAATAACGTAGCAGAGCGTAATACCTAAAAGAGCAAGACCAACAACTAAAAGACCGGTCACTGCACCTGCTTTAAAGGCCAAATTCAGTGCTTTTGCGAGGCCTTTACGAGCAGCTTCTGCGGTTCGTACATTGGCGCGCACAGAAACGTTCATCCCTATATAACCAGCGACCCCAGAGAGTATGGAACCTATCACAAAACCGATGGCAGCATACTGCCCAAGTACGGTGAAAAGACCGATGGCAATAATAACCCCAACGATACCAATGGTTTTATATTGGCGGTTTAAGTACGCATTAGCCCCTTCTTGAATAGCCAACGCAATTTCGCGCATGCGTTCGTTGCCTGCAGGGGCATGAAAAACCGAACGTGCCGCAAAAGCGCCGTATCCTAAAGCAAGAATGCTACATAAAATAATAAACCCTTGAATTTCAAACATCACTTAGCCCCTTCTCTTCTAGTCGTTTCTAGTTTCACCAAACCGAAAAGTATACCCCTAGTATGTAAATCTGGGCAAGCTCAGGTGACGGCGTTTAATTCTGTTTAAATAAACAGTCTAATACATGTCGATCGGATCAACATCCAACGACCACTTAACAGTATTCGTCATCAGATGAGATTCAATTTTCGGTACAAGCTTTTGCAATAGTTTTTGTAATATCGAACGCTCAGGTGCTTGCAACAATAATTGTGCACGATGTTTTCCCAGTCGTCGTTCCATGGGTGCAGAGATGGGTCCTGAAATGGTTACATGTGGCATCGCTTTTGTGAGCGCTTCTTTTTTCACAAAGCTTAAAAAGGTAAACGCTTTTTCTAATAGGGTCGCTTCCGCACGAATTAATACATGGTAACTATAAGGCGGAAGATTTGTTATTTTACGTTCTGTGAGTAAGTGAGTGGCAAAATCAGCATAACCTTTTTCTAACAATGTTTTTAATAAAGGATGATGCGGATGGCAGGTTTGCAATATAACGTGACCAGGGCGTTCCGCGCGTCCTGAACGTCCAGCAACCTGTGTAATAAGCTGGCCCATTTTTTCGACACTACGAAAATCAGTGCTAAATAAGGCGTGATCAATGTCTAAAATACCGACCAGCGTCACATTTGGAAAATGATGTCCTTTGGCAATCATTTGTGTGCCAATTAATATATCAGCCTTGCCTTCGTGGATCAGATCAACTGCTTTTTTTAACTCGCCTTTTTTTCGAGTGGTATCGCGATCAATACGCACAATGGTATTGGTTGGAAAGTTTTCTTGTAATGCGGCTTCTAATCTTTCTGTTCCTATACCCACGGGTTTAGGATTTTTTGTTTTACAGCTAGGGCATTCTTTATACAGAGGGATTGTTAATTCGCAATGATGACACTGTAGCGTGTTTGAATGTTGATGTATAGTCAGTTTGGCATCGCAATTTTTACAAGTCGCGACCCAATCGCATGCGAAACACATCAATACGGGTGCATAACCGCGTCTATTTAAAAACAATAATACCTGACCCTTATTTTCAATATGTTCGCGCATTTTTACTATTAACTCAGAAGATAATCCCTCTACACATTTTTTATGACGAATATCTAAAATTTGTAAAGTGGGAAAAATGGCATGCCCTGCGCGATGTGGTAAGGGTAGATTATGAAAACGTCCAGATTGAATATTATGTAATGTTTCTAGTGATGCAGTTGCGGTACCCAAAACAACTGGACAATGTTCGAGTGATCCCCTAAAAATCAGCAAATCGCGCGCATGGTATCTAAAACCTTCTTGTTGTTTAAACGACGGATCATGTTCTTCGTCAATAATAAAAACTCCTGGGTTTTTCAAGGGTACGAATGCGGCTAATCGGGTACCAATCACAATAGGGGCGATACCGGTTCTAGCATTTTCAAAAGCTTCAAGCCGTTGTTTGTCTGTTAAAGAAGAATTTAATGCTGCAATGGGCACACTAAATCGCTCTTGAAAACGAGACAATAATTGAGGGGTTAAACCAATTTCAGGAACCAGGATTAATGCTTGTTTTCCTGTTTGTAATGCGGCTTGAACGACACGAATATATACTTCTGTTTTGCCGCTACCCGTAACCCCATCGAGTAAAAATGTTTTAAATTGACCAAAATGATGTGTAATGTTTTTGATAGCTTTTTCTTGAAGTGGATTCAATATTAAATCAGGTGAAACTGAAGCGCTTAATGTTTGTAAAGTTTCTTTTTTTTGTTTTCTGGTTTTAGATTTTGTTGCTTTAGGTTCTTGTCTGAGTTGTTTAGGTAATGCAATGTCAAAAACTTCTCCTAAAGCCCCTTGATAATATCGGCTCGCCCATTGGATTAACGCAAGAATGGTTTTTGGGAAAAGGGGTTCTAAATCTAAACAAGCATGTATTCTTTTGAGTTTGCTGAGGGGGTGAGCAGTATGATCAGAAACTTCTACGATGATGCCAACGGTTTTTCGTCGCCCGAAAGGAACCAGTACACGCATGCCAGGTGCTAGTTTTATTGCATGGGATTCGAGGGGTGGTAAGTAATCAAATAATTGCCTTAAGGGAACCGGAATCGCGACCCGGAGAATACGCTCACTCAATCAAAAATCTCAACATCTTTGTTTTGATGTATGGGATGATTCTTTCTCGTTTGCGGTGGACGAGATTCGCCGCGATTAACGGAACGGCGTAAAAATCTGAGCACTCGTCGTTCCCTAGGTTGTTCGACTTGCTCTGGTTGTGGTGGTGGATAAAATCCGCGTGGTTGATAAGGTGATTGAAAGTGAGTGTAATCGGGTTCAGTCGGTCCTTCTTCTCGGTTAAGACGACTTTCTTCTGTTTCTTCAAACAGCTGCAAGGATTCTTCTGTTCCTCGTCGACGGGTAGAAAGCCCACGTACAACAACAGTCTTTTCAAATCGACCTTGTTGAATATAAATAGTCGCACCGAGCTCGATTTCTCGACTGGGCTTGGCGCGTTCACCATTGTAAAAGACCTTTCCTTTTTCCACAGCCAGTCTTGCGACTGCGCGGGTTTTAAAAAAACGGGCTGCCCACAGCCATTTATCTAAGCGTACAATAAGCTCACGTGTTTCATCTGATCCGGGTTGTTCGTCTTCAAACACGTAGTCATCTGAAAAAAATTCAAATTTCTGATCCATTGTTGTTAACACTTTTGATGAGATTAGAAGTTGCATCATAGCAGAATTAATTCAGAATTGTCAGCGTGAATTTATTTATTTTTTAATGAATTAAACTCAAGGTGATATACTAGATAAATATGTTGTATCAAGATTGGATCCCAAAAGTATTATCAGTGGCATTGGATGCAGCAAAAGTCATAAATGATATTTATCATCGCAAGGCCTATCAAGTTCAAAAAAAGTCAGATACTTCACCTGTTACAGAAGCCGATTTGTCAGCACATCATATTATTCAGAAGGGGCTTTTTGAAATTGAGCCCACATTACCCTTGATTTCGGAAGAAGGTGAGACGGCGTCTTATGAGATCCGTTCCCAATGGTCTCGCTATTGGCTAGTCGATCCTCTGGATGGTACGCAAGAGTTTATTAAAGGCAGTGGCGAGTTCACGATCAATATTGCGCTGATAGAGAATCACGTGCCAGTTTTGGGGGTTGTCGTTGTGCCCGCTTATCAAGAAGCCTACTGGGCAGTTAAGGGTAATGGCGCTTATGCCAAAATTGGACAAGGCGAACCCATTGCTATTCAGACAAAGTATTTATCCCACAAACCCCTGAAGCTGGCGGTTAGCCGTCGTTTGAATCAAGACTCTCAACCCGAATGGCTGGCTTTAATGGAAAGGCTTAGACAACCAGAGTTGACTTATTGTGGCAGCGCTTGGAAAATTTGTTTGGTTGCTAAAGGGTTTGTAGATCTCTATCCACAATTAGGAGCAACCAGTGAGTGGGATACAGCGGCTGGTCAGTGTATTTTAGAAGCAGCGGGTGGGCAACTAGTTGATTTTACAGGTAAGCCTTTACAATATAACGTGAAACCCTCTCTTGAAAATCCTGGATTTTATGCCGTTTCGGATAGTAGACTTATCCCTATTTGCTGTGGATAACTCTGTGAATAATTCTGTGCATAAACTAAATACTATATTTGTCGTCTAACCCAACCTAACAAACTTACAGAAAGTTGCTAAATAACCAAATAATGTTATCTTGTTGATTTTTAATACAAATTTTAAAAAAACTCTGTCCCTTAACATTTTTTACCCGACTGACATGGGTTGGGCAACGACCGTTCTAATACATTATTTAGCTTGTGAATAACTTTTGTTATTCAGTCTGATAATAGGAGAAGACAATATTTCATGTAAGTCTTTAGCCATGGGCTCTGTCTGATAAGGAGGTGAAAAGACAGCGTGAATTTGGCCTATGGGGTTAATGAGTATCAGTGTGGCACTGTGATCAATGATTTTTAGGTTTGAAGCATTATGGTTGTTTGCATTGGGATCGGTCCAGTAGATGCCGCAGGCTTTGCCTAATTTTTCTACAACGGCTGCTTCCCCTGTTAGGCCTATAAAATCAGGATTAAACCGTCTCAAAAAATTTTGTAAGACGGGTACCGAATCATCCTCAGAATCTAAACTCACAAATATAAACTGAAGACCTCTGGGTACCTGTTTCCAAAGTTCGCTGACAGTTGCTAACGTTTTAGGGCATGTTTCTGGGCATTGCGTATAACCAAAAAACATGAGTGTCCATTGTCCTAACAAGGATTTTTCCGTAAAAGAGTGACCTAGTGTATCTGTTAGAGCAAAGTCTGTGACGAGTTTTTTAGGTTTTAAAATCGTTGCAGTAGTGATATTGGAGATGGTAGGAGGTGGTGTATGTTTTTCGATGACGGGCTTCACGCCATACCAAATGACAAATACGGCAGTCAGCGTAAGACTAACCGTTAAAAAAACGCGCTTCATATATAAGCCTCCCCAAAAAATTGAATGTAATGATCAATTAACAATGCACCAAATAATAACAATAAATATAGGATAGAAAAACTAAATGTTTTTAAAGCGACGGTGTTCGATTTTGAGCGATATAAAATCAACGTTTGTATTAAAAAAAGAATGCCAAGTAGTACAGCAGAAATAAAATAAAGTAAGCCTGTCATTTGTACAGCATACGGTAACAAAGTGACTGCAAATAATAAAATAGTATATAGTACGATATATAATTTTGTAAACGAAATTCCATGCGTATTAGGTAACATTGGAATATTAGCATTTTCGTAATCTTTTTTTCGGTGAATAGCAAGCGCCCAAAAATGTGGGGGTGTCCAAGTAAAAATAATGAGTACTAATAACCAAGCAAATGCACTCGTATGACCCGTCACCGCAGTCCAACCTAATAATGGGGGCATTGCACCTGCGGCACCACCGATGACAATATTTTGAGGTGTTTTGCGTTTCAAAAAAAGCGTGTATAACACAGCATAACCTAAAACGGTTCCGAAAGTTAAATAGGCCGTTAAGGAATTAATAAAAATAGTCAATATCAGTAATCCGCTAAACCCTAAAATACCTGAAAAAAGGATAGCGTTTAGAATAGATATTCTTTTATTTACCAGTGGTCGGTTTTCTGTGCGTGTCATTTTAGCATCGATGTGGCGATCAACTAAATGATTAATTACCGCAGCAGAACTGCCAGCTAATGCGATACCCAGCGTGCCAAAAATAAAGATGTGCCAGGGCACCAGTGTATCGGTTGCGAGATGCATGCCAACCCAAGTGGTGACTAACATGACCAAAATAACTTTAGGTTTGCATAATGTAAAATAATCAGCAATAAGACTCGGGTTAAGTATGTTACTTTGCATAAATAAAATAATTTAAAGTGACTAAACTCAGCAATAATAGCGCGGCAACCGCATTATGTGCAACAGCAACGGGAAGTGGCAGTATGGCCAGTATATTTGTTATTCCCAGTAAAATTTGCACAATCAAAAAACCAGCCATGACAAGATCTATTTTTCGAATGAGTGCTTTTTGAGAGCGTTTCCAGGTTAGCACTGCTAACCATCCGATAACCAGCGTCGTTAATAATGCACCTATACGATGTAGCATATGAATCGTTACACGCGCAGCATGATTAAGCGGCGTGCCTTGGCTGCCATCTACACCGATCGCTGTAAAATTAAAAACTTCTAATAAATTTAATGCGTTGTTATCTGTAAAAGCCTGACAAAAAGGAAAATCTAAACAAACTAACGCAGCATAATTTGCGCTCGTCCACCCACCCAAAAATATTTGTATGATCAGCATCACAAGTCCAATTATGCCCCATCTTTGTAGTTGTGGGTCTACATTTTGTTGAGATATCTGTAAAGGTTTTAGCGTAAGTGCAAGCCACCAAAGTAAAGACAGCGTTGTAAATCCACCTAATAAATGCGCCATTACAACCACTGGGAATAGCTTTAAGGTGACTGTCCACATGCCTAGCAACGCTTGAAAAATGACCAACACACTGATAGCACACACCAATAATAAAGATTGTTTTTTGAAAACAGTTTTGTGTTTTATCATAAAAAAAGTCAGTGTAAAAATAATAATACCTAACGAGCCTGCCAAATAACGATGGATCATTTCTGTCCAAGCTTTTGTTGTGTTCATGAGCGCATTTGAAATATTTTCTTTTGGAATCGCTGGCCATAACACCCGGGCCAATCGGGACATCAAGGCCTGCGTCTGTTAGGCGTGTGTAGGCGCCCATAACAACGACCACAAACGCCAACAATGTTGCGCTAAATGTTAGGATCAGTCCTTGATTTGTTTGTTTATCCACCATGTGAATATCGTAATAATCGGCGAAGATCTTTTAAAACACCAATCGGATTAGGATTAGCGGGATATTGCATGATTAGCCATCCACGGGGATCAATAATAAGCAGAGCAGCATTGTCTTGTGTTACCATTTGATAAGCAACCCGGTGTTTTTCTTTACCTAAAGCTTCTTTCAGTTGCTTTAGCATGGCAAGCATTTCTGGTTTATTCTTGGTGTCTATATAAACCAATTGCCATTTTCCTAACCAACTAGCGTCATAATAGGGTAACGATTTAGCCTCTCTCGGAGGGGATAAAAGTGTGCCTGTTTCAATGGTTTTAAAAGTTAATTGATCACGCTTGGCGTAGATTATTTGTGCTGTTAGCCAAGGCCCTACAAAGACCAAGAGCAATAGCCAAGGCGTTAAACGATGATATTTAGTTTTCACAAAGCAATTTTATATCAAAAGCATCAACACAGACAAATTAATTTCTACGGACGCCTTGAAGCAAAATAAAAAGTACAAGAGCCATAGTGAACCACTGAATGGCATATCCCATATGTCTGCTGGGTGGTGGGTTAAAAGTAATGGGTTGAATATCAAATCCAGAAGGATCTTCTGGGTTTAATTGTACAATATAGGGGTATAGGTTTTGAGACAACAGAGAAGTCAAGTGAGCAAAGTCAATGCGTTGAATTCTGAGTGGCCAACTGTTTTGAGTCGTTGTTTTATGGTTAAATAAGGATGTCAGTTTTAACGCGTTGGTGGGTAAATTAAGGGTCCCAATCAGTGTTATTTGTCCGAGCACGGGTTTTATAGTGGGCATGTGATCTCGGCTGATACCGAGCGGAATCCATCCACGATCGACTAATAAAATCTTAGGTTGCCCTATCACTTGAAAAGGCGTTATCACGCGGTAACCAACTTGTCCTTTGACAATTTGATTATCCAGGTAGATTTGATGTTCATTTAAAAAATGTCCCGTTACTTGTAGTTGCCGGTATCGTAAACCAGGATCAAAGTCCGCGATCTCATGGATAATGGGTAAGTTGAAGCGCTCTTCCAGGTTTTGTTGAAGGGTTTGTTTTTGGTAATAACGATCGATTTGCCAAAACCCAAGGTAGACGAACAATGTAATCAGCAGTACAGTAGCGAGATAGCCATATTGAAGGATACGTTTTTTCATGAGTACTTCTACATTAGCAACGGCATTGATATTTGTCATGATCTTTTGCATTCTAGCAAGTTTAGGGGCAGGATTATACTATTTGGTAAAAGATCAAGGAAAGACCCGGCGAACGGTTAGGGCTCTGTCTGTTCGTATTATCCTCTCTTTTGTGTTGTTTCTGGCATTGTTAATTGCCTTTGCGCTGGGGTGGATTTCTCCTCATGGGTTGTTGCACTATTAAGGCACTGTGCAAAAATAACTTATTTTTTTCGCTCGCTCAACTCGCTACGCTCAGACATTAGCTCGCTTAAAAAATAAGTTATTTTTGCACAGTGCCTTAGCCCTAAAGCCAATAAACAAATATAAACAGCATGAGCCAGACCACATCGACAAAATGCCAATACCAGGCAGTGGCTTCAAATCCAAAATGGTTTTCAGGCGTGAAATGCCCACGCATGCAACGCACCAAAATAACAGACAACATAATCGTCCCAATGGTGACATGTGCGCCGTGAAAACCCGTTAACATAAAAAAAGTCGTGCCATAAATCCCCGAGTTTAATTTAAGACCTAGTGCTGTATAGGCATGATAATATTCATAAGCTTGAAAAGATAAAAACAAGATACCTAAAACAACTGTTGCCAATAATCCCAGTATTAATTTTTTTCGATGATCATTTTTTAAGGCAATGTGTGCCATCGTGACTGTTGCACCCGAAGATAATAAAATAAGTGTATTTAAAGCGGGAATTCCCCAAGCGCCCATCGCTTCCAGAGGTCCTACATATTGAGTGGGGTCAGGGTTTTTTAACAAGGGCCAGATGGCGGTAAAATTATCCCACAATAAAGTATGGGTTGCCGGTTTTGCACCGATACCCCCCATCCAAGGCACCGAAAAATTTCTGGCATAGAAAAGTGCTCCAAAAAATGCGCCAAAAAACATCACTTCAGAAAAGATAAACCACACCATTCCCCATCTAAACGAGCGATCTAATTGTGGGCTATAAAGACCAGAACGACTTTCTTGTATGACATTACCGAACCAGCCAAACATCATCAACACTATCAAAAAAGTGCCGGTTAAAAAAATAAGCCAACCATAGGCATGTTCGTGTAAGACATTAATGCCACCCACCACCATGGTAAAGAGTCCAATTGAACCAATAATAGGCCAATAGCTTTGTGGAGGAACATAGTAATGTTGATATTCGTCTGTCATCTTTTAGACATCCTCTTTAGCAGCTTGTTGGGTAATATCAAATAAAGTATAGGACAAGGTTAGTCGATGAATATCGGCTGGAATTTCTGAGTCCAACCAAAAACGCAAGGGGAGATCGCGTGATTCAAAAGGGGCCAGGGTTTGTTGTTCAAAACAAAAACATTCTAGTTTTTTAAGATGCTTTGCTAAGTAACCTGGGCTAATACTGGGAATAGCTTGAATAACCATTTTTTTATCGGTTAAATTTTTAATATGGTAAGTGGTTAAAGTGAGTTCTCCCGGAATTACTTGAAGTGCAGATTTTTCTGCCGTAAATTCAATGGGAATGCCTTGATGGCGATTTGTGTCAAGTTCCACGACAATCAGTCGAGCTATCTTGGCCATGCTTTCGTTTTTATAACGTGCAAAGGTCTCTGGCTTTGTTGTATCAATTTTGCCATTAAGACCTGTGACATCACAAAATACATTATAAAGTGGTATTAATGCAAATGTAAAACCAAACATCAGCAAGACAATAATAGAGAGTCGAGTCACCAGTTTTTTATGTCGTTTTTCCATTAATGCACGCTAGGAGGTGTCGTAAAACTATGATAAGGCGGTGGAGAAGAGAGTGTCCATTCCAATCCATGTGCACCTTCCCAAACATCTGCTGGGGCTTTTTCGCCACCGCGAATGGTTTTAATCACAATGTATAAAAATAACAATTGAGAAGCGCCAAAAACAAACCCACCCACACTGGCAATGCGATTAAAATCGGCAAATTCTAAAGCATAATCTGGAATGCGCCTTGGCATACCGGCTAAACCCAAAAAATGCATGGGGAAAAATAAAACATTAATAGAAATGGCCGATAACCAAAAATGAAACTTTGCTAACGTTTCGCTATAGAGATGCCCTGTCCATTTAGGTAGCCAATAATAAACGCCTGCAATGATACCGAAAATAGCGCCAGGCACTAAAACATAATGGAAGTGTGCAACCACAAAATAGGTATCATGATATTGAAAATCGGCGGGGACCATAGCGAGCATTAAGCCTGAAAATCCACCCATTGTGAACATAATTAAAAAAGCCACACAAAACAACATAGGCGCCTCAAAACTGAGTGCACCGCGAAACATGGTTGCGACCCAATTAAAAATTTTAACACCCGTTGGTACCGCAATTAACATGGTTGCCAACATAAAGTAAATTTCACCCACAACAGGTAAGCCAGTAGTAAACATGTGGTGGGCCCAAACCAAAAACGATAATAATGCAATAGAACTTGTTGCGTAGACCATCGAGCTATAGCCA
>JBGAIP010000020.1:0-26416 GCA_044225395.1 Gammaproteobacteria bacterium
ATTTATCGACTGGCGAACGTGCTGTTTTAGAAGGTCAATCTATTGCAAACGGTATGTCTCTTGCAAAAGATCTTGCCAATACGCCTGCAAATGTCTGCACGCCCATTTATCTTTCTAAAGTGGCAGAAAAATTGGCATCCGAATATAAAAGCATTAGTGCAGCTATTTTAGATGAAAAAGAAATTGCTGCCCTTAAAATGGATTCTTTTTTATCGGTAGCACAAGGTAGCCAAAATCCACCGCGCTTTATTACGCTAGAATATCGCGGCCGTAAAGATAAACAAAAACCCATTGTATTGGTCGGTAAAGGCATTACTTTCGATACCGGCGGTAACTCTCTTAAACCCGCTATGTCTATGATCGGCATGAAATACGACATGTGTGGCGCGGCTTCTGTACTCGGTGCCCTTCGTGCTGCTGCAGAATTAGAATTGCCTCTGAATATTATTGGGGTTATTCCAACAGCTGAAAATATGCCTGGCAATAAAGGCTCTCGACCAGAAGATATTGTGACCAGCATGTCTGGTCTGACGATTGAAATTTTAAATACTGATGCTGAAGGTCGTTTAATTTTATGCGATGCACTCACCTATTGCGAACGTTTTGATCCCGAAGTTGTGATAGACATTGCAACCTTAACCGGCGCCTGTGTATTGGCACTGGGTTCTCAGACCAGTGGATTGTTGGGCAATCATAATCCCTTAATCAATGATCTCTTAAATGCCGGTTTAGTCAGCGGAGACAAATGTTGGCAATTACCTTTATGGGACGAATATCAGGATGCATTAAATAGTCCTTTTGCAGATATTGCTAATATTGGCACACCTTCTGAAGCCGGTACTATTCTAGGCGCTTGTTTCTTATCTCGCTTTACTAAAAAATATCACTGGGCACATTTAGATATCGCAGGAACAGCTTGGCGTAACGGAAAAGAACGTGCAGCAACAGGTAGACCTGTGCCCTTGTTGGTTCAATACCTATTAGACCGTTGTCAAAAAATTAAAGAATCATAGAGACTACTCGTAATGGAAGAAAATAAAACCTACAATCCCAGTGCTTTAGAAAGTGAATGGTACGGAATCTGGGAAAAAGCGGGCTATTTTGCACCGACAGGAAATGGCTCTGCTTATTGTATTATGCTGCCACCGCCCAATGTTACTGGCAGCTTGCATATGGGTCACGCATTTCAGCAAACTTTAATGGATATTCTAATCCGTTATCATCGTATGAAAGGCAATAAAACAGTTTGGCAAGCGGGCACTGATCACGCCGGTATCGCCACGCAAATGATTGTAGAGCGACAATTGCTGGCCAGTGGAAAAACCAAATATGACTTAGGCCGAGATGAATTTGTAAATCGCATTTGGCAATGGAAAGCCGAATCCGGTGGCAATATTACACGACAATTACGCCGAGTGGGTGCATCTGTTGATTGGTCTCATGAACGTTTTACTTTAGATGAAGGCATGTCTAAAGCCGTTATAGACGTTTTTATTCAACTCTATAAAGAAGGCTTAATTTATCGTGGAAAACGTTTAGTGAATTGGGATCCTGTTTTAAAAACAGCGGTATCTGACTTAGAAGTTGAAAATCAAGAAGAACAAGGCTCCCTTTGGACCATTCGATATCCGTTTGCAGATGATACATGCGTTGATGATAAAAATTATTTGTGTGTGGCAACGACTCGACCCGAAACCCTGTTAGGCGATGTTGCCGTCGCTGTTAATTCAACAGATCCGCGTTTTACCCATTTAATTGGCAAATCATTAAAATTGCCCTTAACCGATCGCGTTATTCCCATTATCGCGGATGATTCAGTTGATCCTGATTTCGGCACTGGTTGTGTTAAAATAACACCTGCACATGATTTTAATGATAATGCAATGGGGCAACGTCATCGTTTGCCCAGTATTAATATTTTTACAATCGATGCAACACTTAACGAAAATGCACCACAACAATATCAAGGACTAGATCGCTTTGTTGCACGTGAAAAAATATTGGCGGATCTAAAAGCCACTCATCTGCTTGAAAAAACAGAGCCTCATCTCTTAAAAATTCCCAGAGGCGATCGCAGTAATGCAATTTTAGAACCCCTGTTAACTGACCAATGGTTTGTTAGCGTAGCATCACTGGCCGAACCGGCTATTAAAGCCGTCACTAGCGGTCAAATTAAATTTGTACCCGAAAATTGGACTAAAACCTATTTTGAATGGATGAATAATATTCAAGATTGGTGCATCAGCCGTCAACTCTGGTGGGGACATCGCATACCCGCGTGGTATGACGATGCTGGCAATATCTATGTAGGCGAATCTGAAACAGTTGTGCGTGCACACTATAAACTACCCCATGATTTAAAACTGCAACAAGACGAAGACGTGCTAGATACCTGGTTCTCATCTGCCCTTTGGCCTTTCTCGACTTTAGGATGGCCTGAGAATACCGAAAGATTACAAACCTTTTATCCTACGCAAGTGTTAGTCACAGGATTTGATATTATCTTTTTCTGGGTTGCCCGAATGATTATGTTTGGTCTTAAATTTACAGGCAAAATCCCCTTCCATGAGGTCTATATCCATGGATTAATTCAAGATCAAGATGGCCAGAAAATGTCTAAAACCAAAGGCAATGTGTTAGATCCCATTGATTTAATCGATGGGATCGATCTCGAAAGTCTGGTTAAAAAACGTACCACAGGTTTAATGCAACCCCAACTGGCAAAAGAAATCGAAACCTTAACACGCACACAATTTCCAAAAGGCATCTCCGCCTATGGCACAGATGCCTTGCGATTTACTTATGCAGCCATTGCAACACACGGACGACATATCCGCTTTGATTTAAGAAAAATCGAAAGTAATCGCCATTTTTGCAACAAACTCTGGAATGCTGCGCGTTTTGTGTTAATGAATACAAAAGACAAGCTTAATATCTCAACTTTACCCGATGTGCAATTATTAACCGCCATTGATCAATGGATATTGTCGCGTTGGCAACAAACAAAAGCCTTAATAGAAAAGAATCTGGCTGAATATCGGTTTGATTTAGCAGCACATGCTATCTATGAATTCACCTGGAATGAATATTGCGATTGGTATTTGGAATTAACCAAACCGATTTTAAATCAAAGTACCGACAGCGAAAACACGCGTATAACACTAATCAGTGTTTTGGAAGAATTACTACGGGTTATTCATCCGTTTATGCCTTACATCACAGAAGCTATTTGGCAACAAGTTAAGCCTATTGTTGGCAAAACAGACCATACCATTATGTTGCAACCCTACCCAACCTGTAATGATAAGTTGATTAACACCAACGCAGAAAGTGATATTGAATGGATTAAAGCGGTGGTATTAGGCATACGTAATATTCGGGGTAAGATGAACATCCCTCCTTCTAAGCCGGTTACTGTTTTATGCTTCAATGGTACTGAAGAAGACAAAAAACGCATTGATTCTGCTTTTTACCAACGCATTCTAAAATCCATGGCTAAAATTGAATCCATTCGATGGTTGTTGCCCAATGAACAACGCCCAGAGACTGCAATTGCATTAGTCGGATCTTTAGAGATATTAATTCCACTGGCAGGATTGATTGATAAAAGTGCAGAAATTGCGCGTCTTGCAAAAGAATTGCTTAAAGCTAAAACAGATCTCGAAAAAATCGTTGCGAAACTTTCAAACGAGAATTTTACTAAGAAAGCACCCCCAGAGGTTGTTGCAGAAGAACAAAAACGGGCATTAGAGCTTAAAGAAACTATCGATAACTTAAGCCACCGAGAACAGGAATTGATGCATTAAAATCCCCGCCGAGGCTTGGCGGGAAACAAAGAGGTCCGCCCTAATGCTCCCTCGTTGCCAAAAACACAATGTCCGGCCAACGTTCTATCGTTAAATTTAAGTTAACCATCGTTGGTGCCAAATAGGTAAGATTATCACCACCATCTAAAGCCAAATTGCCAACTGCTTTTCGTTCGAATTCATCTAATTTTTTAGGATCATCACACCGCACCCAGCGGGCAGTCGAAACATTAATGGTATCGTAAACACAATCGACGTTATATTCGTATTGTAGACGGTGAGCGACCACATCAAACTGTAATTCACCGACCGCGCCTAAGATAATGCGGTTATCATTAATGGGCCTAAAGACTTGGGTAGCACCTTCTTCTGACAATTGTATTAAGCCTTTTTGTAATGCTTTGGCTTTAAGCGGATCTTTAGGTCGCACAGCACGAAATAATTCTGGTGCAAAATACGGAATCCCAATAAATTTAAAGCGCTCGCCTTGTGTAAAGGTATCGCCTATTTGAATAGTGCCATGATTATGTAAGCCTATAATATCCCCAGGCCAAGCTTCTACAACGCGATCTCGCTCCCCTGCCATAAATGTTAAGGCATTTGATATTTGTACATCTTTACCCAATCGCACATGGCGCATTTTCATGCCTTGTTGGTATTTACCCGAACAAATCCGCATAAAGGCAATACGATCGCGATGTTGGGGATCCATATTTGCCTGAATTTTAAAAACAAAACCGGTAAATTTTTCCTCAATAGGTTCTACACTACGCGTTTCTGTTTCGCGTGGTTGTGGTGAAGGCGCATATGTTGCAAAAGCATCTAATAATTCTTGTACACCAAAGTTATTTAAAGCTGAACCAAAAAATACGGGTGTTAATTCACCTTTTAAATAGGCAGCTTTATCAAATCCGTGACTTGCCCCTTGCACTAAAGACAATTCTTCTCTAAATTCGTTCGCAATATCTGCACCTATTAATTGGTCTAATTCCGGATTATTAAGGCCTTTGATAATTTGTCCTGTTTGAACACGCTCGTTTTTACCCGATTGATAAAGACAAATGGTGTCGAATGCTAAATGATAGATGCCCTTAAAATGCTTACCCATCCCAATAGGCCAAGTAACAGGTGCGCACCGAATTTTTAAGATGCGTTCTATTTCATCTAATAATTCTACGGGTTCTCGGCTATCGCGATCTAATTTATTAATAAAAGTGATGATAGGTGTATCGCGTAGACGACAAACTTCTAATAACTTTATGGTGCGAGGTTCCACACCCTTAACAGCGTCTATCACCATTAATGCCGAATCTACCGCAGTTAGTGTTCTATAGGTATCTTCAGAAAAGTCTTCGTGACCTGGGGTATCTAAAAGATTCATCATGCGATTTTTATATGGAAATTGCATAACAGACGTCGTGACGGAAATTCCCCGCTCTTTTTCGAGTGCCATCCAATCTGAGGTTGCATGTTTGCTGGCTTTACGCCCTTTCACACTGCCTGCAAGCTGAATAGCACCACCGTATAACAATAACTTTTCTGTAATCGTCGTTTTACCGGCATCTGGATGCGAAATAATCGCAAACGTACATCGTGCTTGAATGTTTTCTAATGGTGTACTCATGCTGTTGTTCTTGCCATAGGTTGTAATTTTTCAATTTTATAATAGACACTTGTTAATATAAGCAATGTTAAACCAAAACCCCACTTAAATGAATCTGTTTTTAACGCCCAAATGGCTAAGCAAGCTAAAATTGTATTTAAAATAATCAGACCACACAGTACTTGTCTGTGTGAATAGCCAGCTCTGTGTAATCGATGAAAAGCATGTTCTCTATGTGCTAATGCAACATTCTCGCGTCGTATAAATCTTCTGATGAGCGTGACTGTTGTATCGAACCAAAATACACCGTACAAAATAATCCAAACGGTGATAGGAATATTGTATAAACGATCCGCCGCTAACGAAAAGACACCAACTAAAAAACCTAAAAAATAACTACCCGCATCACCCATAAAAACGCGCGCTTTAGGCCAATTCCACACTAAAAAACCTGCAACCGTTACAACCAATATCCACGAAAGATAAGCCATGGATATTGCGCCCACATTCCAAAAAAAGAATCCTCCAATGCCAAATACGTAGAGTGCTTCAACAGCTGTTAAACCATCTAATCCATCCATAAAATTATAAAGATTGGTAGACCACACAATGCTAAAGATAGTTAAAACCAACCCTGCCCAACCTGCAGCAATGGTGGTATAACGAGATAAATGCAAAGTAGAATCATCACCTAATAAAAGCACACAAAAAGTCGCAGCTAACAACTGTGCGATTAAACGCTTTCTCGCTGTTAAGTCTTTAAAATCATCCCAAAACCCGATAACAGACACCAATATGGCACCCGGTAAAAAAAGCAACAAATCGAATAATGAAAAAATATTAAAAAAATATCCCATAATTAAACAAGCAAACCACAATAAAACAAATACAATGCCTGCTCCCAAGGGCGTGGGTTCTTGATGTGATGATCGTGCATTCGGAATAGCCAATAAACCCTTTTTAGCTGCGTAATAGCAAAATAGCCGCACTAACAGCGTAGAGATTAAAAAAAGTCCAAAGGCAATGATAATTAAAAGCGAGTTACTCAACTTATTCCTCTGTGTGTCAAAAGACTCTAGCTAAGGATTTTACCACGAATTTTGGTTAATTCTATTTTAAAAGCATTACCCCGCTCTTCAAAATTCTTAAACATATCGTAACTGGCACAGATCGGCGACAATAATACCCCATCTCCTGCACCTGGTTTTACGGATTCCGCTGCCCTCTGAACAGCCTCTGTCATATCTGCTGCTCTGACACAAAGAACAATCGGTTCTAATAAAGTTTGTAATATATCGGCTGATTCGCCTATTAAAATAACAGCACGGCAATGTTTTTCAATAAGAGGTACTAGCGGCGAAAAGTCTGCATTTTTGCCCATACCACCGGCAATTAATACCCACTTACCCTGAATGCTTTCTGCTAACCCTTGTAAAGTTACCAGGGTTGCGCCCACATTGGTGCCTTTAGAATCGTTAATCCAGGGTACCTCTAGATAATCAGAAACCCATTCTGCACGATGTGGTAAACCGGGAAACGTTTTTAAAACAGAGAGCATTGCTGCCATTGGCAAACCAATACTTTCGCCCAATGCTAAAGCCGCTAAAGCGTTTGAAATATTATGAGACCCCGATATTTTTAAAGATGAGATGGGTAATAGTGCTTGTTGACCTTTGGCTAACCAAACTGCCTCTTTATGTTTGATTAATCCGTATTGATTTTCTTTTGGTAAATCTGTACCAAAACTGATGGTTTTATTGTCATGTTCTGATCTGCCTTTAGGCAGGTGAGGATCTTCTCTATTAAAAACAACAAATTCTGCATTTTTAAAAACACGATATTTAGCAGCTTTATAGGCCTCTAAAGAGCCATAACGATCCAGATGATCCGGAGAAATATTTAAAACGGTTGCCACTTTAGGTTTTAAGGAATGCGTTGTTTCTAATTGAAAGCTAGATAATTCTAAAATAATGAGTTCGGGATCTTGAGATAATAAATCTAAAGCAGGTGTTCCCAGATTTCCGCCAACACCTACACGAATGCCCGCCGTTTTTGCCATTTCACCCAGCAATGTGGTTACGGTGCTTTTACCATTAGATCCGGTTATTGCAACAACAGGCACTGAGACACTGCGTGCCAGCAATTCAATGTCGCCAATAATTTCTGCATTAGGAGATAATCGGTCTTTAATATTGGGATGATCTTGAGAAATACCCGGGCTTAAAACCAATGTCTGAGTATTTTTTAATATTTCTTTTGGAAAATCACCTGTGTATATTGGGATTTCTGGAAAATTTCTTTCAAACTCTGCCAATTTAGGCGGATTTTGGCGCGAGTCCATCACAATAACCGGTATGCCACGTGACGAAAAATATTTCACACAAGCAAAACCGGTTTCGCCTAGGCCAATGATGACTGTATTATGATTATTCATTTACCCCTCATCCGCCCTTCGGGCACCTTCTCCCACAAGGGGAGAAGGGATTTAATTCATCGAAGTTTTAATGTTGCTAACCCAAATAAAACCAATACTACTGTAATAATCCAAAATCGAACAATAACGCGTGGCTCTGGCCAACCCTTTAATTCAAAATGATGATGAATGGGTGCCATCTTAAAAATACGACGACCTGTTAATTTAAAGGAGCCTACTTGTAATATGACAGAGACCGTCTCTGCCACAAATACCCCACCCATCATAAACAACACCAATTCTTGTCTGACTAAAACCGCAATAATACCCAAGGCTGCGCCTAATCCTAAAGAACCAACATCGCCCATAAAAACTTGGGCCGGATAAGCATTAAACCACAAAAAACCTAAACCGGCACCGACCAATGCCCCACAAAAGACCGTAATTTCTTCAACACCCGCAATATAAGGTACCGATAAATAATTCGCGAATTTTACATGTCCTGTTACATACGCAAAAATGCCCAATGCGCCACCGACTAATACGATAGGCATAATGGCAAGCCCATCTAACCCATCGGTTAAATTAACCGCGTTACTGGTTCCCACAATCACAAAATAAGTTAAAATGATGTAGAAAAAACCTAAAGGTAATACAACGTTTTTGAAAAAAGGCACAAGCAAACTGGTTTCTGCCGGTGTTGTTGCTTTCATGTATAAAAAAATCGCTGCTGCTAATCCAATAATCGATTGCAATAAAAATTTTAATTTCGCAGATAAGCCTTTTGAATTACGTTTTGTTAATTTTCGATAATCGTCACACCAGCCGATCATGCCAAAACCTGTCATTACAGCTAATACTATCAATACATAAGTATTACCCAAATTACTCCACAGCAATGTTGCAATGGCCACAGCAATTAAGATCATCGCCCCACCCATGGTCGGCGTACCTGCTTTACTATAGTGACTTTTAGGTCCGTCATCGCGCACCACTTGCCCGACTTTATATTGCGCTAGTCTTCGAATCATTGGCGGACCTACCAGTAAGGTAATCACCAAAGCGGTTAAGGCGGCCAAAATGGCACGTAGCGTAATATATTCAAAAACGTTAAATGCACGATAATACTGAGTTAAATATTCTGAAAGCCAAATTAACATGAACTTGTTTCCTGACAATCTGTTGTTAATGCCAAAACGACGTCTTCCATTCCCATAAAGCGGGAGCCTTTTACGAGAATCGTTGTATCTGGTTTAAGTTCGAATTGCAATGCTTTAATTAGGGTTTCCTTATCAGGATAATGCTGTGCATTTTCACCAAATGCTTCTATCGCGAATGCTGTTAAAGGTCCCACGCCAAACATTTTATGAACTCCCCAATTTTTAGCATCACGCCCTATATCATAATGGAGCTTTTTAGCTTCTTCTTCCTTTTCAAACATATCACTGACCATATCACCCATCACAAAAATTTGTTTTCCAGACAACTTCGTTAACACCATTAAGGCTGCGCGAATTGAAATAGGGCTTGCATTATAAGTATCATCTACAACAGAAACACCCTGACGACCGTTTTTAAATTGTAATCGTCCTGCAATAGGCGAAAATTTTTCAAGTCCAGATTTAATGTTTAATAAAGAAATACTCAGTGCACGAGCAGCCGCTGCGGCTGTAATGGCATTTTGCACCATATGCAATCCTGGGATATTTAAGCGTATTAGAATACTACCTATGTCTGTTTGTAATTCAAATGATGAGGTTTTTTGATCTAATACAATGTTTTTTGCAAAAATATTGGGATGTGCATTCGAGTCTTCAATGCCAAATGTCAGCACTTTTTGATCATTTGTTAATAATCCGTGCCAATAATCAGCATACTTATCATCTGCATTAATAATGGCCACACCGTTTGCAGGTAAACACTCAAAAATTTCACCTTTTGCCTTGGCAATTTCTTCTTCTCCTCCAAACATCGCTCGATGTGCAATCCCAACATTGGTGATTATCGCAACATGAGGAGAGACAAGTCCCATTAAATAACGTATATCTTCTTTTTTACGTGCGCCCATTTCAATAACAGCATACTGATGTTCTGGCTGCAAACGTAATAAGGTTAAAGGCACCCCTACATCGGTATTTAAATTACCTTGTGGAAATAATACCGGTCCTACCTCGTTCAAAACAGTACTTAACATTTCTTTAACAGTCGTTTTGCCACAACTACCGGTAATGGCGACTATCGGGAATTGAAAGGTATCTCTATAGGCTTTTGCAAATTGCCCTAAGGCTTGTATGGTGTCTGGCACCAATAGTGTTGGCAATGTTGTTGCTACCGGTTTGCTTGCAACAATACCAATAGCACCTTGTGCTTCTACTTCCCGAATAAAATCGTGACCATCAACTCTGGCACCCGGAATGGCAACAAATAAAGTGCCTTTTGAGACTTGACGAGAATCCGTTTTAACATCTTTAATCATGCAATCTTGGTTTTGATTAAAAACGGCATTCATGGCTTTGGCTGCGAAAGATAATGTTAAGAGACTCATGCTGTTCTCCGTTTTAAGGCAGCTTCTACAACCGTTTGATCAGAAAAGGGTATTTTTTCAGTGCCAATAATTTGATAATCCTCATGGCCTTTTCCCGCAATAACAACGATATCTTTTGGTTTTGCTTTTGCGATAGTTAATTCTATAGCTTTTTTGCGATCATATTCAACTATCGCCTTTTTAGGATATTTAAGCCCTTGTAACATCTCTGCCATAATTTGCTCGGGATCTTCCGTTCTCGGATTATCTTGTGTTAAGTATAAATAGTCGCTTAAACGCTCACCAATTTCAGCCATGATGGGACGCTTGCCCCTATCACGATCACCACCACATCCTACCACACACCATAGACGACCTGTACAATGCGTTCGTAATGCCTCTAATACTTGTGCTAATGCATCCGGTTTGTGGGCATAATCGACGATCACCAACGGTGTTTCGTGATTGCCCCCAAATCGTGTCATTCGTCCTGGTACTGCCTTAATAGATTGAATAGCCTCTAATGCTTGTGCTAATGGAATGCCCTGAATACACACAGCTGCAATAGCGGCTAAGAGATTACTGAGATTAAATCGACCTAACAGATTACACTCCAATTTACCCTCACCCCAGGGGGTTTTAATACGAGCGCTTATACCATGGTTATTTAATATAAGCTTTTGGGTTGTCACTAGGTTCTCATCTCTCTTTATGTCCGTCGTATATCCGATTAATTTTCTTTCCGGATGCATTAATTTTAAATATTCGAACAATTCTAAGCCAAATTCATCTTCTATATTAATAATGCTATACTGCGATTGAAAGTGCGTAAATAATTTTTTCTTAACTTTGCCATACGCTTTCATATCTGGATGATAATCCAAATGATCACGCGTGAGATTCGTAAAAAGTGTCGTATGAAATTCAACACCTTCTACGCGATTTTGATCTAACGCATGCGAAGTAACTTCCATAGCAACTGCAACGGCTTTTTGTTTTTGAAGATTTGATAAAATACGTTGAACGGCAATGGGATCTGGCGTAGTGCCTTCATGAGACAAGAAATTTTTGTCTAAAACACCCGCACCTAAGGTGCCTATTACCCCACAAGGCTTATGACAATATGATAATATTTGTGCAATAAAATGGGAAACAGACGTTTTGCCATTAGTGCCTGTTATGCCAATAACCGGCATGTTTCGAGAGGGATGCTCAAAAAACCGTGCAGCAATGTATCCCACCAATGATTGAAGCTTGGGTACGGCAATAATGGGGATTGTTTTTTTTTGTTTTTTTAACTCTATTTCTGCAGAAGCGGCGCTATCGCATTCTGCTAGTATAGCAACTGCCCCCTTTGTAATGGCTTGTTCAATAAAGTCACGCCCGTCGACAGTTAATCCGGGTACAGCTATAAACAAATCGCCAGGCTTTACCTGGCGACTGTCCATCGTAAGATTTTCTATGTTGACATCAAGCATTATTAATCAACCACAGAGATATTTTTATTAACCTGTGCCACACGCAAGTTTTGATTATCGATCATATCTGGTGGGACATTAAATAATCTTAATGCACCTGCCGCAATTTTCGAAAACAAAGGTGCACCTAACTGACTGCCATAGTACACATGTGCATTGGCTTTTGGATCATCGATAACCACAACAATTGCAAACCGCGGGTTAGACGCTGGCACTACGCCTGCAAAAGAAGCAACATGTGAATGCGGATCGTATCCACCCGTCATACGAAGTTTACGTGCAGTACCGGTTTTTCCAGCTGTATGGTATCCGACCACTTTCGCTTTAGCACCGCCCCCTTGTTCGACAATACCCAATAACATATCAAGTGTTTGTTTGGCGACAACCTGATCTATCACTTCTTCACCCGGTGGAATATCGGTTTGTTTGATAAAAGTTGGTGTACGTTTTACGCCACCTGAACCAAAAACCGCGTAAGCCTGTGCTAATTGCAGCGGTGTTACACTCATTGCATATCCAAAGGCCATGGTTGCTAATACAAACGATCCATCTTTGGGTGGTTCATGCAAAGTACCCGCACTTTCGCCCGGAAAACCACTGCCTGTTGCCTGACCAAATCCAAATTTTGAATACGTATCGTATAAATTTTTAGCAGGTAATGATAACGTCAGTTTACTCACACCAATATTACTGGATGTTTGCAAAATTTCTGAAACACTGAGTATGCCTAAATCTTTGTCATCGATTTCGCGAACAATATTTTTTCCAATCATCATTTTACCCGGTGAAGTATTTACCATCGTTGCAGGCGTTACCTGACCATTCTGCATGGCACTCACAACACTGAATGTTTTCATGACAGAACCTGGTTCAAACTTATCAGTAACTGCGCGATTACGGCAACGCGCTTTATCTTCGGGTTTAAGTCGGTTATTGGGATTAAACGAAGGTTGATTCGCCATCGCCAATACTTCACCCGTTTGTAAGTCCAATACGACTGCAGAACCAGAAACGGCTTTACTGGCAACAACCGCTGCTTTTAATTCTCTATAAGCTAAATATTGTAGCCGCTGATCAATACTTAACATGACATCTTGCCCAGACTGCATATCTTGCAGGCCTTCTAGAATTTCCACTTCGTGACCTTGTCTGTCTTTAACGACTTTTTTACTGCCATGCAAACCTGCAAGATGATCTTGTAGTGCTAATTCCAAGCCTTCTTTACCTTGATCATCCACATCCGTAAAACCAACCACATGTGCTGCTGCTTCTCCTGCGGGGTAAAAACGTCTGTATTCTGTTTTTAAACGAATACCGGGTATTTCTAATTGTTTGACTTGATCTGCAACGCTGGGCGAAACATGGCGCTGTAAATAAACAAATTCGCGTCCCTTATTTCGCTTTGCTTTGGCAAGCAACTGATCTAATGAAATATCTAATACGCTCACCAATGTTAACAATTGGGGATCTTCTGCATTAAATTCTTTAGGATTTAACCAGACTGAATTAACCGGTGTGCTAATGGCCAAAGGTTCGCCATTTCTATCGAGAATCATTCCACGATGCGCTGGTGTTTCTACAACACGAACGGTTCGCATTTCGCCTTGATTTCGCAAAAATCCTTGTTCAAAGACTTGCAAACTCACGACGCGCCAACCCAAACCGCTTACAACCAGCAGTAACACTAAACTTATTGCAATATAACGTCCATTATTTTTCATGGCTGTACCACCACAATTTCTTTAGAAGCTGGCATAACCATTCCCAGTTTTTCCTTAGCAATTTTCTCTACGCGTACATCTGAAGCTAAAGTCCCTTGCTCTAATAACAGCTGCGTCCATTCCACATGCAGGTTATCACGTGCAATCTGTAACTGTTCGAGCTGGATATGAAGATTACGATTTAAATATTTGGTATAAACAACGCCTAGCGCGGAACTTAATACCAAAAAGCTTAAAAACATTATTTTTAAATCGCGTTTTTGAAATAACTCAATTATTGGATTCGATCTCATTTTACATTACCACCTTTTTCGGCTAATCGTAGTATGGCACTGCGTGCCCTCTTGTTTTTTGCAATTTCCAACCCTGTCGGTTTAATAGAACGTCCTAATCGTTTAAGCCTTTGATTCATTTGGCTCGCAAGCACAGGCAATCCGATGGGATATTCATCACCCCTTTCATGTTTTTGTATAAATCGCTTCACCAAGCGATCTTCTAATGAATGAAAGCTAATCACGGCCAATCGGCCTCCTACTGCTAAAATTTCCAATGCTTGATCCAATCCTAAAGTTATCTCTTCAAGCTCGTTGTTAATAAACATCCGAATGGCTTGAAAACTACGCGTTGCCGGATGTTTAATCTTTTCCCAAGCAGGATTTGCTTTAGAAACAATTTCGGCTCGCGCGCGTTGTTGTAATCGGATTTGCATTTCGCGCGGCAATAATAGCATGCGCAATACGCCGATGAAGCGTTCTTCGCCTAAAGTTTTTAAAACTTCACTAATTTCTATTTCTTCTGCAGTATTTACCCATTCTGCAGCAGAAATTCCGGTAGTCGGATCCATACGCATGTCTAACGGACCTTCACTTTTAAAACTAAAGCCTCTATCAGCAGAGTCTAATTGTGGTGAAGACACACCCAAATCAAATAAAATACCGTCGACTTTACCAATCCAATTTTCAGATTCCGCGATAGCATAGAGATTTTGAAAAGTCCCTTGTCGAACCATGACACGCGCATCGTTTGCCGCCAGTTGTTGGGCTTCTCGAATCGCTTCAGGATCGCGATCTAACACCAGCAATCGACCTTTTTGATTTAATATCGCCAATATGGCACGTGCATGCCCACCTCGCCCAAAAGTCGCATCAATATAAATGCCATCTGGGCGAACGTTTAACCCCGCTAAGACGGGGTCTAACATCACAGGGATGTGATCTTGTGGTTCCATAAAATATTCCGCTAATCGCATCATAGAGATAAAGACTCCAGTTCAGGTGGTAACGGTCCATTACCCAAACCTTCCTTCATCCAATCTTCACGCGTTTCGTGCCAACGCACTTCATCCCAAATCTCAAACTTCTTCCCCTGCCCTACCAACATTGCTTTTTTCTGCAAGTTTGCATATTCGCGCAAGGGTGGCGCCAATAAAATCCGTCCATGGCTATCCAATTCCACTTCTGTGGCATGCCCTATCAATAAACGCTGGATACGGCGTGCTTGCTTATTAAAGCTCGGCAGCGCCTGTACCTTTTTTTCAAGGACTTCCCACTCTGGTAATGGATAAAGCAACAAACAACGCTCTTCTGTGTCGATGGTCAGTATGAGCGCTGCTTTTGCATCCGTTTGTAACTGATGACGATAGCGCGTCGGGATAGCCATCCGGCCTTTGTCATCCACTTGAATAGCATTTATTCCTCGAAACACCGCGCGCTCCCAAAATTTTTCCCACTTTATCCCATTTTTTCCCACATATCTATACTTTAGTAACCTGACCTCTGCATGTCAAGGAAAGCTTCATAACTTACTAAGACAAAATATTGACGAAACAGCGACTTAAAGGCATTTTAAGTAGGGTTCAAACTTTAGGTTTAGTTATGTTATATCATATGTCAGCTGAGAACCACAAATAGTTTCATTCGTGATATTTAACTCAGTGATAACGCGTGGGGTGATATCTAATAGTTCTTGTGTTAAAGCATTAATATCTTCTTTGGCGGCCGTTGTTTTAATCAGATCAAATACCGAACTGTGACTCGCAATGGCATTTGGGAATTCTTGTGAAAATTTCACCGAATGGGTTAGTAGCAGATCGGCAAATTTGGAATGTTTCAATAAATATTTTAAAGTCAGTTGCGATAAGGTTGTTCTAGCCTCCACTTTATTCACCAGCACTCTAAAATCAATGGGAATATGATACAAATCATGCAGCTCTTCAATGGATTGATAAGCCAATTCTAGCCCCGACAAGGCAAACTTCTCGGGAGTTACAGGTGCAATCAATACATCGGCCGATAATGCGGCTGCAGCCACAGAAAGCCCTAAGCTGGGCGGGCAATCTATCAAAATCAAATCATAATGATTTTTTAAATCTTGAAAAGGCGCACGATATACTTTTTCGATAGATAAGTGTTTGGTGCGAATGACCTCGTCCAGCATTGCGTTTTCAAAACGACTGGGCAATAAATCGATACCTGGGGCAACGGTAAAGACACAGTCTTCGAGTGGAACATCGTCTGCCAGCACGTCTATCATCACAGGCGACTCTTCAGCATCCCCTTCGGCTTGTAATGCCTGGGTTAAATTGCCCTGTTGATCCAAATCGATACATAACACCCTAGCGCCATAAAGGCTAGCACGAACCGCTAATTCGTAAACTAAGGAGGTTTTACCCGTGCCGCCTTTTACAATATGAAAAGCGATAACACGTGGAGTAAATGGAAATTGGAACAGCGCTCTTGCGGTTTCATGCCCAAAATAAATTTCGTGATTCGATTTCTGGTAAGACAATCCGCGATCGCCCAATGTTTGGGCAATCCACGCTTTATCCTGTCCTAGGCATAAGGCGGCATCTCTTGCTGTCATTTTTGGGTTCATCTTATTGTTATAGTGCTTATAGACAAAAATACAACCGAAACCCTTTAGGCTCTATCAAAAAATAATTTTCTCTTTTAAGTGAGCTAATGTTTGAGCGCAGCGAGTTGAGCGAACGAAAAAAGAGAAAATTATTTTTTGATAGAGCCTTATCTAGCAGATAAACTTACTTCTCTGTATTAAAACTTTCGCCGCACCCACAAGCACTTTTAACATTGGGATTATTGAATTTTAATTGTGCGTTTAAACCTTCTTGCACACAATCAATTTCAGTCCCTTTTAGGTATTCAAAACTGTTAGGATCAATAACAACTTTAATGCCTTGGGTTTCAAATATTTTATCTTCCGGTTTAGCTTCTAGCGCAAAATCCATCACATAAGAAAATGCAGCACAACCTGCGTTTTTTACACCCAATCTAATACCAATGGCTGCTTCTTTTTTTTGCAAGGTTTTTTGAAGATGCAGAACTGCCGCATTTGTTAAAGTGATGTTTTGGTGTTCACTGATATTAAGCATCAATTGTTTTCTCCTGTAAAATAGTTTCTCGTACCATTGCTATTGCATGCACTATGTCTTCTCTTGTTGTAAAACGCCCAAATGAAAAACGAATAGAACAATCGGCTTCAAAATCTTTTAATCCCATGGCACGCAGTACATGTGATGGCTCAATAGTCATTGTATTACAAGCAGCCCCATTGGAAACCGCTAAATTTTTTAAATCTGATAGTATAGGTTTATCAAAACGCACATTCAAAATATTAGGCAAACTGAGACTGAAATCTGTATTTAAAATCACGCCTGGCAAATCTTGAATACCCTGCCAAAATTGGTTGCGATATTTTGTCATAATATCTGCTTCTGTTATTAATACTTCTTTTGCTATTTTACAAGCTTCTCCGAATCCAACAATTTGATGTGTCGCTAAAGTGCCTGCGCGCATGTTGCGTTCTTGACCACCACCTTGCATTTCTGGATTTAAACGAACGCGGGGTCTGTCACCTACATAGAGAGCACCAACACCCTTTGGACCATAAATTTTATGCGCAGAAAAAGACATTAAATCAACCGGTAACTGCTGCATATCAATATGCATCTTGCCTAAACTTTGCGCTGCATCTACATGAAAAAAAATACCGCGTTCACGCGTTATATCACCTATTTTTGCAATATTTTGTATCACACCGGTTTCGTTATTAACCTGCATAATAGAAACTAAGAGAGTATCCGATCTCAATGCCGATTTAAAATGATTAATATCGATTAAACCATTAGGCAATGGATCTAAATAGGTAACCACAAAACCTTCTTTTTCTAATTGCGCACAAACATCTAAAACCGCTTTATGTTCGGTTTTTGAAGTAATGATGTGTTTCTTTGTTTGGTGCTGAGGCAATCTGGCTAAACCCTTAATGGCTAAATTATTCGCCTCTGTTGCACCAGAAGTAAATACAATATTCCGAGGAACGGTATGGATTAAATCAGCGAGGTATTTTCGCCCCTCTTCTACTTTTTCTTTAGCCCTAAGGCCAAACACATGAGGGGATGCGGGGTTACCAAAGGTACCCTCTGGTAACAAGCTTTCGGTTATTTTTTGACAAACACGCGGATCTACCGGTGTTGTTGCCGCCTAAACTAAATATATCGTCTTAGTCATAAGAAAAACTATACGCCTTGTCCAATAGTCCTCAATCTCCCATGCAACCTAATAACTTCGGTTTTGGTCAACGGGCTTTTGGCAAACAAGCGCCGTAAATGCCGCATCAGGTATCCAGGCGATTGGGGATTCAAAAACTGAATCTCAATCAACGTTTTCTCTAAATGTGTGTAAAATCGTTCAACTTCGCCTATCTTCGCCAATTCTAAGTTTTGTTTTTCTTGCAAGATATCGTCATTATTTGACACAATCGATGCTTTTATAGACAAAATAGCCATTCTTAGCTCATAACTTAGGATTTGGGCTGCCTGGGCAATATTCAAAGAAGCATATTCAGGGTTAGCAGGAATATTGATCTGAAAATGGCATTTTGCGAGTGCTTCGTTGGATAAACCGCTTTGTTCTTGGCCAAACAGCAACCCCACCTTCAAATCTGGAGTCTCTAGTAGTCTAGAGGCAATATTAAGCGCCCCCTCTCGAGCTGTTAGGGTTGGTATAGCAAGCTTTCGGCTTCTCGCGCTTAACCCTAATACCCAATGGCAATCGAGCAAAGCCTCATCCAGTGTCTGAACGACATCGGCATTTTCTAAAATATCCAAAGCCCCACTGGCGCGTGCGTTGGCCTCGTCTGAGGGAAAATGTTTGGGAGACACTAAACATAAGTGTTTGAACCCCATATTTTTCATGGCACGTGCAACTGCACCAATATTACCTGGGTGAGTTGTGTTAATTAAGATAACTTTTATTTGATCAAACATGGATTTATGATATCAAACTCAACACAATCTCACGACGATTAAAAAAATTCATGATAGAATGCCACGATGAGTACACATCCTTACCTCAACATTGCTATTAACGCGGCCCTCCGCGCCGGAAAGATTATTACGCGCCATTTTGAGCAGCTAGAGAAGCTCACTATCTTTGAAAAAGGCGTAAATGATCTGGTCACAATGGTCGACAAAGCCGCCGAAGAAGCGATTATCGAAACTATTTACAAGGCCTACCCAAACCACAGTATTCTCGGCGAAGAGTCTGGGCAACATCCAGGGAACGAATTTACCTGGGTGATTGATCCCTTAGATGGCACTATGAATTATGTACATGGCTTTCCACAATTTGCCGTTTCTATTGGCATCAAAATGAAGGATCACCTAGAACATGCTGTTGTTTACGATCCGCTGAGTCAAGATCTCTATACCGCTTCTAAAGGCCGTGGTGCACATCTTAATAATCGACGCATTCGAGTTTCAGAACGTCACGATCTGAAAGGCGCTTTAGTAGGTTCAGCTTTTCCTTATCATGATAGAGATTCAACCCCTCATGGCGTGCCCCATTTAGAAATTTTACAAGAAATTTTTACACGCGGTGCGGATGTACGAAGGATTGGATCTGCTGCCTTAAATCTCGCGTATGTGGCTTCTGGTAAACTCGATGGGTTTTGGGAATCTGATCTCAAGCAATGGGATATTGCAGCAGGTGTTTTGATCGTTCGCGAAGCAGGTGGTTTTGTATCAGACTTTAAGGGTGAAAATGACTTTTTAGAAAGCGGCAATATTATTGCAGGCACACAGGTGCATGCAGAGTTGTTGCAGATTATTAATAAATAAAAATTTTCCCAATACATCTCAAGGGCGGACACGGCGGTCCGCCCCTACAGATATTGCATTATCTAGTGTGATCAAATATTAAAGTGCCTTTCGATTTGAAATCATTATATCAAGGCATAAATTATTAAAAATACGTTTGTGAATTCAAAAATCTGTAGGGGCGGACCGCCGTGTCCGCCCTTGTTGATTTCTAATTAAGGCCGCGCCGCAGAGACCGACCCCTACTCAAGCACCCTCACCTTCAAACTTAGGCTTAGGCATTAAATCCGCGCGACTTAAGCCCATCCACAAGGCCAATGCACCCGACACATAAATAGACGAGAATGTTCCAATTAAAATACCCACAAAAAATGCCATAGAGAATCCAAATAAATTCTCTCCTCCAAAAAACAACAAAGCCAAGACCACTAACAATGTCATAAAGGATGTCATAATGGTTCTAGACAAGGTTTGATTAATCGATAAATTCATGACTTCTACAGGTGAGCCCTTGCGTACTTTTCTAAAGTTTTCTCGCACACGATCGAATACCACAATAGTGTCATTCAAAGAATAACCCAAAACAGCCATAATAGAGGCCAAGGTAGGCAAGTCAAATCTAAAGCCAAATAACGAAAACACCCCTAAAATTAAAAAAGCATCGTGTGTTAACCCCACAGCAGCACTAACAGCCAATCGATACTCAAAACGCAGGGCTATATAAATCATAGTTGCTAAAATAGAAACGAGAACCGCAATACCCCCTTGTTCTACCAATTGTGCGCCGACTTCAGACCCTACAAATTCTGTACTACGAATTTCTACATCGGGATAATGCTTTAGCAAAATTTCCTTAATATGCCCCGTTATTTTTTGTTCTGCATCGATACCGACTTCCTCTTTAACTTCACCTTTATCGGAACTACCAATGCGAATTAAAATATCTTGTGTAGAACCGTATTGTTGAACACGAACCCCATGGAAGCCCGCGTGTTCTAATTGTGATCGGATTTCCAGTGGATTTGCCGCATTTGCAAATCGTGCTTCAACTTGCGTACCGCCGGTAAAATCTAAGCCTAAATTCATTCCCTTGGTAAACAATAAACCTAAGGCAATAACCCACAAAACAACTGTGACAACGCCTGTATAACGACGAATGCCCATAAAATCGATGTGGGTCTCTTTTTTAAAAAATTCCATGGTTTAAATCCCTACCCTGACATGCTTAATCGAACGACCACCATACAAAAATTCCACCAACGCACGACTGCCGGTTGTGGCGGTTAACAAAGAGGTTAAGATCCCGATGCATAAAGTAACGGCAAAGCCTTTAACAGGACCAGAACCAATCGCAAATAAAACAACCCCGACAATGAGTGTGGTTAAATTGGAATCGATAATGGTTGCAAAGGCATATTCAAATCCACGCACAATACTGGCTTTAGGCGACATACCTAAACGTAGTTCTTCTCTAATACGTTCGAAAATTAAAACATTGGCATCCACAGCCATACCCAATGTTAAGACAATGCCTGCGATACCAGGGAGTGTTAAGGTTGCACCAATTAAGGACATAATAGCGAGCAATAAAACCAAATTAGCCAGCAAGGCGATATCCGCAATTATCCCAAATACACTGTAATATACGGCCATAAAGATTAATACTAAACCCAGCCCCACAGCGACAGAAATCATACCCATTTGAATATTTTCTTGCCCCATGCTTGGACCTACTATATTGTCCGCAACAATTGAAACGGGTGCGGGTAATGCGCCAGCACGTAACAATAAAGCAAGATCACGCGCTTCTTCTACACCTAGGCCTGTAATTTGAAAATTATTGCCAAGTGCACTTTCTATGGTTGCCAGGCTAATTAAAGACTCTGTTGTTTTGTGATCTTTGACTTCACTATAAATAACACCCATCCGTTTACCAATATTTTCGCGTGTCGTTTTAGAAAAAAGACCAATATTGCCACCTAAACGAACGTTAACCGAAGGATACCCATCTTTATTTTGTCCAGTGCTTGCACCTGTAACCGCTTCGCCCGTTAAAATAGGTTGTGTTTTTACCAAAACAGGTCTTTGAAAACGATCAAAAAAAAGTTTAGAGCCCACAGCAACAGAACGTCCATTGATAACATCTTGTACCTTATGATTTTGATCTTCCATCACAAACTTTAAAGTCGCAGTTGTACCTAAAATATCTCTGGCATAAGCCGTATCCTGAATACCAGGGAGCTCTACAACCACTCGGCTTAGACCTTGACGTTGAACAATGGCTTCTGCAACGCCCAATTCGTTAACACGATTACGCAAAATAGAAAGCGTTTGTTCTAACGTTTCGTTTCTGATTTCCAATATTGTTTTAGGCGCTAAACTAGCAAGGATATAGAAAGGTTCACCAGTGGTTATAACTAAATCACGTTCCCATTTCTGTAATATACTAAAAGCCTGATTTCGTTCTTCGATGGTATCAAAGGTAATTTTAATATTTTCAAGGGAAGGATGTTCTAAATGTTTATAATGAATTTTGGCTTCGCGCAATACTTTAGGCATTTCAGAAAAATAGCCTTCCATACGTCTTCCTATTACCGCCTTCACATCTACTTCCATTAAAAAGTGTACACCGCCTCTTAAATCTAAACCCAATTTCATGGGTTTTGCGCCGATAGCTTCTAACCAATGTGGTGTAACCGGTGCAAGATTTAAAGCAACGCTATAATTCTCACCCAAGTTATTTTTGATCACATCTTTAGCTTTTAGCTGCGTTTCGGCATTAGAAAAACGCACTAAAATTGCGCCTTCATTCTCAATCGCGACGGATTTAGGCTGAAGAGAGGCTTCTTTTAGGGTATCTGTAACAGAAGCAACGACTTCTGCATTAATGGCTTTACCTTTTAAGCCTGAAATTTGTACGGCGGGATCTTCGCCATACAAATTTGGTAGCGCATAAATAAAACCGATCACTAAAATAGCTAACAGTAAATAATACTTCCATCGTGGAAACGTTGTTGGCACGGTTTAAATTCCTTTTATTGATTCAAAGAATTCATGGTTCCTTTGGGAACAGACATGGCAATGGCATTGCGTTGAACAGGCACTTCTACCCCTTCTGCAATCATCATCACAAAAAAATTGTCTGATAATTTGGTAATTTTACCCAGAAGACCACCCGTTGTAACGACTTCGTCACCTTTCTGTAGATTTGTGACCAGTTGTTGGTGCTCTTTAGCACGCTTGCTTTGTGGTCTTATAAATAAGAAGTAAAAGATAACTGCAAAAGCCGCTAGCATAATCCCTTGCGTCATCGCACCACCTGAACCGGCATTCGCCTGAGCAGCAGCTACTGGTGCTGCATCAGCAAATGCTAAAGGCAAATATAAGTTTAATAGTAAACCCAATATGACTGATTTTTTCATTTTAGACCCCATAAAAAATTGAGTAGCGTGTAGTTTAACATAAAAACCCTTGGATAGCTGCTCGCAATTTGCTAAACTTCAGGCTCATTGACTTGCCGGGATGGCGGAACTGGTAGACGCGCCAGACTCAAAATCTGGTAATGGTAACATTGTGAGAGTTCGATTCTCTCTCCCGGCACCATCTATATATAGCTTTCTTACAGAATCTCCTGTATGATGCACTCTGGTTGATCGCCTAGCATGCGCACAAGGGCAACAATCAATATTAATAAACCTAACTAAATAACTTAACCGGTTTATTTTATAAAAAACCAATTTTGGTCCACTTTTGCGCATTATTAGGAGAAGTCTCTTGCCGTATTCTACTTATGAATCACTGTGTGCACATTTAAATGTGCATCCCAAATTACAACAAGCCATTAAAGCCCTGGGATATAAAATACCCACGGAAATACAAAAACTAGCCATTCCTGAGGTTATCAAGGGTAAAGATATCCTAGCCTCAGCAGAAACCGGTTCGGGTAAAACCGTCGCTTTTGCACTCCCTGCCTTACATAGACTAATGGCAAATCCACCGGCAGTTAACGGTCGTGGGCCCCGGGTTTTAATCTTAACCCCCACACGAGAACTGGCTAGCCAAATTACCGATGCCATTGCGAATCTTAGCAAATTTGCCAATTTTAGATTTGGTATTATTACAGGTGGGGTTGGATATCCAGCACAAGAACAGTTGTTACGACGACCACTCGATATTTTGGTTGCAACGCCCGGCCGATTAATGGATCACATGTCGCGCAATCGCGTGGACTTTTCGCGTTTAGAAATGTTCATTTTAGATGAAGCCGATCGCATGTTAGACATGGGTTTTGTGGGAGATATGGAACATATCGCCGCCGCATTGCCTATCAAACACCAAACGCTTCTTTTTTCTGCAACGCTCGAAGGCGAAGTGCAGAGAATATCGCGAAAGTTTTTAAAAGATCCTGTTTGTATTCAACTAGCCGTTGCCACTAAAAAACATACGTTGATTTCTCAACGCGTACATTTAGTCGATAACTGGAATCATAAACGCGCACTATTAAGCCATATTCTAGAAGACGCAAATATGTGGCAAGCCATTGTCTTTACCGCAACTAAACGCGGTGCAGATGATTTGGTTGATGAATTAATCAGTCAAGGGGTTCCTTGTGCTGCCCTGCACGGTGATATGAAACAAAGCCAACGTTCGCGTACCATAGAAAAAATGCACCGCGGACTACGTGTTTTAGTCGCAACTGACGTTGCAGCACGTGGTTTAGACATCAAAAAATTATCACATGTGGTTAATTTTGACATGCCAAAAACGGGTGAAGATTATACACATCGTATAGGTAGAACCGGTCGATGTGGAGAAAAAGGCACAGCCATTTCTTTTGTAGGCCCCAAAGATGGTGCTTTGCTTGCCCAAATTGAACGTTTTACGGGCCAAAAATTAGAGCGGCAAGTCGTACCGGGTTTTGAATCAAAAATAGGGTTTACTTTAAATGGTGGGGGTGGTGCTAGACCTAAGTCTAAAGGTAAACCCAGCCGAAGACGACCTCTGCAATCCAACAACTCAGAGCGTTCTTTTCATGGATTTGGAAAATCCGCTAAACGCCCTCCCTCTTTTAAACAAGGTGAATCGCGCAGAAGGGCTAGATAAGCACCCGAAAAAAAGCTATATTGAAGGGTATGGATCCTATACCAACCGATACAGCATCTACCGATATTGCCCGCTTTTTAATAAGTGGGCATTTTCACTTTAGAGAACTGAAAGAAGCGTATGCACTCGCAGAATTTTTAGGTAAAATTTGCCCTAACCCCCGTTTACACATTATGGCTATTTCAGAAATTTTAGTGAATGCTATTGAACACGGCAATTTGGGGATCAGTTCTGAAGAAAAACTGCTGCTACAAAAAGAAAACCGCTGGTTATCTGAAATAGAACGTCGACTTCAGCTTCCCCAACATGTTCATCAATATGTTAATGTACAGGTTACACATTCAGAATTGGAATTACGTTTACATATCAAGGACGATGGGCATGGCTTTAATTGGGAAGCTTATAAAAACAAAAATAAAGATAATCAATCTACACAGGGTCGCGGGATTTTAATGGCTCAAAATTTAGCCTTTAAAAGCATCGTGTATTCAGACAAAGGGAATGAAGTGGTTTGTGTGATTGCTTTAAATCAATGAATATCCCCACCACGATGAATGCTTGCTTGCGCTAAATCTAATAATTCTCTTAACGCAACTGCAAACATGGTAAAATCTGCTTCAGGTGAATTCTTGAGTTCTGTTACAAAATATTCCCAACGAGAAACTAAAATGTGATGTTTACCAAACCATTTGTCTATTAAATGTGCTGGTTCATTCAAGGCTTGTCCATTAATATGCATAATGTTAACCGTTAGATTTCGTTGTTGCCTATCTAAGTCGTCCCTAAAAGTTGCTCGTGCCAATGCTTCCCACTGGTTATCCACCGCGTGGTTTTTAATAAGCTCCCGAAACCATCCTAATTGCAAACGTGTTCCCACTGCATAATAAATAGTCGCCACTTTATCGACCGGAAATTTATTAATGGCTGAGGCTTCGACTATATCTAAGGCAGAAAACATTGCACTCATACACCCAATACGATAAGCCAAATCTTTTGGAACATTAGCTTGAATCAATTGTTCAGCAATCACAATCATATCACTACCATATCCAGCTAAAAATTGGGGCATCAATGCACTGAGATCTGCTACCTTTGGTGTAAAATATCGAATAGTCTCTGCAATATCCATGTTGTCGCGTCTACGGTTTCGTAAAAACCAACGAGTCCCACGCCTTATCAATCGATTAACTTCATGTAGCATTTTAAACTGCGTTTCCGCTGCTATATTGGTTAAGGCATCGATGAGATTGTATAATTCTTGTGCTTTAAATACCTCTCGTGAAATCGTATAAGAACGGATAATATCAGGTGGTTCTGATCCCGTTTCGTCTATTAAGCGCGTCACAAAACTAACCCCCATTTCATTCACCACCGCGTTACTCACTTGTGTTGCAATAATTTCTCGTTTTAAACGGTGCTTAGGCATATATTGTTTAAACTGCGTCTGTAAACGTAATGGAAATGCATGTTCCAATTCCACTTGAAAATAGGGTTCTTCAGGCACATTAGAATCCAACAGTGCTTCTTTTAATACGGTTTTTGAATATGCCATCAGCACCGCAATTTCAGGTCGTGTTAACCCTTGCTTTAATAATTTTCGATTGGCAATTTCTTCTTTATCGGGTAGGCATTCAAGCACCCTATCTAATTTTC
>JBGAIP010000045.1:0-3056 GCA_044225395.1 Gammaproteobacteria bacterium
CTGTTAGTTGTTTTATTGTTAGATCCTTTATCAACACTGGCAGCCGGTTTTTGGCTTTCGTTTGGTGCTGTAGGGCTTATTTTGTATGGCATGAAAGGCCGTTTGCAGCCAACAGGGTGGTGGTGGAAATGGGGGCGGATTCAATGGGTGCTGTTTTTAGGCTTAACACCTTTCATGTTTGCTATTTTTGGGATGACTTCTCTGATTGCTCCCTTGGCTAATTTTATTGCCATTCCTTGGGTGGGCTTTTTGGTTTTGCCTTTCTGTTTGTTCGGTACCTTGTGTCTAACATTTAGCACGAGCTTAGGCGCATTTTTTTTAAATATGGCGAATATTACGTTGGGAATGTTGTGGCCGATTTTGCATTGGATGAGCGAATTTAAAGGCGCAACTTGGATAAATACGGCACAACCCTTCTGGACTTTAGCGATAGCTTTTATTGGTGTTTTATTGATTTTATTACCCAAAGGTTTTCCAGCCAAAAATATAGGATTTATTTTTTTATTGCCGATGTTTTTTATCAAGCCAGAGACAGTTGATTTAAATACCGCACGTGTAACGGTATTAGATGTCGGGCAGGGATTGTCATTGGTTGTAGAAACCCAAAATCACGTATTAGTATTTGATACGGGACCTAAACTAAGTGCACATTTTGATACGGGTGATCGCGTCGTTTTACCTTTTTTAGGCACACGTCATTTAAATAAGGTAGACGCTTTAGTGATTAGCCATGGTGATAATGATCATGCGGGTGGGGCGCGTTCTATTTTAAACACACTGCCAGTTAAAACGATTATCACAAGTGAGCCTAAATTATTTCCAGAATACAATACAATGCCTTGTTTTACAGGGCAGCAATGGTATTGGGATGGCGTACATTTTGAAATGCTGCATCCAACGAGTGTGTTTACCAAAAAACGCAATGATCATTCTTGTGTTTTAAAAGTAACAGCGGGTACCCAAAGTGCATTATTAACGGCGGATATCGAAGCTAAAAGCGAACATAGTATTATCGAAAATGTACCTGAAAAATTACCAGCCACTGTTATGTTGGTGCCACATCATGGCAGCCGCACTTCTTCAAGCCTTGAATTTATTCACGCGGTTAATCCACAGATTGCGATTATTCCGGTGGGATATTTAAATCAATATGGGCATCCAAAACCGGATATTGTTGAACGTTATAAAAAAGAAAATATTTTGCTGCTAGATACGGTAAAGCAAGGTGCCATGTCGTTTGTCTTGAATAAAGAAAACAATAATAACACCGTGGATATTGAGGCATATCGTCAAGAAAATGTGCGTTATTGGCATTCAAGATAGCAAAATTAGTGTTATCCTGAAGATTCTAGTGATACATTTTAAGTCGCGATCATTACTTTTAGAGTTAGGAGAATTGAGATGCGGAAAGAACTATTCAAGGCAATAGTAACAAACGACAAGCAGTTACTGGAAGCAATACTAGAAAATGCGAGAATAGCAAGCAATATGACTTTTATGTACGATGCCTTAACATTAGCAAGGCAAAATAATCATATAGATCTCGTAGAAAGATTGTTGCAATTGCCAATATTAACCACCACATTACGTCTGGGTGCAACCCGTGGAAATAATGATGTCTTAATCTGGGCAGCAAAAGAGGGTCATGTGACGCTACTGGAGAGGCTATTGCAGATTCCTGAGGTAGCGGAACATGCACATGATAAAAACAATCTTGCCTTAAGATTTGCGCTAGAAAACGGTCATCTCGAGGTAGTAAAAGCTTTGCTGGAGGTTCCGGGAGTAGGAGAGAATGCACATCTTGACAATAATTGTATTTTAGAATGCGCAATAAAAAATAATCACGTATCGATAGCAAAACGATTGTTGCAGTTTTTAGGCGTAAAAAATAATGTACATGCAGATAACAACTGGATTTTGAGACTAGCAAAAAATAACTGTCCAGAGCTAGTGGAAATATTGGAAGCGCTTCTAGTGCAAAATAATACATTAGATGAATCTGATTCAGATGATGAACCTGACTCAGATGAGCTAAATGCATTTGATCGATTAGGAAGAAAGATTATTGACCCGGAAGACTTAGAAGCATGGGGGCTTGCTATCGCCTTGCAAAAGCAAATTGCGCCGGAAAACTTAGATAAATTTGTATTAGGTGCGTTTGATGTATTGAGGGATACGGTTGTTTCGCAACAAAAATTAAGAAAATTAGACTTAGATGAACCTGAATCTAAATTTAAATTTAATTTTGAATCTGAATTAAGTGTGCGCACTCTCAGAGATTCTCTCGTTCATGAAGAACTTAAAAAAGCTATGAATTTGCCTTCACGAGCGGAAATTGAAGCATATGCGAGGGAAAAAAGGATAGGATTGCCTCATGAAAGGATGTTCGAGGTATGCGCTTTAGATCAAAATCCAAGCGAATTATATGAACCAAAGGAGCATTGTGAAAACGCTAACGATAACGATGCTCATGTGCCGCCTGCCGCTGAATTGAGTCAAAAAGAGAAGAAATTAGATGAATTAGCCTTCGACGAAGATGTATTGGGAATAAAATTGTTAGAAGCTGCATCTGCATCTGAAAAGAATGCTGAAGAGGATGCTTTGAAACAAATAAGAGATTTACTAGCTAGAGGTGTGAATATAAATTTTGTATCTCCTGATAGCGGTTCAACTGCACTCCATTTTGCGGTGATAACAGGGAATGCAGAGGTTATACGAATACTTATAAAGCAAAAAGCAGACCTTAGGGTCATGGATAAGAGTGGTGAGATGGCAGTGGAGCTAGCGGCAAGACTAGGTAATACGGAAGTGGTTATGATGCTTCTTCAAGCACAAGGTTCGGAGCCCTCTGATATTGAAAGAGTTGTTTTTGCTGCTGCACGACATGCTAACACTGAACTTTTGTGTGCACTACTGCAACAAGGTTTTAGTTTTGATATCAATACTGTTTTTTCAGATGGTCAAACACTGCTGAGTATTTTTGTGAAGCAGGGCAATGCCTCAGCAATTTCTGCTCTAAAAGCGGTTTCTGATAATTTGGACCTACGTTGGGACTT
>JBGAIP010000046.1:0-2916 GCA_044225395.1 Gammaproteobacteria bacterium
CAAGTTTCTCCTAAAACTGATAGTATTTTGAAACACTTTTTTATTAAAAGCAACCAGGTTATAATGAATAACATACACACTGTTGGAGAGAGCTATGTCAATCATTCAACCGAAGCAAGAAATTAGTTTTGAAAAAATCCGCCTTAAGATTAGCTCCGAGTTGTTAATGGAAGTGAAAGCTTATGGCGATAAGTTTGGTCTAAAAAATCTTGATGACTTTTTCAATCAAGCTGCGCAACACATTTTGAAAATTGATAAAGAGTGGATCAAGGTAAAAGATCAAAACCTGAACCGGAAATAGTCTAAAAATGGGATCAAAAGTGGGTCAAAAATATTCTAGAAATAGATCAAAATGGGAACCAAAAGTTGTCAAAAAAAGTTAATATATTTTATAAAAAGACCTAAAAAACGTGGTGTTTTTTATCAGTTTTGTTATAATTAAATTAAGTTTTTTGGTAAAGAAAAGTGGGATAAGTTGAAACGAAAATTGCTGTTGTTATTAGATCGTCAATATAGCTCAAAAATTTTAATAGGAGGCACGAAAATGAATAAAACCTTTTTATAGACTTTAGTGTTAAAGCCATGGCACATAGGCGTTAGGCCTACATGCCATAACCACGACGGATAGGTGAACCAACACCAATCTGCCGCTATCACAACCAGCTACGATAGGAGCCAGTTATGAATCAGAATACTGTACCAGATTATGCTTCACTGATAAATCATCAGATAATCATTCAAGAGAGACTATTGGAACACCACCTAAAAGCAGAAGCAATGCTTAACCTGTTCTTAGAATGCACGTTACATCACCACTCATTATCTACAATCCATAGCTATATCTGGGGGCTAGACGATCATGTTACTGAAGCAAAACGGTTAAATGAAGATTTATTAAGACTTTTAATGAAAATGGTGCGATTGCTAGAGCCACCACGAAATCCACCCGATGGTAGTACCGTCCATTAGTGTTAGATAATCAAGGCACTGCTAGTTCGAGTGGTGCCTTGTTAAAATGATTGAAGTTTTTAACAGAGCATGGTTCAATACTTAAAAGGAGCAAATATGGGAAAAATTAATAGTATTCACGACAGAACGTTTAAGGCAACGATATCTGATAGTCGCGTTGCACGCGAATTTTTTGCAGAACACTTGCCTGAAACCGTTCTGGCTCTTGTTAATTTATCGACTTTAAAGCTCAGTCCCAATACATACATTGATAAGGAATTACAGGCCTTTAATTCCGATGTCTTATATGAGGTTGATATGAAGGATGAAACTAAAGCTTTTCTTTATCTGCTTGTTGAGCATCAAAGTTCCATTGACCCCTTGATGGCATTTAGGCTTTGGAACTATAAAACCAGAATTTGGTCGGAGTATCTGAAGCAAACCGATGCCAAAACCCTACCCATGATATTTTCATTAGTATTTTATCATGGCCGAGAACCCTACAACGGGAATAGAACACTAGAGGATTTGATTCAGGGTCCCAGGGCAATGGTAGAAAGTACATTATTTGATCCCTTCCAAATCGTAGATACATACGATATAAGTGATGAGTCTTTACGAGAGAGACAGTGGTCAGGAATAATGGAATTTATGTTTAAGCATGTGTATGCACGTGAAGTCTGGCCATATGTACAGCCCCTTATTGATATGCTGACAAAAATAGAGAATGAGGAGGGGGCTGCCAATTTTGTACATACTCTGCTAAAATACTGGATAACAGTAGCAGAAACCTCAAGGGGTCCAAAGGCGTTTATTGATGCCATCCAAGAGGGCATATCAATACCAATTAGGAGCGAACTTATGACAATGGGAGAACAGTTCATACAGCAAGGCATACAGCAAGGTGTACAACAGGGCATGCAGCTAGGCGAAGCATCTCTATTAACGATTCAATTGAAGGCTAAATTCAAAGTGTTGCCTGAAGCATACGTCGAAAGAATAAATTGTGCAGATCCTAGCACCTTAAGTGAGTGGGCTATTAATTTTGTTACCGCGCAATCCTTAGACGAAGTTTTTAAGAGATAACACTAGTAGATTAATGCCCTCCAAATCGCAAATTAGTTTAGAAATGCGCATGAGAAAAGCGGCAGAAGCTGCTTTAGCTCATCATGAGTATGTAAGTGCAATCGATATATTTCTTGGAATGGGTCTTAGTTGCCTACTCAAGTAGAAGACTGGCGTAGGGGTAAGACGCTCTATTTAGAGCGGGTTTATCGGTAGACTCCGAAAAATATCTCGAATTATGAAAGCGTTTAGAAATTGGGCCATTCGATCCAATTTAAATCCACGAGAAACTATCTATGTAGTCTGGACGAAAGGCCCTATAAAGAATGCTACAATTTAGCAAAACCGATGACCCATATATAGAGAAGGCTTATAGGACCCACTTTGTTTCTCCATTACTGACTGAAATTAAACAGAAATGCAAAGCTACACAGAAAATTATGAAGCATCCTATAAAATTCTCTGGCGAGCAACTTAATATTGTTACGTGAGATCTGCGTATTTGAGTACAGCATTGTTGTGCAAAGTGCAGCAATTGTAGTGGTCTCCAGCGGCAAAAAATGTTTAAAAATCAAATGGTTGTGATTAAAAATCAGGATTGTGATTCCGGTTGTCGCGGGTTCGAGCCCCGTCGTTCGCCCCATCTTAATCCTGTTTACACATACGGTTATAACCATTCGAACTATACTATAGGTTTGGAACTAAATAATATGTTATAGGTATGACATGAACTGGGTTCAAAATATATTTCAAGTAGGCCAACCGCCTGCAAATGTAATGTATGGTGAATATGATCTTTCCTTTGTATTTCTATCCTATGTCGTAGCTTCCTTTGCTTCGTTCGTTGCCCTAGATATGAGTGCACACCTTCGAAGACCCGTGACATTTTAAAACCGGTTTGGT
>JBGAIP010000021.1:0-22293 GCA_044225395.1 Gammaproteobacteria bacterium
ATAGGGACATATTTACAAATTCGCCCTAAAGCCGCTCATAGCCGCATCTTAAATCCAGGGATTAATGAAGCAGGTGAAGAAATATTAATCAATCCCAAGGGTTTTTATCTGAGAACGGTTTTAACGCAAAAAATATTAGCATCCCATTATTGTTATGTTAGTTAAGTTACACATATTACCCAATATCCATTGGCAAATGGTATAAAAGTCGTCATACTAGGTTCTTTTTTTTAATTCTAAGCAGATGAAATGACAATATGAAAAATCAAATGAATGAAAATAGGATCATTATTACAACAGGCCTCGCATTATTTGCGATGTTCTTTGGCGCAGGCAATATTTTATTTCCACTGTACTTGGGTGCCAATGCCGGCCAAAACATTGGCGTCACAACGCTTGGGTTTTTAATTGCGGGTGTTGGTGTCCCTTTCTTAGGCCTTATTGCCGCCAGTTTATTTGATGGCAATTATCACGCTTTTTTTGCACGGCTTGGACAAATCCCAGGTTTTGTCATGATTACCTTTTTAATTATTATTATAGGCCCTTTGGGTGCTCTCCCCCGAACAGAAGTCACAACCTTCCATGCTTTACAACCTTATTTGCCACATTTCCTTAATAATAATGCTGTTTTTAGTTTTATTTATTGCAGCCTTGTTTTTTTACTGGCCTATAGAGAAGCTAAGATTGTTGAGATTTTAGGTTTGGTGTTAAGCCCTGTTAAAATTATTTCATTCACAGCATTAATCATTTTGGGTTTTATTTATGCAGAACCCTCGTTACCAAGCCCACTTAGTACACTAGAAGCATTTAATAAAGCTATTCTTAATGGCTATAACACGATGGATCTCTTAGGTGCCATTTTCTTCTGCGCTGTTGCTTTTAAAGCGATTAAACTCGCAACAAAGAACAATCCCACATTAAATCCAACTGCTATGACGATCAAATCTAGCATTATTGGTGCCAGTATTACGGGCATTGTTTATATCGGGTTTATGTGGATAGCGTATTCTCATGCCGCACATTTGCAAGGACTGGCTGAAGAACAAATGATCAGCGCTATCTCTCGTGTCATTCTTGGAAAGTTTGGAGGATTATTTGTTTGTATATCCGTTTCTTTTGCCTGTGTCGCAACCGCACTTGCACTATCCGATGTGTGCACGCTTTATCTTCATGAAGAAGTTTTTAAAAAACGCATTTCTAAAATTGCCTGTCTGAGTATTGTTATATTCATTACTTATTTGATGACAAACGTTGGCTTCCAAGGCATTCTTACTTTTACAGTACCTATTTTGCATATTGTGTATCCCGCTTTAATTATTTTGTGTATTTTTAATATTCTTTATAAGTGGAAAGGCGTTAAAATGGTAAAACTACCGGTTTTACTCACTATTTTAATTTTTGCCGTTATTCTGTATTTGAAATAATTAAAATTGCGGTGAATGTTCTATCGCAGGATATTTCCGAGTATATACCTCGCCCAACTGAACTGCACGTTCACGAGATTCTGGTCTCATCCTATCTATTAATAATTTTAATACATCGGGTGTTTGATCCATTTGATCAATTAAACCCGTTTTTAACCAAGCGTAGGCATGAACATCGTCTTGCTGGATACCTGTCCCATTTAAATATAACAGACCCAATTGATATTGTGCCTGTCTCGCACCTTGATAAGCTGCATTTCTAATCCAAATAGACGCTTTTGAAGCATTTTGTGCAACACCATTCCCTTCTAACATCATCAAACCCACCATATACTGTGCATAGGCCTGGCCTTGCTGTGCGGCTTTTTTATACCATTGAAAGGCTGCATCAGAATTCTTTTCCATACCTTTACCAAAGTAATACATTTCTGCTAATTCAATTTCTGCCATTGCAAAACCTTGTTCCGCCGCTAAAGAAAACCATCGATTGGCTTCTTTATAATCTTTAGGCAAACCAAAACCGGTTGCATAACGACGCCCAACTTGAAATTCCGCCATCAGAAAACCACTGTGCTTACTGGCTTCCTTATACCATCGCACACTTTTCACCATATCAGTCGAAACACCACGGCCTTCTTGATACATAATGCTTAACATCAATTGCGCATAAGTCTGCTCTGGATGTTCGGCCGCAATCTGATAATGCCGTACCGCTTCTTGCAAGTTGCGATCAACACCTCTGCCTGCATGGTACAAATCGCCCAATGCAGTTTCCGCACTGGCTACACCTTGATCAGCGGCTTTGGCATACCAATAGGCTGCTTGTGGATAATTTTTTTCAACACCCCAGCCATCGCGATATAAATTTCCCAGCAATAATTGTGCGGGCGCATAACCTCGTTTGCCAGCAATCATAAACCAACGTGCTGCTTCTTCGTGATTTTGTGGAACGGTTTCCCCCGCTTCAGATAACATGCCAAGTTTAAATGCGGCTTCTGCTGAACCCTGTTCGACAGCAGAAATATAATAAGCGCGAGATAATTTGTTGTCTTTGCGAACCACACGTCCTTCTGCGTAGAGATCACCCAGATCAGACAAGGCTTCTGGATTGCCTTGCTCTGCAGCAGCTGCCAAGGTTCCTAACCCTTTCTCGGTACTATGCGTATTTTTTTGTCCTCGAATTAATAGCCATGCTTTTCGATATTCTGCTTCGTAAGAACCTAGGGAAGCTGCGCGGTTATACCAATAATAGGCTTTTTGTCGATTTATTTTAACGCCATACCAACCTTTGCTATAGAGATCCCCTAATGCAAGCATCGCCGTTACATCACCTCGGTGGGCTGCTTTTTCATACCAAGAAATCGCTTTAGTAATATTTTTCTCTACCCCAAAGCCATCTCTGTAAAAATGGCCCAATTGAATTTCTGCATAAGGCAGCCCACCTTTAGCCGCTTCTGAAAACCAATAAAAAGCAACTTTTGAATTTTTTTGCACAATTCCTTCACCATGCAAATACATCTCGCCTAAGCGAGCTTGTGCAATAGGGTCACCACGATTGGCGCAATACACCAAATCCTCAAATGCCAACTGCGCTCGGGTTTTAGCACCACATGATTCATCTTGCTGTTCACTGAATTTAACATTATCACACTCTGCTGTGGGGGGCTTGGGGGGTGGCGCTAAAGGCAATGTGCATGCCGTTAGCATCAGGAGTGCGCCAGTCATTAATAGAAAAGATATGTGTCTCATAGCAATTAGTATGGCATTGAACAGGCAGGTTGACTAGCCGTTCACACCACTAAAAATTAATTTAACTTACTATTTATTTATAAGCTACTATTATAGTTATGTTTTATACCATTGGAAAATGCCTTCTCACTATCATCTATACGCTGGATTTATTACTGGCGACACTCGTGCTTTATCTTTTATCTTTCCTCCCCAAACATTTTACTAAGCCCTGGTACCCTCGGCTTTTTCAATATTGGTGTTGGATCTTTATTCGAGCCCTTGGCGTAAACTTAAGACTCCATCAAAAAAATGTCTCTCCCCTGCCCAAACAATTTATCCTTATTGGTAATCACCCCTCAGTACTAGAAGATCTGGGCATGCCTGCACTATTTAAAGCGCGATTTTTAGCCAAAGCTGAATTAAAACACTGGTGGATCTTAGGACGACTCAGTGTGGCAACCAGAACCCTTTATGTTAAACGCGATTCTCGCGAATCTCGTCGGGCTGCTAGCGAAACACTCACTCAATGCCTTATGCAAAACGAAAGCGTTGCCCTATATCCAGAGGGGGGTTGTAAAGGGCGGCGCATTCATTTGCCCTTTCAGTATGGCAGCTTTGAAATTGCCATTAAAACAGGCGTCCCCATTCTCCCTGTCTTTTTGCATTATGAAGCGCAGGAAGCCTTTGAATGGCGTGAAAATGAATCCTTAATTCATAAACTCTGGGAAGTGTGGCGTAGTCCCAACAAGAATGCAAACTATTACGTTTATGATGCCATTGATCCCAAAAAATTTGAAAATAAAGAGGAACTCTGTGGCCATATTGAAAATCTCTATCTAAAATGGCAATCTCAATACTTGGAATAATGCTAGAATTGGATATGAACGATTTTCAACCACAGACACTCAACACCATTGCAGAAACGATAGGCACTCCCTGCTATGTGTATTCCAAAACCCGCTTGGAACAACAATGGCATGCTTTTAATAACAGCTTTCAAAACCAACCTCATCAAATTAACTATGCTGTTAAAGCCAACAGTAACTTAGCGGTTTTAAATATTTTGGCACAATTAGGTTCTGGTTTTGATATTGTCTCTGGTGGTGAATTGCAACGTGTTTTAAAAGCAGGTGGTTTGCCAGAAAAAATAATTTTCTCCGGCGTTGGAAAAACAACAGCGGAATTAAAAGCGGCTCTAGAAGTAAACATTGGTTGTATCAATATAGAATCTAAATCTGAACTCGAACGTCTCAATACAGTAGCAATAGATCTTAAAAAAAAAGCCACCATTTCAATTCGCGTTAATCCAGATGTAGATTCCAAAAGCCATCCGTATATTTCTACCGGTCTTCAAGAAAATAAATTCGGCGTTAATCTATCCGAAGCACTACTGCTCTACAAACAGGCATCAACACTACCGGGCATTCATATTCAAGGTATTGCTTTTCATATTGGATCTCAAATCACCACTTTATCGCCTTTTCTAGAAGCGTTAGAAAAAATATTAGCCTTAATAGAAACCCTCAAAAAATTGGGTATTATTATCACACATCTCAATGTAGGCGGTGGGTTAGGTGTGCGTTATCATAACGAAATACCCCCCACTCCAGAAGCCTATGTTGCTGCCATATTAAATGCTATTCAACCATCCGATTTAATTATCCATCTAGAGCCCGGTCGCGCCATTGCTGCCAAGGCAGGTGTTTTATTAACGCGCGTTGAATACATTAAAGAACAAGGTCAAAAATATTTCGCGATTGTGGATGCAGCCATGAATGATTTATTAAGACCTGCACTCTACGAAGCCTTTCAAGACATAGTGCCTGTTAACTTAAAATCTAATCCTGCTATTCCCACACGTACTTACGATATTGTTGGGCCCGTCTGCGAAACCGCCGATTTTTTAGGTAAAAACAGAGTCTTATCCATAGAAGCAGGTGATCTATTAATGATTCGCTCTGCAGGCGCCTATGGGTTCAGCATGAGCTCCAATTACAATTCCCGGCCACGTGCAGCAGAAGTCATGGTCGATGGCGATCGATTCCAGATAGTTCGCCCCAGAGAAAATGTGATAGAATTATTCGCTTCAGAATCTGTCCTCAAGGGGTCAGATCTGGACACAGACAAAAAAATTAGGTGAGTTTATTGACTTATGTCCGAGCATACTGAATCACAATATACCGTTATTGCTTTCTATAAATTTATAGACATTACTGATCTGCCCGAGCTGCAAGCAGCAATCGCGCGCTTTTGCAAAGCGCAATCCATTCTTGGCACGATACTGCTTGCGCCAGAAGGCATTAATGGCACTATTGCCGGTCTAGATGAAAATATCACCGCTGTTGTGGACTTCCTGCATGCCTACGCACCCTTTGCTGACCTTAATTTTCGATATACCTACGCGGAATTTAACCCATTTTATAAAATGAAGGTAAAGCTCAAAAAAGAAATCGTTGCTTTGGGCGTACCTAATATTTATCCCGCCCAAAAAACGGGCATACAAGTTCCACCTGAGACATGGAATCAAGTTATATCTGATCCTGAAATATTTTTGATTGATACCCGCAATACCTACGAATTTGGTTTAGGAACTTTTAAAGGTGCAAAAGATCCTGAAACAGATGTTTTTAGAGAGTTTCCAGATTATGTTAAGCAGAATTTAGATCCCAATAAACATAAAAAAATAGCCATGTTCTGCACTGGCGGCATTCGCTGCGAAAAAGCATCCAGTTATTTATTAGAACAAGGATTTTCGAATGTATATCAACTACAAGGTGGGATCTTAAACTACCTTGAAAAAATGCCCACTGAAAACAGTACCTGGGAAGGTGAATGTTTTATTTTTGATAATCGTATTACCATTTAAAAACAATCATCAATTACGTTTCTCTAAATTCAAAAGAAATTTCCATGCGGGCACAACGTGTATTATAGCATTATCAACAACAATTTTATCTTCTTCAGACATCGTTACTATAGTACCTGTTGACAAACCCAACTCTTGCATTGCTTCTTTTAAAGCATTCACTTCACGTTTCATCGTTTTTGGCTCACGCATTGATTCGCAAACCTGAATTAATTGCCGTTCTTTAATATTAAGAACAACCACAAAATCCACTTCCTTACCACTCTTAGTGCGATAATAAAATATTTTCTCAGTAAAACGCCTTAATGCTACATATATCAGATTTTCTAATAGATATCCTGAGTTTACCATAACCCCCGATACGACAGAGGTTACCATAGAATGATCAATGCAATATATTTTTTTATCATTTGCATTGGCGCGCTTTAAAGAAGAATCATAGATATATACTTGAAACAAAAAATATGCATCTTCAAACCAATCTAAATATTGTGCAATAGTATCACGTGCCACACCATAATGTTGTGATTTCAAATAGCCATACAGACTATTTAGACTATGTTTACATGCAACGTTATGCATTAAATATTGCGCTAAATCTATGACGGCTTTTGGATGTTTAATATCGTGTCGCTCAATTAAATCACGAAATAAAATCATATTAAAGTATTCTTGATGGATCTTAATGCGAATTCTTCTATTATTTAAGGTGGCTACTTCTGGAAAGCCGCCAGAAACAAAATATTGTTCAAAATGTTTAATAATTAATAATCGTTGCTTTGTACCGAATGGTTCTACCTCAACCTTATGTAAATTCAGATACTCGTTTAAGGAAAATGGAAATAATTCCCATGACAAAGCTCTTCCGCGCATTTGTGTTGCAATCTCTTTTGACAACATTTTTGCTGACGAGCCTGTTATATATACTTCGCACTCTTCTGCGCGAAGTAGCCGATTTATAAAGGATTCCCATTCTTCTATGTTTTGGATTTCATCAAAAAAACAATATATTTTTTCTGAATTTTTCTTTTCAGGGTATATCAAATAATACGCTTCAAGGATAGACTCTAAATCTTTGAGTTGCATATTATGCAAACGATTATCAAAAAAATCTATATGTAGTATGTTATCTCGTAACACACCTTGGTTAAGTAATGTCTGCATTATTTGCGACATATAAGTGGATTTACCACAACGACGCACACCAATGCAAATGGTCGCCTTCCCGGATACCGACTCTATTTCTAAGCCCCGGCGTATGCCAGTCTTCAAAAGCAAAGCTTGGTTATCTATGATGATTTGCCTTAGTTGTTCCAACATCGTCCCCTCTCCCCATTCAATATAGACCATATCGGTAAGATATAATACCAATTATTATAAAAATCTACAACCTATATTGCTAATTTTTATTAAAATCGGTAACTTAAGTTTCCAATTTTATAAAAAACGAGCAAAAGAAAAAACATAACCATTTGATATTAAAGGATATTTTCGTCAATATGTAAGCCCTTAATTAAAGGGCTTACATCACATGATATTGAACAATTAATTATCTACCTATCCGGCATTAAAATGGCACATCATCATCAAATGCTTCGTCTGCCATCACAGGTTCTGGCATTTTAGCAGAAGGTGAAGGCATATTCCCTGCTTGATCGTTTTTATCAAAAGGCACACTACCACCACTCTCTTTTGCATCCATCAATTGCATACTACTTGCAATAATTTCTGTGGTGTAACGATCAGCACCACTTTGGTCTTGCCATTTATTGGTTCTAATGGAACCTTCTACAAAGACTCTAGAACCTTTACGCAAATATTGTGCTGCAATTTCGCCTAAGCGATTAAACAGCACAATACGATGCCATTCTGTACGTTCTTGCTTCTCGCCAGTTTGACGATCTTTCCAAGACTCGCTGGTTGCAACACGAATATTGGTAACAGCAGCACCACTTGGTAAATACCGTACTTCCGGATCTGCACCCAAGTTCCCCATAATCATCACTTTATTAAGTCCTCTTGCCATTTGACACCTCTCTTAAAATTAACTGAAAATTCCACATAAACCAAATGCTTGCCAGGATAATGCAAAACCATACAATACCTACCATACCATATTTTGCATTCAACCAACCACCCAGAATACCCCCTAAAAATAACCCTAAAAATTGCGCCGATGAGTAAATTCCCAACGCAGTTCCTTTACACCCACTGGGTGAAACTTGTGAAACCAATGAAGGCAAGCTAGCTTCTAGGGTATTAAACGCCGTGAAAAAAACCCACAAACTCAATGCTAAACCGACACGTGATTCAAAAAAAAGTGTTATGCTCAGTTCCGACATTCCAAACAGAAATACAAGGCTTGTCAACCCATATTTAACGTAGGTTTTTTTCTCCATCACCCATAAACAAGGGGCTGTCGCTAATAAAGAACCTAAAAAAACGGGCACATAAAATTGCCACGTTTTACCTTCAGCAAATCCGACTGTTTGAAGCGCTAGCGGTATTTTTAAAAAAAGTGCAATCAAACTTGCATGTAAAACCAACACACCAAAATAAAGTGGCAATAATTGCGGATTAACCAACATCTGAGGAATGTGCGCTAAAATAGGTAAAGTTTCAGGATCGGCATTAACACGCGCCGGCGTTGGTACAAAAGCGAGCAACATAAAAATGGCTAAAACAGAAAATACAGCCGTTATCCAAAATAGCCCAGGCACGCCGCCATATTCGCTCAATAATGGCCCCAAGACCATGGCTAATGCAAACGACAAACCAATGGTAATGCCTATAACGGCCATGGCACGCACCCGCACCTCTTCGCGGATTAAATCGGCAACCAACGCCATAATCACGCAGCCGATGGCGCTCGCACCTTGTAAGCCCCGTCCTAAAATAATGCCATAAATAGAATTGGAACAGGCGGCAATCACACTCCCTACCGCAAATAATAACAGTCCTAAAATAATGACCGGTTTTCGCCCAAAACGATCGGAGGCAAATCCAAAGGGGATTTGTAAGAGCGCTTGGGTAAGACCATAAATACCCAGTGCAATACCGACTAAAAAGGGCGTAACTGAGTTAAGTTGATTAGCATATATTGAAAAAACAGGCAGGATCATAAAAAGCCCAAGCATTCTCAACGAAAATATGCTCGACAAAGCTAACAAAGTTGTTTTTTCTAAGGGGTTTATATTGATCATATAGGTTAGCTTGTATTCAAAAACCTTCACATAAGGTCCTAGTTCTTGTATAGTATCAATTTCTTATTACCAGTGAAAACTTAAAATTAGGGTTAGTTTAGGCGATAATGCACACAATCTCTATTCGCGGCGCTCGTACGCACAACTTAAAAAATATTGACTTAGAACTACCCAGAGACAAGCTTATTGTCATTACAGGTCTGTCGGGTTCGGGTAAATCTTCTTTGGCATTTGATACGTTATATGCAGAGGGTCAACGCCGCTATGTAGAATCGCTCTCAGCTTATGCAAGACAGTTTCTGTCGCTCATGGAAAAACCCGATGTTGATCATATCGAAGGGTTATCTCCTGCAATATCCATAGAACAAAAATCGGTTTCACATAATCCTCGTTCAACCGTTGGTACGATTACAGAAATCTATGATTATCTCAGACTTTTATTCGCGCGTGTTGGTACACCACACTGTCCCACACATCACACGCCTTTGTCCGCACAAACCATTAGTCAAATGGTAGATAATATTTTAGTTTTACCAGAAGATTCAAAAATATTATTGCTCTCGCCTGTTGTACAAGAACGCAAAGGCGAACATATACAATTACTGGAAGAATTGAAAAGCCAAGGTTTCGTGCGTGCACGTATCGATGGCGAAATAGTTGAGCTAACCGATGCGCCCAAATTAGATCTACGCAAAAAACATACGATTGAAGTTGTCATCGACCGCTTAAAAGTAACCCCTAATATTCAAAGTCGTCTGGCAGATTCTTTAGAAACAGCCGTTAATTTATCCAATGGTCTTGTGAATATTCATGTTGTTAACGATAATAACAAAATACTCAAAGAATTTGTATTTTCTTCAAAATTTGCTTGTGCACAATGCGGATATAGTTTAGTTGAACTGGAACCCCGATTATTTTCTTTCAATAACCCCTCTGGTGCTTGCCCAACCTGTGATGGGCTAGGTGTTAAGCAATTTATGGATCCGGATAAGGTTATTATTGATAATACCTTAAGCCTATCCTGTGGTGCTATTCGACATTGGGATCGCCATAATTTTTATTATTACAGCATGCTCTCTTCTTTGGCAAAACATTACAAATTTGACTTAGATACCCCCTTTAAAAAGCTACCTAAAAAAATACAAGATGTCCTATTATATGGCAGCGATGAAACAGAAATTCAGTTTAAATATATACAAGAAAATGGCCAAACAACAACCCGTAAACATGCTTTTGAAGGCATTATTCCAAATATGGAGCGTCGATATCACGAAACTGAATCGAGTTATGTACGAGAAGAACTGGCCAAATACCTTACACATAAAACCTGCCTTGATTGCAAAGGCACACGCCTTAAAGAAACTGCCAGACATGTGCTAATAAAAAACCATGCATTGCCAGAAATCACAGAATTTTCGATTTCAAATGCACTGAATTTTTTTGAAAAATTAACTCTGCCAGGTGCTAAAGGCCAGATTGCCAATAAAATTTTAAAAGAAATTATCAGTCGTTTAGAATTTTTAGTAAACGTCGGTCTAGAATATCTGTCTTTAAATCGCACAGCTGACACCTTATCGGGTGGCGAAACCCAACGCATCCGTTTAGCAAGCCAAATTGGCGCAGGTCTTGTGGGTGTAATGTATGTGCTAGATGAACCCTCTATTGGTTTACATCAACGGGATAATGCACGTCTATTAAAAACTTTAAATCATCTACGCGATCTGGGTAACACAGTCATTGTTGTCGAACATGATGAAGATGCTATTTTAAGCGCCGATCATGTAGTCGACATTGGTCCTGGTGCCGGTGTACATGGCGGTAAAGTCGTTGCATTTGGCACACCCAAACAAATTATGAAAAATGCAGATTCCATTACAGGACAGTATTTATCACGCAAAAAATCTATCGCTATTCCAAAGACCCGCAGAAAAATCGATAAAAGTCGCGTGATTACACTGAATGGCGCTGCAGGCAATAATTTAAAACAAATTGATGTGCATTTTCCACTGGGATTAATGACCTGCGTTACTGGCGTTTCTGGTTCTGGAAAATCAACGTTGGTAAACGATACTTTATTTCCTGTTGCTGCAAAATTATTAAATGGCGTAAAACAAATCGAAACACGTGCCTATACCGATATCACCGGATTAGAACATCTGGATAAAGTCATCGATATTGATCAAAGTCCTATTGGACGTACACCGCGTTCTAACCCTGCAACCTATACGGGTTTGTTTACCGATATTCGCGATTTGTTTGCCAATACGGAAGAATCTCGTAGTAGAGGCTATAAAGTCGGTCGCTTTAGTTTTAATGTTAAAGGCGGACGCTGCGAAGCCTGCCAAGGCGATGGCTTAATTAAAGTTGAGATGCATTTTCTACCCGATATTTATGTGCCTTGCGATGTTTGCCATGGTAAGCGTTACAATAGAGAAACTCTGGAAGTTTTTTACAAAGGTAAAAATATTCACGAAGTATTAGAAATGACGGTTGAAGATGCATTGGTATTTTTTAAAGCAGTACCGCCCATTGCAAGTAAACTTGAAACCTTAATGGACGTAGGGCTTTCTTATATAAAAATCGGACAAAGTGCCACAACCCTCTCGGGTGGTGAAGCACAGCGTATTAAATTATCTAAAGAATTGTCCAGAAGAGATACCGGTAAAACACTTTACATTTTAGATGAGCCTACAACGGGCTTACATTTTCATGATGTTAAACATCTATTGGAAGTCTTACAAAGGCTCTCTGAACGCGGCAATACCATTATTATTATCGAACACAATCTGGATGTGATTAAAACCGCCGATTGGATTATCGATTTGGGCCCAGAGGGCGGCGATGGGGGTGGTGAAATTGTGGCTGTTGGAACCCCGGAGGCTGTGGCCAAGGTGAAAGGCTCTTATACCGGGCAGTTTTTGAAGCCTTTATTAATAATGTAGGGGATGGTCCCTGAGCTGTACCTGTTGACCTTGAAAAATGCCTCCATTCATAATGGAAGCTTATAGTATAAACCTTCCATTGACAATGGATGATTACGGGAGTAACGAAGGGCCTGGAGTACGATGAAAGGCACATCTAGATTTGTAATTATGCAACAGCTGAAATGGCAATAGATGCGCTTCCTCCTTAACTGTGGTTTTTATCTCTTTGTCTTCTAATTTATTTTCTCTCGCATATTGTTGATTGAAACAAATTGCGCGATGTTTTAACCTTTTATGTGTGCGTTTTGGTAATCGTTTTAGTTTTGGCGCAATACGAAAGATATGCGAAAAAATGAGTAATGATTGCTGCTGTGCATTAAAATAATCTAATCTTGTTTGTTCTTCTTCTATGACTTTTCGTTTACGACGTTCTAATTCGCGTGACCAGTGCTTTTCTGCTTCTGTGTGCAGCATATGTCATCCCCAATCTTGTTTATATTCAAGATTAAGTATAGACACAGCGAAAGAGATCAAACTTAAAATATGAACTGAATTTAATGACAGTATTTTATCCCATTGACAATGGGATATTCTTGCCATATACTCCATTTTAAATGAGGTATTTATGACTATTTCTCAAGAAATGTTAGAACGTGTTATTTTAGATCAGCACATAGGTCAACCGTGGCCATCTGTGTACATACAAAGAACAGCAGATCAAACACTAAAAAGACTAAGCCAAAATCCAGAAATAATCGTAATAACAGGTGTCAGAAGATGCGGTAAATCGATACTGTTAGAATATTTTCGCCGAAATGCTGGTAGCGGAAACGATTATTATTTTAATTTTGAAGATGAACGACTCGTTGGGTTTGGTGTTGAAGATTTTGAGGTTTTACATCAAACATTGATAGCTTTATATGGCATTCAAAAAACTTTTTATTTTGATGAAATTCAAAACATCCCTGGATGGGAAATGTTTGTTCGGCGTATGTATAATGGTGGCAATAAAATTTACATTACAGGTTCAAACGCAAATTTATTTAGCGAGGAACTGGGAACACGATTAACTGGTAGATACATAAGCTTCTCTGTTTATCCTGTATCGTTTACCGAATTTTCACATAATACAGTTTCAACCGATAAAAAGCACTTTAGTTCAACCGACATTGGAAAACTAAAAGGCTCTTATTTTGAATATCTAGAATATGGTGGTATACCAGCATATATTAGAGATAAAAATCCTGCTTATTTGCATTCGCTATATGAGAGTATTTTATATAGGGATATTCTTGCGCGATATAAAATTGGGAACCCTGAAGCACTCAAAAGATTAGTATTCTTTCTTGCCAGTCATTGTGGTAAAGAAGTCTCCTATTCTAAATTACTTGGCATGATCAATAGCAACGGAACCATTGTAAAAAGTAGTACAACTATTTCAGAATACTGTGGTTATATAGAAAATAGCTTTCTCTGTTTTTTTGTGAACCGTTATGATCATAGTCTAAAGGCTCAGCAAAAATCACCTAAGAAAATTTATTTTATTGACCATGTATTGGCAAAAATCTTAGGATTTAGAATCAGTGAAGATCGGGGTCGCATGTTGGAAAACATAGTTTTCTTGGAATTAAAGCGCCAGGGTTGTGATATATTCTACTATAAAGAAAATAGAGAATGTGATTTCATCATACGTGAAGGTGTACAAGCTACAAAGGCTATTCAAGTATGCACTGAATTATCTGATCCAACGACTAAACAAAGAGAAGTGGCAGGCCTAGTAGAAGCGATGGATAAGTTTTCACTAGATAGTGGATTAATTATTACCAACAGCGAAGAATATACTGAAATAGTAGAAGTAAAAAATAAAAAGTATAATATTACTGTTAAGCCAAGCTGGAAATGGTTAAGAAGTTTCTAATTTAGGACTGATGTGATCCGGATATATTACCGATTCAGTATCTTTAAGTTCCACGAAATCGGCATCTACTTGGTCTATAGAACGTTTAACCATCTTGCCTAAACCACGCACAGCGATTATCCAAAGTGCAATCACAACAAGCATGATAATGGCAACATAAGGCGTCATCAATGGTATGTTATTACTGAAGACCACTAAAAGAAATTGAATCATAAATGCACCACCAGATTTTCCAAACCGAGAGGCTATACCATCTACCACTGCCTTACCTTTTCTTTGTTCTTCTTTAGGCAATGGCACAAAAGCAATTTCTTTCGTTTCATCAAATACCGTATATTTTGAAGCTCTACCTAAGCAAATTTGCGTTGAACCAAAAATCAACACTAAACTTAGAATGGGCATACTAAAAAGACTATAGAGTAAATCAGAGAGATAAATGTTATTTTTATACAACAAGCAACCAAAAAATCCGATACTCGTAACAAGCCAAATCATTGGCGTTATCAATGCGGTAACTGTCCAACCATAGCGACGAATCACATTACCCGATAATATTAAACCTGATAAGGTTGCAAACACGCCCGTTATAGAAGCTATCTTATTAATATAGGCGTTAAAATCGCTAGGATTGGGATAACGCATCTTTACTTGATCTGTCCAGTAGAAATCTGAGATGTTAAAGATGATGTTATAAGTCACCACTAATATGGTGATATACAACATATAACGTGACCTCAATAAGTATGAAAAGCATTCTGATAAACTAAATTTCGGTTTTGGCTCTTCGATGATTGTTTGATTGTACTGCTGCTTCTGATTAGCGATAGTTTTGTTTACCCACCTAAACAACACGACAATAATAATTCCCAGTAACAAAACAACCCCTAATTGTAGGGCTAAGGATTGTTCCCAAGCGACAGTCCCAAAAGGTAGGTAGGGGTTATATTCTTCTAAGGTTAAAAATTGTGCCGATTGACCTGAGAATATACCCGAAAAATTGGCCGCCAATGCAAAAATCGCGTAAAACCGTTTGGCCTCGTTAACAGAGGTGACTTCGTTTGCGAAACCCCAAAATAACATCGAGAGAACTGCTGTGCTCCATAACTCGGATAACACATAAAATATCGTTAAAGGCCAATGACGAATAATGCAAATCAACCCGCCCAGTCCTTCAGGCAATCGACTTTGTAAGGTATTTGCTAACGTACTGAGCTCTAGAAACTGCCGATTAGGGTATAAAACAAGCAAAAATAAGGTAAAGAAACCGAGGAAAAATGCGAGCATCGTATAAAACACTTGTTCGCGGTTCAAACGATGAGCTAATTTTGTATATACATAAGTAAGTAAAATCGCACCAGGCAATACTGCCCAGACTTTTAAGAAAGGAATAACTTCTGCACCCGAACCTTCTGAGGTCACAACCAGGGTTATCTTCATGCATCGAAGGACATTGTAAACAAAGGTGATCAGAAAAAAGAGAGCCAACATGGGTAATAGTTTTTTAAGTTCGTGCCCATAAATAGGCCACAGAAAATTCCGGAGTTTACTAAACGGTTTAGACTGCGGAGACTGCATAGGCTAAGCCCACCCTATCTAAAAAAACCTTAATCTGGTTTGACGACTTCCGGTACATTTTGCCTGAAAACTTAATTAATGTCAAACAACTTAATAACTTGTTTGATATACACGTATTATAGCAAATAATGAAAACTTAAACAGGCGATGGGCTAATTTCTTCAGAAACCTGTTCTGTTTGTAATTCTGCGTCAATACTCTTACTGGCTAATTGTCCTAATCCACGCACCGCATACACCCATAATAAGATTACAATACCGAAGATCGCCGCTACATAAGGAATAGTTAGTGCAAGCTCACCGCACAATACTAATAACACTTGTATCAGAATAGACCCACCCGATTTTCCAAATCGAGAGGCAATACCATCAACCACGGCTTTTCCTTTACGCTGTTCTTCTTTGGGCAGGGGGATAAATGCAATCTCTTTAGATTCATCAAATACGGTGTACTTTGCCGCTCTGCCTAAACAAATTTGCGCCGATCCAAATACCAGTGCTAACGTTAACATTGGCACGCCAAATAAAGCACCTAATACATCCGATAACACTGAATGATGCGAGCCTAATAAACATCCAAAAAATCCAATGCTTGTAACGACCCATATTAGCGGTGTAATCATAGCCGTTACTGTCCATCCGTATCGACGAATCACATTTCCAGACAACAATACGGCAGAAATGGTGGCAAAAATACCCGTAATAGAAGCTATTTCATTAATATACGCATTAAAATCACTCGCATTTGGATAACGCACCCGAATTTGCTCTGTCCACAACACATCAGACAAATTATAGACAATATTATAGGCCACCACTAAAATAGTGATATACACCATATACCGAGATTTAATTAAATATTCGAAGCATTCTTTCAAACACAGAACGATCTTTGGTCAATACAGATTTATTTAACCAGCGAAATAAAGCCACAATAGCAATGCCCATTAATAACACCACAGAAAGTTGCAGAATTAAAGATTGCTCCCAAGCCACTGTACCAAAAGGCAAGCGTGCATCAAAATGTTCCAGCGTTAATAATTGCGCAAATTGTCCCGAAAAAATGCCAGAACTATTGGCACCTAATGCAAAAATGGCATAAAATCGCTTTGCTTCATCTACTGTCGTAATTTCGTTAGCAAAACCCCAAAATAACATAGACAACATCACCGCACTCCACAATTCAGAGAGTACGTAAAACAACGAGAGATGCCAATGTCGTATGACGGTAATTAATCCGCTTAGACCCTTGAGCCAACTCGGTAATTTTGCCTGTAAATCACTAGAAAAAGCAGTTAATTCTAAAGCTTCTCGATTGGGATGCAAAAACACCATAAACACCGTAAAAAAGCCTAAGAAAATACTGATCATGGCGTAAAAAACATGCTCTCGGCTAAGACGGTTGGAAAGTTTTGTATAGAAATAGGTTAATAAAATAGCCCCCGGCAACACAGCATAGACTTTGAGAAACGGAATGACTTCTGCACTCGAACCATCTGCTGTTACAACCAAAGTGACTTTCATGCAGCGCAAAACGTTATAGACAAATGAAATTAAGAAAAAAAGAATAAAGATGGGCAACAATTTTTTATGTTCATGGCCATGGATAGGCCACAAAAAACTTCTCAGGCGACCAAATGGTTTAGTGTGCAATTGCATCACAATACCCTAGATTTACAAGATAAAAAAAAGCCGGGAATTTCTACCCGGCTTTTTTTAACGACTGATAAGTGTCGAATAAGACTCATTTTGCACTCCGCTCCACAAACTCTACGATTGCCATAGGTGCACAATCGCCCTTGCGGTTTCCGCACTTTAAAATGCGCAGATAGCCACCATTACGTTCTTTAAAACGTGGTCCTACTTCTGAAAATAATTTCGAAACGCTGTCTTTGTCGCGTAGACGATCAAATGCCAAACGGCGATTGGCTACGCTGTCTATTTTAGCCAAAGTAACAAATGGCTCTAGCAGTCGTCGCAAATCCTTTGCTTTGGGCAATGTGGTTTTGATCATTTCATGACGAATCACAGAATTAATCATATTCTGAAACATAGCCTTACGGTGGCTGGATGTTCGTTTAAATCGTCTACCTGCATTTCTATGACGCATAATTTAACCCTTTATTTTGCTTAATCGTGATGTAAGCCTGGCGGTGGCCAATTTTCAATTTTCATACCTAAGGACAGTCCTTTGTTTGTCAAAATATCTTTAATTTCAGTTAAAGATTTTTTACCTAAATTAGGTGTTTTCAACAACTCAACTTCGGATTTTTGAATTAAATCTCCGATATAAAAAATATTTTCTGCTTTTAAACAATTCGCTGAACGAACGGTAAGCTCAAGATCGTCAACCGAACGCAATAGCATAGGATCGATTTCTGTTCTAAGACGTGCTGGCTCCGCCTGCTTTTCACCCTTTAATTCCACAAACACAGACAATTGATCTACCAAGATACTGGCAGCCCAACGAATGGCTTCTTCGGGTTCTATCGTACCATTGGTTTCCAAATCCAAAACCAATCTGTCTAAGTCGGTCCGTTTTTCAACACGTGCATTTTCAACCACGTAGGTAACTCGACGAACAGGACTAAATGAAGCATCTAATTGCAGCCAGCCAATGGATTTTGTTTCTTCTTCTGGATTTTGACGCATGCTAATGGGTTCATATCCACGACCTCTCGCAACACGAATGGTCATTTTTAAATCGCCGGCTTTAGTCATATGCGCGATAACGTAATCTGGATTAATAATCTTCACATCATGCGGCAATTCAAAATCAGAAGCCAAAACAGGGCCTTCACCTTGTTTATTTAATTTAAGCTCGACTTCATCGCGACCTTCTAGTGTAAATTCAATGCCTTTAAGATTTAATAAAATATCAATGATATCTTCTTGCACACCTTCTTTTGTGGTGTATTCATGAAGGACACCATCAATATGGGCTTCAACAACAGCGCAACCCGGCATAGACGACAGTAAAACACGTCTTAATGCATTTCCTAACGTATGCCCAAAACCACGCTCAAGCGGTTCTAACACGACTTTAGCACGTTGATACCCGACTTGTTGGACATCCACTAATCTAGGCTTTAAAAATTCTGTTACGGCACGTTGCATGAATTGCTCCCCTTGTCTAGTTTCTAGATACTAGTGTCTAGACACTATTTTGCGTACAGCTCTACTACCAACTGTTCATTAAATTCAGATGGTAATTCACTTCTATCAGGAATACGTTTGAATGTGCCTTTCATTACACTGACATCCACATCCACCCATTCTGGAAAACCTGCCCCTTCAGCAAACCGAAGAGAATCCTGAATTCGTACTTGCGATTTAGATTTTTCACGTATTGAAATCACATCTCCTGCTTTTACAGTACAGGAAGGAATATTGACAACTTTATCGTTTACTAAAATCGCTTTATGTCGCACCAATTGTCGTGCTTCGGCACGCGTACAGCCAAATCCTAAACGATAAACCACGTTGTCTAAACGACATTCTAATAATTGGAATAAATTCTCACCGGTAGCCCCTTTACGTCTAGCCGCTTCCGTATAATATTTGCGAAATTGTCTTTCTAAAACCCCATACATGTATCTAAATTTTTGCTTTTCGCAAAGTTGCACAGCGTGATCAGTCATACGACGTGTCTTTTTCGCGCCATGCACGCCCGGAGGTGTGGCCAACTTACATTTAGAAGCGACATCTCTCGTACGTCTTTTTAGAAATATATCTGTTCCTAATCTTCTTTGAACTCTACAGGTAGGCCCCAGGTATCTTGCCATTTCATTATCCTCAAATATTAAACACGACGTTCTTTAGATGGTCTGCACCCATTATGGGGAACACCCGTTTTATCAACAATCAGAGATATCGCCACACTTTCGCCTATTGCACGAATAGCAGACTCTCTGCCGGGTCCTGGACCACGAACATTAACAATGACTGTTTTTAGACCTAATTCTTTTGCTGTTTTAACCGCTGCTCTTGCAGCCATTTGCGCTGCATAAGGTGTACTTTTACGCGACCCTTTAAACCCAGCACCGCCGGCAGTCTGCCATGCAATTGTGTTCCCTTGGGAATCCGATATCGAGATTATCGTATTGTTAAAAGACGCAAATATGTGTGCAATACCTGTTGTTACTACACGTTTTATTTTTTTACGTACACGCCCTGCTACTGCGGGTTTAGCGCCCGAAGCTTTTGCTGATGCCTTTGCTGTTGATGCTTTTGCCATTTACAAATTTCCTACGCTATTTTTTTGACTCTGCTTGCGGCTTCATAACCATCTGACTTTGTCGTTTACGGCCTTTTCGAGTACGTGCATTTGTTTTTGTACGTTGACCCCGAACAGGTAAACCACGTTTATGACGCAATCCGCGATAACATTTAATATCCCCTAGTCGCTTAATATCCATTGCAACCCGACGACGAAGATCCCCTTCTACAACGTATTCATTCACTGCTTCCTGCAATAAAGTTGTATATTCATCTTTTAAATCACTGACTTTTTTAGAAGGTTCAATACCGACTCTTTTACAGATAGCCATTGCTCTGTGGCTACCAATCCCGTAGACACTACGCAATGCAATACGAATATGTTTATTCGGTGGAAGTATAACTCCCGACAATCGTATGGTCATAATTAACCCTGCCTTTGATTATGTTTGCTGGTCTTTTTACAGACAATTTTAACCACCCGCTCACGTCGTACGACGACACATCCATCGCACATTTTCTTTACAGAAGCTCTAACTTTCATCCCCGTCCTCGAATATCTGTCGCATAAATAGATAACAATTCTACTCTTTTATACACAAAAAGGGTAGTATTTATCTGGCACTTTTTAGGTTAGCTTTCTTCATTAATGATTCGTATTGATGAGACATCAGGTGTGCTTGCACTTGTGCCATAAAATCCATCACAACGACAACAATAATCAATAAAGAGGTTCCACCAAAATAAAAGGGAACTTGCCAGCCCATCACTAAAAACTCTGGTAACAAAGAAACCAAGGTAATATACAGTGCACCTACAATGGTTAATCGTGTCATAACCTTGTCGATATACTGTGCGGTTTGCTCACCCGGCCGAATACCCGGAATATACCCCCCTGATTTTTTGAGGTTATCCGCTGTTTCTTTGGGATTAAAAACTAATGCTGTATAGAAAAAACAAAAGAATATAATGGCTGATGCAAATAAAATAATATAAAACGGTTGCCCCGGCAATAAAGCAAGACTCATCGTTGTTAACCACTCAAAGCCTGGTGTTTGCCCAAACCACTGTGCAATGGTCGCTGGAAACAAAATAAAACTGGATGCAAATATCGGTGGAATTACCCCTGCCATATTAAGCTTTAAAGGCAAATGGCTTTTTTGAGCCGCATACATTTTACGACCCTGCTGGCGTTGTGCATAATTAACGGTAATGCGTCGCTGGCCACGTTCAACAAAAACCACAAAAGCAATGATCGAAATTAACATCACACATAACAATACAAGACCAATGGCTTGCATTTCGCCTTGGCTGACTTTTTCTAAAGTATTAATCACAGCACCCGGTAATCCGGCGACTATCCCTGCAAATATAATTAAAGAAATACCATTACCAACACCTCGTTCAGTAATTTGTTCACCCAGCCACATTAAGAACATTGTGCCACTAACAAGTGTAAGAGAAACCGTAAAATAATAGGTAAGATTAGAGTCCAACGCGATACCAGAATTGGCAAGATACCTTGCCATACCAACTGCTTGTACAGTGGCTAAAACAAGTGTTGAATAACGCGTATATTGAGAAATTTTTCGTCGACCTGTTTGTCCTTCTTTCTTCAGTTGTTCTAAGGTTGGCCAAACAACAGTTAACAACTGGATAATAATCGATGCAGAAATATAGGGCATAATCCCTAACGCAAACAAGCTAAGGCGCGCCAAAGCACCACCCGAAAATAAATTGAACAAACCTAAAATACCGCGATTCGCTGAAAACAACTCGGCTAAACGAACTGGGTCAAGACCAGGGACTGGGATCTGTGCACCTATGCGATAAACCAACAGAGCACCAATTAAAAAAAAGATTCGATTTTTTAATTCGGATAAAGAACGTTTATTGCCAGCTGGAAGTGCAGATCTTTGCATGGGTTATTCGACTGTGCCTCCAGAAGCCAAAATGGCCTCTTTTGCACCTTTCGTAACTAATAAACCTTGCACTGTCACAGGACGTGCAATTTTACCAGCCAAAATAATTTTTGCATTCTTGGTTGGCATCGATACCAAATTAGCATCAAATAAGGCTTGCAGATCAATAACAGTTGCCTCAATTTTATTAAGTGCATCCAATCGAATTTCTGCCATAAAACGAGCAGCTCGCGATGTAAAACCAAATTTTGGCAAACGACGTTGCAAAGGCATTTGTCCGCCTTCAAATCCGACCTTATGGTATCCACCCGCACGGGCTTTTTGACCTTTATGTCCTTTTCCGGATGTTTTTCCCAATCCAGATCCAATACCACGACCTAAGCGTCTGGGTTTATGCTTAGCGCCTGGATGCGGTTGTATTGTATTTAATCTCATTTAGATGGCTCCACGTTTAAAAGGTAGGAAACCTGATTAATCATCCCACGTACACACGGTGTATCTTCTCGTTCAACA
>JBGAIP010000022.1:0-22621 GCA_044225395.1 Gammaproteobacteria bacterium
TTTTGGTGCCAGTATCAGCCTGTTGGTAATTATTAGTTAGTGCAACGGAATAAAATTCTCCAATGCTTTGATCACCTTGTAGAATGACACTTGGATACTTCCAAGTAATAGCGGAACCAGTTTCTACTTGTGTCCACGAAATTTTAGATGCTTTACCACGACATACCCCACGTTTAGTGACAAAATTATAAATGCCCCCTTTACCTTCTTTATCACCGGGATACCAATTTTGGACTGTTGAGTATTTGATATGCGCATTATCCAAAGCGATTAATTCTACTACTGCAGCATGTAACTGATTCTCATCACGTTTAGGTGCTGTACAACCTTCTAAATAGCTCACATAACTCCCAGCTTCAGCAACAATTAATGTACGCTCAAACTGGCCAGTAGCATTGGCATTAATGCGAAAATAGGTTGAAAGCTCCATTGGGCATTGTGTCCCCTTGGGTATATAGCAAAAAGATCCATCGGTAAATACAGCAGCATTCAAACAAGCGAAAAAATTATCAGTGTAAGGTACAGCTGTTCCTAAATATTTTTTTATAAGTTCAGGGTGTTCTTGCACGGCCTCTGAAAATGAACAGAAAATAATCCCATGTTTTGCTAATTTTTCTTTAAATGTGGTAGCTACAGAAATACTATCAAATACTGCATCTACCGCAACGCCACTCAGCATTTCCTGTTCTCGTAGAGAAATCCCAAGTTTTTCATAGGTCTTCAGTAATTCTGGATCCACTTCTTCAAGACTTTTAGGTTTGGGACTTGATTTAGGTGCCGAATAGTAAATGATTTTTTGATAATCGATTGGTGGATATTCTAAATGAGCCCAATGAGGTTCTTTCAATTTTAGCCAATGTTGATAGGCTTTTAGGCGCCATTCCAGCATAAAATGTGGTTCATTTTTTTTGAGAGAAATTTGTTTAATAGTGTTTTCACTAAGGCCAGGAGGTAAACTATCAGATTCTATATTAGTTACAAAACCTGCAGAATATTCTTGATTTACTATTTTCTTTAATTCAATAGAGGCAGCCATTGCAAATCCATTCCCCAGTATATTCCTCTGGCAACAAGAGATGATAGTATAACAAATTATTTATCTAATGCACAAGATAATTATAAAAATTATCTTGATATTTTCTGTATATTTTATTTTTAGACATCTAGAAACATATGTTTGAACTATAATCAGGTTATATGTTGGTTGTTTTTATAACTTTATATTGTAAATCCTGATTTTTCTTTTTCACAGTGATGGCATTTAAATAAAGATTATTCAATATTTCTACCGCAGAATTTTGCTGCCCCCTCGAGCTTAAATGTTTAAAGTCAACCAAGTCATAGGGTTGGTAGTGCCATGAACAACCAAAAACAGCTTTGGTCCTTTTACCTGTTCCTGGATCAATTTGCCACTGCAAGCATTGACCACATACACCTTTTAACAAACATTGCATAGGCCCAAATGTTGAAGTTAATATCTGATTCGATGTTCTGCAAGCATTTTCCAAATAAGGCTTGAATGTTTGTATAAATTCTGCTGTACGTTCACCCCCGGCATTATAAACGTGACTGACCTGATTTAGCTTTTCATATAATTCAATGCTTGCTAATGGTTGATCTTGAGTATACAAAATGATTTCATTTACATTTAGACTAATTAATTCATCTATGTCTCTGTCACCCAAAGAAATAAATAAAATAATATGATTTTTGCAATGGTTGAGTTCTGAAATTAAGAATGGTAGACTTGAATATGAATCAACGTCTGCAATGATTAATACCCTCTCCTCTTTTGGTATTTGTATTTTTTCCGCACTGGGTCCCATTAAAGCAATGGACTGGTCTTTGCAGAGACGAGCAAACAGCTTTTGATTTTCATCTTGTAGATCTAATTGAAAGCTGATTAATCCGTTAGCTTTATCAATTTTCGTTGGAAAAAGAAACAGTGGCTTAGGTAAAACTTTTTCATTCATTAATATCAAGGTGGTTTCATATAGTTGTACTTTAAAAAACTGCCCAATATGGTACATTTTTGCAGCATTGGGGGATTTAATGTCAAGAAGAGTATATTTTTGCGATATCGCTGTATTAACAATTGTTGTAGAAAAATTTTCTTCGCAAAATTGAAAAAACTGCATTAAGGAAATTTTATCCTCCTCAACTGTTGGTACCGCAAATAAAGCTTCTAGTACCTTTGGAAAGGCTTTTTTACTGGATGCCACAGCGTTTACAACAGAACCATTAAACACCGGGTGAATATCTCCAACAAATGAAATTTTTCGACCCTCATCATTATAACTTGTAAACAAGCCTATGGTCTCTTCTTTAACATGTTTTGCTAAATCCACAACTTCTAAATTTCCGTCTTTAAATTGATGTGATTTGTAGTATTGTCCCTCTTTTAACAAGCTTCCTTTATGTTCAAACTCATAGGCAACATTCGGTTTACTGCCTGTCGCAACAAAAAGGGAACATGCCTCTAAATGAATTTCGGAATTGTCGTGCCTTAAACCGCAGATAGCAGTCACATGCCCATGGTCATCCACTAGAACTTCTTTAGGATCGAAATCCTCCAGAATTCTGACACCCTGATCCAAGGCTGCCTTTAACTCTAAATGATTGCTTCGGTAGGCAGGGGAGTCCTGCAGTACCTTTCGATAGGCGATGGTTACCCCACCAAAGCGATGAATCAAAGCTGTAAAATTAGGCTTACGACGCTCAATTTGTGCAAGGTGCCGTTCATTTTTGACTGCTTCTCCATGAGAAATGAATTTTTTCAGTATTGTCCACTCATCTGTTGCATGCAGCGTAGTAAAATTTTCTTTTCGATTGGTCATCTCTTGATACAATTCATACAAGTGTTCCACCTGTTTGATGTAATAGGTTTGAATCTCTGTGGCTGTATCCACTGCCGTTAAACCCCCACCAATTACAACAGCAGGTAGGGTTATTTGATATGCGGGAAGAGACGATTTTTTAAATAGACCCGTCAACTGCAAAGCCATTAGAAAATCGCTGGCTTGTCTCATACCAACGGCAAGACTATTTTTAATATTCAATTCTTTGGGCAGGCCTGCTCCTAAGGCTAAGACAATATGATGAAAACCATATTTCCAAGCATCCTCGATAGAAATTGTACCACCAAATCTCACATTACCAAAAGCTCGGAAAGTATTTCTTCGCATTAAACTAATATATATGACTTTTAAATAATTTTTATCCCATCTAGAAGTAATACCATACTCAGCCACACCCCCAAATCCCCATATGATGCGTTTATCTAAATCCTCTTTTATCTGGTCATAATTGTAAATAGGCTGCTTCAAATATCGATCCGGGAGTGGTTCAAGCTTCACACCATCAAATCCGACTACTGAGCAGCCTGCATGTAGAAGATAATAAGCCATAGTAAAACCCGCTGGACCCAAGCCAAATACAGCCACTTTTTTACCGTTGAAGGGTTGCATTTGCCATTGCTGTTGTAACAAGGGGTTCCAACGCAAGAGCAAGTCATAAATTTCAAACCCCCAAGGGTAGTGCAATATATCCCGCAGAATCGCTGTTTCAATTTCTGGGACATTCACTGGATCTTGTTTTTGATAGATACAAGATTTCATGCAATCGTTGCATATGCGATGACCAGTTACAGGGCACATGGGATTATTTTTCATTAAAACTGCTAAAGCTGCTATTTCATTCCCTTGCTTCTTCAAAGTTATCATCTCAGAAATATCGATCTCAAGCGGACAACCAGTGAGGATATTACCTAGTGGGTTGGTGATAAATTCTTTAGCCCCCTTGGCCACTGAAAAACCTTTAGAACAATAATCTGTTTTGCTTGAATGACATAACATACAATTATTAATTTCATTTAAAATTTCCTTGGGTTTCATTCCAGAGTCAACCAAATGAAATCCATCTCTCTCTACAAACTGAGAGTTTTTTTCATACAATCCATTGCAAGCTTCAACCTCAAGGAGATTATTAAAATCAATTTCTGCAGGCAGCTTAAATAATATCCAAGAATCGATATCAGATTCTAAATAAGGGTTTTCTAATAAATAGGTGCTCCACTGAATCAATCTTTCTATCTCCTCTGGATATTGTTCCTTGTTTTGAAGATAGGTTACTCCAAGTTTTGCAATAGCTAACTCAAAATCATTCACCTGAGATGAATTTTTATAGATTTCCTCAAAGAGCCATTCCTTAAGGGTTGTATAACTATATTTATATTCGCTTTTCATCCTAATACGATAAGCTGCTTTTTTTGCCACAAAAAAAGATTTAAATTCAAACAAAATCTTTTTAGATTTTATTTCGTCACGACGCGCTTCAACCCAAGATTCAAGATTGAAAAGATTTGTCAGATATTTTTGCAAAATCAGAGCTAACTGGATTAAAAATTTACTTAAGTCTTCTTTAAGTTCATTATTCCTATAATCTCCAAACATCGTGTAGATTTCCAAATTCTCTGATTTTACATACTGAATAAAATCATCATCTAAACGTTCTAATCCTTCCGAAGCAAATAATTCCTCATATGAAAATTTAAGTGGGTATTTTATTTCCATATATTCTCTCTCTAACGAATTAGGTGAAGCAGTTTATTTTGAACACCATCCCAAGTTTCAGCATCTTCGGGAGGATCTTTACGTTTTTTTAAGACTGGCCATTGGCGTGATAACTCAGCATTAATTTCAATATAATCTATCATTGATTCTGGCACTTCTACATCAGGGAAAATGGCATCTGCAGGACAAGCAGGCATACATAAATTACAATCAATGCAAACCTCTGGATCAATTACTAAAAAATTTTCACCTTCATGGAAGCAATCGACAGGACAAACCGCAACACAATCCGTATATTTACATTTGATACAATTGTCGGTTACCACATAAGTCATTTTTAATACCTCTATTAACTTCCATCGGTAAAAGTGATATTATGGTAATGATAATGCTTTAAATGCTGACTGCAAATCCTTTTGTAAATCTTGCATATTTTCCAAACCAAAACAAAGTCGTACTAAACCTGGCCCAATCCCCATTTCAGTTTTTTCTAAATCATTCATTGAGGCGTGACTTCCTGTATAAGGTTGGGCAACCATCGAGGTAACACAAGCCATCCCTGTGCCAGTTCCAAATAATTTTAATGATTTCTTAAAATAATCATAAGATTGCTTAAGGGAATCAATAAATTCAAAAAACAATATGCCACCGTAATCGCAAAGCTGATCGCCATCAATTTCAGGAAAATATACCTTTTTAATTTGTGGTAATTCTTGTAAAAACTCTCGCATCTCTTTTGTTACCCGGGTTTGATGCTGTAATCTAATTTGGAAAGTTTGCAAACTTCTTCTCATTAACCATGCATGATAAGGTGTCATAATAGAACCCGCATAAAATCGATCAGCAAAAAGCGTTTCATAAAGCAGTGGCTTGTCGATCAATGCAATACCCCCCATGACATCACTATGGCCTGAAAAATATTTGGTGCAGCTGTGAATAGAGACATCCGCACCATGTTTTAGGGGTTTTTGGTAAAATGGGGTTGCCCAAGTATTATCGACGACAATAAGACAATCGGGGTTCTTACTTTTTGCAACAACAGAAATTTTTTGAATATCTATCACTTTCAGAAAGGGATTGGTGGGAGTCTCAAAAAAAACCATATCGGTGCCCAACGGGATCTTATCAACATCTTCTGGCTTAGTCAGATCCAGGATGAAAAGTTCAAAATTTCTACGCTTACTCAAACGTTGAAACAACTTATAGGTGCAACCATAAATTAAATTATTGATAACTACTTTATCGTTAGGTTTCAATAAATCAACCACCATAGAAATAGCGGCCATACCACAATTATAAGCTATACAGTATTTCGCCTCTTCCAATAATGCCGAAACTTTTTCAAATTCATCTACATTAGGATTATTTTTCCGTGAATAAAAATAAGGCGAGTCCGAACTAAAAGCGCTAGCTTGGTAAATCGGGCTCACCGTCGATTTTGCATTGGTACTATCAAATTTGTACTGCAAAACCTCTGTAAAAGGGTCATTTTCGAATTCTCGAGACATCTAATTTTCCAAAATTATCCTATTTTTACACAAATCAACATCATGCTACTGCCGATTCACGGTTGTTCAATTTTACTAATACTTTATCCCACATTTTTCTTCGATGTCCCAAAGATAGCAAAGCAGCTTTTTCCGCCATTTTTAGCTTTTCTTCGTTTCCTTCACACATAAAATCCAAACACTTTTGTGCTAAAGGGCCATGATGATCACCATCCACCTCGATATGACGTTTCAGATAGTAGAGTAAAGTTGGACATTGGCAATTGTTTTTATTTAGTACTTCAACAATGGAGCTAAACATATGGGGTATCAATTTTTCTCGGCCATATAAAAATGTGGCGGCTAATTCTATGTCTGAGGCAGTTTTAGCAATGTGAAGATTGACTTGTACAAAATCTCGTGCTTCGAGAGGAATATCTTGATATTTCTGGGTTTTAATAAAATGCATTATTTTCGATGTATCGGCTCCTATTTCTCGCATTGCGTCTAAGTACAACCCGAAATGACTTTTAACATTCCCGTCCATGTCAATATCACTCTCTTCCCCCAAAACAATTTCATTTATGAAACGTACTATCTCATCTGGATACTTAGAGTTTACCCAAGGAATCTCCACGCAAGTAATGCGCCTTTGCAACGACTTAAGTAGCGACATAAAATCCCAAACAGCAAAGACATGTGTTTCCATAAAGATTTTAATATTTTCAATAGATTTAAGCTTATCGTAGATGGGATGTCGCGACAATTTGTGACTTTTTTCCCAGACAACGTCCATATTACATTGCTCCTCTATCGATCGAACATTCGATTCATCATCTGGTTTCAAAGATTGCTTAACTTCATTCACCGATAGTGGGAATAAATTCTTATGTTTGCTAACCTCGATTTCCTGAATCAATCGATCTAGCCAATCACCATCAACCGGGTAAGTATTCTCCACAGCTGGAAAAATACCTTCAACTACTTCAGTTTTATATTGTGCTAAGGCTTCAGCAATTGTAGCACTTATATTTGCGTATTTTTTAGTATAGCGAGGAGATATAAGATCATAATAGCCTAGTATGTCTGGGGTGATTAAATTTTGACCCGCACAAACATTACCAGCACCTGTTCCAATCGTTGGAACATCAAGCATCCCTGTGAGGTATTGTGCAAGCTTTACAGGAACACATTCTAATATTAATGAAAATATCCCAGCTTTCTCAAGGGCTTCTGCGTCTTCAATGAGTGCACGGGCCGAGGTTTCATTTTTGCCTTGTACCTTATAACCACTCAATTGAACGGTATTTTGTGGCGTTAAACCAATGTGGCCTTGTACCGCAATTCCAGCATCAGTAATGGCTGCTACTGTTTTAGCCATCCTAACGCCACCTTCCAATTTTACAGCGTTTGCTCCACCTTCTTTAATCAGACGCCCAGCATTGGAAATGGCAAGCTCAATTGAAGGTTGATATGACATAAAAGGCATGTCGGCTATAATAAAAGTATTAGGAGCACCTCTTCGAACCGCCTTCACCATTACAAGCATCTCTTCCATTGTGACAGGTAAAGTGTCCTTGTAACCTAACGTGACCATCCCTCCCGAATCGCCTACTAAAATCATGTCAACACCCGCGCCTTCTACCAGCTTAGCCAACGGGTAATCATAAGCAGTTAACATGACAATCTTTTCGCCTTTTCTCTTTTTTTGCAACAATTTTTCAATTGTGATCATAGTCGCTCCCTATTTCCTAGCTTTATCTTAAACAATCCAAAATTTTAGTTTGCTACTTTTTGAACTCTAAAGTGCGAAGGGTAATCATTCTTGGCAGCTGCTGTTTTTAATATTTCATCGTCTGGATGCAGAAATAAAGCACGCTCAAGAAGTGTGTGCTCTGATTCTCTTCTAGCCATATCTGGTAAACAGCACTCTACTGGGCATACTGCCTGACAAGACTCTCTCTCATGAAAACCAACACATTCTGTGCAACGATTAGGATCAATATAGAACGTATCTGGTCGCTCACTAATGGCCTGATTTGGGCATTCTTCAACACAAGCACCACAACGGATACACTGATCTGTAATTAGGGTAGTCATCTTAATTCTCCATAACTAAAATTAATACGCTTAAATCTTCTTTGATAACATTATCTAGAAAGGCATTATTAGACAAGGCAACCTCCACCGGTCGATGCTCGAGAAGAATCTTGAGCACCCAGAGTACCGCTGCCTATCACAATACCTGTGTTTTTAGGTCTATTTTGTGCCAACTTTAGCTTCATTCCAGAACAAGCCCAACCTTTTTTAACTCCAGCCGTATTGTAGTCGTGAACGCCAATAAGATCTGCTTGCTCTCCACAAGTACTGACAGTAATTCCATGTTCTGCCGCAACATCGCGAAGTTTGATCATATCTTCTTTTAAATATTCTTTGTTGACATAAAAACGTTCGACGGTATCGTATCCCCCTGGTAATTTCCAGTCTAATTCCATTTTGTATTTCATATCAAATATTTTTCGAAAACGATCAGCATATTCGGGTAAGAGCATAATCATTTTCTCTAAAGATTCTTTTGTAAGTTTTAATAATTGAATTGAAGCATGCTCTATCCCAGCTGCTTTAAAGTCAGAGAAAAGTTTATTCGCGTAATCTCGACCATCATCAATGGGTAAATAAGGTCCTACTAAACCACTGACTGTGACGCCATTTTCCTTCAAATGCTTAGCAAAGCGCAATCGATCTTTTCCAAGAGGTGCACCCGGCTCCAACCTGCGTTCAAAAGCCTCACTGGGCATACCATAAGATATAATGATAGAGCCATTTTCACTGGTTTCTTGTAGTAATTTTAATATATGATCGGGAACTTTGGCACCTTTTGTAACAATAAAATAACGAACATCTTTATCCCTAAAAATCTTAAAAATGGTTTCACACATCCCACTTTCAATCATAATTGGAGAAAAAGCATCGGCACGTCCCGTAAAATAGAAATTTAAATCTCTTGGATTTTCAGTGCTATCAATAAATTCAACCAAATGCTGCGGGTAATCTTCAAATACAACGGTAGAAGCCGTAAATTCTTCACTTGTTTGCGCATGCATTGAACAATATTTACAAAGGTGATCACAACCGACCACTGGATTTACTTCATATGATCGATAGCAATACTTCGTATGTTCCATCCGAATAATAGGATCAATATGTTCTAAACCCTTAACCATAGAATATCTTTGACCATTAGAAGCTGTAAAAATTCTACCGCCTTTAGAATAATCACGTACCTTTGCCATTTGTTCGCCGCTCATTTACTTTCTCCTCAATGATTCTATAAACCATTTAAATAATTAAATTACTTTTACTTCTACAACATTCTTGAATTGCTTGTTCAATCTGTGATTCTTGCAATATCGTGGCCTGTTCGAGTGCAAAGGCCATTCCAATTGGAATTTCTTTTTTTCCTACTACCCGAGAATTTATGTTTGGAAATTTTTCGGCACATTGGCCTTGTATAGTACGTGCAAGGCTTCCCATAGGTTGATCTTCACAAGCAACCACAAGGTGACCAGTTTTACGAATGCTATTGAATATGCTATCCCAATCGGGAGGGATTAAAGTCCGTAGATCTATCACTTCCACATCTACATCTTTACTTAGCCGTTCTGCTACCATCATCGACTTGTGTAAGGCTGTTCCCCAAGCCAGTAGAGTCAAATCTTTCCCTGAGCGTTTGACGGCTGCTTTACTGAAAGGGATCCGTATTTCTAAGTTAAATTCAGGAACAATTTCCAAAGCTGACTGTTCTGATTCACCTGGCAGCATGCCACCTAGACATAGACCGTAGAGAGGTTTAGGCTCCAAATAAACAACTGGACCCTTATAATCAGCAGCAGACATCATCAAACCATACGCATCTAAACTGGTCGAAGGCATCAAAACCACCAATCCGGGGATTGAAGCCGCATAACCATCAAAGGTCATTGAGTGATAAATCGCACCACCTCCAGGGGACTCTGAAGGGATACGCACAATCACAGAGGGACGTACATTCCCAACTGTCGACCAATATAAATTTCCCAAATGCACTAACCAATGAAAGGCATTAAATGCAAAATCTGCATGCTGTAATTCTGGAATAGTAATAATACTTTCATGGAAAGAGGCGCCTACAGCCGTCCCTAAAATTAAGGGCTCATTTAAAGGCGAATCCAAAACACGTGAAGGATGAAGTTTTTTTAGATCTAAAGTTGTTTTTAAAAGGCCACCAAATCGCCCAATATCAATCCCCCACGCGACTCCGTTATGGTGCTTAATAATTTCATGAATACCTGCGCGGATGGCTTTTTGTATCGTAATGCCAGTCTGCTTTCCTATGCCTTGTGTTTCTACCACTTTCGGGAATGGGGGATATAAATATTCCGCTACTGAATCGGGATCGGGAGTTGGCTCTAATCTCACTTCATTTAATACGGATTCAACATAATCTACCTCCACTTGAACAGAGGGTCCGTAATAATGGGTTAGGAAATCTCCCATTTCTATTTCATTATTTTTAATGGGTAATTCTGATTGTGTCAATACTTCCCTAGTTAGTAGTTCTTTTCCAAAAGATAATAAAGGATCATGTAAGTCAGTGCGATGTCGAACATCATCGGCTGAACTGTGCCCACTTAGGCGAGGTAAATTTTTGACTAATAATACAAGGGGCGCTTGCTCAATTTTTACCCAAGCTGCCGCCTCTTTTACAACATGATAAGTATCAAAAAAATCTGAGCCATCACAAGGCATGAATTTAATGTTAAATCCCTTGGCATAGGCTTCAAAGTCTTTAATTCCGCGACCTTCCTCAGGTAAAGTCCATCCTCCTCCATTATTATCAGTGATCATGATCATAAGCGGTAATTTCCAAACACTTGCAGCATTCATGGCATCATGAAGATCGCCCTCAGCCGTAGTCGCATCCCCAACTACTGCGACTACTAATGAATCTTTAATGCCATTGATTTGAAATCCTTTGGCATAACCTGCTGCCTTTCCAAGTTGCATTCCAACGGGTGTTTGCATGGGTAATAAACCGAGATCCGCATTACTAATATGATAAACACTATAGCGACCGCCACTCATACAATCCGTTTGACGTGACAAGAGCTGCCGAAATATATCTTTAGTAAAATTGGGATGATTATTTAACTCACCCCATAATGAGGCCAAAGCCCCACTTCTGTAATTTAGGGCAATGCCACAACGTTTAGGTGTAGTAAGTTTAGATAATGCAAGCGCAGTGGCCACCCCATGAATTTCTTCGCCATGTCCCCAAATACCAAAACGAACTTCCTTTGTCTGTACCAATCGAATCATGAATGTATCTACAACTCTGGCACGCAATGCTATTTTATAAGCTAACCTTAATTCTGAGTTTATCAGAGGTATACTATTGTTTAAGGCAAAATCTTCTTTAACATCTATTCTTGAAGATGAAATATTATCAAAATTTGTTAAATGACTAAACATTGAAATCTACGATCCGCCATCTTAGCAATAAAAACCCGATTATCCATATTGAAACCAGCGATTCAACAATATTTTTGATGATATCAGACAATTTTTATATTTACAAATATTATTAAAATAATTTCTTGTCAATATCAGGCAATTTTTTGATTGCATTATTTTTTTACTTACTCTAGTATTGGGTTTTTGTGTTTATATGGGATATAACTTCATGAATAACAAGAAACTCTCGATTTCTCAATACTATTCATCAATTAAGGAAAGTGTCCAACAAATAACAAATTGGCATCTAAGTCAAGTTACAACCTATCTTACTGGATGTATACTCTTTTCTATTGGTGCTAAATTCTTCATAGACTCTAAATTAGGCACAGATCCTCTAGACGTCCTTGTCATTGGTATTAATACCTATTTGCATTTGGGATTGGGGATTTGTTCTTCAATAGTGGCTATTTTATTTTTAACTTGGTGGACAATCTGGAATAAAAAATTTCCACCTTTAACTCCATTTGTTACTACAGCTCTTGTTGGTTTTTTAATAGATCTATGGAATTATTTAGCAATTGAAGAAATAACAACCAGCATACTCTATCCATATCCAATGCTTATCATGGGTTTATTCACTTGTTCTTATGCATCTTCTCTTATTATTATGAGTGGAATTGGCATTAGAATAATGGATTTGGTAGCAATTACAATGGTGCAAAAATGGAAATGGAGTTTTTTTCGAGCAAAAATGGTCTTAGAAGTTGGATTATTTTCTACTGGTTGGGTTTTAGGAGGCCCCGTCGGAGTTGCAACTATATTATTTTTATTTTTAGTAGGGCCATTTATTCAACCATTCATGTATATCAACAAACGTTTTTTTTCTATTACTAATCACGGGTTAGCTATGAAGGCTTCTTAAATTCAAATAAACCTAATGACAATGCAAAAAGTTTCTGACATCACTGAAAAGTGGCAAATTCTCATTTATTTTAACGCAATTTTTTTAGCAATAATAATTTTTTTAGTTTTTCCAAGTGTAACTATTTTTGAAAATAAATTTAATCTGCCGCTTGCTTTAATGTTATTTTTTACTTTTTTTCAAATCCCAATTACAGACTTAAAGCCTTCATTTATTAATGTCAAATTTATATTTGCTTTACTTTTTGTGAATTTTATATTAATTCCTATGTTTGTGCTTATTCTTATACAATTTTTACCAGAAAATTATCTATTACGCCTTGGTGTCCTGCTTGTTTTGCTCACTCCCTGTATTGATTATGTAATAACTTTTTCCAAGCTAGGGCAAGCCAATACACACTTATTATTGACAGCTACCCCAATTTTATATTTTGTACAGTTAATAACCTTACCCATATTCCTTAGGCTTATTCTTGGTAAGGAAGCTTCTGAAATAATCTTGTTCACACCATTTTTCCAAACATTTATATTGGTATTTGTGATCCCATTCATTATTGCAACTTTAATGCAATTATATATAAAACAAAATAAGAACCGTATTTATATATCAAAATTTCTTGGAATGTTTTCGGTGCCAATAACTGCACTTGTGTTTTTCATAATTACTGCATATGTGATTCCATACCTTGACTCAGCTAAAAATGTCGTTTTTCAGGTAATTCCTATCTATATTGTTTTCTCTGTAATCTCGCCTCTAGTTGGAAGTTTTACCTCTCGAATATTTAAACTTGATAGTTCTTCTAGGCGTGCTATAGCTTTTAGTGCCGGCACACGTAATTCTCTTATAGTGTTACCGTTGGCTCTACTCACCTCCAATGAAACAACTATTCTTCCAACAATCATTATGACCCAAACAATTGTTGAATTAATAAGCGAGCTTTTCTACATTCGTTTAATTCCAAAATTCGCATAAATACCCCAATAACCCCAGCATCTGTATTAAAAGTCAAGCGTCACAAAACAACGCTTGCAGATGCGATTTTGGACAGACTATTACAATCTATTAAATTGGAACTGATGAGTGTGATCCTGAATTCTGGCCCCACCCTGATCCGTAGAGTGGCTCCGTTTAGTCATAGGTCTGTTAAGGTTAAAAATCTCTTGCAGAAAATCTTTGATTCATAAATAATGCCTTCGAGACGTGACCCTGATTAGACTATTCGAATAAAAGTGAAATGAGTGTTCGGATAGAAGTGAAACCAGCGTTCGCTTTCAGACTGAAATCGATGTTCGATTTGACCGTAATACACATGAGTGGGAAACGGGCAAACGATACCTTCCGCTGCCAGCTTCCTAAAAGGTTATACATAGAAAACAGGAAGGGATTTTATGAGATCTCCGGCCAGGCTATTGGCATTTTTAATTTTTTACCTATCCTTAGATACCAGCATAAAAAAACAGATTGACATTTTTAAAAGCTAGAGTAGAATTCAACTTGTTAAACGTAAAAAGCATTTTGGTATTTACTTTGGCACAAGAAAGCAGCCAATTTACAGAACAAAAGTTGCTTTATCTTTGTTCCGAAATTTTATTTTTCTTTGGCCAATCATTGAAAAGAATTAATCCAATAAAGAATAAAAAAATTGAGGCAAAAAAATGCCAAGTTATAGTTTCACTTAAAAAATACCAACCAAATAAGGACGCAAAAAAAGGTGTGATCAAACCCGCAAATGACATAAAAGTTGCAGAATAAGTTTTTAGTAAGAAGCCATAAAGATTATAACAAATAATATTTGAAATTATACACATCCACAAGGTATTAGTAATGTAAGGTTTAAATTCAGTAATTGGAATAGGATCCCAGACCTCGCCTGAAAAATAGGAATGGAATAATGCCAAAATACCTCCCAGAGTCATGCTAATTCCATTGGCCATTAGAGGGGAATAATTATAAATATTAATAATTTTTTTAAGCAATGCCCATCCTAACACGCTAGAAAAAACTGCAATAAGAAGTGCAATCTCTGCCCTGGTAATACCAACAACATTACTGAGAATTTGCTCAGATTGGGATTGAATCATAAAAGTTGGGATAACACCAGAGAAACCAATACACAACCCCAACCATTTTTTAAGATCTAAAGTTTCACGAAGCATACAATAGGCAACCAAAGCCGCTAATGGGGGAGATAAGCTATAAATAAGACACGCTTTGGCAGAAGTCATGTGTTTAATACCTGAAATTTCTGCAACATTTGTCAAATATATATTTATTAATCCAAGAAAAAATAATGGGGTGAGGTGCGACAATCTAAATTGTATATTTTTTCGATTATATATTAATTGGTGAGCTATTAACAGTATCCCAGCTAAAAGAAACCTAGAACCAATAAGAAAGAAAGGTTCTCCATATTCTAAGCCTACTTTACTAAGACCAAAGAGGCTAGCAAAAAGGGCGAAGAGCAAAACTACTAGGATAATCATTTTTTGCTTTACCTGAACATTTACTTATGTTTCCTAAATTTGAACTTTAGCATGAATAAACAAATCAACAAGGCATTTTTCATTCTGGAGATATCGCCAATTTTAATTGCCTCAATTTTAGATAATCATTTTTTCTCCTACTCGTAAAAATTGTGTCAATCATTTTCAAAAATGGTTTTTACAATTTAAAAGGCAATACTTTATCCAGTTTCTCTGTAAAAGCTGCTATCAATGCTACATGCGGTGCAACACGCAGAGAACGCCAAAGCACACCACGATAAAAACCTTTTAAACCTGACTCTTTATATACATCTAGTGCCACACCAGTAATTGAGGTTGGGTAACTAATTTTTGAGCTTTGTGCAAAACATTGCTTTGCATTTTTTAATCTTTCTATCAAATCAGATTGATAGCCGATATTGGCATGCTGTTTTGTTTTAATAGTATCTGCTGGATGCGAAGCAACTGCAGTCGTAATTCCAATAAAAGCACCGCCCACTGCACTTGCAACGATATCATTCATCCCTATCTTTTCTTTAAGATGTTTTTTTACCCAAGGGACAAAACTCAGGAATCCAGCGATTACTAATCCATCACGAATCGAGATACAGACCAAACCTGAAGTTAATACACGCCAAAGACCAAATTGGGTCACCACTTTTCGATAAATTTGAAAGAATCCCGGCGGTTTTTTGTCCAAATGTTGTGTTTGTATGATTGTCATGCCAAGCTCTCTGGGGCCTGTTAGCATAGCAGAAGTGGCCGCCCCTGCAAAGGGACCAAGCATCGACTCAAAAGTATTCAATCTTCTTCCCTGAGAGATATTCTGTAATTTCAGCAGTTGTTTATCGACTGTATCACTAACTACCATTCTAACAGCCGTAATTGCAGACATGCTGACGACATTAGGAAAAAGTCCACGATAAAGGACACGAACAAGCCGAAGCGTTGCATCTATTTTTTGTTGTTGAGTTTGCCCTTGAAAATAAAAGGACCCAAGGCGGAGGCTTTTACCATCTTGGGCCAGCGATTTTAAAGTAATTGCCGGGTGTGTTGCTGCGGCATCTAACCCACCCGCTAACAAGCCAATTACAGTAACTCTAATTGATTCATTCATTGAGATCATCGTGAGTATTCATTACATCGTATATCTGCTTTCCTTGATACTGTTGATCAGGCGTAATGTCGTTGCTTGAAAGCCCTTGCTCTTCAATTGCCACCACTGGATAAAAAGCCCGATCAAATAGTTCATGTAGGTTAGAGTCGATGTTATTGGGCAATTTTACTTCAACAGCTATTTCATCTGGCTGAGATTTAGCGATAATATAGCGATAACTTTCAGCGCTTTTCAATGGAATCTCTTTCCAATTAAGCTTTGTTCCATCTTTGAGCAGGCGACGATGATAAACAGCAACTGGTTTTGTCGATTTATTTAATACCTGCACGTGTATTGAAGCAATATCTCCATGCCATTCATACATTTTTGTTGTACTATTCGATTCAATATTGATAGGCACTTGCTTAACCAAACTTTGATCAACCCGTTTTTCTAATAATTTAAAATCCATATTGACACCACAATGTATACAGTGACCTTGTTTATCTAAGCCTAAAATATTTGCATTTAATCCATATCGTGTTACCAATAGAGAATTACATTTTACGCAATAGGTATTGGTCGCATCATGCCCACTTACGTTTCCCAGATAAACGTGTTTTACACCCATCTCTTTGGCAATTTCTCGAGCGCGTATTAACCTTGGCACGGGGGTACGAATATTATCTCGCATTTTATAATCCGGATGGAATCGAACAAAATGCAAAGGAATAGTCTCATCGGTCTCCGTTAAAAGCCAATCGGCAATAGTACGCGCAGTCTTCTCATCATCGCTGATGTCTGTGACCATCAATGTGCTTACCTCTAAGTGTTTTTTCGCTTGAAAAACTTGTTTGATTCCATCCAAAACTGGTTCAACCCAACCTGTTGTTATTTTGCGATAATACTCAGGATCAATAGATTTAAGTGATACTGAAAAGATATCCATCACAGGCAAGAGCATATCAATGGCCTTAGGGGAAATAAAGAAAGCTGATTTATATAAATTGATAAGTCCAGCTTCCTTCGCCAATTTGGCAGTGTCTATTACGAACTCCTGCCATACGACTGGATCATTGTATGTCCAGGAAATGACGCGAATTCCATGATCTAGAGCAATTTGTACTACTTGTTCAGGAGTGTAGTAATGTACGTGTTTATCCTGCACAAAACGAGCTTGTGATGTCTGCCAATTATGACAATATCCGCAGTTAAGCATACAACCAATATTACCCATGGATAGTATAGGTTCCCCAGGCGCAAAATGATTGACAGCCTCAGTTTCAATGGTCTCTTCTGTATGATGAACTGATTTTCCGTAGTTTAAAGTTACGAGTTCCCCACCGCGATTGACACGCACCTTACAGAAACCACTCCCTCCTTCATTGATAACGCAGTTTCTTGGAGAAAGAAGGCATTTAACAGCGCCTCCATCTAATTTTTCCCATAACGCCGGTGACGAAGGGTGTGAGTCTTGTTTCCACTTTAGAATTTCGCTCATCGAATATAAACTCCATTTCCAATAAATTGGCCAAGCCTAGATAGGTCAAACTTTAAGCCTACGCAAATAATGCAGCACGGTCATTTTCCTTGAATATTTCAGCTGATGTCAACTTATATTTTTATTTATTAAATAAAGCCAGAAATAATTTTAAAAGACTTTGGCCAGAAAAGCGTCTCTTATAGGCGACCATTTTGAGTATCATGTAATTTAATGGCAGCTAATCACATAATCCCTCATATTAATTTCACGTCTGAGCTATAGTAATAAATATAAAAACCATGTTTACGGCAATAAGCACTTTGTTCTTCCTTCGTCATTTGAATGGTATCAAACACTGCTTGAAGTTTTGCCTCCGATGTTTTGTCTTTTGACCGCATCGTGTCATTACTAGACTTAACGGTTTTAACTTTTTTACGCATCTTAATCCATGTATATAAAGTGGGATAAGGGACGCCTGCTTGCTTTGCCAATTCTACCGCACTGGCAGCATTGGGGGGAAAGCACTTTTGCTAATAATTTTTCTTTAAATTCAGCCGAGTATTGTGTCGTGTGTCGCATATAGGGCTCCATTGCGCCCTATATTAAGTTAGTTTAATTCAGAGGCGACCACATTCCTGACGCTTGGGGAAACTGCCCAAGCATGTTAGAATTTGCAGTATGAATAGATTAAGGACATTCAACATGATTTCAAAGCAAGTGATTTTGGAACTCCTGGAAATGATCTGTGACCCCTATATAAATCCTAAAATTTCTCTCACTCATGCTTTTCAGGGACATGAATTTAATCCAGAGAATTCTTCAATAAAGTTATATTTTAAGTTCTTTTACCCTATGAATGGTTATCACTCTAAACTTGAGGAACAAATCCGACAGCTTTTCTTAGAAAAGTTACCAAATTTGAACGTTTATATTGAAATTAGCACAAAAATATATTCTCATAATAAACAAAAAGGTCTAAAAGATCTCTCTGCTGTAAAAAATATCATAGCTGTAGCTTCTGGAAAAGGTGGTGTGGGGAAATCCACCATTGCTGTTAATTTAGCTCTTAGTTTACAAGCTGAAGGAGCAAAAGTAGGGCTTGTTGATGCCGACATCTACGGACCAAGCCAACCTATAATGTTGGGAACACAACGAAAACCTGAAACTACCGAAAATAAAAAACTACAACCTATCACTGTTTTTGGTTTACAAACTATGTCAATGGGCTATTTAGTCGATGAACAATCACCTATGGTCTGGCGTGGCCCTATGGCGAGTTCAGCTTTTCAACAACTCATCTTTGAAACATTGTGGCAAGATATAGATTATCTGATCGTCGATTTACCACCTGGCACTGGGGACATTCAATTGACTTTAGCTCAAAAAATTCCTGTCAGTGGAGTGGTATTGGTAACAACACCACAAAATATTGCATTAGTCGATGTAATTCGAGCGACTCGTATGTTTCAAAAATTAGATATCCCTATTTTAGGCGTTGTTGAAAATATGAGTTCTCATATCTGCTCCACATGTGGCAGTTCTGACGCCATTTTTGGTTCTGAAGGAGGAAATTACTTAGTAAATAATTACCACCTACCTCTTCTCGGAAAACTACCTTTAAAACGCGAGATCTGTGAATATATGGATATAGGAAATCCTGTCCTAATTGCGGAACCAAACGGCTTAATTGCTGAATTATATCGCGAAATCGCTCGTAAAATGACTGCAGAGTTGTCACTACAAGAGAGAAATTTAAAGATTAATTCACAGATAGTAGTAAATGTGTAACACCACATGTTGTAGAATGTGGATAAAATACCTTCAAATACTATTATTAGTAACTTATGCTAGTCTTGCCTGAATTAAACAAAACCCCATGATTTTTATAGAGAAAATTGAAAAAATCTAGGGTATAATATTGCAGGTTTTTTAAATTTAAGGATGAAAAGCTTGCAAATGATGAAGAAAACTGGAATGGACGCCAAAAACACTGGTAGTGGGGTTAAATTAGAGCAAATTCTCGATCAAAAACATGGATTGTATCAATTGGCCAATCGATTAAATTGGGATTATTTGATTGAGTCTTATGGGCCTTATTATACGGAAGCTGGGCGGCCAGGAATACCCATTCGAGTGATGGCGGGTTTACACTATTTGAAGTATTTAGAGAATGAAAGTGATGAATCGGTTGTAGAAAAGTTTTGTGAAAATCCCTATTGGCAGTATTTTTGTGGCTTTGAAACTTTTCAGCATCGGTTTCCGTGTCATTCAACCACTTTAGTGAAATGGCGTCAGAAAGTGGGTATTGAGGGCATAGAAAAGTTGCTGGAAGAAACGATTAATACCGCCAAGCGAGAAGCCTTGTTGTCTGAAAGACTTTGTCGGCGTTTAAATATTGATACAACGGTACAAGAAAAAGCGATTACTTTTCCAACGGATTCAAAGTTATTTTATAAGATGAGAGAAAAATTAGTAAAGGCAGCAGATAGTCGTTGTATACCTCTTAGACAAACGTATGTACGAGTGGCTAAGAAATCTTTAAGGATGCAAGCTCGATACCGTCATGCAGGACAAATAAAGCGTGCATCTAGAGAGACTAAAAAATTAAAAACGTATTTAAGACGAGTAACAAAAGATATTGAAAGGAAAGCTGTTTTTAAGGATAAACCTTTGAGTGATTCATTAAGGTTATCGAGACGATTGCTTGAACAGAATAAAGCAGATAAGCATAAACTTTACAGTTTACATGCTCCTGAAGTAGAATGCATTGCCAAAGGAAAAGCGTATAAGAAATATGAATTTGGATGTAAGGTATCAATGGCAACGACCTGCAAAGAGCCTTGGATAGTGGCCATCAAAGCTATGCATGGCAATCCTTATGATGGTCATACTTTGAAAGAGACTGTTAGAAAAGCAGAAGAGACAACGGCAGTGAAAGCAACGGCTGTTTTTGTTGACCAAGGATACAAAGGAAAAGAGAATCACCCTAAAGGTGTAAACGTATTTTTATCAGGCAGCAAAAAAGTTAAGGGGATCTTTAAAAAATTGTTAAAGGGTCGTTCTGGTATTGAACCTATTATTGGTCATGTTAAGCAAGATCATCGAATGGCAAGAAATTATCTTTTAGGAGAAACAGGAGATAAAATCAATGCTGTTTTAGCAGGGTGTGGTTTTAATTTACGAAAGATTTTACGGCTTTTAAAATCTGAAAATGAGCCCGTTTATGCGCTCGCTTGAATTGGGTTTTTCAGGGAAGACTACTTAAAATAAATAATTTTGACTTTAAAATAGGTGAAACTCTATTGAATTTTGCTATAGGAGATGAAAATCATAAGAAATGGTTACAAACTACAAACATAGCTCAAACACAGTAACATAATTTTTTAATTTGTTAATTGCGAGACGATATTTAAAAGCAGTAGAAAAATCAGCGAGAGTGTTTAAATAACTGTGTCAACCTGATCCTGGTAAAGATTAAATGTAATATTTAACCTTTGAGTTCTCAGTATACAAAAATTATTTTGAGTGTCAATAGGTAATTTAGAATTCAATTTTTCATGATAATTATTAATTCTAGATGCAGCTCCGTCCCAAACGCCGGAATATTTGAAAATGTGATTTACTCTTTGCCTTAAAGGATTAGGGCAACCCAGAATAGATTGCCCTGAATCACGTTACGGTTATCGACGTCCCCGCCTGTGTCGTAGCTAAATGCTACTACTAACAGATCATGAATCTCAATCAAAAATTATTTTAACTGTAGCTTGAGTCTGCCAGGAAAATAAATATCCAATTGCGAAACCGTCATCGCCCAGTTGTGCAAAGGCATATTCCATTTCTCTTGTATTCTTTGGCAGGCACAATAAATCAACTTAAAAAGTGCATTATCCGAGGTAAATGCCCCTTTTGTCTTGGTAAATTTTCGTACTTGACGATGAAAACCTTCTATCGGATTCGTTGTATAAATTAAACGACGGATATCGCTGGAATATTTAAAATAAGCCGTTAAATGTTCCCAATGTGTTGTCCAAGATTTTAAAACCATTGGATATCGAAAACCCCATTTTTCATCAAGTTTCAATAAATTATGTTCCGCCAATTCTTTGGTAGATGCTTGGTACACCTCTTTTAAATCAACCATAAAAGGTTTTTGATCCTTGCTCGCCACGTATTTGATCGAGTTACGAATTTGATGTACCACGCATAGCTGTATCTCTGTCTTTGGAAATATGGCTTGGATCGCCTCAGGAAAACCTTTTAGACCGTCTACACAGGCAATCATAATATCCCTAATGCCTCGGGATTTTAAATCGTTTAAAACCCCAAGCCAAAAATTAGCACCTTCACTTTCTGCCACATAAAAACCTAAAATTTCCTTATATCCTTCTTGATTAATACCCATAATGTTATATAAAACCTTGTCTGCAACTCTTCCACCTTCACCACGCCCCTTAAAAAACATAGCATCCAAAAAAACGATTGCATAAATATTTTCTAATGTACGATTACGCCATTCCGTGATTGCAGGTAGCAACTTGTCTGTAACACTCGTTATGGTCGCAGGGGATACCTCGTAGCCATACATCTCAAGCATCTGTTTAGAAATATCTTGATAACCTACACCCAATGCATAGAGGGCTAAAATTTTATTATCAAGTTCCTCTGTGATTACAGTTTGGCGCTTTTTAACAATCTGTGGTTCGAATGACCCATTACGATCCCGAGGAGTTTCCAATTCAAAAGGGCCGGATTCACTGTTAACGAGCTTTTTCATTTTGCCATTGCGGCGATTATCCGAGCTATCATCGTCTGCAGCCATATGAGCCTCTATTTCACCTTCTAACGCAGCTTCTAAAGCATGTTTAATCAGGGGTGTTAATGCACCATCTTTGCCCAATAGAGACTTACCTGTCCTAACTGATTCCACAATGTTTTTTTGTAACTCAGCAACTGTCTTCAATGTCAAGCATTTTTTAATTCCATATTCCATGCAATGCCTGATTTAAGAATCGCATTCATAATGATTAACAATTTATGCATACAAGCCGTCAAAACCACTTTTTTTGCCTTTCCTGCTTTACAT
>JBGAIP010000023.1:0-22186 GCA_044225395.1 Gammaproteobacteria bacterium
ACTAACGCTACGCGCAACTCTTCACGCTGAGTTGCGTTAATCAACATTCTTTTTGTCATTCTACACCACTAATAAATTAATTCACCTCGCTTAGATTTAAGAGAATGCGAGGCGATGCCAAAAAACCTTTCGTAAATTCACTATTTAAAAAATAGGAGTCTGATTCTAACAAATCCTGTCCTTGCTGACTAGCAGAACTATCTTTGCGGAACTACACTTTCTTGAGTATATCAGATGTCGAATGGGTTTCAACTTTAAGGGGCAATCGTGCTACAATTCGCCATGGTTAGTTCATCACCTCATAATGTCCCTCATGTTCAGAAAGTTGAGATATCAACAGAATATGCCGGGCAGCGCCTGGATAATTTTTTATTTACTTATCTTAAGGGCGTTCCTAAAACACGCATCTATCGCATCATCCGAAAAGGTGAAGTTCGTATTAACAAAGGGCGTATTAAACCCGATTACCGATTAGTCGCAGGTGATGTACTGCGTATACCACCAGTTCGGCAAGGTGAAGAGCGATCAGCTATCGAACTATCTCAGAACGATAAATTAGCGCGTTCTATATTAGACGAGGTTCTTTATGAAGATGATGGGTTGTTGGTGATTAACAAACCCGCCGGTACCGCCGTCCATGGGGGTAGTGGCTTAAGCTTTGGGGTTATCGAAGCTGTTCGTTATCTTCGGGGATCTGAAAAGACATTGGAATTGGTTCATCGCTTAGATAGAGACACCTCAGGTTGTTTATTGATTGCTAAACGCCGCAGCGTGCTAAGAGCTATCCATGAGCAACTGCAAGCGGGGACGGTTGAAAAAGTTTATTGGGCTTTAGTGCAAGGCCGTTGGCAAGGTGGTAATACGGTATCAGCACCTCTTAAAAAAAATCAGTTAAGTTCTGGTGAGCGTATTGTACGAGTATCGGACGATGGGCAAGCCTCGTTAACAGAATTTAAAGTACTGGCAGCATTTTCAAAGCATTCGCCTGTCGTGACATTAATGGAAGCTAAACCCAAAACTGGGCGCACACATCAAATTCGTGTTCACGCAGCTTATGCAGGAAGCCCTATTGTGGGTGATCCTAAATATGGCGATAATGCATTCAATGCCGAGATGAAAAGCAAAGGTTTATCTCGGTTATTTTTGCATGCCCGTAAAATTACCTTTACGTTACCGGGACATGAAAAACCCCTGTCAATTGAAGCCCCTTTGGATAAACAAATGCAAGCTAGCCTCGATAAGCTAGCGGAGGAGATGTAACATGGTTGATGAACAGAAAGTCTTACAAACGGTTTTATTGGAACACATTAAAGAACAAAGACGTGCAAGGCGTTGGAGTGTTTTTTTCAAATTAATTTTGCTTGGCATTATTGGTTTAGTGTTTATGTCGGTCCGTAATCGAGACTTACCACAACCTGTAATAACCTCGTTACCACATACTGCTATTATTGATATTTACGGTGAAATTGACGCTGAAGAGCCTGCGAATGCCGATGATATTCGGGATATGCTTAAAGCCGCTTTTGAGGCTAAACATGTTAAAGGAATTATTTTGCGCATTAATAGTCCGGGTGGCAGTCCCGTACAATCGCGTCAAATTTATGCGGAAATTCGGAATTTACGTAAGCGACATCCGCACATTAAAATTTATGCAGCGATAGAAGATTTAGGTACCTCTGCAGCTTATTTAATCGCGGCTGCTGTAGATGAAATCTATGCCGATAAAACCAGTTTAGTCGGATCAATAGGTGTTAAAATTGATTCTTTTGGTTTTGTAGAAGGCATGCAAAAAATTGGCGTAGAGCGTCGATTATATGCTGCGGGTAAATACAAGGGCATTTTAGATCCTTTTTCACCGCGCGTACCAAAGGAAGATGCGATTATTAACGAGCAATTAAGAACCGTTCATGTGGCCTTTATTGAAAATGTTCGTGAAGGGCGAGGCAATCGTTTGCGCGAAACACCTGATATTTTTTCGGGATTATTTTGGAGCGGCGAACAAGCGAAACAGTTAGGCCTTATCGATGGTTTTGGTGATGCACAATATATTGCAAAAGAGATCATCAAAGTTGAAAACATGGTCGATTACAGTCCTAATGCGACAATATTAGACAGGCTTGCGCGACGTATTGGTGCTTCAGTTGGGCAGAGCATAGGGTTACAGAGCGGGTTGATTCAGAAGGGTGCTCGTTAAACTTGACCTCTTAGGGGTGCTGTGAGAACATCCCTAAGGCTTGCGCCCGTAGCTCAGTTGGATAGAGTACCTGGCTTCGAACCAGGGTGTCGGGAGTTCGAATCTCTCCGGGCGCACCAAAAAATATTCAATCAAATCAGTCGGAAGATAATAATAACAATTAATTGGTTAGTTAATTTTATAACATCGGTATAAAAAAACCAAAAAACCAAAAAACTAAAACTATATTTATTTTGACTTAAAAATGAGGAGAATGACATGTTTACGAGAGAAGCTTTAGAGCAATTAGTTAATAATCAACCTGCTTTTGAACAAGTACAGAGTGAAGCAGCTGAAGCCAATAATCCTAATCACCATCAATCTAAGCTGAAATTTGCTATGTGCCAAATTTACGGATTGGGAACACCTAAAGAGATTATTCAGGGTGTTGATAAGCTTTTTGATATCCTTATTAAGGAAGAAAAATTTTGGGGGAATGCTAAGCTTTTGCTGAAAAGTATAAGACAGGTTTGTTCAACGGAAGAGTTAAGCGATTTATTTAATTATTATACTGAAATTGAAGCCAGAGATAAAGATCCACGCACTCAAGTAATAATAGGATTCTTTTATAATCATGGGATCAGTGTTCCCAGCGATACACTCGCACTAAGAGCTCAAAATCAAAAAACAGCTGTTGATTGGGCTAGAAAAGCTGCAGAGCAAAATTGTAGATCGGCGCAAGTTCAGCTTGGATTATGCTATGAAAAAGGCATTGGTTTTCCGAATGACACGTCAGCAGAAAAAGAACATAATCGTCAAGAAGCGATTAAATTATATATTCTGGCGGCTAATCAGGGGGATGAGAGAGCGAAACAAAGGTTAAAAGCAATACAGATTCAGTTATTAGCCGATGAAAGAACAAAAACGAGCACACTGGAGTCGGAACTGAAAAAACGAGAAGCAGAATTGACCCAAACAGAATCTGCATCAAAGAGACAAAAGCATACGCCTGAAACATCGATTAAGAAAATAGCTTCAAGAAGAACATCAAGATCCAAAACAGAAAAACCTGTTGTTTCTACCCTTATGTTTCAAAGAATTCTTGCAAAAGAGGAGAACCCATTGTATGTGCTGGCACAAGCAGCGGAAGAGGTAAGTGTAGCATTGCCACACTCAAATAAAATTAAAAGAGAAAAATTCAACTAAATTGTTTTGGAGCAGTTTTGACACAAAAACCTTCCTTAAAATCACAATTGTGGTTTATTATGTTGTTCGTGGTAACATTTTTTTTCATATAAGGATATTCGTAATATGTTGAAACGTAAATTAGGAAGCGCTAATCTTGAAGTCTCAGCCTTAGGTTTAGGATGCATGGGCATGTCTATGGGGTATGGCAGTGCACACGATACCGCTTCCATGAAAACTTTAAGACACGCCATTGAACAAGGTATCACTTTTCTTGATACAGCTGATGTTTATGGTGTCGGCATGAAAAGCTGGGGACATAACGAAACCTTGATCGGTAAAGTTTTGAACGAAGGATATCGAGATCGGGTTGTTATCGCAACGAAATGTGGTTTTGTACAACAACAGCCGGGGGCAGATATAAAAGGCACGGGTATTGATGGTTCGCCTTCTTATATTAAACAAGCTTGTGACCAGAGCTTAAAGCGACTCAATATTGAGGTGATTGATCTTTATTATCTACATAGGGGAGATCGTCACGTACCCATTGAGGAATCAGTAGGTGCTTTATCTGATTTAGTAAAAGCTGGGAAAGTACGTTACATTGGATTATCTGAGTTAACAGAGCACACCTTGCGTAAAGCTGCTAAAGTGCATCCTATTACTGCATTGCAATCTGAATATTCTCTTTTTCACAGAAAGCCCGAAAAAAATATTTTATCTGTCTGCCGAGATTTAAAAATTGGCTTTGTTCCTTATAGTCCTTTAGGTCGAGGGTTTTTAAGTGGCAAGGTAAGAAGTTTAACAAATCTAGAACAAGGAGATTTTCGACGCATTTTGCCTAAATATCAAGATGGGAATCTCGAAAAAAATCTGAAAATTGTTGATGCGCTTGAAAAACTCGCCAAACACAAAAACGGTACTCCTGCACAATTGGCTTTGGCTTGGGTTTTAGCTCAAGGAGACGATATTGTTCCTATTCCTGGGACGCGATCTGTTGATAGATTAAATGAAAACATCGGTGCGCTTCAAGTAACAATGACTCAGGCGGATCTCAATGAAATTGATAAATTAATTCCCTTTGATGCGGTAATAGGGGATCAATATCCGGCTCAATTTGCTTTAGAGATTTGATATCTGATAAAATTCATTTTTGCTAGATAAGCTGAAAGCGTTTAAGGAGGGATTGGAAAATGCTGACACATCATGAATGTGTTCTACTTTGTGCCATGGCATCAAATGGAGAAAGTAAAGATTTACGAGAACTTAAGGGATCTGCTAAGGATGTATATTTACAAAGAAAAGAGATGCTGGAATTGTGGGGTTGGGCTCCCTGTTTGAATAGTGAACAGTTAGGTATTGGAAGTGAATACGGTTATTTTGGGTGTGGTTATTATAGGTTTGATGAAACAGGGGGTGTTGAGGTTGTTATTGGACATCGCGGTACGTGTTTTGATGAGGGAGAAAATATTTTAGCGGATTTGGCTATTGCAGAAGGCGCTGAGCCCGCTATTTTAAGAGAAGCAGTTTTTCAATATATTACCCGGCTGTTAGAACAAGATTTTTACAATCCCGATCAAAATATTGATTCTTTTTTTATGCACGGTCGTAGAGTTTCTAAAATTACGCATACCGGTTTTTCCTTAGGTGGCTTTATTGCTGGGGCCTGTGTTGGCCTTAGTGACAGTACGATGTTAGAAGCAGTGACTTTTGATGCCCCTGGCATTGGTGCATTGAACCTAGCAATGGGAAAACCACTCGTGGGTTCTAAAATTGTGAATTATGTAACTACGCCGAATTTAGTGAATACCTGTAATGAACATGTTGGAGAAATAAGAAAAATTGTTATGGATTGTCGGTCATCAGCTCCCGAAGTCAATTTTAAAGTTGAGTTTGCTGATCTAGGGTTTGGATCGCAAAAACAATCTTTTATCAACTTTAACAATCCTAATTACATAGAGGACGGTAGAGCTCAAGGCAAAACAAAAGAATCAACTACTGCTGCTTTTAAAGAGCTAAATATTGCTCTTAATAGTCATGATTTAGAAAAAGTGATAAGTGCTATAGAAGGAGGATTTCGGTATTATAAGGTTTACAAGTGGCCTAGAGCTAGCAATAAGATCATTTATGGTGAAGAACCAAAAACCCCTGATAGTTTTACTAGTTTTGGGTTTAATAGTTTTGGTAGAGCATTATTCAGCACTGCAGCCATTTTCTTGCAAGGTGCAAAACAGGTGGGATCATCTGTTCTTTGGGGTTTAACTAAGAAATAAGAAAATGGAAGGCGAGAGAGAAGTTGGTGTTATAGGTATTGAGCATAGTCGTAAAAATACGGTTTATTATTCAGAAGAGGAATATTTAAAATCTCTAGTACCACAACATATACCAGAAATTCCAATACAAGCTAACCAAAATTTGGAGGGCGATAATATAATTCCTTTGAATTGGCTACAATCTACAAGGTCACGGCAATCTGCTGAAGAAAGACGAGTGGATCAAGATGACACTGTTTCTATGCAGCGTAACAGACCAGCACGCAAATAATAAGCAGTTGTTAGTCAAATATATTACGTCGCTTAAGTTAGCTCCTCGCTCGCTATACTGTCAGATTCCATCACTCCTGAATTATTCCCCGGGAATAATTCGTCGAATACATGTGCTCTAATCGCTTTAAGACAGGCGAGCTCTATCTCTAAGGCATTATGCTGTTTAGCTTCATTATTGATAATAATGGAAAAATTTCCCATTCTGTCTTTACAGCAACATACGATAGGCTTGTTGTTTTCACTTAAGAGGACATATTCAAACGAGGTGTTTGCTTTTCCTTTGGCGGCAGCAATCAATCTACGCAGTACTTTTGAAGCTCGTGGAGCCTTAGTATACGCCATATTCTTTTGAATTAAGAAAGCCTCTGTCTTCACACGTTCACGAGCATCGGTTCTTTTCAGCAATGTTGAGAGTATATAGGCGGGCTTTACGGGAATACCCATTTTGGTTTTGAACAATGCTGCTATCCAGTCAATCTCCAATATCTCCGCAGCTTTAATCATTTTCGAAATACTGCCTTGAGATAAACCCATCATTTCTGCCATTTCAGTTTGATTTTTAAAGAGACCTGATTTCATTTGTTGGGAAAAAGAATATGCTCGCTCAAATTCGGAAATATCTTTGGAGCTGGCATTTTCAGCATGCATTAACATCATACAGGTTTTATCATCCAAATCAGTAATATGTGCAATAACAGGTTTATTAAGGATTTCAGCACACACATAGGCCCTGCGAACACCATAGATGATTTCATAATCAGCATCGGGATCTCCTTCAAGCTTTCTAACGAGTATGTGATCCTGCTGACCCTCTCGTTTTAAGGTTCTAACGAGATCTGCACAGTGTTCCTTAGTCAACCAGGCACTATCACGATTGTGATACCGCCAAGGTTTGCATCGCTTGGGGTCAATCTCAACCAACAGAATAAGGTTTTCTTTTTCAGTGGGCATTTAGAATACTCTCAATATTTCCCTTTTCTGTCTAAATGTCATTTTTCACTCCCTGTTGTCCCTAAAAATGTTTTAAAGTCACGTTAAACGTTAGTGTCTACAAATACAAGACAATCATAAAAATACATTTTTTTAAGGGAAAGATATTCCCTATAAAAGCATTTTTGGGTATTTAGCGGTTTTAAATAGTTATATAAAGTGGACAAATTTAAAAAAATAAAATTTTTGCTAGTATTTATTTTATTTTTGTTATACATTCTGTGGTGGTAGGTAGTGTATAAAGTACATGAAGGATGTTTGGCAAACTCAACGAAAAGGATTTTAATATGCGTTTAGAAAGAAAGAGAGTGACTAAAGATGTTAATAATCAGGCTTTAGTTAGAGATAGATACGGTATTTTACAATTAGCAGCTAATGCAACTATGACCAGAACCCCACAATTATCACCCTTAAGTTTGCATATGCTTAAAAAATGGGGAAAAAAGGTATTTATTACCATAATTCAGTTTTGGAACAATAACAGTATTTACTATCCTGATTTGATAGGGATGGAACCCAGTGACTTTATTAATCAGCTTTATTGGCAAGCCAGGTTGAAAAAAGGTAAGGACGAATAACTAAGTAGTTGACTAAAAAAATATAAAGATTTAGGCTTTGTTTTCAATTAAACAAGATGGATCTAAATGCCCATCAAATCTCAGATAAACGCCAGTGCTTAAACTTCACGGATTTTTTTGCCTTTCAAAGATCCTAAATTAATCAAGCGACAAATCACTTTGTTGCAAGAGGATATAAAAACCGGTTACTGAAAGCGAAAAAATAGTTGCATAACTAATATAAAAAAACACTAGGAAAAATATTTAAAATATGTTTTTATGTGTACAGCTAAAACATAATTTGTTTCAACTGTTTTGTATTGGTTGTGGGAATATTATGTCACATCAACAAAGAGGGTAATGTTATGGGAAAATTAACAGATGCTGTGGAAAATAAAAGTCTTAGAACTGTAAAAAAATTATTGAAAAAAGAATATGCTAACAATCCTTTACTTAATGATGAGCAAGATAAAGATGGGTACTGTGCATTATATTCTGCTGTGAAATCCCTTGTTATGTATAGCAGTATGCGAGGTTTTAGAAAGGAATGCAGTACTATGAGCGATATTATAAAGTGTTTATTGAAAGCTGGTGCCAAAGTTGATCAGAGTGATAAAGATGGGCGAACACCGCTTAATGTTGCTGCTACTGATGGCTGTATGGAGGCTATAGAAATATTACTCAAAGCTGGCGCGAAGGTAGATCAGCCTAACAATTCTGGCTGTACACCGCTTTTTTGGGCGATTTCTAATGGATGCCATATAAACGCTATGCTAGCATTACTTAACGCTGGTGCTAATGTGAATCATGTTGCGAATAGTGGTGGTACACCACTTTGGAATGCAGCTTATCACGGCCATGCAGGAGCCGTTCAAATATTACTAAAAGCAAAAGCTAATATAGATCAAGCGACAAATAAGGGAGATACACCACTTTTTATCGCTGCTGAACTGGGCAAAACGGAAGTAGTGGACATTTTGCTCAAAGCAGATGCGAAGGTAGATCAACCCATGAATAATGGATGGACGCCACTTTATGTTGCTGCTTGGAGAGGAAATGCCAATATTGTTGAGCTTTTGCTTCCTTTTGCTCAGGTAAATGTTCGTTTACAGAGCAATGCTTCAGATGTTTACGATAAGGCTCGAGAAGGGAATAAAGCATGTATTGAACTTTTACAAAAAATAGGTGGAAGTGTTGACCGTCCACCACAAATTGGCGCAACACCTCTGTGGGTTGCCGTTGAGAATGGGCACACCAGCATTGTTAAAATGTTACTCGAAAAAGGCGCAAATCCTCATATTAGAACCAACAATGGAAAATCTCCTTTAGATGTTGCTAAAGAACTAAATCGTGGTGCAATAATTGGTTTATTAGAAGTTTATCAACAAAAAACGCCAGCGCCTGTGAATATGCCTGTTGTTCCATTGCCACAAGCTGCACCTAATCCATACCCCGCATCGCCCGCTGTTGCTGTAGCCCAAGAACCCGGTGTGCTTAAAGTGTCTTTTAGCATTAATCCCGACGAATTAACCGTTGATAAAAAATTAGGGGCCGGCGGATTTGGTGCTGTATATCAAGGCACTTGGCGTAAACATATAGTGGTGGCCATTAAACAATTGCATCTTATGCAACTCTCCAAAGAAGTGTTAGATGATTTTCAACACGAAATGGAAATCATGGCTCAATTACGTGCGCCCTATATTGTTCAGTTTTATGGGGCTACTGTAGCTGCACCTTATCGTATCGTCATGGAATACATGGCTAATGGTTCGTTGTATCATGTGCTTCATAGTAATATCCCTTTACCTTGGAGTGCACGAGAACCGATTGCGTTAGATATTTCTAAGGGACTTTCGTATCTTCATCATCAGAACATATTACACAGAGATTTAAAAAGTCTTAATGTGCTTTTAGATGAGCATATGAAAGCTAAACTGTGTGATTTTGGTCTTGCTAAAGTAAAAACTGAATCTAGCAGCCAGTCTAACAATGGCGCTGCTGGCACACTACTGTGGATGGCCCCAGAGTTATTTCAACGTAGGGCAGTTTGTACTAAAGAAACGGATGTTTATAGCCTTGGCATGACATTATGGGAATTGGCTTCTAGAGAAATCCCTTTTAAAGATGCGAGTAACCAGGCTATCGCAAGAAGCTGGATAGAAAAAGGTGATCGAGAAGATATCCCTAAAGATACGCCACCTCAAATAGCTAAAGCCATTACGTTTTGTTGGAGTCAAGAAGCTTCTAATAGACCGACTTGTGATCAAGTGGTTGAGTCCTTAGGAAATGTAGATAACAATGTTCCTCAATCTCAACCGAAATATTTTAGTAATACCTATTCTTAAGGAGTATTAATAAATGTTGCAAGAAAACTCAGCATCTCTATTAGAGGCAGTGAAACATTCGGAAATTCATTCCGCAAAAGGTGCGCTTGCTCGTGGTGCTAATCCAAATGTTATTGATGAAAGCAACGCACTAAATGCAGTACAAGAAGCCATAAAGGGCGAGCGTCTGGACGTTTTGAATTTGTTATTAGATGGAATCTCCGAGCGGGAAGTGATAAAAGGAGATGTAAATTTAGTTGGGCATAATTTTGAGAGTAGTATTAGTCTTGCTGCCAAAACCAAACAAAATGCACGAGATGTGATGGAAAAAGTTATTTCCTCTAGAGAGCTTTTTAAAGAGGTTATCTTTGATAAATATCTTACAATTTGTATTAATCAGATAAGTAATGATGATATATTAAATGAAAATGATTTTGCTTTGCTTGCGCATTATGTTAGTAGGTTATGTAATAAAGATGTTGGTACATTAATCAGCCAGAACAATAATAGTGATAAATATATGGTACACATCTGTGAGTTCTCGTTAATTTTAGAACGAGACAAAACGCCAATGCAGGGTTGGAATGCATCAAAATTTCTCCCGTTACGAATTTTTTCATTGTTTGAAATTTTAGTAAAATTAAAGAAAGGTGTAATTGACGTTTCCAGATATATTGCCAATAAAAATCAGTTGTTTGCAGATATTAAAAGTGAAATATTGTTGGAAATTGAAACCCTCAGGGTTGAGCAAGAAAGATTAGCTATTTTTGGATCAACTGAAATTACGGACGATGATCGTGAGGATCTTTACGAGGCCATTGCTGAGAAATTTATATCCAAACTTCAGAATAATGTTGGAAGAGAGTTTAGTTTAGCTGCAGGTTATCAAGGGCATGCTATTTACATTGCCTTTAGATTGGATGAGGAGGGGGTTTATATACGGTATGATAATGTAGGTAGAGGTATTAATAAAAGAACTGGAGATATGAAGGATCGTCATCATAGAAAAGATAATCTTGTGTTTCCTCGTGAAGTTAGGATGAAAAATATTTATGGACTCAAAATGTTTTTGAAAAAAGTGTTGTCTAATAAGGGTGTGCCTTTACCGCAGCTTTTAAGAGAAGGTGATGAAGGTTACACGAAATTAGCTGCTGAAAAGAAAGCACTGGAAAGAATGCAAGCCACTGAAAAAATATTATCGGAAATCTATGATGATGAAAATAGCTTGAAATATGAAGAAATTTCATCTGAAACCATAGGTGCTCCTGAACAACAGACAGGAATATGCACTGCAACGAGTCATACAGCTGGGTTATTGGTTCGTTTTCCTGATAAAGATTTTTTAAATTGGTTATTATTTGCCGAAAAACAGTGTGTTTTTCAAAAAGGTAGAAATGAAGGCGCACGGCAAGCTAAAAATCTTTCATTTTGGAATCAGAGAATGATAAGGTTCCGATCCCCAGAATTTTTTGATTGTTGTTCTTTGGAAATGGTAGATGACCTTTTAAAGGAAATAAATATAAAATCAAATGATGAATTTATGGAATTATACAAAAAAACGGTGAAAACACCATTAAAAAAACAAATCAGTGAATTTATGCCGTTGCATGAAGAAAGTTTGAGGTTAACTAGAGAATATCCCGAAAGCCAAGTGTCAAAAGTTCTTTGTGGCATATTGTCACTAAAAATTGCAGTACTGTTAAAATCACCCATCGGAAAATATCTGTACTTTGAAATTGCGCAATCTTGTTTTTCTGGTGTCTCTAAAAACATGAGTGATTCAGAACGCAAATCAGAGGTGTGTTATTGTTTGGGTTTGAGTAATTATGGTTTGCAAAGATATGATCAAGCACTTATTGATTTTAATCACTGTCTTGAAATTTCCGGAAAATTATTTCAAAGTGACTCTGCTCGCTATCTTGGGGCAGTTCGTCCCCCTGTAATTATAGAGAAGGCTATACTATCAAATGGGTTTCTAAATATTGAAAAAAAGGAGTATGCGCTTGCTGAAGCAGAGTTTGAAAAAACTCGGAAAACAACAACAGGGTTTAAGTATGATAAAAATGGGCGCGAAATACCAGTAAGGATTTCATACTGTCCGGTAGAAGCATCATTCGGTTTAGGGGTAGTGAAATGTAAGTTAATAGAAGAAGGAAAATATGTAAATAGTGATGATATGGAGATTTTGTTAGCTCATATGTTAGCGCATTTTGAAAAAGCGGAAAGCTCTAAAATTCACCCATTTTTTTCGAAGGCTAGAGAGTACAGGGATCAGTTTTTTTTATTGATGCAAGCATTAAAAGCGCAAGAAGAAGTAAAACAAGATGTAAAAGAAGAAGTGCCAGCACCACAGGCGGAAGAACAACAGAATCCAGAATTCGCAAGGCGCTTAGCAAATGTTGAAATTGATCTTGCTAGGCAACAACCACATTCAAATAATGCAGATAATAGTGATTCTAGTAGTAGGAAGGAATTGTTAAAAAGCAAGACTAGAAAATCTTCTGTTCCTTCATCTGAATCCAAAAGAAGAAAAGTTGAAACAGCAGAAGAGCAAATTGTTCAAAATGACCTAAAACCAAGAAGTGCTTTGGGGAAAAGAAAATAAGTTAACAAGCAGTTCGAGCGTATAAAGTTTCTGGCTCAGTCAAGATTCTTATGATTGACAGTCAAAAATGAGAAGCGTAGCATACTCATTCAAAGCTACCCCTAGTAGGCAGGAAGGAGAAGGACGTTTAATCTAACAATGGATCGCAGGAGGTAAACAAGATGCTACGCAAAGAGCAATCTAATCCAAGTCCCCAATTATCTCTTTCTTTTCTTTATGTTTATAAGTAAGCAATATAGATCTAACACCAAGTTTATGTGTAATTTGAAAGAGGTTATATGATGGGAAAATTTATAGATGCTGTAAACAAGCATGATCTTAAAACTTTAAAAAAATTATTGAAAACAAAAGAATATCAAAACAACACTTTAATTAATGATGAGAAAGATGAACGTGGACAGCGTGCATTACATTGTGTTGTATTTTCGGCTTCTAGAGAGAGTCTGTTCATAATGTCACGTTATCAGGAGCAGGAACATAAGAATAATCAGGGTATTATAGATTGCTTATTAAAAGCGGGTGCTAATGTTGATCAACCTAATGATAGTGGGGAAACACCATTTTTTATTGCAGCTAAATATGGCCATGTAGGGGTTATGCAGGGATTGCTCAAAGCAGGTGCCAAGTTAGATCAGCCTAATAATAATCAAGAAACGCCACTTTTTGCCGCTGCTGATGTAAGTGTATTAGAAAGAGATACACATAAAGTGGAAGCTATGAACTTTTTACTTAAGGCTGGTGCTAATGTGAATCATGTCGCATACAATAGGACATTACTGTCTAAAGCTGCCGGGTGCGGTAAATTAAAAGTGATGGAAATACTGATTAAAGCTGGGGCGAAAGTCGACTTTCCTGAAGGGGGAGAGACACCAATTGTAGCGGCTGTTAGACATGGTAAAAGTGCAGCTATGGAAATGTTACTCAAAGCTGGTGCTAAGATAGATCAGCTGAGTAATAGTGATTTTACCTTAATTTACGAGGCTGTTTGTGCGGCTAGACAAATGCTTGCTTCTGACAATGGAGCCACTCCGCTGTATTGCGCTGCCAATGGAGGTAACACAGAAGCTATAGAGCTATTACTTAGATTTGGGGCTCAGGTAGACCAACCTAACAATGACGGGTGCACACCACTTCATATAGCAATCGATAAAAATAAAACAGCAGCCATGGTCGCGTTGATCAAGGCAGGCGCTAAAATCAATCAACCTATGAATGACGGACGAACAGCGCTTTATTTAGCGGCTCAATTGGGTCGTACAGAAGCTGTAAATGTATTATTGGAAGCGAGAGCAAATCCTTATCTTAAATCTAGAACTGGGAAATTACCGGTAGAGATTGCGAAAGAAAAAAATCATCAAGGAATTGTTAATTTATTACAGGCCTATCAGGAAAAAAATCCCACTATTGTCGATAATTTATCATTGCCGCCAAAGCGAGTTGCTCCTAAACCAAATGGTGCACCACCCGTTGCTACCGTAACCCAAGAACCCGGCGTGCTTAAAGTGTCTTTTAGTATCAACCCCGACGAATTAATCGTTGATAAAAAATTAGGCGCAGGTGGATTTGGGGAAGTGTATCAAGGCACTTGGCGAAAACATACAATAGTAGCCATCAAGCAATTACGTTTGATGCAATTTTCTAAAGAAGTGTTAGAAGATTTTCAACACGAAATGGAAATTATGGCTCAATTACGTTCGCCCTATATTGTTCAGTTTTATGGGGCTACTGTAGTTGCACCTTATCGTATCGTCATGGAATACATGGCTAATGGTTCGCTGTATCATGTGCTTCATAGTAATACTCCCTTACCTTGGAGTACACGAGAACCGATTGCGTTAGATGTTTCTAAGGGACTTTCGTATCTTCATCATCAGAACATATTACACAGAGATTTAAAAAAGTCTTAATGTGCTTTAGATAATCAGATGAAAGCTAAGTTATGTGATTTTGGTCTTGCTAAAGTAAAACTGAATCTAGCAGCCAATCTAACAATGGTGCTGCTGGCACATTACTGTGGATGGCTCCAGAGTTATTTCAACGCAGAGCAGTTTCATCCAAGAAATTAGATGTTCTATAGCCTTGGCAGACATTATGGGAACTTTGCCTAGAGAAATTTTTAAAGATGCGAGTAAATCCTAAGCTATCGCAAAAGCGTGGACAGAGAAGGCGAAGACCTCCCTAAAGACACACCACCTCAAATGGCTAAAATGATTTTCGGCTTTGCTGAGTCAAGAAGCCTCTAATCGACCGACTTGTGATCAAGCGGTTGAGTTTTTAGGAATGTGAATAGTAATATTCCCAATCGCAACCGACAGGCCCACAGTATTTAAGCAATCTTGCTCTTGAAGGTGTTCCTAAACCTATAATGTTTTCGCCACCAGCAAAAACCGCAACAAGCATCATCTCAAGCCGTTGCTGATTTTGTAAAATTTGTTGCAGAAGGTGATCAAGACCAAGCCGAAGCACTGCTTCAACAAGATGCGACTCTCGCTTTAGTGCCTGGCGATGTGATAGATTTATCCGGCCGCACATTCAAAGGTATTACAGGCTTTCAGTACGCAATTTGGGCGCTGGATTGGCACATGTGGACAATGATTCTAAAGTACTTACTAAAAGATCAAGCTGCTGAACAAATCAGAGAATGGACGTAGCTCCATGGATTTCTCAACACCGCAAATCTGAGCCGTGCTAATACAAAAATCTTGTGGATGCTTGCAAGCCAAATTAATTTATGCAATCAAATTCGAAATGGGTTGAAGTCTCTACTCAATGGCAAACAAAGTTGGTGGTGCTCAATGCTTATTCCTGTTCATGTCATTAACGAATATTGTCACCCTAATCGCCCATTCGATCCTTGCCCTGATTTTACTCAATCATCCGCACTACCTCGAACCCGAAAAATTGAGGAAGGCGAATGGTTTGCTTGTTATAACGGTGGCGCCTTAGGTGAGACCTTGGTGTGTATCGGGGGCCCGTTTCCGAGTGCTAGGCATTTAGCATGTCACGCAGAAAGGGCAGGTGGGGCGGTTGTGGACTACAAAGCTTGTTACACTCTTTTTAGCAAATCCGATTGCTGCAGCGTGAAACATTGATCAAGGAACTCATGAGCAGCAATCGACCTGCCTATAAATAAGCACATTAAACGTAAAGGAGTTTAAAATCATGTTACGCAAAGAACAACCGTGATCCTAAATCCCCAATTATCATTTTCTTTTTACGATTAATTTCAAGAACTCGCACTGGAACAAGAATTGGGCAGAGGGGGATTTGGTGCAGCTCATAAAGCAACCTATAGACACAATGATGTTGCGGTAAAACAACTACTATCCAATGATATTTGCTGACTCAGCCCAAGAATTCGAAACTGAAGTTCAATTTATGGCGAAATTACATTCTCCGAATATTGCAGATTTTTATGGGTATTCTTTTGTCACTTCCACTGCTGTATTGTGATGGAATATATGTCTAATGGTTCGCTCTACAGCGTGCTTCATAGCAACAAACCCCTAGAGTGTCCCTTACGCCTTCAAATAGCCACAGATGCTGCTAAAGGCCTTGCTTTTCTACATCACGAAAATATTCTTCATCGAGATATTAAGAGTCTCAATGTTCTCTTGGACGAGCGCTATAAAGCCAAACTCACCGATTTTGGATTATCCAAAGTGAAAGCAGAAACGAAATCCCATACACTAGCAACCAAAACAAACAGCAAAGATTCGGTTGGTACCATACAATGGATGGCACCGGAGTTATTTAGAAGAAATGCGCAATTTACGCAAAAATCTGACATTTTCAGCTTAGGTATCACATTTTGGGAATTAGCATCTAGAAAAATTCCTTTTTCAGATGCGTTAGATGCCTCTTTAATAAAAGATTGGGTAAAAGACGGGGAGCGTGAAACAATTCCTCAAGATTGTCCAGCTACTTTTGGTGCACTGATTCAAGCATGTTGGGAAGGGGAGTCTACTAAACGTCCTGACACCAACGATATCATTACACAATTAAAACAAACTTTAGAAATGCTTGCTCCCCAAAAAATAAGCAATGTACCTAGTCCCAATCCGTCACCTTTTCCAGCCCCTTCAAGTCCACAGTATTTAAGCAATCTTGTTTCTGAAGAAGCGCCTAAGCCTTTGGTGTTTTCGCCCCCACCAAAACCACAACTTGTACCTCAAATAACAAAACAAGCATCACCTGAAGCAGTTGCTTTTTTTGTAAAATTAATTGCCGAAGGCGAACAAGAACAAGCCGAAGTGTTGCTTCGGAAAGATGCTACCTTAGCTTTATTGCCTAGTAACGTTACTGATTTATCAGGAAGAACGTTTAAGGGTATCACAGGCTTTCAGTATGCAGTTTGGGCATTGGATTGGCATATGTGGACAATGATTTTAAAATACTTACCTAAAGAGCAAGCTGTAAAACAAATCAGAGTGATGGAGAGAGGCTCATGGGTTTCTCAACACCGTAAATCGAGTGATTGGCTTGTACAAAATCTTTTAGATGCTTTACACGCGATAATTAATTTATTAGAAAAAGTCAAGTATGATACAACTCAATGGCAAACAAAAGTGGGTAATGCTCAATATTTACTCCCTATACCATTTATTAACGAATATTGCCATCCAGATCGTACATTTGAACCATGCCCCGATTTTATCCAGTCATATCTGCCACGTTCACGAAAAACTGATGTGGGAGACTGGTTCACAGCTGTTTATAATGGAGGAAGGCTTGGTGATAAATTTGCATTTATTCGTTATTCTTTTTTAGGGGTGGCTGCTCAGCCAGTGGCAGGAAAATTGAGCTGTGGTGTTGACTATAAAGCATGCCATAAGCTCTTAGAAATTCGAATTCAGCAACGAGACTCAATGATTTTTGAGCTGAATAACCTCCGATCTGATTCTGCTTTTCTTGTTCCAGATCCACAACATTTTGGTAACTTTACATCAGAAGATTTTCCACCAGTATCGAAGTTTGAGATACACCCAAAACCCATTATCAAATCTTTTAAAACCTTGGAGGGGCATACACGCCCTGTTCAACATCTTCAATTGTTGCCTAATGGAGAATTATTAAGTAGTTCATTTGGTAATATTCTCAAAATTTGGGACTTAAAAACCTTGAGCTGTCTCAAAACACTAAACCTTAAAGAACAAATTCTCTGTGTTCAAATACTGCCTAGTGGTGAAGTCGTGACCGGTTCTGATGATAGTAATCTTAGGCTTTGGGATATAGAAAAAATGAAATGTGTTAAGACCTTAAAGGGACACCTTAAGCCTATTGAAATTCTTCAATTATTACCAAGTGGTAGCTTGGCGAGTGGTTCAAGAGACAATACCATTAATATTTGGGACTTAAAAGCGAAAAAACACTTAAAAACCTTAAGAGGGCATAATGCACGTGTAGTCTGTTTACAGCCACTTTTTAATGATGAACTGGTAAGTGGTTCAGGAGATAAGACAATTAAAGTTTGGGACTTAAAAACTGGTAATTGTCTTAAAACGTTGATAGGGCATGGTAATATAGTTCATTCCATCCAAATATTGTCGAGCGGGGAGTTAGTAAGTGCTTCTGCTGATATGACAATTAAAGTTTGGGACTTGAAAACTGGTAACTGTCTTCAAACTTTGGAAGGGCATACTGGTAGTATTTACTGTCTTCGGCTACTGCCCAATGGAACCTTGGTAAGTGGTTCTGCTGATATGACACTTAAGCTTTGGGATCTAAAAAGTGGTAACTATCTTCAAACCTTGGAGGGACATACCGATGCTGTTCGCTGCCTTGAACTGTTGCCCAATGGGAGATTGGTGAGTGGTTCTTTTGATAATAACCTTAAAATTTGGGACTTAACAGAATTTAGCTCTTCACCTGAACCAGAAGAAAAAAGAAATTATATGATAAGGAAATAAATTGTATCAAAATTTTTTTGAAAAACAATTATAGAGGAGACTAGGATGCTAAGACGGAAATCAGAGAAAGACGAAGCGGTTAACCATGAGGGTTTTGTCGAAATCTAGGGTTCTTTATTATTAATTACGCTTAATGTTTTATCTTGAGTTTTGGGGGAATTTAAATGGGCAAATTACGTGAGGCAGTTAGAAAAAATAATATACAGGAAGTACGTGATTTATTAGAAGGAAATAAATGGTTTGTAAAGAAATATGAACCTTCGCAGATAGATATTGAAGGAACCAATTTAGACTACGGAAATGTTCTTTGGTTTGCTACTTCAAGCAATTATTTCGAGATAGTTGAACTATTACTAAATGCTGGCGCGAATCCTGAGGCAGGCGGTCGTACAGCTATGAGTGTAGCACCTTGTTCAGATATCAGAATATTAAAACTTTTATTAAAAAAAACGGGCAAAAAAATTGACGATTTAATTGAAGGTAGAACACCATTGTGTATTGCTATTACTGGCCATAACTTTAGTGCTGTTAGAAATATCTTAAATGAGGGCGCTAACATCAATGGAGCATGTCGGGATGGTAAAACTCCTTTACATCATGCTGTTTGGCACGCTTCCGCAAACGGTCACGTCGATGGGGTAAAGGATATATTAAAATTTTTGGTAAAATCTGGAGCAAATGTTAATCAATTAGATAAGGAAGGGATGTCGCCGCTTGATGTTGCAAAAAAGGAATACCCAAAGGACTGGGTGATTAGTCTTCTTGAGGCAGAAAATGTTTGTGTATTTGAACGGACGAAAAGAGCAGCGCTAGTCGAAGATGATCCTGATGCGCAATTTCAGTTAGGATGGATGTATGAAAAAGGGTTGGGAACAGCAGTAAATATATTATTAGCATTAGAATCGTATCAGAAAGCTGCAGAAAAAAAACATTCTGAAGCATTTAATCAACTTAAGGAAAAAGCAATTATAAATAACAATATTAGCGCACAGCTCATACTTGGCGATATGTATGAAAAAGGACTGGGTGTTGCTAGAAGTGTTGAGGAAGCATTAGTTTGGTATCGAAGAGCTGCTGAAAAAGGGGATAAATCTGCTGAGCAAGCGGTGCAACGTTTGCAACTGTCACCCGTGTCTAATAAATCATCTGTTTTACAAAAGACGTTGGTATCGTCTAACAGGGATGCACCAAATTTATCTACAACGCTAAATAGTTTGGGTAATATGCGTATTTCTTTTTCAATTTCACACAATGATTTAAATTATGGCAAAGAAATTGGTAGGGGTGGGTTTGGCATTGTTTATTATGGAACATGGAAACATTCTGAAGTCGCCATCAAGAAATTATTGATGGCTAATTTCTCGGAAGCCGCATTAGAAGAATTTAAACAAGAAGCTAGTATTATGGCAGGACTCAGGTCTCAATATATCATTCAATTTTTTGGTGTTTGTTTAGAACCTCGGAACTGGGCATTGGTAATGGAATATTGTCCAAAAGGGTCTTTATACAATCTTTTGCATAGCCAAGCAGAATTGGATTGGAATATGAGAATTCAAATGGCGGGAGATATTGGTTCCGGACTTGCTTATTTACATTCACAAAGCATCATTCATAGGGATTTAAAAAGTTTGAATATATTAGTCAGTGAAGGCTTACGTGCTAAAGTGACAGATTTTGGATTATCAAAAATTAAAAATGAAACGGCATCTAGTCAAAGTGGTACGCCTGCGGGCTCTTTACTTTGGATGGCGCCAGAACTATTTATTGAAAGGGGCGCTAAGCATACAGAAAAAAGTGATATATATAGTTATGGAGTAACTTTATGGGAAATCGCGAGCCAGAAACTCCCTTTTTCAGACGCACCAAGCCCCCATGTTGCAACTGTTTGGGTGGCTCAAGGTCAACGAGAAGAGATCCCTGCCAATACTCCAGCACTTTTAACCAAAGCTATTACTTGGTGTTGGGAGCAGAAAAAGGAACAGCGTCCGCCTGCTGAAAAAGTAGTAGAGATGTTACGTCAGAATATGTCTCAGCCAGTTTATTTAGGAAACCTTTTTACTAAAACATAGCATGGAGATGTGATGTTATTTTTTAGTAATTGATTAAGTTTTTTATAAATTAAAATTAATTATCGATATAAAATCGGTATTAATTTTAGAAACAGAGAGGTTATATTTCTGAAAGCATTCTAGGTTTCCCAATCAATGGTTCTAAGGATTGACAGCCAAAAATGAGAAGCGTAGCATACTCATGCAAAGCTAGCCCTAGTAGGCAGTAAGGAGAAGGACATTTAATCTAACAATGGAACACAGGAGGTAAACAAGATGCTACGCAAAGAACAACCTAATCCAAATCCCCAATTATCTCTTTCTTTTACGATTAATTTTCAAGAACTCGCATTGGAACAAGAACTGGGCAGAGGGGGATTCGGAGTAGTCTATAAAGCCACCTATAGACACAATGATGTTGCCGTAAAACAACTGCTATCCAATGATATTTCTGCTGACTCAGCCCAAGAATTCGAAACTGAAGTTCAATTTATGGCGAAATTACATTCCCCGAATATTGTACACTTTTATGGGTATTCTTTGTCACCTAATCGCTGTATTGTGATGGAATATATGTCTAATGGTTCGCTCTACAGCGTGCTTCATAGCAACAAACCCCTAGAGTGGCCCTTACGTCTTCAAATAGCCACAGATGCTGCTAAAGGCCTTGCTTTTCTACATCACGAAAATATTCTTCATCGAGATATTAAGAGTCTCAATGTTCTCTTAGATAATAGCTATAAAGCTAAACTCACCGACTTTGGATTATCCAAGTGAAAGCAGAAACGAAATCCCATACACTAGCAACCAAAACAAACAATAAAGATTCGGTTGGTACCATACAATGGATGGCACCAGAGTTGTTTAGAAGAAATGCGCAATTTACGCAAAAATCTGACATTTTCAGCTTAGGTATCACATTTTGGGAATTAGCATCTAGAAAGTTCCTTTTTCAGACGCGTTAGATGCTTCTTTAATAAGATTGGGTAAGGCAGGAGAGCGTGAAACGATTCCTCAAGATTGTCCAGCTACTTTTGGGACACTGATTCAAGCATGTTGGGAAGGGGAGCCTGGTAAACGTCCTGACACCAACGATATCATTACACAATTAAAACAAACCTTAGAAATACTTGCTCCCCAAAAAATAAGCAATCTACCCAGTCCCAATACCTCACCTTTTCCAGCCCCTTCAAGTCCACAGTATTTAAGCAATCTTGTTTCCGAAGAGGCGCCTAAACCTTTGGTGTTTTCTTCACCAAAATCTCCTGCACCTATTATCAATACCCACTGAACATGAGATCACAATGCAAAAAAATTTCCTAAGGATTTATTGTTGAAGGAGGTTTTTGCAACACCAGCTGCTCTCAGTGTGGCCAGTGATTAGCTCATATTGTGCTGCCAAGGTCTGGAACCTTAAAACGGGCACTTGCGTTAAAACCCTGGTAGGACATGGCGGCGTGGTTCGCTGCCTGCAACTGCTTCCCAATGGCGAGTTGGTGAGTGGTTCATCTGATAAAACTCTCAAGGTTTGGAACCTCAGAACGGGCAATTGCCTTAAAACCCTGACAGGGCATGCCGAGGAGGTTTCCTGTCTGCAACCGCTCCCCAGTGGCGAGTTGGTGAGTGGTTCATTTGATAAAACCCTCAAGGTTTGGAACCTCAGAATGGGCACTTGCCTTAAAACCCTGTCAGGACATGCCGACGCGGTTTGCTGCCTGCAATTGCTCCCCAGTGGTGAGCTGGTGAGTGGTTCAGATGATAACACTCTTAAGGTCTGGAACCTCAAAACGGGCACTTGCCTTAAAACTCTGGAAGGGCATGCCGACGCGGTTTCCTGCCTGCAATTGCT
>JBGAIP010000002.1:0-44052 GCA_044225395.1 Gammaproteobacteria bacterium
CTATTTCTAGCACATTGCTGGGTCTCTTTGGACTCAAGACTTCTTCAAAACCAACCGATGTTGTCACGCTAGACGAGCTTAGAACCATTGTAAACGAAGCCGGGAGTTTTATTCCCAGCAATCACCAAACGATGTTGCTCAGTATTTTGGATTTGGAAAACATACGGGTTGAACATATTATGATCCCCAGAAACGAAGTCATTGGCATCAATTTAGACGACGATAAAAACGATATTATTGACAAACTTAAAGATTTGCAGCACACCCTATTACCTGTCTATCGTTCGGATCTCGATAACGTACAAGGCATTTTACATACCCGAAATATTGTCAAAATCCTGGCCCAACGCGAATTAAATGAACAAGGATTATTGGGTGTTATGGAAGAACCTTATTTCGTGCCTGAAGGTACTTCTTTGCATACACAACTCTTAAATTTCCAAAAAAATAAACGCAGAATGGCGTTAGTTGTTGATGAGTATGGCGATGTTTTAGGACTTGTTACCCTAGAAGACATTCTAGAAGAAATCGTCGGCGAATTTACCACAGAAGCTGCCGCAGAAATACCTGAAGTGCAACCGCAAGAAGATGGCACCTTTTTGGTCGATGGTGGCATCAGCGTTCGCGATCTTAATCGTATGCAACAATGGGAATTGCCAACAGACGGACCCACCACGCTGAATGGTTTGATTATAGAAAAATTAGAAGCTATCCCGCCTGAAGGCACTTGCATACTCATCGCAGGGCACCCGATTGAGGTGATTCAGGTAAAAGAGAATACGATTAAGATCGCGCGTATTGCACCAAAATTACCAAGCTAACCAATTTTATAGAAATTTCATCAGGCTTTGCATCACCTGAGTCGTTTTTTCGCCCTTTTCCTCAACTTTCAGTCTCCTAGGTGCAGAAAAAGACAGTTCTATACCATAGCGCATTTGTTCTATTGTGCGCCCTGCTTTTATTTCCACCTGCCATGCCGCTACCATTTCTACCATTTTTTGTTCTGGCTGCAGTACTGCTTCGACTATTCTATGCTTCATTTTTTCTATTTGTTGCATTTCAGTATGTTTTTCAGCACGGTTAACCCATTCCATTAACTGCGCTTTTACTTGTTCTTCTGGTATTATGTTGTTCTCAAGCTTAATAATTAAATTAAGAAACTCTTGAGCTGTTACCTTACCTAATTGTAATTCTCCTATCATTTTTTCTAATTCAGGCCAATTTCGTCTTTTTAACCTATCCGTTAATCGAGACATTGTCTGTAATTCCTGATTATACAAATTTACTAGCTCGCGGATATTCTTTAAGGCTTCTGCTTTTTTCTCCTCCACTGCTTCTGGTGATAAGTTTGCTTTACCATCCTTCTCAATATCAGTTACAATTTTTTTATAAGCATTACGAACAAAATTTTCTTTTTTCTGATCCCAGTTCCCCTCGGAACCTTTTTTTATTGAGAACACTACTAACTACCTCTCTCATTAATTATGCAAGGCTTATCTTAACATAATATTTAAATTTATTAAATACTGCCACAGTGGCACTACCTGTATAGTACCACTTGCAACGGTAATGAGATCAGTTTCATCTAACGTTATAATAGTTGCCTCTGAAATCTTCAGTTCTAACATAGCTTCTTCCAGTGCAGATAATTCGCGTGCTTTTGTTTTCTTGTCTTGTAATGACAATGTTACTTGAAAAAGCTCACGTTTACCCGTTTTGCTGAGCGCTATAAAATCAACTTCCTTACCACTCGCTGTATGGTAATAATAAATATCTTCTATAGTGCGCCTAAGATGCAAAAAAACTGCCGTTTCTAGCCGTGCAGCCATTTCATTTTCAGGTTTAATCGTAAAAGCCGTAATCATGCCTGTATCGATAGGATAAATTTTTTTAGGCTTCAGCTGAGATTTCTTATAAGAAAATTCATACATGGGTACTGAAAACAGACAATACGCATCTTCAAAATAATCCATAAATTCATATAGGGTACTTTTTCCAACCGCATGGCCTTGTGATTTAAAGACTTGATACATTTTATGAACGCTCAGAATAGATGCTGCATTCTGTAAACAATGTTTCAGCAGATGCCGAAGAACGCTGGTATTTGTAACATTATACCGCTCCACAATATCGCGATAAATTACTGTATCAATATACCCTTGTAGGAGCTCTCGATGCAATGCCGGTTCTGTACCCAATGTTTCTGGAAATCCCCCTAGTAGCAAATACTGTTCAAGATGATGTTGGATCACTGCTTTTTGCTTAGAAGAGGGGTGTTTAATATTTGACACGTCTCCTTGATAATCTACATATTCTTTAAAACTCAACGGAAAAATTTCTCTAACCAAATTGCGTCCTCTAAGAGAAGTCGCAATTTCCTTGCTTAACATTTTGGCAGAAGAACCGGTAATATAAAGCTTGATTTGCTCTTGATCCAACAACCTTCGAACAAATTTTTCCCAACCAACAGCTTCGTGAACTTCATCAAAAAAGAAGTGTAAATCTGGACTATGTATATGCTGGGGATATAATTCAAAATATGCATCTAATATCGATTGTAAATGTTCGCCTGCGCCACTCAAGCGGTCATCTTCAAAGTTAATATACAGTATCTTTTCTAAACTACCTTGTGTCTTTTGTAAGGCATTGATCAACTGATACAAAATCCACGTTTTCCCACTACGACGCATACCAATAAAAACCAATGCCTTACGTAGGTTTGGGGGTAAATTAGGTAAATCCAGTTGCCGTAAAATTTGAGTAGGCACTGTAGAATGCTGAAAATCGGTAATCAACTGTTTAAAGATTTCTTTCATTCTTTCCTCCACAGAAGGAAATATATACCACTTTATTTCCTTTTACAAGGGAAATATAATACTGATTATTTATATAGCACCAATACTTCCAATACCGGGCGTCTCAACGCAACTTTGCAACTAATAGAACGCTGCACATCAAATTCTTCAATCCGCGCTCCTTTATAAATATCCCGCGTAAAATCGTTACTGTGATTAGACAATAAAACCGGGATTCCTTTTTTCGCACATTTTTTGGCCCAACCTGCTAAAACCCGCTGTTCTTCTAAACTAAATCCCCCCGATTGATAGCGTGTAAAACTTGCCGTTGCCGATAATGGCACATAAGGCGGATCAGCATAAATCACACTGCCCTTTTTGGCTTTTTTTAAGGTTTCAGTAAAGTCCTCACACACAAAAACAGCGCGCTTTGCTTTTTCATGAAAATGCAGCATTTCTTTTTCGGGAAAATACGGCTTAATATAAGAACCAAAAGGTACATTAAATTCGCCTTTGCCTGCATTATAACGACACAATCCATTATAACCATGGCGATTTAAATACAAGAAAAGTGCCGAACGTAAGTTGGGATCTGTACTCGCATTAAACTTTGTTCGACATCGATAATATTGTTTTTCAGCATTATATCTCTTGGTAAAAAAAGTACGGCATTCTTTAATAAAAGCAGCACCCTCTTTTTGAAGCGTTTGATATAAAGTAATCAAATCCTGATTAGCATCGTTTAAGATATACTGTTCGAAATTTGTATTTAAAAATACAGCGCCACCACCCACAAAGGGCTCTATTAATTGTTTACCCTGCGGCAAATGAGAACGGATGCGATCAAGCAACCGATATTTCCCACCGGGCCATTTTAAAAAGGGTCTGATATTTGTTTGCTGCACTGTTGTCTGGTCTACCTAGAAAGTCCCTTTTGGCATTCTGACAAGTTTATGCCCTTCTGTATATCCCATAAATATGGCTGGTTTTATTTACAGCATCATATTTAGATATAACATCATAACGATAATCGCTTACTGCTTTCTGTATTTTCTTTTTTATACCGCTCTATATTTGCAACTGTAATCCCTGCGCGTTCAAGCGTAGAACACACCTGCCTAATAGCAATACTTGGCAATTTGCTACCACCCTGTCCTTTTCTATGCGCTTTAAATGTTCCACCAACCACTTTATGGCTTTCTTGTTTTTGCTGAAAATCTTGGTACATAGGAAGAATAGGCGGAGTATCCGTATCCACATTATCAGGAACATCAGGAATATTAAGCTCATCAAAAAACCCTATTGTATTCTGAATAACTATTTTTCTGTGTGAACCAGAAACTGAGGTGATAACTCCCGGAAGCTTGCCTGGCTCTTGCCCAAATAATTCTTCTATATCGTGATATCGAATTTCACAATGAGGTGTTGGTTTCTCAAACATATATTCAATGAATGCTAAATTGCTAGGATTTAATTTTTCAAGTAATTGACGCGCATTCTGATAATCAATTTCTTCTTTATGCGCTAGATAATCCTGCTTCTCTTTTCTTCGAACATCTAAATATTCGCGCTCTTCTTGTAATTTCTTGTTAGCTACATCTTGTTTTTCTTTTCTACGACGTGCCACCTCATCTATCCAAGCCTGTGTTTTTAATGCGAAAGTATCGACAGCATCCTCTTTCTTTTGCACTGGTAGTGGTGCTACTTCAATCGTTTTTTCGGCTATTTTGTCATCAACCGCTATTAACGCTGTAGACTTTACCTCTGCAGCATGTTGTTTATTCTGCTGTTTTTTCTTTTTTGGCTTCTGCTTACGCTTAGTCTTAGATTTTTTTGATGTGTTTTGCTTTGGTTTTTTGGGCTGTGGTAACACCAAGAAATCATCTGTATTTTTATCTGGAACAGCCAGCCTGACACAACATTTTTCAAGTTCTTCTATTGCATCCAACGACTTAAAATATGCGCCATGAAGCTCCCGATATCTTAAATTCTGAAATGACTCATCACTCTCTGTATTGTATGCAGCACACTTTGAATCCAGGTTTAAAAGTAGAGACTCTAACTTATCCTCTAGATCTTTTATGAAATTTGCGTTTTCTCTATACTTCATTAAAAAATCTTCTTCTTTAAGCCATTCGTCATCAAGCTTAGTAATTCTCTTGCTCAACGCATTAACCTTACTGGACAAAAGCTGTTCTTTTTTCACATTTATATCGGTGGTTTTTATCATCGCCACATGTTTTTTTGTGCCCATTTTTACGATTTTTGGCGTAAATTTAAATGAACACTCTTTTATAAAGTCAATTTGCGCTGCACTAATGAGAGGTTCTAAAATATTGACTAAAATTCTAAAAAAGTGGGATTCAAGGCGTGTATTGATAGCTTTCTTTTTTAAATCGGATTTAATCGAGTCGAAGGTAGATTCATTTGCTTTCTCTTCTTCATACGTCATAAGCAAATAAAAATATAGGTTGTCAACCATATCTTGATAACCTAATTTTTCCGCAATTAAATTCCTCACGTGCTGATACTCGGAAATTTTTGTGGAAAAAAAATCATTATCAGACTGTTGTACATCTTTATTTCTATCTATTGATGTAGGCCCTTGGGTAAAAGATTTAGAAAGACTTTTAAGATAAGATTCAAATTCAGAAGCAGTAGCTTCCATATTAAACTTTTGGCTTTCTTCATAAAATGCAATGCGAGCGTCACAGAGTTTTTCTACTTCACTAATCGCTGTTTCCCATTTTAGAAAATCGGGATTAACTTTGTTGTTAAAATCGGTTTGCATATTTAAATCTCCTGGTAATACTGTAAAACAGTTTTATTTGATATTCTTTAAATTTCTTAACAAGTCAGAATGTTACCTGGTTTTAAACAATAAGTCAAACCCTTCTCTTTTCCCGGCTTTATAATCAATGTGTTATTTTTTGTCCCATAGGGGTCATATTAACTACAGCAAAATAGTTAAGCCCCATAAAGCTGACTAAAGAAACAATGGCCCCAAAAAAAGCAGCAGAAAAAAGCACTTCTTCATATTGTTGTGTAAAAGCATTGTAATGAAACAAAATATATCCCACCCAAGCAACCAACCCACCTACCAATGCTCCCCAAGCTGCTAAACGATGCGTACTCTTCCAAAAAAGTGCCGCACAGGTCGGAACAAAAATAGACACAAACAACGTCGCACCTGAATGCACCATTAAATCAAAAATCGTGGGACCCGATAGTGCAAGAGCTAATGCCATTAATGCAAAGATAATATTAGTCCAGCGTAACAATGCAATTTTATTTTTTTCAATTTTAATAGGGTATATTTTTAATATAATATTATTAACAACAAGAGAAGTGCCCGCAAGCAAATAACTATCTGCCGTACTCATAATGGCTGCTAATAAACCACAAGCAAAAACAGTAAAGCCAAGCGGCGACAGATATTGTTGTGCCAATAGCGGAATCAGTTGTTCTGGTTTTTGCAGATCCGGCATAATATCTCGACCTGCAATACCCACAAACAAAGGAATCGATGCCAAAGCAAGATACAAAAATCCTGCTGTAATTGAACTCGAGCGCGCAATTTTTTCGGTACGACTGGCCATTAAACGTTGAACAATATCTTGCCCCATAATGGCACCTAAGCCTGTCATAAAAATACGACCTAAATAAGCAAACCAATTCGTATTAGCAGATTCACTGGGAATTAATGTTGTTAATTCTTGTAAAAAGGTATGTGACACTAAAGAAATATCTTTTGAATGCTCCAAACAGATGGGTACAATCAGAAGTAAGCCTACCGATAATAAAGCCAATTGAACAAAGTCAGATACTGTTACAGCCCACATACCACCCGTCACTGTATAAATCAAAACAATAACGGAACCGAGCAAAATGCCCAACTCTATACTACCACCAGACACAATATTAAAAATATAACCCATCGCCAACATCTGAGAAGCTAAAGTGCCTATATAAAAAGGAATCGTGATCAATGTGGATACTCGCTCGAAAGTAGCACCAAACGCATTACGTAATACATCCGATATTGTCAGTAATTTTAAACGACGAAAGGGCGCTGCAAAAAAAAGACCTGCAATAATCAATGCCAAAGAGCACCCAAAAGGATCAGCAAGCACACCATAAAACCCTTGTGAATAAACTGTGCCTGAAACCCCCATACAAGATCCCGCGCCAAACCAAGTCGCTACAATAGTAGGCACTGCCAAGAAAAAAGGTAAGCGTCTGCCGGCAATCAGGTAATCTTCCATGGTTCTAATACGTCGATTTGCAAAGTAACCAATCAGAATCATCGATAGAAAATAAAAGCTTATCCCAAAAATAAATAAGGGTGTCATCGTTACTCTCTTAACGCGCGACGTAAAATTTTGCCGACATTGGTTTTGGGGAGTTCTGTTCTAAATTCAATTTCTTTAGGGATTTTATACCCTGTCAATTCTCGATGACAATGTTGTAATACCGCTTCTGCTGTTAGTGTCGTATCTTTTTTAACAATATAAGCCTTCACCATCTCTCCTGCTTCAAATGGTACACCCACAACAGCGACTTCAGCTACCTCTGGCATCATTGCAATCACTTCTTCGATTTCATTAGGATACACATTAAATCCTGACACCAAAATCATATCCTTTTTACGATCAATAATTCTCACAAAACCCTGTTCATCAATGGTTGCAATATCACCTGTTCTGACCCAACCTTCTTGTAAAACCAGCTCTGTTTCTTCGGGTTTATGCCAATAGCCTTTCATGACTTGGGGACCCTTCACCCACAGTTCCCCTGGGGTATTCAAAGAAACTGCCTTACCTTGATCGTCTCGTATAGACACATACGTGGAAGATATGGGTAACCCAATACTACCATTATGTTCCGTGATATTTAAAGGGTTAATACAAACAGCAGGCGAGGTTTCGGTTAAACCATAGGCCTCTATTAAAGGTACGCCTGTAACCGCCTGCCAACGCAACGCCACAGTATGTTGTACACTCATACCGCCGCCCAATGCCAATTTCAAATGACTAAAATCAACTGTACTAAAAGCCGGTTGATTTAACAACGCATTAAATAATGTATTCACGCCCGTAATTGTTGTAAATGGCTGCTGTTTTAATATTTTAATAAATCCTTTCATATCTCTTGGATTAGTCACGAGTACATTAAACGCACCCATTTTCATAAACGTTAAACAATTCGCCATTAAAGAAAAAATATGGTACAACGGCAATGCTGTAATAATCGTTTCTACCCCCGGTTTCATTAAGGGACTGATCCAAGCGATCGCTTGCTCAACATTCGCAACCATATTGCGATGCGTTAACATAGCCCCTTTTGCAATACCAGTGGTACCGCCTGTATATTGCAAAAAAGCGATATCTTCACCCGTAACAGATGGTTTTATAAACAACTGCATTGCACCTGTCTTTAAAACTTCTACAAAGGGAATCGTATTTTTAATAACCCATTTTGGGATCATTTTTTTAATATATTTAACAACCCAATTCACTAACAGTGATTTTGGAAACGAAAATAAATCGCCTAATTCGGTCACAATAATATTTTTTATTTTAATATTGCCCTTATTCTGGTCTAACACCGTTTGCAAAGTTCTTGCAAAATTAGATAAAATAACAATGGTTGTACTTTCTGAATCTGCCAATTGATATTCTAACTCTCGAGGCGTATACAAAGGATTCACATTAACAACCGTTAACCCTGCACGTAATACACCCATCAAAGCAACCGGATATTGCAAAATATTAGGCATCATCAAAGCAACGCTGTCGCCTTTCTTTAATTTCAACGTGGTCAGCAAATAAGATGCAAAATAACGGCTTTTTTGTTCTATATCTTTATACGTTAAAACGGTCCCCATATTCGTAAAGGCAGGGTGATCTTTATATAGTTTGCAGGCTTCTTCGAACATTTCGTTGATTGAGGCATATTTATTGGGATCAATGTCTACTGGCACCCCAGGCTGGTAGTTTTTTAACCATGCTTTTTCCATGTGATCCCCCCGTATTCTTAGTATACGCAAGCTTAACGCCTTCGCGAATATCATAATTATGATAAACTCTGATTTTTATACCATATAGAGAAAGTTAGTGAAAAAACTTACACCAAAAACGTCTGTTAAGTTCCTAGGCATGTTCACACTCTCGCTCCTCAGCGTTTCAGCCATTGTGAGCCTTCGAAATCTACCCACAACAGCCCTATTAGGTACTCAGGCCATTACATTTTTTATTGCTGCTGCCATCTGCTTTTTTATACCAGTTGCACTCGCCTGTGCTGAGCTTTCTGCCGGATGGCCCAAAGAAGGCGGCGTATACCTTTGGGTTGAAGAAGCCTTTGGACCCAATTGGGGATTTTTAGCGGTTTGGTTGCAATGGATGGAAAGCGTGGTTTGGCTGCCAACCATTCTCTCTTTTATTGCTGCAACCACAGCCTATCTCTTCAATGCGGATTTAGAAAACAACCGGATTTTTTTGGTAAGCATTATGTTGTTTGTGTTGTGGGGGACAACCCTATTAAATTTTAAAGACATTAAAACTTCAAGCACATTAAGTGCCATTGGTGTAATGCTCGGTACCATTATTCCAGGCATTGTGCTGATTGTTTTAGGATGCAGTCAATTATCGCATGCAGAAGCATCCGGCTATTTGACATTTTCTTTGGATAAACTCAATCCTGGCACCGAACTCGGTACACTAGTCACTTTTACGGCTATTTTATTGGGTCTTTGTGGCATGGAAATTCCAGCGTATCATATTAAAAGTGTCAGAAATCCTAAAAAAGATTACCCAGCAGCTATGTTTCTGGCAACCCTAATTATTTTATTTATTTATATTTTCGGATCACTGTCCATTGCGGCGGTCATCCCTAAAGAAAAAATGAGCTTAATTGCAGGTCCTATGCAAGCTTTCCATTTGTTTTTTAATGCCTTTGGATTAAATTGGACAGCCCCGTTGCTAGCAGCACTCACCTTAATCGGCAGCTTTGCCGTTTTAAACACTTGGATTATTGGGCCCAGCAAAGGCTTATTAAGTAGTACCAAAGACGGCTATATGCCCAAACTTTTTATGAAAACTAATCGTAACGAATCACCCACCGCCCTTTTAATTTTACAGGGTCTTTGTGGCACTGTGTTGATTTCGCTTTTTGTTTTTAACGAGAGTATCCATGCCGCTTATTGGATTATTAATACGCTTGCAGCTCAGCTTTATTTAATTATGTATTTTATTTTATTTTTAGCTTTAATTAAATTACGTTATAGCCAACCCAATACCCCCAGAGCTTATAAAATCCCTGGTGGTAAACTAGGTGTTTGGTTAGTGGGTGGTTTGGGCGCTATGACTTGTGTAACAGCGCTACTCATTGGCTTCGCCAAACCAGATAACATTAGCTTTCAACACAGCACACTTGAATATGCTGCGCTACTGTTGAGTGGCATTGCTATTTGTTGTTTACCACCCGTGTTATTTGTATTAACACATCGAAAACGCAATCGCTTATCTGTTCGTTAACTCTAATAAAATTTTATTAAAGCGCTGAACAAAACTGGCCGGATCTGCTAATTGACCCCCTTCTGCTAAAATCGCTTGATCTAACAATAGCCGCGCCCAATCTTCAAAACGCGTGTTATCTTGCTCTGCTTTAAGATACTTCACCATACTGTGATCGGGATTTAATTCTAAAATGGGTTTTTGCGTTGGCACTTGTTGCCCAGACGCACGCAATAACCGTTCCATTTGGCTACTTAAATCCTGTTCATCTATCACAATACAAGCTGGCGAATCGGTTAAACGTTGGCTTAACCGCACATCTTTTACAGACGCTTCTAATAACTCTTTCACTTTTTTGACGGTTTCTTCAAAGTCTGTTTCGGCTTGCTTATGATGTTCTTCTGCTGTTTTATCTGCGAGCTCACCCAGATCTAAACCTCCTCGTGTAACAGACTGCAAAGTTTTTCCTTGGAATTCTGTCAGGTGTGTCATTAACCATTCATCTACGCGATCGGTTAATAATAAAACCTCTATGCCTTTTTTACGGAAAATCTCTAAATGCGGACTATGGCTTGCCGCATTAAACGTATCTGCGGTTACATAAAAGATTTTGGTTTGACCTGCAGGCATCCTCGCAACATAGTCTTCTAACGAAACTGTTTGTTCTGCATCACCCGACTGAGTGGTTGCAAATCTTAATAATTTTGCAATTTGTTCTTTATTGGCAAAATCTTCTGCCGGGCCTTCTTTTAAAACTTGACCAAACTCTTTCCAAAAGGTCTGATATTTAGGTTTATCATCCGTTGCTAACTGTTCTAGCATACCCAACACACGCTTTACAACGGCTGTTTTTATGGTATCTATGACTCGATGGCTTTGCAGAATTTCTCTAGAAATATTCAAAGGCAAATCATTAGAATCGATAATACCCCGTACAAATCTTAAATAATGCGGTAAGAATTGCTCTGCATCGTCCATAATAAATACACGTCTCACATAGAGTTTAAGACCGCGTGTTTTACCCACATGCCACAAATCAAAAGGCGCATGCATAGGAATATACAGTAAGGTAATATATTCAAGCTTTCCTTCAACTTTATTGTGTGTCCAAATTAAGGGATCCTGAAAATCATGCGAAACATGTTTATACAATTCTTTGTATTGTTCATCCGTAATTTCATTTTTTGATAATGTCCACAAGGCTGTTGCGCGATTAACAACTTCATCTTCGTTTTTGTCGTTCTTAACCAACACGGGTAAGGTTAAATGATCCGAATATTTCATAATAATATGTTTTAATCGCCAATCATTTAAAAATTCTTCTTCATCCGCTTTTAGATGCAATACGATTTCTGTGCCGCGTGACTCTTTAGAAACAGCCTCGATTTCATAATCGCCCTCACCTGCAGAACTCCAACAAACACCTTCCGACGCAGACAACCCCGCTTTTCGCGTGGTTACAACGACTTTATCAGCCACAATAAATGAAGAATAAAACCCAACACCAAACTGGCCAATTAATTGTGCATCTTTTGCTTTATCGCCTGTTAATGTGCTTAAAAATTCGCGTGTACCCGATTTGGCAATGGTCCCTAAATTTTGAATGACTTCATCTCTGCTCATCCCAATACCATTATCTCGAATGGTAATGGTTTTAGCTTCTTTATCTAACGACACCCAGACTTTTAAATCCGGATCATCCACCAATAACATTGGATCTCGTAGGGCCTCAAAACGCAGTTTATCAGCGGCATCCGAAGCATTCGAAATCAATTCGCGCAAAAAGATTTCTTTATTGCTATACAAAGAATGAATCATCAGATGTAATAATTGTTTAACCTCTGCTTGAAATCCGAAGGTTTCTTTTTTAACGCTAGCCTCTGACATATTTATCTCCTCATCATCGTTTACAGGGGTGCACGCGCCAAAAGCGCACGCGCTATTGTACCACCATCTATATATTCCAATTCGCCCCCAAAAGGGACACCATGTGCAATCCGGGTCACCCGAATTTCCTGTTTTTTAACCAATTCTGCTAAGTAATGTGCGGTCGCTTCGCCTTCTACTGTCGGATTTGTGGCGATAATCACTTCTTTGATTTCGCCTTGCTTTAAACGTTGTCTAAACAAATCGATGCCTAAATCTTCAGGACCAATCCCATCTAAAGGCGATAAATGCCCCATTAACACAAAATAAATGCCTCTATACCCCGCAGTGTGTTCTATTGCCAAGACATCTGCAGGGGTTTCGACTACACAAACAATGGAACGATCGCGCAAGGGGTTATCGCAAAAACGACACAACGGATCTTCACATAAAGTACGACATTCTTGACAGCGTCCGACTTTTGCAATGGCTTCTTCTAAGATACGTGCTAAAAGTTGTCCACCATTGCGATCACGCTCTAATAAATGAAAAACCATACGTTGCGCAGATTTTGGTCCAACACCCGGTAAACACCGCAGAGCATTCATGAGTTGGTTGATAAGGGGGCTAAAACTCACGTAATCATCCTCGCCATTAATCTTCTTTTAGTTCAATATGCTCAATTTTGGCATCAAAAACTTTCATTAGCTTTTGAATTTCAGGATCAGCATTTGCCTGATTACTGGCTGCCGTTTGCACTTCGTTCAATATGCGTTTACTCTGCAGGGCAGGTGTTTCTCCAGCCACTGTACCAGAAGTAATCTGCAAGTAAATAGAACGTCCTAAATGCTGAGATAACGCTTCTCGTAATCTATCTTCATACCGTTTATTTCCCAATAAAGGCTTTTGCGATTCATCTAAATTAAGATTGATTAAATCGTCTTCCCATTTAGTAATCACACAATGATCCGCTAATACTTTTGCTAATCCCGTCAAGTTAAGTTGAGAGATAATAGTGATCCAGTCTTGGGATTCTGAAGATTTAACAGGCTGTTTGACGACTATTGGTTCAGGAGGTGTCAATTTTACACTCGTAGGTGCTTCTGTTTTTGCAACAAAACTGGATACTCGCACCGGCTGAAAAGCCAACATTCGAAGCAAAATCATTTCAAAACCCATTTTAGGACTAGGTGCATAAGGCAAATCACGTTGACCTTGTAAACCAATTTGATAATATAATTGAAGTTCTTCTGGTAAACCATTTTTCGCAAACGCTAATATAGTTTCGCGCTCTTGCCTATTTTCATCAATCGCTTCTGGCACATTTTGTGCAATCGCAATCTGATGGATCAATTCTAGAAACTCTGTTAATAAACCCGAAAAATCAGGTGCACTTTCTTGTAGCGCATTAATGTTGTTAAGCACGCCTTTCGCGTTTCCACTCGCCAACTCTTTAAATAAAGCCAATAACAAAGCTTTTTCCGATAACCCTAACATTAAACGCACAGAGTGCGTATCGATAGTACCTTCGCAATAATTTAAGGCTTGATCCAACAAACTCATCGCATCTCTTAAGCTACCATCTGCTGCACGTGCTAATTCTTGTAAGGCGGCATCTTCGAAAGACACTTTTTCACGCTGTAATATTTCTGCCAAATAAGATGCCATCTTATCCATCGGAAAACGCCACAATTGAAATTGTAAACATCGAGATAAGATAGTTGCGGGTAATTTTTGTGGATCGGTTGTAGCTAATAAAAATTTAACATGTTCAGGCGGCTCTTCAAGTGTTTTTAACAAAGCATTAAAACTATGCCCCGACAACATGTGTACTTCGTCAATTAAATAAATTTTAAATCTGCCACGTGTAGGCAAATATTGCACATTGTCCAATAATTCTCGCGTATCCTCGACTTTGGTACGAGAAGCCGCATCCACTTCGATTAAATCAACAAAATGACCCTGTTCAATGGCTTCACACGCAAAACAAGTCCCACAAGGTGTAGACGAGATCCCTTGTTCGCAATTAAGACATTTAGCCAAAATACGCGCCACACTTGTTTTACCCACGCCACGCGTACCCGTAAAAAGATAAGCATGGTGTAAACGTTTTTGATCTAATGCATTACTCAACGCACGCACGGTAACCTCTTGCCCTACCATTTCTTGGAAGGTATGTGGTCTGTATCGTCTAGCCAGTGCGAGTTGACCCATGAAATTTTCAATCCAAATTTATTGTCGAAATTGGGAGGTACCCATAACAGCCACACCTCGGCGCCCGAATCTAGTGCTACCGTTGCTTCCTTCCGGACCTGGCGGGGTTCACGCTATATCGTCGCGAGGGGACCGGTAGGGGTACCATTGAAGGGGTAGTTTACAGGAATCTTACACGAGTTTCCAGCGCTCTTGCCAAGCTTGAAACATCAAAACACCCCACAAAGAATATTGCCAATTTCGTTGTCCACCGAGATGCTCGTTCCAACGCTCTCTAATACGCGCCGTATTTAAAATGCCTTCAGATTCTAAACGTTGTTGAGATAACAAATGCTCTGCCCATTCCCGCAATGGTCCTCGCAACCATCGATCAATAGGCACACCAAACCCCATTTTAGGTCTATCGATTAAGTTGTTTGGCACATATTTATTCAATACTTGTCTTAACAACCATTTTCCTTGGCCATTGCGAATTTTTACATCTATCGGTAAACCATAAGCAAATTCAACCACACGGTGATCCAACAAGGGAACACGTGCTTCTAAACTAACTGCCATACTGGCTCTGTCTACTTTGGTTAAAATATCATCAGGCAAATACGTTAGTGTATCCATCATTTGCATAGTTTCTATAAAAGTAGATTCAGATTGATGATTCCAAGGATAAAGTACAGATTCATTTCCACCAATAACCAGATCCGCCGGATCTTCCCAATAACTCACCAACTTTTTATAAAAAGTCTCTGCATTAGGTACAGACAAAATATCTGCAAGCTTATGTGCTTTATCACCCATTAAACGTGGACGAAAACGACTAGGTAAAATTTTTGAAAAACCATCCCAGGCATTGGGCGACACTTGACGAATACCATAAGCACTTAAATATCTTAACCAATAAGGTAAAAGCTTCAATCGCGGCCAAAGCTTTTGTCCCACAAAATATCGGGTATAACCGGCAAATAGTTCGTCTCCACCATCTCCCGAAAGGCTGACAGTAACCTGTTGACGTGCCAATTGCGAAACTAAATAGGTTGGAATTTGCGAAACATCTGCAAAAGGCTCGTCACACCAATTAGGAATATCAGGAATAATGGCTTGTGCATCTTGTGAGGCTAAATATAATTCATGATGCTCTGTACCCAAATGTTTGGCGACTGCTGCTGCGTGTTTAGCTTCATCGTACCCGCTTTCATTAAAACCAATGGTAAATGTTTTAATGGGCCGATCGCTTTGTGCTTGCATCAGTGCCACAACCGTTGAGCTATCAATACCCCCCGACAAAAACGCACCCAATGGCACATCTGCAACCATGCGTCTTTTAACAGCGTCTCGTAACAAAGCATCACATTCTTCTACTAACACGCTATCACTACGCGAATGTTTTAGCTGGATTTCTTTACCCGTTTTTACAACATTTTGTAAATCCCAAAAACGAGATTCTTCTATTTTTTGTGATCTATCTACTGACAAAATACTGCCTGGTGATAATTTCTGAATATTTTTAAAAATAGAGACAGGTGTTGGTACATAGTTAAATCGAAAATAAGAGGTTAATGCTTCTTTATCAATTTCCGGTTTAAACTTAGGATGTTCTTTAAAGCTTTTCAGCTGAGAACCAAAAAATAAAATACCCTGGTTAAAGCCCCAATAAAGTGGCTTAATACCTAATCTATCTCGCACTAAAAATAATTTTTGTGTATTTTTGTCCCAAAAAGCAAAAGCAAACATGCCTATTAATTTTTGACACGTCGCTTCCACACCCCATCGCTCGCACGCTTCCAAAATAACTTCTGTATCAGAATGTCCCCGAAAACAAACACCCTCTACACTCAATAATGCCCGTAATTCCGGTGCATTATAGATTTCGCCGTTATAGACAATAACAGACCCACCCGAACGCGACATCATGGGCTGATGCCCTGCTTCAGATAAATCGACAATTGCTAAACGTAAATGCGAAAAAGTTAAACCGATGGTTTCATCACACCACATACCTTCGGAATCGGGACCTCGATGCGAAATCGCTTTACCCATTTTTTGGCCAATGGCCAATAATTCAGTTTTGGACGTCTCGGCTTTAAAATCCCAAAAACCAACTAATCCACACATTCGTGTTTCTTCTCTGTTATTTTGGGTTTTCGTCCTATAGAAAAATACCGGACACCTCGTGCGTGCATTACTTTAGGATCATAAAGATTTCTTAAATCTACTACGGTTGGATTTTCACCCATACACTGGAAATCTAATTGGTAAAATGCATCCCATTCTGTTGCTATAACAACGGCATCTGCCTCACACATCGCCTCATTAACATTTTTTGCAAAAACAACATTTTGCAATACTTTAGCTGCATTATTCATAGCAGCAGGATCATAAATAACAATATTTGCACCGTGCTTTTGAAGGCCTTCAATAATAATTAATGCAGAACTTTCTCGCACATCATCAGTATTGGCTTTAAAAGCGACACCCAATACTGCCAGGGTCTTGCCGTTCACAGAACCATGACAAGCTTCTAGAATTTTTTCAACCATATGCAACTTATGTCGTTCGTTAGAGGCTATCACAGATTCTACAATAGCCAAGGGTGCTTCTAATTCTCGCGCAGAATGTGCTAATGCAAGGGTATCTTTAGGAAAACAAGAGCCCCCAAACCCTGGGCTGGGTTTTAAATAAACACCGCCAATACGTTTATCTAATCCTAAGCCTTCACTGACATCAACAATATTTGCATTCGTCTTTTCACACAAATTGGCAATCTCATTAATAAAACCAATTTTAGTTGCCAAAAAACAATTTGCCGCATATTTAATCAATTCTGAGCTTTCTAGATCTGTATAAAGCACAGGAACAGCTCTCGCTATAAAAGCATCATAAATTTGATTCATCACTACTTTTACGCTATCATTTTCTGTGCCAATGATGATTCTATCTGGATACAGAAAATCATAAACTGCAACCCCTTCGCGTAAAAATTCTGGGTTAGAAACAACATCAAACTGCGCTTTAGGATTTTCTTTTTGAATAAGATCTTTCACTAAATGACAGACCCCAACAGGGACTGTGGATTTAATCACAATAATTTTATATTCGTTAATAAACTGGGCAATTTCCAAAGCTGCCATTTTAAGATAGCTTAAATCAGCTTGACCTGTTATCGGATCTGTTGGCGTACCCACTGCAATAAATAAGACTTGGCTTGTCTCTACTGCTTTTTGCAATTGTGTATCAAAGTGTAAACGCCCTTCTTGAATATTCTTGGCTACCATCTCAGCTAAATCCGGTTCATAAATCGGGATTTCAGCGCGTCTTAACTGTGCAATTTTTTCTTGATCTTTATCTATACAGATCACGTGATGCCCGAGTTCTGCAAAACAAGTACCCGATACCAAGCCTACATAACCTGTTCCTACCATAGTAATTTTTATTGTCATATTTTAAATACCCCTGTTAGGAATTACTGCATTCCATTTATCTAAAATATTCGAAAGCGAAAATCGATCCGTAATCTCTTTAGCACTATTACCATATTGTTTACGCAATTCAACATTCTGAATCAGCTTTAACATTGCATCTGCTAAAAACGCCACATTTTGAGCAGGCACTAAAAGACCATCTATTTCGTGTCGAATAATATCTATTGGACCACTGCCACAATCAAATGCAACCACAGGCAAACCCGTTGCCATTGCCTCGCACAAGCTATTTGGAAATCCTTCGTATCGAGAGGCAAGAACAAATAACGAGCCTTTTGATAACGCTTGATATACATTTTTTGTTAACCCGGGAAATTGTACATGGGCTTTTAATTCTAAACGATCACGTAATGCTTCTAAAGCCTTACGTTCGTCTCCTTCACCCCAAACAACTAATTCCCAGTCTGAATGTTGTTTGTGGACCATACTAAATGCCTGAAGCAATAAATCATGACCCTTCTGTGGATCCAAGCGTCCAATGGCAATGATCTGCTTATTTTCAAAATCAATGGCAGTCTCTTGCAAATCATTTGATGGTTTAGAAACGGGATTAGGAATAATTGAAATAATATTGTGCAGTTTTTTCGAAAAATAATTTTTAACCTGTGTCGTTTGCACAACAATATGGTGGGCAAGTGGATATGTCCATTTCCGCAAAAAATCTTTAAATAACCCGATAGAATGGTGATGCGGATCTACGCGCTCGGAAATAATAACAGGCACCTTCAGTCCTATAGTTGAAAGTATTGTTAGAATATTCACAGTATCCATAAAAGAAATAATACAATCGGCTTTTTGGTCTTTAATCGTTTTACGAAGAATTCGAAACCGTCTCAGTACTTTAAAAGCTTTTACCAGCGAATTTTTTGTACCTCTGTTCAGCAAGTCCAAATTATATAATGTCACCTTAGGACTTAAAGGATAAAAGGATTTATAATGAGGTACCTCAAAAGTGATTATAGTCACCTCGTGCCCTTGCTCTGCCCATGCATTAGCAAGTATTGATAATACACGCTCGGCACCACCTGCATTCAATGAAGAAATAACCAACGTCATTTTCATATACTAATTGTGTACCCCTGTTAGTTACTCTTGACCCGACTGGCAGATTATATCATCTCATTCTACTTACCTAAACCCTAGATATCTTATTTTAAATGTAAGACAAATAACTATAAAACAGGGTGTTTATACACGCCTTAACGTTTAAATCTTGGAGCAGACTTGCAAGATTCCACAGGCCGTGCAGCTTGTTTTGATTCTTGTTTACGAGAAAATACTAATAATCGCCCTGCATTTGCGGTTGTGCATGTTGTGCCATCGAAAAGCAAAGGCACATTCACTTGTTGTGGCTGTGTATTGCTGCCAGCTATTGACGCCTCAAATTGCAGGTTACCAGAATACCCACAAGTAACACCATCTAATGCGATAGAAACGAATCGCCCTTCAACGTCGGATTGGGTAAAGGTATTTGTGATAATACCATTGACCGTAATCACCACATTAGGATTGTTTCCCAGCACTGTGTAAACCAGTTGCTCAGGATTAACATTACCGGTAAATGAAAATGCATTAATAGGCAGCACTGTCGGCTCTGATTCAATAACAATCGGTTCTGTCGTAGCAATCACATTAAACGCGATTGGGTTGCTGGTTTGCATAACAGAACTGATTGTAGACGAACTTGACGAGTTTGCAGATGCAACACTTGGTGATATGGATGTCACAAGTGTGGTTGTTACTGATGTCAAGCTAGATAAAATACTAAACGTAGTTGGTGTAGGTGTGGGCGTTGGCACAGGCGCAGGTGATGGTGTTGTAAATACACAAGGATTTTCTACAACTACCGGTGCTGCCTTTTGAGTAAAAGTTACATTGAATATAGTTGGCGTAAAAGGTACGGCCGTAATATTGGGTGTTCTGACCGTAATATTGGCGGTAATATCAATCACAGAAGGTGTGACTCTTGTTGTGCAGTTAGAAGGAAATTCACCATAAATATCACTCTCCCCAACTACACCACCCTGGTTTTGCACCCCCGTAAATGTGTAACCACCGTTGTTTGTAGATACTATGTCATAAATGGTGCCACTTCCATCAATAGTTGTTGCCTTAAACAATGTATTATTATCATACAATTCGACAATAAACTTTTTCTGAGGATTTCCAATCCCATAACTTGTTGTGTAACCACCTAGTCTTACGCCTTCTGTGGTTTTCTGTATATTGTTTGAATATTCATCTCCAATATCATCTACTAATTGTCCAGATACTAAATTTCCAACATCACCAAATTCAACTACTACAATAGCTTGACCGACTGCTCCAAAACTTCGTGTAAACCCAACAATTTTTAAATGGCTATTTGTTAATTCAACAATAGATGCCCCATAATCATCAGCTATTCCCCCAACCGTTCTTGACCATAACAAATTTCCATTACTGCTAAATTTGTATGCACTCATATCGTAACCACCTGCGGTAAAACTGGTCGTAGATCCTACTCCAGCATAACCACCATCACTGGTTTTTATCATATCTACAAAGGCTTCTTCTCCGACTTCACCAACCGTATTAGCCCATAACAAATTTCTATCCCGATCAAATGCGCATATCATGCCATCTGTACCACCCGCACCAAAACTGGAAGTTTCACCACCAAGTGCATACCCTCCCTCATTCCTTTTTACTACACTTCTTCCTAAACAAGTATTATTTCCACCAAACGCCATAAGCCATGAAAGCGTTTTAGAATCTATTGAAAGCTCTCCGATTAAAGCTTGATTATAAGAACTAATAGTATCGCCACGCCAACCTGTAAATACTAAACTATCGTTGAATGTTATAAACTGATTTACGACATCGTAACCAATAGTGCCCAATCTAATAGTTGATAATTGTGTTCCATTTGCAAATTCATTAAAAAATAGGTCTTGATCAACATCTGGACTAAATACAGCGGTTCCAGCAGACCACAAATGACCATTGTTCGCCTGTTGAATAGCATAGGGTATTATTGATGATCCTGTTGTATTCATAGGGTTTACAACAATCATAGAAGCATTTTCTAACTGTGCCTTGACAGATACCGCAAAAAGAGAAAAAAATAGTATCCGCTTTCTTACTAAATTGGTTGAAGCTGTGATGATATCTTTTAAAAAATTAATACCTAACATTATTATCTCCATGTGGATAACTATAACCTAACGTGCTCATACATGCCTTAATATTTAAATCTTGCAACGAGTTCAAAAGATTCCATAGGCCGCGCTTCTTGTCTTGGCGCCTGTTTGCGAGAAAATACTAATAATCGCCCTGTATTCGCAGTTGTGCATGTTGTGCCGTCGAAAAGCAAAGGCACATTCACTTGTTGTGACGGTGCACTGCTGCCAGCTACTGACACATCAAATTGCAGGTTACCGGAATACCCGCAAGTAACACCATCTAATGCGATAGAAACGAACTGCCCTTCAACGTCGGATTGAGTAAAGGTGTTTGTGATAATACCATTGACCGTAATCACCACATTAGGATTGTTTCCCAGTACTGTGTAAACCAGTTGCTCAGGATTGACATTGCCAGTAAAAGAAAATGCGTTAATAGAAAGCGTTGTCGGCGTCCCTGATTCAATAACAATAGGATTTGTTGTAGCAATCACATTAAACGTGATTGGGTTACTGGTTTGCATAACAGAACTGATTGTAGATAAACCTGACGTAGATGAACTCGGCGTGCTTATGGATGCAACACCTGATGATATCGATGTCACAAGTGTGGTTGATGCTAATGTCGACCCAGATAACATACTAGAAACAGTTGGCACAGGTGTAGGTGTTAGCGTGGGGATTAGTGTTGGCACAGACGCAGCTGGTGGTGTTGTAAATACACAAGGATTTTCTGCAACTATTGGTGCTGACTTTTGGGTAAAGGTTACATTGAATATAGTGGGTGTAAAAGGCACAGCAGTAATATTAGGGGTACTGACCGTAATATTAGCGGTAATATCAATCACAGATGGTGTTACAGGTGTTGTACAATTCGAAGGAAATTCGCCGTAAATATCGCTTTTAGCAACTGATGCACCACGGCCATATGTTCCTGTAAAAACATAGCCCCCATCTTGTGTGGCACTCATGGCATATATAACATCATTACCGCTTCCATCAATTTGTATTGCTTTTGATAATGTATTATTATCATACATATCAACAATAAACATTTTCGTAGAATTTCCAAGTGTTATACAACCCCCGAGTTTTATCCCTAGTTTCGTTTTCTGTGCAACATTCGCCTCTTCATCACCAGGACCATCTATCATTTCTCCAGATAGCAAATTTCCAGCACTATCAAACTCAACCGTTACCATAGCTTTACCAACTGCTCCAAAGCTTTGGGTAGTCCCCACAACTTTTAAATATCCATTCGTTAACTCAACAACAGACTTTGCAAAATCATCACCCATTCCTCCAAACTTTTTTGACCATAACAAATTACAATTGTTATTAAACTTATACAGACTCATATCGTACGCACCTGCAGTAAAACTGGTCGTAGTTCCTACCCCAGCATAGCCACCATCATTAGTTTTTATTATGTAGGGAAAAGTTTCATCTCCGGTTTCACCAATAGTGCTCGAGCATAACCTATTTCCATTGTTATCAAATTCTGCGATCATTCCATCATATCCACCAGCACCAAAACTATTGGTTTTACCGCTGAGCGTATATCCTCCTCCATTTCTAGGTACTATGCTCCTTCCTATATTAGCTAAACTAAGGTTAGTTCCACCAAACACTGTTAGCCATGAAAGAGTATTAGAACCAGTTGCAACATTGCCAATAATAGCGCGATAATCAGCTGTACTGAGAGTAGGACCACTCCAACCGGTAAATACAATATTATCGTTAACCGGTATAAAATCACTTACTACATCGTGACCAACTCCACCTACTCTTATGCTTGATACGGGCTTTCCATTCACTACTTCAAGAAATAATAGATCTTCATCTAAAGCTGGACCAAATATACCTGTTCCAACAGACCACAAATGGCTATCGTTCGCCCGTTTAACCGCTAAAGGTATTATGACTGAGTTTGATATATCCGTTGGATTTACTACAGTTAAAAAAGGATTATTTAATACTGGTGCACAAAGTTTATTGGTCACTAAAGATGGAGAACTTAAAAAAAACGTTGCATTGAATATAATGGGTGTAAAAGGTACAGTAGTTATGTTAGGCGTACTAACCATAATGTTGGCTGTAATATCAATAACAGAAGGCGTTACAGGTTTTATGCAGTTTGAAGGCAATTCACCATAAATATCGCTTTTTCCAACTACAGCGCTTTGATTATATACTCCTGTAAATGTATAGCCTCCACCTTGCGTAGTCCCCATGCCGTATATGATATTATTACCGCTTCCGCCAATTGTTATCGCACGTGACAATGTATTATTCTCATACATGTCAACAATAAACATTTCCTTGGAATTTGCAGCCCCATAACTTGTGGTGTAACCACCAAATTTTATCCCTAATTTCGATTTCTCTGCAGTATATACTACTTCATCTCCTGGACCATCTACGATAACACCAGACACTAAGTTTCCAATATTATCAAACTCAACCGTTACTGTAGCTTTACCAACTGCTCCAAAGCTTTGGGTATTCCCCACAACTGTTAAATGACCGTTTGTTAATTCAACAACAGACATTGCAAAATCATCCTCTATTCCTCCAAACTTTTTTGACCACAACAAATTACAATTGTTATTAAACTTATACAGGCTCATGTCGTTACCGCCTGCAGTATTATAGTTTGTAGTTCCGACTCCAGCATAGCCACCATCATTGGTATTTATTAGATCCGTTATGTACTCATCTCCAGATTCACCAACAGTATTTGAGCATTCTATAGTACCATTATTAGCAACTGCGACTATCGTGCCATCTATACCACCATTACCAAAACTATTCGTTTGACCACCGAGCACATAACCACTACCATTTCTTGCTACTATGCAATTTCCAAAATCGATATTACTTGGGCCATTAGTGCCAAATACTGTGAGCCAGGAAAGTGTTTTAGAATTAGTTGCAAACTCGCCAATAAAGGCACGAACATTAGAAGAGCCAACAAAAGCATTACCACGACCTGTAAAAATTAAACTATCATTATGTTGAATAAAATCACTTACTATTTGGTCCCCGGATCCTCCAAATGTTATCGTTGATAATAATGTTCCATTTTCTATCTCACTAAATAGGCACTCGCCATTCACTGTTGATAAGCTCGATACAGCCCCACCACCAAACCACACATGACCGTTATTTGTTTGTTGAACCGTTGTTGGTATTAATGGTAATAGTAACTCTGATGTATTTATTGGATTTAACACAGTCAAAAAAGGATTGTCTAACTGCGTCTTGACAGACACAGCAAATAAAGAAAAAAATAGTATGCGCTTTCTTACCAAATTGGTTGAAGTTATGAGAACGTCTTTTAAAAAATTAATACCAAACATATTGTCTCCAGGTAAACAACCTTAAAGTAGCGTACTTATACACACTTTAATATTTAAATCTTGAAACAGGCTCGTAAGATTCTACAGGCCATGCTGCTTGTTTTGGCTGTTGTTGGCGAGAAAATACTAATAATCGGCCTGTATTTGCGGTTGTGCATGTTGTGCCTTCAAAAAGTAAAGGCACATTCACTTGTTGTGGCTGCGCATTGCTGCCAGCTACTGTCGCCTCAAGTTGCAGGTTACCGGAATACCCACAAGTAGCACCAGGTAATTCAAGAGAAACAAATCCCCCTTCAAGTTGAGCATAGGTAAAAATGCTTACCCCTTCTACACCATCCACTGTAATCACTACATCGTCAGAATTATTTCCCAACGTAAAAACCAGTTGCTCAGGATTGACATCACCAGTAAAAGAAAATGTGTTAATAGGAAGTACTGTTGGCGTCCCTGATTCAATAACAATCGGATCTGTCGTAGGAATCACACTAAACGTGCCAGGAATACTAATAGCACTGACTGTAGACGAACCTGGTACAGATGAACTTGATGTGCTTGTGGATGCAACGCTTGATGGCATTGGTGTCGCAAACGCGGTTGTTGCTGATGTCAAGCTAGATAAAATACTAGACGCCATTGGTGTTGATGTAGGAGTTAATGTTGTCACAGGTGTAGGTGTTGGGACAGGCCTAGGTGTCGGTGTTGTAAATACACAAGGGTTTTCGACAACAATCGGTGCTGACTTTTGGGTAAAAGTTACATTGAATATGGTTGGTGTAAAAGGCACAGCAGTAATATTAGGCTTACGAACCGTAATATTGGCGGTAATATCGATAACCGAAGGGGTTACACGTGTTGTACAATTTGAAGGAAATTCGCCATAAATGTCGCTCTTACCAACTACACCACTCCGATTATATGTTCCTGTAAACGCAAAGCCACCATCGCTTGTAGGACTCATACGGTATATAGCATCTCTGCCGCTACCGTCACTGTATGTAGCATTACTACCACTGCCATCAACAGTTATTGCCTTTAACAATGTATTATTATCGTATAAATCAACAATAGCGATTTTCTGAGGATTTCCAATTCCATAACTTGCTGTGTAACCAGCCACCTTCACCCCTTGTGCTGTTTTCTGTATAGCATTTGCATATTCATCTCCAATATCATCTACTAAGTGTCCAGAGACCAAGTCTCCCAGATCATCTAGTTCCACAATTAGCATGGCTTTCCCAACTGCTCCAAAGCTTTGAGTAGAGCCCACAATTTTTAAGTGACCGTTTTCTAGTTCAATCATAGACTCTGCAAAAGTATCAGCTGTTCCTCCGATCTGCGTCAACCATGATAAATCTTCAGAGTTATCAAACTTGTAAACGCTTATAGCATAAACGCCCCCAGAGTTGCTGCCTCTTGTACTTCCTACCCCGGCATAACCACTATCTCTGGTATTTATCATATCCATGATATAATCTTCTCCGGGCTCACCAACAGTATTCGACCGTAATATATTTCCGCCATTGTCAAAAGCAAGCATCATACCATCTGCAGAACCTGCACCAAAACTAAAAGTAAAGCCTGACACAATATAGCCACCACCATTTCTAGGTACTAAACTTCTTCCATAATGGGTTCTTCCAGAATTTTGAGGACCACCAAACATTGTAAGCCATAAAAGTGTTTTAGAATCAATTGCTAACTCTCCAATAAAAGCACCATAATCTGTACTAGGTGTAGGTTGAGCTAAACCTATAAATACAATGCTATTATTGTTTTGTATAAAATCCCACACTATTTGGTTACTAACTCCACCCAATCTAATACTTGATAATTGTATTCCATTTGCAAATTCAACAAATAATGAATCTTGATTCACATCTGGATCAAATAAACCTGCTCCAGCAATCCACAAATGACTATTGTTCGCCTGTTGAATAGCATAGGGTATTATTGATGATGCTGTTGTATTGATTGGACTTACAACTGTCATAGAAGCATTTTCTAACTGTGCTTTTACAGATACCGCAAAAAGAGAAAAAAACAGTATTCGCTTTCTTACCAAATTGGTCGAAACTGTAAAAATGTCTTTTAAAAAATTAATACCAAACATATTACCTCCATCCATGTATCATCATAATATTTTGACAACAATGCCTGTACTTCTAGCAAAAGTCAATTTTATATGCTAAACGGGTAACTTTAAAGCAACATGCGATTAGCGACAATTATAATGTAATTGCCATGCAAACCAAGGTAATAGTGCTTGCCTTCATAAGGATGATGAAGTATATTGTTATATAAATGACTATAATTTTAACTTTCACATTTAAACGAGGAAGTACACGATGTTTCACACTCTAGACACTCAACCATTCAAAAAAGATTATAATACCGGTCTATATCACTATGTACGCCTTCAGCAGGGTTTAGATAATTTGACAAAGCATTATATTGGGGAGATGAAAATACCACGAACCCCTATTTTTCATCCTTATAATCCTACTGGGGATACAATAGAAAATGTACGAAGTCACAATGGTCTTGTGGGCACGATTGTGACTATTCGTTGTCCTCAAGAAGTGTTTAACTTTTTACCAGAACCTGTTTTGACAGCATTAAAAGAAAATAATATTACTTCAGATAAAACAGATATTTTCTTTGTAACTCAAAATATGCCTTGGAAAAATCAACAATTATTGTTCAGGCCCCAATATTGGATCCATGGACAACCTGAAAATGATACATTAATAGACAACGCTACTTTTAATTTAGATACACCCTGTAGAATAGGTGTGTTTTCTCCAACGAATCCTAATATAAACTGTGATGGTACAAACAACATTTTATCGATTAATCCCGTTTCTGTTTCTTCTCATCCGGGAACAGATGAAACTGGAAAATATAATATGATTATTTGTTCTCCACCAAACGTGGGGATTTTAGGTGGAATAGATTTTGACCAAACAGATGGCTTTTATACAATCGCGATCACACAAGATGGACGAGCTGCTATTACATTGCATTGGCTTTTAAATGAAGTAGATCAAGAAAAGTTGAGCACTATATGTCATAGGGTCAATAATATCGTAGAATTTATCCAATGCGTATTAGAGCTTAAAGATTCACGTTTAAATGAAAAAAATGGACCGCTCGACCAGTTATTAAATTTAATTGCGCGAAAAAAAATATACCAACAGCCTACACTTATATTAAGCATACCCAATTATGAGCTCATTTATAAAGATTTGTTTAAGGCTATCAGCCTTAATGATATATCTACCTTTAGCAAGTTATTAGAGATCCCAGGTATTGATATAAATGCTGACAATGGTTCCAAACAAACTTTGCTCCATATGGCATCAGTAGCACCTTCTACCAAGTTTGTAGAATTATTACTAAAAAAGAGGGCCAATCCTAATCTAGGAGATGGCAATCAATGGGCTCCTTTAGACTATGCTGCTCATCAGGGTAGGGATGATATTATCGATATCTATGACAAATCAGGCACTTTGAATCTTCAAGATTTTATTAAGGCTTTAGATTGTCTGGAACAAGGGAAAAATACGTCTTTCAAACCTAAAGACAACTATCCTAAAGCTGAAGAGCTATTACTTCAAGTGATTAGTCGTTTAATGAATGCGAATACGATATGATAATATTTACAGTCCTGATAAAATTCGCTCAGCAATTGCCAAAGCCGCTGTTAAACCTGGGGATTCTATTCCAAACAAATTGACTAAACCTGGAATACCATGCACTTTTTGTCCTTGAATCATAAAATCTGCTGGAGGCTGATTAGGCGCTGCAATTTTAGGACGCATACCTACATAACCTGGTTGCAAAGCGTCATCTGGCAAGTCAGGCCAGTATTGTCTGATAGCCTCGTAAAACGAATCTGATCGCCTGGAATCAATATCATAGTTAGGAGTTGTTACCCATTCCGTATCAGGACCAAAACGTGCTTGACCAGCCATATCCAGAGTAAGATGCACACCCAATCCTGCAGAATTAGGAACGGGATAGATCAAATGCTTAAAGGTTGTAGACACCCCTAAAGTAAAATACGTTCCCTTACAATAATACGCTTTGGGAATATGTTGTTCAGACATACCCTGAATACTGGCTGCAACAGAGGGTGCTGTTAACCCTGCGGAATTGATAACCATTTTTGCGCAGATCTCATCTTCACTTCCGTCCAAGGTTTTAACACGAAGCCGTATCCCGTCGTGCTCGATATTTCCCCCAATCACTCGGCTTTGCACAGCAAGCATAGCACCATTTGCTTCTGCATCTCCTAAGAGCGCTAACATAAAACTATGGCTATCAATAATGCCTGTAGAAGGCGAGAAAAGCCCTGCTTCAGCTCTAATATCAGGCTCATAGGTTTTTAACTCGGATTGAGAAAGATATTGAAGATCGCAAACACCATTGGCTATCGCTTTTTCTTCAATACCTTTTAGTGCAGGTACTTCTGATAGCGTTGCTGCAACAATGAGCTTGCCCAATTTTTTAAAAGGTACACTATGACTTAAACAATAGTCATAGAGTTGAACTTTGCCTGCTACACACAACTGTGCCTTTAAGGTACCTTTTGGATAATAGATACCCGCATGAATAACTTCACTGTTTCTAGAACTTGTTTCGGTGCCAAAGGTATCAGCGGCTTCCAAAATTACCACCTCCCGACCGGACATAGCCAAACGTCGGGCGACAGCTAATCCGATAATACCAGCACCAATAACAATACAATCAACATTCATAAGAAATAGGAATATATCGTAATTGCTAACCTTGTGTCCAAAAGATGCCCAAATTTAGTTATTCGAATGGTTTATTTTAAATACTAACAAGCAGTTGTCAATACATTAAGCTAAAGTTACACTATTAACCATTGCCCTATATGGATTCTAAAGAAATAGCCTATGTTTTCTCGAATAATTTCAATTTTAAAAAAAACAAAAGATAAAGGATTAATATGGCTATACAATCGTCTCATTCTAGAATTTCGTATACCAGAAACTTCTCTCGGTAAAAAGCTAAAACCAATCAATATTTTTCTGTACACTATTTTTTCTACAATCGCAAAACCTATTCAAGCGCTATTACATAAAAACGCTTCCGCAGATAATACATTATTTTTGTTTTACGATTTTGAGGTGGCGCCCATTACTTTCAATTTTTGTGAAACACTCGGCATGGCAAATGTTTACCGAAAAACGCTTAACTTAGACTACCTTTATGTAGTGTTTGTTCCAGGACCTAATGAAGGGCTACGAAAAGAAAGGGATGATTATGAAAAAGTAATAGATAAAAATAAACGACATTGGAGAATACATAATCTTTTATTACCATTAACTCGCTTAATCCCCTCTTGCAATGGATTCTCGAATTGTGCAACCCGCGAAGAAGCAGAACTCATTCGAAAAAAAATAGCCCATTTTATATATCCTAAACACTACTCAACACTGTTTCCTCTCGATTTTCCCTTTTATGAAGGTGCCCGTAGTACCTCTACTGATATTATGGCTATAGAAGCTACCACAACTGCTCTCAGTTATGTTCAACAATGGATATCGCCTCGGGCAAAAGGTCGCAAAACCATTACAATCACTCTAAGACAATACGATTACATGTCAGCTAGAAACAGTAACATTGAAGCTTGGGCTAATATTTCTGAATGGTTAACACAAGAAAATTATTTTGTTGTGATTATTCCTGACACTGATGCTGCTATGAGTATTCCTCCAGATCAATTATTAAAATTTACCTACTTCACAGAAGCCTGCTGGAATATAGAATTAAGAGCCGCACTTTATGAAAGTGCATACCTTAATTTTGGTGTTAACAATGGTCCGTTTGCTTTATGCTGGTTAAATAAAAATTGTCGGTATATTATGTTTAAAATTATTACAAACGAAGCCCCTCAAACAACAGAGGAAGCCTTAAGAAAGCATGGGTTTATACCTGGAGAGTCACCACCCTTTGCTACAAAACATCAAAAGTGGGTTTGGGAAAACGATAACTTCAACGTTATCCAAAGCGAGTTTAAGGCTATGTGTAAAACTTTAGAGAGTGCCTAATTCAACCAATCTTCTAAAACCATCGTGACTATCTTGTAGCAAATCAAATGTTCCACTACCACCAATCTGGCCTTGTTCCATAAACACAATTTTGTCGCAACGACGCACAGTACTTAAACGATGGGCAACAATAATTAACGTTTTCTCTCGATACAATTTCTCAAACATATCGCTAATACGACGTTCAGATTCATTATCTAATGAAGAAGTGGCCTCATCTAAAATTAATACAGAAGGATCATGATACAACGCACGCGCAATTCCAATACATTGTCTTTGACCGCCCGATAATTGCACACCTTGTTCACCAACAATGGTATTAAGGCCTTCTGGCAAACTTTCAATAAGCTTCTCTATATTAGAAAGCTTAATCGCCTTAAACAAAGCATCTTCATTAATTTCGTCTTTAGACAATCCTAATGCTATATTATTCAAAACAGTATCATCACACAGATAAATATTTTGAGGAACATATCCAATTTTTTGTCGCCAAGCCAATATATTACGCGATATTGCTTTACCATCCAATAACACTTGACCTGTTGTAGGTGGTAACAAACCTAAAATAATATCGATTAGTGTACTTTTTCCCGAACCAGACTCCCCAACCAGTCCAATCGATTCTCCCCAACGTATAGCAAGATCAATATTATGTAAAGCAGGATTTTCGCGATTTGGATACGTAAAACTCACCTGTTTTAAAATGAGACCTTTGTCTTCTATAGGAATTTCAGCAATATCATTTTGCATTGCTTGTTGAGGAACCTCTTCTTGTACTGGTATTTGTTGTTTTAATGCATCCACAGCGGGCACATTGGCTCGCACTATCTGCAGTGTCGACAATATTCTATTAACTGATGGAATTAGACGAACAAAAGCAACACCTACTACACCCAATAGTGCCATATGGGTCGCAACATTCCCTGTTTGTATTTTAAAAATAAAAAGACAAAACAACAAAGCAGCAATAGAAAAAACAATCTCTAAAAAATACCTGGGTAACTGTTGGGTAAATTTTTGCACCACCTCTACGTCATACAATTGTTCGCGAAGATGACAAAAATGATTAAAAACTTTTTTCTCTCGCCCTAAAATACGCAAATCTTTAATGACTAAAAAGGTTTGAACTATTTCTTTCCAGGCTTTAGTGGTCACCGCCAAATATACCTGCCCACTCTTAATAATTTTTTCTTTAAAATAAAATTGAAAAACCCAAGCCATGGCCGCCATAAACAAACTAATACTCAGCATAGTCCAGGGGGAAAATATAAACAGCATAGCTACAATACCAACGATCATCACAAGCTCGGTCGCGATAATTAAGAGTCCCCCTAAAAAACCACTACAGCCTGCGCTTACCACATTCATCACATTACGCGCGACATCGACAGAATTGTTCGACAAATAAGCCACATATGGCATAGCCATATAACGCTTCATTAAATTAACCGATAAATTTAAATCGGCTTCTGCCAGAAATTTAACTTGCCATTTGATCAGCAAGATAGAAAAAATGTTTTTAACAATAAATAATCCAAACACAAAAGAGGCTATAACTAGACTGATATGTTGAAAAGAATCTAGATGAACCAGATTAAAAAAAATTTTAAAATAACCAGAGTTCAATAATGATGCCCCACCGGTCACGCTTTGTACCAAAGGGAATACAAGGCTAATGCCTAAGATTTCTAAAAAGCTCAACAATAACATGATTAAAAACGCAAACGGGATGCGCATACGTGTTTTAGCATCGATCAGGTTATAAACGGAGACAAAACTGTTGAACATGAGTTTTACTTACCCCAACGTCGACACTCAGAACCAACTTTTATTTCACCATTAGACACATCAATGATAGCACTAGTCCATTGGTCCCCAACTTTACTCACCGATTTCGGGGTAACTACAACAACATATTCATCGACACCCGTTTTTTCAGAAAATTGTAATTTCACTTTCCCACCATGCACATTTGTTTGAATAATCGCTGGACCAAAACTACAGCTGTATTTTCTTCGCGTTACTGACCGTAACTCTACCAAAGAACTATCCTCTTTAACACCGTTTTGTTGTTTATAAGAATATTGTATATCAAGCTTAATATTGTTTTTCTCTCGCAATGCACTTACCTTTACGCTTTCATGAGTCTTATTATCCACAATTAAATACGGCGGAAAATCCCAATTTATTTTGATAATAGCCCACATGTCTTCTTTTTCATCCCGTTTCATCAATTGATGCTCGAGACGATTTGGCACTAAACCCAATGCCTGACGCACAATCGGATAATTGAAACACATTTGCAAAGACTTATCTGGATATAAATATCGTTGCAGTGCAACACTCATATCTTGAGTCACGTAACAGACGAATAAATCCGGGTGAGAATACACTGGGTTTGTTTTTCGATCTGCAAACCATAAATACAACGGATTATGTGGGAAAGCATAGCCATTAGGTCCAAGATTTAATTTACCTGAAGCAATACCGGTATCATGAAATGCCCACTGGTTTGTTTGAATAGCGAAAGGCATGGAATAGGTGTTTGAAACCAAGGACTTCTTGAAACTCTTCTGATTTTAATAGTTTCACAAACTGGAATACGGTAGGTGGCAAATAGCGAAAATACTGGTATTGCTCAAAAAACCACTGAACCAAAATCAGGCCCAATATTCCTATACACACAACCGCTAAAAGCAGTTGAGTAGGAAAACAAATAAACCCAATTCTTAACTTTTGGAAACTATTGTGACCTTCCATGGGCCAATAAATATAAGCCATTTTAATCATAAACTTCGTTAACATTACAAACGTATATAATGCAATTGAGATTAATATACTGATAATGAACACATGAAAAGGCGTATACCGTATCAGATAACCTGAGAAAAGGTAACCTGCTGATAAAAAATAAATAATGATATACGCTAAAAATCCAGCTATCAAATAATAGATCACCAAACTTAATTTTTCTTTGGCGTTATCATTAAAAAGATTTCTTTCTTGCTGAGATAAAATCAAAATAGAGACAATACAAACAAGGATAGTTACAATAAAACACCATAAATATAAGGGATAGAATGAAGAAAGTGCATTAAACCATAATGCCTTCAACCCCGCATCGTATAAGAAATCCTGAATATTGATAAAAACTGAGACTCCCAGAATAAACAGTGCTACTAACAGAACTCGACTAAAAAAAGTCTCACCACCCTGTGTATTAGACAACTGTGACTTGCTAGATACTACGACAAACCAACTTAAACCATAGGATATTGGAAGGGCCATTAATGCAAAAGTTAAACTTGGCTGACGAGAATTAAAAAAGTAGTATTTACCAAAGAATATAAAGAAAACAAATAGAGCTATAGTTAATAGTCCTTTTGCTATTTTATGATTAATGATAGGTGTAAATCCTGATAATAAAAGACCACTAATAATCGTCATAAGTGGAATTAAAGCATTAGCTACCAACCCTATACCGTACTTTAAATTTATATTTAGTAGTAACAAAAGAAACAAAACGCCAACCAACCCAATGCATTGATAATATTTTTTTGCGTCCACTGTTTTTTCTGTAAAAATAAAGATGAGTTCAAACTAAAAACCCATATAAAACATAAAACAAACACTACCACCATAAAAAGAGATGAATAAACTTGAAACCCGTATTGAAAAAAACTTTTTATAAAAGCAGACATGTTTTTATAAAGAGATCCATCCTGTATGTTATAAAAAAACACAATATTCATATTATTATAATATTCAGACAATATCTTACTAAATTCGGTTGCATCTGCGGTTGAATTTCGAGCAACAAAAGTTAAACTCAAATCTTTTACAAAATTGTCCCACCCCATAAACGCTATTAATTGGGCCACCAATATTCCTAAACCAACAACAACTCCACAAAATTGACTTACACCACCTAATATAATTTTTTTAAACTGACGAAAATATAAAACAATCGTATAAAAACCAGCCCAGATTGCGACAAATGTAGCAAAAACTAATTCTCCATAAAAAAGGCAAGCATAATTGAGAATTGTAAGTGCGGCCCATCGTTTGGTATGTGGACTATTTAGCTTATGTACACATAACAAACTTGAAAATACAAAAAAGACATGCCAGACACGATAAGTATTAACCTGCCATTCTGCAAACATGATATAGTCGCTCATCATAACTACGCAGGCAAGCACAGCAAAGAATATCGTAGATATTCGAGCAAAAAAGTAATACATAAACCAAATGGCCGACAGCCCGATTGTAAAGGTTGTTACAACAATTTGACTTTCAATTGTCCTAGCGCCTAGTGCATAAATTAAAAATGCAAAAATGCGCGGCCAATCACCTTGATGTGTATGAATCATTGGATGAGCTTCTGGCGAAGCATTAAAGGTTTCGTCCGTCAAACCAAAACTTTTAGACCAATCCCCATGATAAAGATTATAAGCATGACCTAATGCTGAAAACGATTCATTATTATCTATAACGTAAGGCAAGCCATCAGTAAACCACAAAAACCAACCGTACAAAATGACATAAAGTGCAGTAACGATAAAAAAGCCAAACCAATGGGTATTTATATTGTGCGCGATTGATTTCGGCACTGATTCAGCAAGTCGTAAACCCTTCAATTTATGCTCCACACGCTATTAACAGCCAAGACAGCCGACAAGCAACTTAATCAACATTATACCGATTACCATTTGGTGCTATTCATTTGTAATACTGGGTGCGACACCAAGCAATGCCAAATCAAGGCCTGAAATGCTTCAACATGTGGCGTAACATGCACTGGAGACACTGTGGGAACTAAAATGACTTGATCACCCACTTCTTTGGTATAACCACCATCTCTTCCAACAATGCCAAATATTTTTAAATTTCGTTTTTTAGATTCTTTAAGCGCATTAATAATATTGGGGCTTACTTTACGTTCTGCATTCCCACCACCAACAGATAAAACGAATATAGCGTCATTTTGGTTTGCTTTACTAACAGCAAGCCAAGCAGCAAATACTGTCTCCCAACCTTCATCATTTGTTCGTGCTGTTAATTCAGAAACGTTATCCGTAGGGGCGTAAGTTTCAATACCACAAAGTTTTCGAAAATCATTTACCGCATGACTTGCATTAGCAGCGCTACCCCCAACACCCAAAATAAAAAGCCGGCCACCGCGTTCTCTAAGTGCGACTAATTCTTCTGCTAATCCTTCAATTGCAGCCATGTCTAACAACGTTATTAACTCTTTTGCTTCGGTAAAATACTTAACCACATGAGACATAATCTGCTCTCCTAATAAAATATTTGATGATTATCGTTTGATCGTTGTAGGATTAAAAAATGCAATTTCCCAAACCAAGTTAAAAAAGGTTTTTCCTACATTAATTAGGTTACGAATACTAATCGCCCTAGAGCGATTTGCTTTTTCGGAACCAAGTACTTGAATTTCAATATAACTACAACCTGCCTTTAAAAGTTTAGTAATAATTTCTCCCTGAAAACCAAAACCAGAACTCATAATATTGATTTGCCTTAACAAATTAACCCTATAGACAGGAAGACCATTATAATAACGAAGCTTCTGGCGAAAAAACCAATTGAGTAAAGTTGTGTATGTTCTGGAAACTAAATAACGCATAGGTGATTTTATGTCAGTAAGGTTTGCCATATAGGGAATCACAATATCTTTAGTCCCAACTGCCTTAAAAATATCAGGCAAGCTTTCTGCTGGTAGACCACCGTCTCCACATAACATCATAAAATATTCAAATCGGGCTTCTTTTAAGGAACGTTGAAAAGAAGCACCTAACCCCACATTAACTGGGTTATGTAATACTCTAATCTTTTCAGAGGAAGTTGCTAAATGCTCCATAATTTTGGGCGTATTATCTCTGCTTCCATCATTAACAAGAATTATTTCAAAGTCAGTAAAATATTGTTTAGCTTGTTCTAAAATTGACCTTACGGTATCTTCGATCAACATTTCTTCATCCAACGCTACAACCACCAAAGTAATTGTTTTCTGTTCATTTATATCTATTGCCATTCGGCATTCTCCATTTCACTACAATACGCAAGCTGTATATTGTTCCATAAATCCAGCTATTTTTAAACAATTATCTCATATTATGTTAAATGTCTCACTTATTTTTGTTATTTTATTTGTTCTATAAGCCTATTAAAAATTAGTTTTTTAGCTTTATTCTGCTTTACATTAATCACAACGATAGGCTAAAGTACGCAGTAGATAAAATGAAATCTTTAAGGAATCTACATGCAAGCGACTACCAAAGAACCCCAATATAACATCTCCCTAGATTATCTAAATCAGCATGGACAAGAAAAACTCGGCTTAATGCTAAACCAAGCCTGGTACGATGATCCTAAACGTCTCACGTTTACATTTGCCCGTTATAAATTCGCATCAAAAATGCTTGCTGGGTGCAAAAATGTCCTAGAAGCTGGGTGTGGTGATGCTTTTGCCAGTCGAATTGTGCAGCAAGAAGTCGACAATCTAACTGTAACCGATTTTGATCCTGTGTTTATTAAAGACATTCAATCTCGTATGCTACCAGAATGGCCCTTCAAAGATTGTTTTACCCATGACCTGATAAACGGTGGACCGCTTACCGGTAATTATGATGGCATCTATTCTCTAGATGTTCTGGAACATATTAATCCAGAAGACGAAAAGACCTTCATTACTAACTTGATAGCCCCTCTTTCCCAAGATGGCACGTTAATCATCGGTATGCCTTCCTTAGAAAGCCAGGACTACGCATCACCTATTAGCAAAGCGGGTCACGTCAATTGCCAATCGTTACCGACACTCAAAGCCGCTATGAAGGATTTTTTTCATAATGTTTATATGTTCTCAATGAACGACGAAGTTTTACACACGGGATATCATAAAATGTCACATTATTTGTTTGCACTTTGCTGCAACAAAAAATAGTAGCGCATTGCATGCTAATTTAGTATGGACCTTTAAAGGTATCTTCAGGATCAATGTCACCCACGCGATCGCTTGATTTGTTCATCATTTGTAAAACAGCCTTCGCAATAGTCGAAGGTTTTGGATAAAAAACATTCTCAAGCGAGAGCGAAACGGGAGCAGGACAATCTGCCAAAGCAATTCGCCTTACAGGAGCTTTTAAAGAATGAAACCCTTTTTCAGCAACTAGTGCAGCAATTTCACTCGATAGCCCACACATCTCCCAACTCGTATCTACAGCAATTAATCTTCCCGTCTTTTTAACAGAATTTAAAATCGTTGTTTCATCCAGAGGACGAACAGAACGAATATCAATCACTTCAACATCAATCCCTTCTTTTTCCAACTCACTGGCGGCAATTTTTGCTTCTTGAACCATTAAAGAGATAGCTGCAATCGTCACATCTACACCACTCCGCACAACTTCTGCTTTACCAATCGGCGTAACAAATGGCTCTTCTGGAACATCTCCCTCAATATTGTAAAGTGAACGATGTTCTAAAATAACGACTGGAGAGTTACTCTGTAATGCAGCCAAAGTTAACCCTTTCGCGTCTCTAGGTGAAGCAGGTAGTACAACCTTAAGACCAGGAAAATGTGCAAGGACCGAATGCAAACTTTGTGAGTGTGTCGCACCTTGTCCCCAACCCTTTCCGACTATTGCTCTAAAAACAATAGGCAATTCTCCTGCTTTCCCGCCATACATATATTTCCATTTGGCCGCTAAGTTTATCATTTGGTCAAATGCCAAAAACATAAAATCATTTCGAGGATGGAAAACAATAGGACGTTTCCCCATCGCAGCAGCACCAATGGCAATACCCGTCAAAGCATTTTCCATAGAAGGGGCATCAAATACACGGCTCGATCCAAATCGCTTAAAAGCTTCAACTGTAGAACCAAACACACCCGAAGAATAGTCAACAGATATACCTGTTATAAAAATGTTAGGGTCACGTTCCATTGCCTGTACTAAGCCTTCTGATAAAGCTTGCCAATACTTTAAATTACGCATTTACACCCTCTTACTATAAAATATTTTACCAAACATGATCGAATAAAGCAGAAGGATGTGGCCAATCGGACTGTTTAGCCAGTGCAACAGCCTGCTTAACATTTTCTTCTATTTCGACAAGCCAACGATTTAGATCACCTTCTGTTACTATCTTTTTTTCAAGCAAATATTGCGAGGCGCGTTTAACTGGGCATCTTTCCATCCACCTCTCTAATTCTTCTTTACTACGATATGTTCGATTAGAATCATGATCAAAATTTGGTCCAACATGTTCACGCCATCGATATGTCATACACTCAAGAAAAACTGGGCCTCTTCCTGCACGAATTTCTGCAACTGCAGCATTTGCTGCTTCGTTTACAGCATAGACATCATTTCCATCAACCTGTTCTGCACGTATTTTAAATGATCGAGCACGCTCAGAAAGCTCAGTCCCTTCAGGTTGTCTCGCAGCAAGTGAACTTTCAGTTGAATACAAATTATTTTCACAGACGAATAATACAGGTAATTTATGGATAGACGCATAGTTCATACTTTCATAAAATGCACCCTCTTCACAGGTTGCTTCCCCAAAGAAACAAACAGCGATATGGGGCTTGCCATCCATTTTAAAAGCTAAAGCGCTTCCTGTTGCTACCGGGATAGTTTGAGCTAGAATTGCAGATGAAATAACAAACCCTTTGTCTCTATCTGTTAGATGAACAGAGCCCCCTCGACCAGCAGAGCAACCGTCTATACGACCATATAATTCTGCAGCCAATTTAGTAAGACAGCCACCTTTTGCCAGATAATGATTGTGACAACGATGATGGCTGTATACAACGTCTTCTCGTTCTAATGCCTCGCAAACGCCAACTGCTACAGCTTCTTGACCAGTACCAAAGTGTGTGGGAGTACGCATTTCTTGCTCGGTATATAGTTTCGCGAGCATATCTTCACTCTGACGTAACCACAATAATTGTCGGTATAAACGAGCGACGCTTTCCTCTTTAGGAAGTGTATTAAGCATCATATTGATCCCTTCCTTATCCTAATCTATTAAAAACAGAGAGAATAACACATCCCTCCACCAAGTTATATGGCTATTCCAAGAAGAAACAGCTTCAAAAATAAAAATATGTTAGTTTTCTTTGTTTTAAGTATTTTCCACACTACCTAAAACTGAATAACCTCGTTTTCGTTCCAATAAAAATAAAAACATGCCGGGCAGTCCCCCGAGAAAAACAGATATCCCAAAAGTAATTGATACCGCTAAGATGACATCTGCCGGTACCCCCAAAAGAGAAAAACCCATTACCATTGCGGATTCACGCACGCCCCATCCTGCAATTGAGATAGGTAACATAGAAATAAGCATCGCTGGAGTTGCTAATACTAAACACATCAAAAATGTAACATCTGTACCGTAAATGTGAAATATTCCATAAATCGCACATACATTTAAAACCTGAATACCAACGCTTAATAAAAACGCGATAATAGAGTCTCTCAATGATGAAAAGAGATAGCGACTATTGGAACAAAGGTCCAATATTAACCCTACCCATTTTTTTTCTTTAAAGTGCAAAGGAACTGCACCTAATATGAAAAATACAATAACACCTATCACGCTCATTAAAGCTAAAGAAATGACACCATACCGCATTGTGGATGCTGTAATGATATTAAGTAAAACCGGCATAACTACTACAAACAATAGAATTAAAGCCACAAAACCGATTACGCGATCCAGCAATATGACACTTGTAGCCTCTTTAGTAGAGATGAAAATACGCTTCTTAAGACACCAAATTCGTACTGCATCTCCGCCCACAAACGACACCATGGTTTGCGAAAAAAAATTGCCTATTAAACAGATACGTATACTAGAAAATGCATTTAACTGATGTCTATAAAGCTTTAAAATACGAGGTAGGCGTACGCCACCCAAACAAGTCTGTAATAAAAAAATTGTGGCACCCATTGTAAGCGCCTTAACACCACTGAACGTTCCAATAATATTTTCAACAGAACGAATGTCAACCTTTGACACAAAGAACACAACAAGCGCTATGCTAAATGCAATCTTAATCATTAAAAGAAGAAACTTCATTTTAAATACGAATGTCCCGATTATTCAGTAGACTTAGAATTATGTGTCTCAAATATTAATGGCCGTATATCATCGACAAAAGGTTCCATTTCATTAACGATAGTTTTTAAATTTTTATGTAACTCTTCTTTTCTTTGGGGAGTAACTTCCTTGAGAATATCTGCTACTTTTGTAAACATTTTTGAGATTTCTGCCGGATCCGAAAAAGATAAAAATTCAAGCCTAGTACTAATATCTTGTAATGGTCTGACAACTCCATTTATTGCATTTAAAATTGGAATCGTTATCCCGGTCAGAAATATTAAACAAACCCCAATGACTATCAAACCTGTAGGAAATGACAAGGATCTTTTTTGTGATAACTTGTCATGTGAAGACGGGCATTCATCATTTCGTTGTTGTGGCAAAGATAAACCCATTTCTCTAAAACGTTCTAACATATTGTTGCGTAAAGTCTCCAGTTCCGCATATGCAATAGAAAGATCCTTATCTTTAGTCACAATGTTGAATCTCTCGCAAATGGTATAAAAGATACCATTAACTTCCTTAACTACAAAAATATTGTTATCTAAATGGCTCATAAAATATTTCCTTCGAGATCTGCCTTTAAACCATACATTCTAACCTTAAATCAAGCTAACCACAATGATACAAATTTCAATAACTAAATTAGAATTCAATAATTTTTGACAATCAAGAAGTCAAAAATTTCTTGTTTGTGTTTAGAAATAACTCTATATGTTCAAACCCATATATTAATTTAAGTGAAGCATCACAATTAAATTCATGCTCTGTTAGATTAAAAAATTCATTGTTTCTTTTCTTCCCACCTTAACCTCTTTATCAATAGCGAAAAAAATAGGGTAATCCTCCCTATAAATAATTTGTTATTATTCATTAGACTTGTAGATGCTTTGGAGAGTTCATCTCTCACGCCTTGAGCAATATATAACAGTTTTCGCAAGTTCGTCAAATATGGAGAAGTAGTATGTAAAAAAAAGAACTGAAAGAAACGAAAATATTTGTAAGCTTTAATTCTTTTGAAGTCAAAATAAAGCCTTTAGGCGATTCTTTAATTAAACCTGTTAAAAAAATCTTTCAGTTCTATTATAATCTTTTTTACCGTTATATAAATCATTCATTTGTTTTATGCTAAGAAGACACTGGATATACCAAATAGTAAAATACTATCAATTGTCGTTGTAAACATAAAAATATATAGCTCACAAACAAAGACATAGATAAGCAAACAAGAAAGAATGTCGATTATTGATGCAAAACGTTGCAACAAGAACAATGAAAAGATAAAACCCGCGATACCACCAATCAATATGAATTGTTTTACGCTGCCTACACCCTTCATAATTGAAAAACGTGAAAACACACTATGAAATGAAAAATGATATGGTTGGCGTTAATGGCTGTGTTTTTTATCCGGTATTTTTTAAATTTCGGACCGAGTGAAATAAAAACAGTACGTAAGCAATAAGCCTTCCTTTCATCGTCAATGATAGTTAATTGTTTTTTGACAAATGAGGTAAGACGGTTATTTTTTATCGCTTTCAATGTCTGTAAAACGACAAGAAAAGCTTTCTCGTAATATGCTCGTTCCTTATGCCGAACATATGCTTAATGAATAACCTCCTTGAAACAGCCGATCACAAACCCAGAAAAGAAATGCTATAAATTCCATGCAACGAAATCAGACCTGCAATAAAAGTTAAAAGATCAAAATTATTTTTTGCAAGAATAAAGTTATAACCTACTACTACAAGACTTGAATATAAACACTACGACCAAAAATGATATAAAAAGATTTGTCTTTCACTATAAAACTTTTTATTTTATCAATATGTAAACAGAAAAATGCAACAACAAATACCAATAAGAAAGGACATAAAGACTAGAAATGTAGTTTTCAACAAGTAACACATATATACTCCCCCCCCTATATTTTAGCTCGAAATATTTTCAACACCCGCCATCGGTAACAATTTCATTTTATTACTTGGAACAGCAAAAATATTTCTTCCTCCACTGATATAATTTAGAGATTCGTTTTGAAAAGGTGTAAAAGCATCTAAATGGTAATGATAGTTTAACATCTCATATCCGATATCTTTAAAAAATATATTGAAACGTTCAATATCACTATGGCATGCTTCAACCATTAAAAATGGTTGTTCAGCCGCAATTGTTTTTCTAGCACCCAATAAAACATTATAATCAAAGCCTTCTGCATCGATTTTTATGATACTGGGTTTTAAATTTAATTGATCCAGCAGAAGGACTTCGGCAGATGATTTATAAATTTTTAAATTTTCCGCTACTTTAGAACCATAGCTTTTACGTACTGCTTCACAAACTTGCATCTCGCTAGATGAAGTGAATGTATGTAAAACAACTCCGTTGTAAATTGGGGTGTAAAAAATAACTTCCATTTCTTGATCACCTACCCCTTTTATTAAAAAGTCAAATGGCTGCAGTTTTTTGATAAGGACTTTTAAACATTTCGCATGTAAGGAGTTTGGTTCTATTGAAAAAATAGGTGTTTTTTTGTTTAATTTTCTGAAGGACAACGCAGAAATACCGCTATTAGCACCAACATCAATAAACAGATCGTTATGCGACTTATTGTTAAAGTGTTTTAATGCAAAATAACTCTTATCATGTGGTAAGAGAAAAGTCATCTTATTAACTAATTTCCAGCCTATAAACCATAAATATGGATGGCACTCAATTGTTTTAGCTATGCGATATTTTAATGACCCAAACATAAATCCTCTACAACCTTTATAAGGTTTCACATTATATATATAATTAGACTTATTTAGCAACTTCAATTGATAGTGATAATTTTTTTAATTATCTCGTGAATATTCTTGTTTTTTTCAATTTTGAGCATTTTTTATCAAAGAAAAAATTAAGCTAAGGTAATTATTAGCAAATAGCAGCGCCCAACAAAATGCTTGTAGATGATGCCAAAATCAGTAAATAAAACTCTTTTAAGTCTGTCTTAATTTCATTAATCAATGTATTACGGTTGTCATTGGGTTTTTTGTAATATTCGAAGTATTTTTTTAAGTTTAAGAAGGGCTTTTCTATAAAGATATAGGATAAGATACTAACAGTTATAGTGGCTGAACAGTAAAGAACGAATATACCAACTCCGAGAGTCATGTCAAAACCGTTTAATGGAGCTAGATATTTTAGATAATAATAATTTATCAAAGCCTGAATTATAAGATGCCACATGTAAATTCCATACGATATTTTACCTAGTTTTTTAATTAACGATATTTCCAATATTCGTGTAACATAGTTAATGGGATTGTTAACAATACAAAAAATTAACAGCGAACAAGAAATGCCTAATATAGTATAGCCATATATTATGGTTGAGTTATAAGGCCACCAGATATTTTTTTGCAAGTTGTAGCAAATTAAAAAAAGGTATAATAGTGGGATTAT
>JBGAIP010000002.1:44086-170834 GCA_044225395.1 Gammaproteobacteria bacterium
GTGCCGAGACCCACCCAAAAAACGCACCTATAGCGAAAACATCGATATAGGTAAAAGTTGCATAATACATGCCCGTTCCGGATTTAATCGCAATCGGTGCTGATGGTTCTAAATGTAGTAACCATATTCTAAAACTAAATGCTAATAACAGGCAAGTTGAAAATATTATTTTTGATAAATATCCTTTTTTCGAAAGGATGAAGAAAGTTAGAATTGGAAAAACTAAATAAAACTGTTCTTCTACTGCTATACTCCATAGAACACCAAGGTGAGGAGGTGTTTGATCAATATAAAAAAAATGATTAAACGCCAAGGTCCAATTGGATAGAAAGAAAATAAAATAATATACATGCTCTTTTAACCATAACCATTGTTTTGTTCCAGGTGAAATTATTTGAGCTATATCATAACTTGAATTAGCCAATTGAAACCCCAAAATTACGATTATGAAATATAGGGGGAAAATTCTTAAAATACGTCGAATGTAAAAATTTCGTAACGAAAAATTATTGGTTGTGAAATATTCAATAGTTGCATTGTAAGTTAACATAAATGAAGATAAGCAAAAAAAGATGATTACTGAGAGATTTGCTAATGAATACTCGCGAAGATTTAGGAAAAAAAGGTTAAAATTTGAGTGCTGTTCAGTAGCCCATAATTGGCTGTAATGCGTGAGCATAACTGTTAATGCTGCAATGGCCCGCAACCCACTAAGTCCAGGGATCCAGTGCAGTGCAGAAGCAGCTTCAATTTTGGCTTGGATCATCTGCCTCATAGGTTTAAATTATCCAACTAGCTTTTTTCATATTTAATTAAATACCTACAAAAGAGACTCATTATTGTCGTATATCTTGAGATAAATCTCAAGAATATCCTATGAGTATTACTACCTATGATACTTAGTCTTATTTAAAACTAAAATCGGTTTCTACTGATTTCATAAGGTTATGAGTCACCTCCGTTAGAAAAGTTTAACACCTGCCTCTAAAAACAATGCTTTAAAATTAGGAAATGTTTGTTTTACATTTACAATATCAAACTGGCGATGCTTAATTCTCTGCTTACGCTCAGCAAATACTATTTCAATTGGTTTTCCAATTGAATTTTTAATGATGGCAGTAAGATCTTGATATGAAATGGATTTCCCCGTTGCAAGATTCAAAAGACCAGCACTACAATGCTTTAATGCAAGAAGTGTTAATTTGACCACATCACCAATAAAAATAAAATCTCGTCGTTCTTCACCTAATCCAAATAATTCAATTTCAGATTCCTGGATCGCTGAACGGCACATCCTACAAGGTCCATAAGCATTATGGTTTGCTGTAGGTCCATAAATCTGGGTGGGACGAAAAATTGCTAAAGGCGAATTTTTAATAGCTTCTTTAAACAACATTTCTCGCGCCAAATGCATGGCACCATAAAGGGTTTCTGGTGCTGCAAGTGTTTTTTCTGTAATAACTTCAGTTTCATAAGAATAAACAGCATCTGAACTAAAATAGATCACTTGGGCGCAACCTATTTTTTCAATTGCAGAACAGATGTTTTTTGCTATTTTAATATTATTTAGAAAAGCATCGGCATCCATGGTCTTGTTGGGTTTTTGCACTGCAAGAACCACAATAGCATCGTTTGGTTGAAGCTGTTCTAAGAGATTTTGATCTGCGCCTTCTTTTGAAAAGTCGATATCTTTAGATGACAAAGCTAACAACGGAATTTGTTCGAATTGAAGAGCTTCAACCAGTTTTGAACCTACAAAACCACCAGCCCCTAATATCACAACCCTTTTGGGATTGATAGGGTTAATGTTTTTGTGAATTAGCAAAAGATACTCCTAACTATTCTATAATTGTCCAGGCGTAATCACCGGTATATCCAGCTTCATTAAAGACTTTAACCCACTGCTCTGGGTAATCGTAAAACTCTGCCGTTAAGACCCAGCTTTCAAAAATAGCTTTTTGTTCTGGCGTGTAATAAGAATCTACTTGTATAAATGCACGTCCTTGAGATATCCGTTGAATTTCTTTTAGTGCAACCACAACTCTTTCTCTATTAAGATTATGGAGCGTATTTAAACCTAAAACGGCCTTAAAGCTATTATCAGGAAAAGGTAACTTATCAGCGCTGCCTAAGTGAAGACGACCAACCAGTTCTGGTTCTGCATGCATTAAGGCATATTCTGAAATATCAAGCCCAAACACCTCAAGACCTGGACATACCTGCATTAAATCCTTAACTAAAAAACCTTTTGCGCATCCGATATCTAATACGCGATCGCCTGGTTTTAACCCAAAGTGTTCAATAATATCTCGTGCAACAGGTACCCAGCGGCCATCATATCTATAACCACCATACCCATACTCTCGCGGACCATCGAAATACATCTGTCCATATTGTTTAGCAACGGCAATGACATTCGGATCCTTACCATCTGAGCGCATTTGGATATTACGCTTGGTCTTCGGCAGTGCACGTAATAGATCGACTTCAGGCATTAAGCAATCTCCGCAACCTTATGCAGCATGTGCATAACTCCGTCTTTAAACGATGTATAGTGAAAATTTGGAAATGCCTGATAACAAGCCGTAATATCGAAATGTCGATGTGTAATAGGATTCTGACGAGGAGTTGCTTGAATTTCAACCGAGTTGCCCGTTAACGATACAATTAGTTCGGCTGTTTCTCTAAACGAAGGTGACTCACCTGTCGCAATATTAAGTGTGCCTTCGCTTCGATGCTGAATAACCAAAGAAACAATCTTAGCTACATCTTCTATAAAAATATGGTCACGCTTTTCTTCGCCATTACCAAATAAAGTAATTGTTTTATTTTCCTCGGCTAATCGTCTAAAACGATTGGGACCATAACCATTGTGCGGGTCTGCTAATCCGTATAAAAGGCTAGGACGCAAAATAGCTAATGGCGTCTTACCAACGGTTGTCTTCAACATTAGCTCTCGCACACTGTGCATCATGCCATGCAGTGAAGACGGCTGCTGTTTAGCGGTTTCTGTTGCAAGACTAACGTCGTCTGCATACACAGCATCTGAACTAATATAAATAACCTGAGACAAAGCAACCTTTTCTATGGCGGTTGCTGCAGATTGGATCATCTTTAAATTATCGATTAACTGGGCGTTATTTTTACAAGGTGCGATGGCAGACACAATAACCAAAACATCTTCTGGCTTTAAATAACTTAATAACACGGAACTTGCATCACTGGATAAGAGATCGACTTCGTTTCTGGATAATCCAAGCGTATTAATACCTTCTTGTTTTAACTGGTGCATAATATGACTACCCACAAAACCATGAGATCCCAGCACAACAACACGTGCAGGTTTAGTCGACTTTTCGTTTAGATGTTTCAGCATGTTAATTTGTTCCTAATGTTAAATATTTAAAACCTGAATTGACAGCCAACTGACCATTCAACACCCGATAAGGATCAATAATTAATCGACCCTTCATACGCTCTACAAGCGTTTTAAAACCCAAATTCCGAAATTCTGCCCAGGGTGTCATAATCACTAAAACATCAGCACCTTGCATCGCTTCTTCTACAGACTGAGTGCCTTTTGCTTTTGGTGCAACCGTTGAAGACACAACCGGATCATAAACTTGTACATTAAAAGATGTTAAATGTTTTAAGAGTGCAAGCGAAGGCGAATTTTTAATACTATGGGTGTTTTCTTTATAAGAAAGTCCTAATACAGCGATGGTTGGATTTTGATTTTTAGAAAACAATTCCCGATGTAATATTTTTAAAACCCAATCTCGACGATATTGGCTATTTTTAACCCAAGCAGAAACCATACCTGTGTCTGTGCCATGCTGTTCCGATAGCTCTAGAACGGTTGTTAAATCTCTTTCTAAATTGCCGCCGGCTAACCCCAAGCCAGGCGATAAATACGAAAATGGCCCAATGCGTTTATCTAATTTTAAAGCAGGAACAATTTCAGACCAATCCGCTCCTATATTTTCGCAAATCTCACTTAACGTATTTGCAACGCCAATAGAAGCAACTAAGCAGAAGTTGATAGAGATTTTCGCAAGTTCTGCGCTCTCGTAACGCATCAGTAAGATAGGACATTTAAAGGCTTCTAAAAGTGTTCGGTATGCAGTAGGTAAAGGCTCTTGTGGATGATGACACCCTATTATAAATCGTTCCGGATTTAATGCCCTATCGACGGCTTGGCCAAAAACCAGTGTTTCGACTTGATAATAAAGCCGCTCTGATGGCAGAGATAATTGACGCGTAAAACCAGGTGGCACCTGACATAAAATAACTAATATGGATTGTGGTCCTAAATTTTGAGAGACTGCATGGATGAGCTTTTTAATGCTGCTTAAATCACTTTGACCCTTGTCGTTGGTAGGTACATCGACTGCAATATAAACCACATCACAAGCTAATAAATCTTTAATCTGATCGGTAAATTTTAGGTTTGCAGCATTTTTACGTACCAATTCTGGCAATTGTGGTTCTGTCACAGGCAAATCTTGTTTTTGTAAGCGATTAATCACAGTGCTGTCTAAGTCAAAACACTCAACGTTAAAGCCACGCTCTGCAGTTGCGGCTGCAGAATTAAGCCCTAGATGTGTCATACCTGCAAAGCCAATGATGGGTGCCTTCATGCGAATGCTTCCTCCTTAAGCGCCTCGGTGCTTAAGTGCCGTATGGTTTTATTAAGCCATAAGTCAGAAGAAAGATCTGTTTTAGCACCACTTAAACATAAACTTTTAAAATGTGCATATTCTAACGCCCAAGTCGGATCAGGCTGTACCAACGTAATCGATTCTTCGTTTGGTTTGCCACTCGGCAAAATGCGTGTTCGATGGGTAAAAATCGAAGGCCCCCATTTACACAAAGACTGAATATGGGCAGAACCCTTTTCAGCCCAAATATCGCACGTAAAATGATTTTTCCACGATAATAAGGTCATTTCCATATCTAATTGGGGTTTAGCGTGTGTGCTAACCATAGAAACGTGATCGGGCGATTTGTTTTCGAAACAACGGCTAGAGACAACAGAGAATTTCTTATCGGAGACACCAAACCAAAAAGAAGCGGTATCTAATAAATGCGAACCCAGATCGGGCAATACACCCGCACCCTTATCTCGCCAGGCAGATTCTCTAACCAAGCGCGCAGTACCATTACCATAAAACATTCGACAATGATAAATTTCGCCTAAAACACCTGATGCAATTAAATCTCGCATTCGCACAAAGTGTGGCTCAAATCGATGATTATACGCTGTATAACAAACCCGTTGTTTAGCGCGTGCTAAGGCTTGAATTTCCGCAATATGATGATCATCCACGGACCACAAAGGCTTTTCGACTAAAACGTGTTTATGATTATTTAATAAATAAGTTATTAAGGCTATTTTGGGCTCGTCTGGCACGCAGAGTAACGCTGCATCATAAGCAGCCAAAGGTACGTCTTCTATCTTCTGATAATCTGCACCTGGGTTAACTGGATCAACCGAAGCAACATAATCAGAACCGGCAAACTCTCGTCGTTTATGGCCTTGAACACCGAGACCAACAACAATTACACGCATTCTACCTGCTCTTTTTTGATTTTATCTTTATCCCACGAATAACTGGCTAACCTTTCGACTGAATTGATTTTAGCGAGAACCAATTCTGGCGTAATAGGAATATTACCATCGCATTCACATTCACAGGCAGCGGCAATAGAGCCTAATATCGTTGCAATTAATTCAGAACCGGTTGCAAGCATCGATAAGGTTGCATAAGCCAATAAGGCATCCCCCGAACCAACTGCATCGACTAATCTTTCTACAAAACTATCCATCACAAAAAATGAGTTTAATTCCTCATGCTTATCATTGCGACAGGTCAACACACCCCTATCGCCTAGTTTTAAGATAAGTGTTTTGCAACGTGATCTATCATAAATATTGGCAGCCAGCGAACGAATGCCTGAGTCTTGATCGGCTAACGAAAACCGTGCTTCTCGTTCGTTCGGTGTAATTAAATCAAAATTTTGAAACTCTGTTATGTTACCCCAACGACTGGCCACTTGACTGTCTGCGACTTTATACGTTGCTTTTGGTATTGCGGCCGATAACTCAGGGATGGTTCGACGATTAAATATCCCATGACGAAAATCACTAAAAATAACAGCATCGCACGCGGTATTTCGAATGGTATCGGAGATTTCATGCAAGATATGATCTGAAATAGAACTATTGTCTAAGGTATCAACTTTCAGCAATCGATAATTTCCCGCAACAATGGCATTTTTCTGGGTTGTGGGTCTGGTTGCATCAATCACAGGGTGACAAATCACTTCTGCTTCTTTTAGGCCCTCTAGCACAAAATCTTTAAATGCATCTTGGCCCAACACAGTTGAAAAGATAACAGAGGCACCCGCAGCACGAATGTGCTTGGCAACTACCGCTGCGCCACCAATATAGTCAGAACGACTTTCGTACAAAACACTCATGGTCGGTGTTTTAGTTTGTCCACCAATCATTGCCGTCTGTGTGTAACTATCAACAATGGTATCGCCTACGACATGAACTTTAAATTGAGAAAATTGATTTAAGGTATTACGAAGGGTATCAAAAGTAACCCCTTCATTTTCCATTAAGACCAGTAGTTTTTCGATTTTTAATTCGGGTGGTGCTAAATTAATTAAATTGGAAGAGGAATAAACAATATCACCCGGCGTAAAAATAATCTCGCCACCATAGGCTTCCACAATTTTAGCTTCCTCAGAAGTTTTAGGTGGTAAGCCACCCGAAACATACTCATAGCCTTTGGCAAAATAATCGGGCTGTAACTCGGCAATATTACTAAGCGGTGTGGCATTTTTATCAATCAGCACATAATCGACCATTTCGAAAGCGGCGAGATTAATGGCTCGGAGATCTTGTGGAATATGAGGACGATAGGTTCCTTTAGAGATATGCACATCTGCTGTAATGCTAGTTACTAAAACATCCGCCTTACTTTTAGCATGTAACATATGTCTTACATGCCCAGGATGCACAACATCGAACACACCATGGCACATGATAACTTTGTCAGTTCTCGGGAAAGGACCTAAGATTTTTTTTAATTCTTCAAGGGTTTTAATTTTATGACTATATCGTGCAAGTTCAGTCATTACGCATATTCCTTCTTTTGAGCGCCATTACCTAAATAGCTAAACCAAGTTTCGGTCGCTTTTGCAATAGAGGCAGGGTCCCATAAAGGGGCATCTTTCCAGCTATCGATTTCTGCCGTCATTCGCTTAACGCCTTCCTCAAATGATATGGTTGGCTTCCAGTTTAGTTCGGTTGTAATCTTCGTAATATCCGCATAAGTGCAGTCGGGTTCTCCCGGACGCTTTGGAATATAAACAACATCACCGCCCAATAACTCAACTAAACGATTAACCGATTCGGGGTGTCCTGCACCCAGATTGTACACTTGGCCTACACGTTCTGTTTCTGCTGCTGCTAAAAATGCGGCTGCGACATCTGTTACATATAAAAAGTCTCGTTTTTGTGTGCCATCACCTACAACTGTAAAGGGCTTATTCGATAATTTTTGTTTAAAAAATACCCCAAATACAGCACCATAAGCACCGGTTGTTCTAACACGTGTGCCATAAGCATTAAAAATACGAATGGCATTAACAGGTAACCGATACACTTGATGCCAATGAAAAGCTGCTTGTTCCCCCATATACTTCGACAAAGCATAAGGATATTGTGGTGCGATGATATGATCTTCGCGTGTGGGTACAGAGGCCAATCCATAACAAGAAGAAGAGGCGGCGTAAACAAATTTTTCAACACCTGCAAATCGCGCGCATTCTAAAACCCGTACCGTTCCCTGCACATTGGTTTCCATATAGGCTACCGGTTGTTCAATAGAAGGTACGATATCGCCGATACCTGCAAAGTGAATCACATATTTTGCACCCGAAAATAGTGTGGCGTTAGGCGATAGATTGCAAATATCCGTCCATTCACAGGTTAAATCGGGATTATTTTGATGCTGTTTTAAATTAGATTCGCGACCGCCAACCAAATTATCGATGACGCGCACTTGATATCCGCGTTCCAATAAGAGATCGACCATATGGCCGCCGATAAACCCAGCGCCCCCGGTTACGACAACGACAGGTTTGGACATTAGGCTACCTCTTTCTCTTGTAATTGTCGAACGTTGAAATACCAATCGTTGGTAAAACTATCGGGTAATTTTCCAGCTTTAAAAGCACGGCACAAATCACGCACAGCATCTTGAATAGAACGTTTTGCTTCGAAGCCTAATACTCGCTTAATTTTTTCAGAGCTAATATGGTACGAACGATTATCGTTAGATTCTGTTACTTTAATCTCCAATGGTTTTCTGTCAGGATACTCCGCTTCAACCACTTCTTTTACCATCAATGCCAGATCCATAATGGAAAAGTTCTGATATCCCGCATTAAAAGTCTCACCTTGAATTTTTTCAGCAGGAACCTTCAGTAACAGTTCATACAAATCTGCCATATCATTGATATGCAAATTGGGTCGTTTTTGTCCACCACCAAAAACCGTAATAAGACCTTTATTAACCGCATGATTGGTTAAAATATTGACAGACAAATCCAATCGTGTACGAGGGCTATACCCACAAATAGTTGCTGGTCGAATCGTCACACAGGTAAAATCATCAGACATATGTTTGAAGAGTAAAGGTTCACACATGCCTTTAAATTTATTGTAAAGTGTTAAAGGTACGAGTGGTGTTTCTTCTGTGACTTGTGGTTCATCAGATACACCATAAACAGAACTAGAAGAACAATACACAAAGCGTTTAACACCTGCTTTTTTGGCTGCGATCACTAAAGGTTCAAAGCAATCGTAGTTAATGCTTTTAGAGAGATTTTCATCTAACTCGAAACTGGGATCATTGGATATACAAGCCAAATGCAAAACTGCATCCATACCCTGTACACTTTTTTCAAATAATGAAATATCTCGGATATCGCCTTCCACAACCTTAAGATTGGGATGTGTTAATGGCAAGGTTTTTTTACCAAAATACAAAATATCATAAACAGTCACGTTATATCCCGCTTCTAACAATTGCGGCACCATAACATTACCAACATAACCCGCACCACCTGTCACTAATACATTTTTTAACATAACAACATCCTCTCTTAAAATATTCAGTTATACAAAAGCTTCAGCTTCAGTATTAATCGTAAAACCTGCTGCAGCCGCATCTTTATAAAACATCAAAACCGTTTCTAAAGAATACGCATTCAAATCCTTGCCAATCAATGATAATTTTTTCAACATATCATGTGTGACGGTAATGATATGGCAGCCAATGGCATCAGCTTGAAAAATATTCAATAACTCCCTAGAGCTCGCCCATAAAAGTTCAGCTTTAGGTTTAGACTTCATAATTTCAACACATTCTGTCATTAAAGGAATAGGATCAACCCCCGTATCTGCAATACGACCCGCAAAAACAGAAACCACTGCTGGGGTATCTATACATAAGGCATCTGTTACTTCCACGACTTGATCGCGCGTTAAAATGGCCGTTACATTTAAAGCGATACCGGCTTTAGATAATCTTGAAATTAAAGGTGCTGTAGATTCCCCTTTAGTATTGGTAACGGGAATTTTGACATAAACATTCGAACCCCAAGAAGCAATTTTATGTGCTTGGGCTTCCATTTCTTTCATATCATCTGCAAATACTTCAAATGAAATAGGTTTATTAGGAACAGCTTCTAAAAGTGTGCGTGCAAATTTTTCGTAATCGGTTACGCCATCTTTACGCATTAAGGAAGGATTTGTTGTAAAGCCTTTCACAATGGGATCGTTCACGAGTGCTAAAATGCCTTTTAAATCGGCGCCATCTGCAAAAATTTTTGTTTTCAATGATGCAACTTTATTCATTTGCTGTCCTTTAAATTGTAATACCCAAAATAGCACTGGCTGCAGCACGCAACGAGTCTACCGTAAGATCTGCTTTAACACTTGGCTCCGCATAAGCGTAATCAATCAAAATAGTACGGCAACCTGCAGCTTGCCCCGCCAGAATATCGCTAGCGCGATCTCCAACAATTGTACTTTGACTTAAATTTATTCCTAGCTCTTGAGCCGCTTCCAGTAACATACCTGGCTTTGGTTTGCGACAATCGCACCCTTCAACCTGCGAATGGTAACATACTTTTATCGCGTCCAATACCAGTGATTCTGACAACTGTTTGTGCATCGCTTCCACGACAGATCTTGCAACAAATCCATTCCCAACATCAGGTTGATTTGTAACAACCACAACCAAAAATCCAGCTTGCTTAAATAAGCTTATAACCTTAGCTGCATCATTAAAAATATGGAAATCATCGAGCTGACGCGGGGCAAAGGGTTTGCCATCTCTTACAATAGATTGATTAAGAACGCCATCCCTATCTAAGAATATTGCCGGTTTTAACTGCACGTCTATAGTCCAATGAGTAATTAAGTAATTTGAAGAAAGATCCCATAAAACCAACGATGAGACAACAATCAAAATTATGTTAAATAACTAGTTAAATTTTGCCTTGCAAATTGGTATTGGCTGCGATATCGTACACATCTTAATTTGGAGAGGTGTCCGAGCGGCTTAAGGAGCACGCCTGGAAAGTGTGTGTACGTTAATCCGTACCGAGGGTTCGAATCCCTCCCTCTCCGCCAACCTTCGCTAAAGCTACGGCTGGCAGGCCAGTTTTTTCAATCACTTTAAATCTATCTCTTTTTAAGAGAAAGAAGTTCATGAATCTATCTCTTAAAAAGAGACAGTGTATTCAAACACCCAATAATCCTCTATATTTTTTAGCTAAATTGTATTTTCTTGATTTAAAACTTTGATTGGCTATTTCCAAAAATCCATCTTCAACCCATTTTTTACAAAGTGCAGCGTTTGTACGTGGTTGGAAACCAAATAAATCACCAATTTGTTTGCTTGTAACGACATCATAATCTTTAAATAGCTCTAAAGTTCTACGTTGCTTTGGATCTAAAGTGCGCATCAATGTAGAATGGTCTTTTTCACCTTTTTCATTGTTTGCAATCATCTGAGTAACAACTTTTTCAAAAGCAAAAGCCATACCTTCAGTAAAATATTCTACCCAAGTGGTGATATCACTTTCAGCTCTGCCAAAATAATAATTATGAGATGGCCCAACACTAATAGCTCGGTAATAACCAAGTAAATTTTTAGCGTAATATTCCTCAAGAGAGTACAATCCTTTTAAATCATATCCACCAAGGTGCAAAATTAAAGTCGTCAACAATCTGCTTGTTCGACCATTACCATCGTAATAAGGGTGAATCGTTGCAAATTGATAATGCGCAATACCAGCAACAATAGCGCACGGCAACTCTTCATTTTCTTTGATCCACGACACTAAATTACGCATTAAACCGGGTACATCTTTAGATTCTGGAGGCATGTAGACAATTGTATCCGTACCACTGTCCTTAATAACATTTTGTCCATCGCGGTAAGAAGTAGGCTTAACACGCGAACGACCATCACTCATCACAAGCGCATGCAAGGTTTGAATTACTTTTTCAGCAACATGATGGTTTTGTGCTGCATACTGTTCAAGCTGAGCCAATGCAGCGTAATAGCCTTTAACTTCATGTTCATCTCGTTCTCTACCAGGAAAGTGTCCCTCAAGCTGAATGACCTCCTTTATTTCCTCAGGTTTTAATTGATTGCCTTCTATCATCGTAGAATAATGTGTAGTATATAGTTTTGCTGTCTCACGTAAAGATGCGAGTACCGTAGGATTAACAGGCAACAAAGTAACTTTTTCTTTAGCTGCTTCAATCCTCATAAGGTGTCTAGCAATAGCTGGATTGATTGTGTACACAGGTTTAAAATTTGTCGGCATAATGCGAGCCCAATATTAGCTTAATCTATATTTGTCAGTATGCCGATAAAATGCAGATAAGTCAAGAAAAATGGAAATCCAATTGTCCGTCATCAATTTTCCAGGAAATTTGAGTGTGATAGTGTAAAATTTCCAATATATAGCTGTTTATAAAAACAGCTGTTTAGCTTTTATCTATAATTAACCCTTCAATTAAATCCATCAAAATATGCCCCAGGGTAATATGTACTTCTTGAACACGATTAGGATCTGTAGCAGGCACTACGATTGAAAAATCGCATTCTTGTAATGTTTGCCCCCCATCGCCACCCAAAAAACCCAGTGTTGCGATACCACGCTCTCGTGCTACTTTCAAAGCACGTGTGACATTAACCGAACGACCTGAAGTGGTTAAACCCAACAATACATCTCCTGGTTTCCCCAAACCTTGCACCATTCGCTCAAATAAACATTCATAACCATAGTCATTCGCGCAGGCTGTAATTGTCGATGTATCTAACACCAAAGAGATGGCAGGTATTGCATCTCTATTGACGCTCGATCGTAATCGCACTAATAATTCAGCCGCTAAGTGTTGTGCATCTGCAGCAGATCCACCATTGCCACACAACATTAATTTTCCACCATTCTGTATTGATTGAACGCTAGCTTCGGCCATCGACACTAATGTATCTAAATATTTTCCTGTTAAACATTGCTTTTTAAGCTCTATAGAATCCAATAACTGATCGCGGGCTTTTTCTACACAATGTAATGTTTGTTCAGAAGATAATTTCACTGAGATTCTCCTTTTTTTAACTACTAGACTTTATCACTAAAATAGCTTAATAACAATGGGGAAATATCTGTTACCTCTACACGCTCTCTATCTGTTATCAATCCTGCTGTATTGCCATAAAACAATATCCAGCCTTCGCTGCTATAATCCGCAGTATGTTGATCCCTTAGCTGACTGATTTTAATATAATCAAACAAAGGAAAAATCATTTCATTTGATTTATTTTCAACCCAAACATCTTCCCCTAAAACCCACATAGCGGGCGATAAATTTTCTTCTAAAAACAATTGGTTTCCACGCTGTTCTACTTTAAATAAAGCATATTCACCCATCACACTCAGATTCGACAAGTTAAATGCACCCAAACTTGCATCAGAAGCATCTTTAAAATTCAGTGTGATATTAGGATTCGCCTGCATCAAAACCTCACAATTCGTCATATCAATTGCTTTTAATAACTTTTTAAGATTATAAAACCGAATTTCCGGCTTATGGATCTGATGATAAGGATCACGTTTCTTTTGTCCTAATCCTGTTATAATCACTAAAAGGGTTTGATCATCTACTTCAGACAATAATTGGGCTAAAAATCCATCCGCTAATTTGAAACTGTCTAAAATAACATCTTTAAATAAAAGTTCATGTATTTTTCTAGCCTCAACATTATCAAAATAGTAATTATCTAACCTACCCAATTCATCGCTAAATGCTTCGGGCTCCGCCGCTCGCCAATACAAATTTTCTGCAGACGCAATATGCTCTAAATGAATAGTCGAAAACTGTGGCTTGTATTGCTTATACAATGCTAAAAAAATATCCATTTGACATTTAGCACGTAATAATGCCCTATCCCAGTAATATGGAATGCCTTTTAATAATTCTACGCGCATTTGCAATATAATTACTTTGGCAATCAAAAAAGGCAACCCCTTAATGAGGCTAATCAGTAATTGAAAAAATAACTTTATCGCTAAACCAAACGCACGCTTTAGGTTATTTTTTTTGATAAAAACAAAAAATTTCTGAATAACATTTAAGGATTCTGGATAACAGGACTCAGAAGCGCCCAAAACACCCGGTACATAAAAAAGAGTATAGGGATTTTGAGGGACAGGTGCACTCATTAAACTCCCAAATAATCCTGTTGTCATCTGCTGCCTGTTTAACACATGCCAAATGCAACGTTCTGCTAATGTTTGAGATGTTTGTCCAAAGCCAATAATGCCATGCTCGTCCGGCTTTATACCCGTATAAATGGAAGGCCAAATTGTCCAAGGCGTTAAGGGTGCAGTAGCAGATCCCACATGGGTTTTAATGAATTTGCCTGCTTCAAGGAGTTGTTTAAAAACTGGTAACTGCCCTTCATTGACGTATTTGTCCAAAAAGTGCTTCTCTGCCGCACTTAATTCAATAACCACCATTCGTCTTGTTTTTTGTACAGTCATTGGCATATCTTACACGAGAAAGAATTTCAGTGTTATAGTTGACATGTTTTAATTAAGAGCACCAAAAAAGTCAGTTTGTTATCCAAACCGTAGAGCGAACGAGATAAGAACTTATGTCAAACACACACAATACTGTCAATAAACCGGAAAACAATCTTTTTTCTTTGATCTTGTGTCTTTTAGTCATCATTGGCATTGGGTTTCTATTCTGGCCTGGATATATGTCCCCAGATAGTATCACGCAACTTAATCAAGGTTTAACAGGCAGTTACTCTGATCATCATCCACCGATGATGTCATTTTTCTGGAGACTGTTTAGCTATGTCCATACAGGACCCGAACTTTATCTGATTTTTCATCTCTGTCTTCTATTTTTTTCTGTTTATATTTTGCAAACAATCGTCAAGCAGCGATGGTTAAAATATGCGATTGCGTTAATACCGTTAGCGCCCGCCATTGCATCGTACAGTGGTGCCTTATGGAAAGATGTTGGCTTTGCCTATGCATTTCTATTGGCCGGAACCCTACTCACGAAATCCAATATGACAGGTCAAACACTCACCTATCCAAAAATGATACTCATTTTGTTACTGCTAATCTATGGTGTAGGTATTAAATACCAAGCACAATTTGTTTTACCTGTGATGGGGCTTTGGTTTGGGCTTACATTAACGCACGCAAAATTTAACCTTAAAGCGATTCTGACTGGCACTGCCATTACAATGTTTGTGCTTTTATTCGTTTTGATGTTTAACAAAACTTTAGTGCCTGTAGAAAAAGAACAACACTCTTGGCAAATGGTAAAACTTTACGATTTAGCAGGAATTAGCCTTAGAATGCAAAAAAATTTATTCCCTGACTTTATAACCTCTGATACTCATTTTTCCATGGAAAAAGTTAAGACCATTTATTCTCCTGAAAGAGTCGATGAATTAATTTACAACTGGTACGAATCAGGGCCATTTGTACTCACACACGATGAAAAAAATCTCGGTATATTATGGTCCACATGGGCCAATGCTGTTATGCATCATCCGATGGCTTATCTGTCTCATCGCTTTTCTGTCTGGTACAATATGATTTCTAAAAGCGCTATCAAACCATTAGAAGCGCTGTCAAACACAGATAAAATTCCGAGCAATATTAAAGTTCTTTTGCAAAGCAGCGTCGATATTGTTTTTTGGTTGGTACAAGAGCTTTCTCGTTTTTCTTGGATGTTGCCTCTTTTATTGATTTATCTCTGTTGGGGATTTCGTTTATACAAAAGAAATAACCCCTATGGACTAGCGCTCCTGATGATGAATTTATCAGCACTATCGTTATTATTATGTTTATTTATTTTTTCAATGGCGGCAGATATTCGCTATATTTATTTAAGCGCTTGTTTCCTATGCTTTTCGCACCTCATTGCACTTGCCGCTCTTTTGGATAAACAACAGGAGCGAACAGTGCCATGTTAAATAAAGCGATAAAAATGTCGGCGACTCTCGTTTTAGTGATATGCTTGTGGCCATCTTTGGCATTAACAAAAGAACATCAAAAACCATTGGATATTACCATCCTTGTGTCTTCTTGTGATCGATATGCACCCTTATGGGAACCTTTTTTCAGTTCTCTATGGATGCAGTGGCCCTCTTTAAAAACCACTAATAACACAGTACCCATTTTATTAATTGCCAATACTCAAGAATATCATCATCCCCGTGTTAAAACGGTTAAGATCACAACAGAAACCAGTTGGGCTGATAATATGTTAACAGCACTACAACAAGTCAAGACGCAATATGTCTTAGTGTTACTCGATGATTACTGGTTAGATCAACCGGTAGATGAAAAAAGGCTACGTCAATTACTGATACTCTTGCAAGAAGGTAATACCGCTTTTATACAAACCAGTTTTAATGATATGCGTTTTCAAAATGGTTTACCCCATAAAAAAATATCGGGTGTTGTCTATAGAAACAAATTTTCACACTATAAAGTCTCTCTACAAGCAGGATTATGGGATAAAGCTTCTTTGCAATATCTACTGCGCTCTGGCGAAAATCCTTGGGCTTTTGAAATTGCAGGGTCCGTACGCGCGCATGGTTATCCTAAAGCATTTTTAAGCCTAACAGACAACCCTATACACTACATTAATGCTTCTCATTTAGGACATATCACACCTGAAGCCATTGCTTATGCTAAAGCACAAAATATGCCTTTTGAACCTAAGCAATTTCCGCTATTGGGTCAATTTAATTGGCACATTACAAAACGCGTTTGGTCGGAACGTTGGCATAAATTAATCGGTTTTATAAAAGATCCAGGACTGTTTTATAAATTAGATGCCTCTTAAGGAGATATCTTGTAAGAAAAATGTCATTTAACTAAGTTTTCCCGGACAAAAGCATCTTCTATATAGACTAAAAACGACATTTTAGGTATGCTTTCTCAAGTATTTTTTAAATAGCAGAGTTTAAAATAAATGACCATCCTTGTTACAGGCGCCGCTGGATTTATAGGCTACCATGTATGCCAAAAGTTACTACAACGTCAAGAGAATGTCATTGGCATTGATAATCTCAATCCTTATTATGATGTGCATCTTAAAGAAGCACGATTAGCACAATTACAAAAACAACCAAATTTTCAGTTTCATAAAATCGATATTGCTAACCAATCTGAATTTACACCTTTTATTAAAAATAATCCCCAAATTACACGCATAGTTCATTTGGCAGCGCAAGCGGGCGTTCGTTATTCACTCACCAATCCATTTGCGTACACAGAAGCAAATGTGGTCGGACACCTTGCCATTTTAGAAGCCTGTCGAACATTACCCATTAAACACTTGGTTTATGCAAGCAGCTCTTCTGTTTATGGCGCCAATCAAAAAATGCCTTTTTCTGTTAACGATCCGGTCGACCACCCTATTTCACTTTATGCAGCCACAAAACGATCTTGTGAATTAATGTCTTACACCTATAGCCATTTATTTGGGATCCCCGCAACAGGATTACGTTTTTTTACAGTTTACGGCCCTTGGGGTCGTCCTGATATGTCCGCCTTTATTTTTACAAATGCCATTTTTAACGAACAAGAAATTCCTGTTTTTAACCACGGCGATATGCGCCGCAATTTTACGTATATTGATGATATTGTAGCCGGCACTATCGGTTGTCTTGATCATCCTGTCTCTCAAGACAGCCAGGGTATCCCACATCGCGTCTATAACATTGGCAATAACCGTTCCGAACCACTCATGGGATTTATTCAAACACTTGAAAACATTATTGGTAAAAAGGCAAAGGTACGTTTTCAACCTATGCAACCGGGCGATGTTAAAGAAACGATTGCAGATATTTCGGATACAATGCGTGATTTTGGATTTTCACCTAAAACAAATATAGAAGAAGGTTTAGCCAACTTTGTTGCTTGGTATAGGCAATATTATGGCCTCTAACAGCAACCCTAAAATCGCCGTTATTGGTCTTGGATATGTCGGATTACCATTAGCCGTTGCGTTGTCTCATCATTTTTCCGTAACTGGCTTTGATATTGATCAAAAACGCATCACAGAGCTTAAAGCAAATGTTGATAGAACTTCTGAAATTGAAGCTTCTGCACTGAAAGCAACGACCATGCACTTTACATTAAACCCCGAAGAAATACGTGCACACGATATCTATATCGTAACAGTGCCAACACCTGTGACAGACAATAATCTGCCAGATTTAATGCCACTGCAAAAAGCGTCTGAGACTATTGGAAAAGTCCTCAGTAAAGACGCCATTGTCGTTTATGAAAGTACCGTATATCCCGGTGTGACTGAAGATTTCTGTGGACCTATTCTCGAAACCCATTCTGGCCTTAAAGCGGGAAAAGATTTTTACTTAGGGTATTCTCCAGAACGAATTAACCCTGGTGATAAGTTGCATACCATTGATAAAATTACCAAAGTCGTTTCGGGACAAACACCTGAGGTAACGAAGCAGCTTCAACAAGTTTATGGGGCAATTAATCATCATAATATCTTTGTTGCTAAAAATATTAAAACCGCAGAAGCCGCAAAAGTCATCGAAAATGCACAACGCGATATCAATATTGCGTTTATTAACGAAATTGCAACTATTGTTGGTAAGCTTGGATTATCCGTTTACGATGTATTAGACGCTGCTAATACAAAATGGAATTTTTTGAATTTTCAACCGGGACTCGTCGGTGGACATTGTATAGGAGTAGATCCTTATTATCTCGCCCATTGCGCGCGCGCCTTACAACACGAACCTGAAGTCATTCTGGCAGGCAGACGCATTAACGAAACCATGGGCAATACCATAGCAAGCGTGATACATCAAAAACTCAAAAACAAATCTAAAATTCTAGTATTGGGCCTTACATTTAAAGAAGATATTCCCGATCTAAGAAATACCAAAGTCATCGATGTTATTGCAGCACTTCAAAAGGGGGGACATGCCGTTGATGTTCATGATCCACTCGCAGATCCATTACAGGCAAAATCGCATCTCAACATCGAACTGCTACCCAATCTATGCGATGTTTCAGGTTATGATTGTATTATCGGGGCTGTTGCGCATCAGCCTTATTTAGCACTTACCACACAGGACTTTAAAAAGTTGTTAGTACCAAACGGACTTATCGCAGATATTAAACAACTCTGGCGGGATATCGAGCGCCCCGCTGAAATGCACTACTGGACGCTATGAAAAAAATACTCTTTTTAGTCTCGGAAGACAGTTATTTTTGTTCTCATCGATTAAATTTAGGACGTGCGGCACAAAAAGCAGGATATGAGGTTGCTGTTGCAACCAAAATAACCAAGCATCAAAAGAAAATTCAAGCTGCCGGTATTACCATATTCCCTCTCAAGCATTTTACGCGCGCTGGCTTAAATCCCATTCGTCAATGTCTACTGCTTTTAGAATTGCGCAAGATTTATAAAACCTATAAACCCGATATTGTCCATCAGGTAGCGATGAAACCTGTTATATTAGGATCACTGGTAGCACTTTGGTGTCGTGTGCCGGTTATTATTAATGCATTGGGTGGGTTGGGGTATTTGTTTATTTCAAAAAGGGGCGTGTTACGAGCTTTAACTTGCAAATTATTTAGCTTTATTTTTTCAAGACGCAATACCAAATTAATTTTGCAAAATGAAGATGATTTGAATACTTTGGTCAAAGAACATTGTATTTCAGATTTAAAAAAAATCAGTATTATTCGAGGGGCTGGAATAGATACAAAGGCATTTCCCCTCACAGCTTTTCCAGATGAACCGCCCGTTATCATTGCTTGTATTACGCGACTATTATGGGATAAAGGTATTGGTGAGTTGGTTGCTGCCGCCAAAATTCTACAAGAAAAAAATATTGCCGCAAAAGTAATATTATATGGTCTTCCTGATCCCGAAAACCCTGCGTCTATTACACGGGAGCAAGTTCGAAAATGGCACGATGCGGGTGTTATTACTTGGCAAGGACATTGCGATAATGTTGCTCAAGCCTACACAAATTGCCATATTGCGGTATTGCCTTCTTACAGAGAAGGATTGCCAAAAACACTTTTGGAAGCTGCCAGTTGTGGTCGACCCATTGTAACAACCGATGTACCCGGATGTCGTGAAGTGGTAAAAGACGGAGAAAATGGATTACTGGTGCCTGCTAAAGATAGCACTGCTTTAGCAAATGCGTTAATCACATTAAGCCAAAATAAAACATTACGAACACAGATGGGACGTGCGGGTAGCATGCGAGTCGAGCACTATTTTGCAGATAAGCACATACATGAACAAATCTTAAGTCTTTATACCAACGCCCTTTCTAAATAACCAAATCGCCCAACTATAGAACACGACAATAAATCCTATAATAATTCCAATAGCAATATGGATATCGATATCCGACTGGCCCAACATGCCGTAACGAAAAGCGTTTACCATATAAAACACCGGGTTACCATAAGAAGCCCACTGCCAAATGTGTGGTAAAAAATCAAGAGAATAAAAAACGCCTCCTAAATACGTCAGCGGTGTTAGCACAAAGGTTGGGACTATATTAATATCATCAAAACTTTTTGCAAAAATGCCATTTATTAACCCTGCTAAGGAAAACAAAATGGCAGTTAAAATGCCCACAAAAAAAACTACCCCCATATGTGCGATGGGCAATACAACGAAAAACAGCGAAACACCCGTCACTAATATACCGACGGTAACACCGCGCGCAAGGCCACCCAATAAATATCCCCAAATAATAATAAAATTGGGTAAGGGAGAAACTAACATTTCTTCAATATTACGCTGAAACTTAGAACTAAAAAAAGAAGCCACAACGTTACCGTAAGAATTCGTGATAATGGCCATCATAATAAGACCCGGGACAATATATTCTATATATGAAAATCCCGCGATTTCCCCGATGCGAGAACCCATAACGTTACCAAAAATAACAAAATAAAGGGCCATGGTTACAACAGAGGGCAACAAGGTTTGAGACCAAATGCGGATAAATCTAGACACTTCGCGTCTTACAATGGTATACAATCCAATGCTATTTTCTGTCAGTCTTGTCATACTGGGTTCACCAAACGAATATACAATTCTTCCAAGCGATTTGCTTTATTACGCATACTAAGCACTTCAATGTTTTGCTGAGAGAGTGATTGGAAAATATCATTTAAGTTTAATGTTTTGGGGAAGGTAATTTCTAGGGTTGTTTCATCTTTAAGAACCGTTTCGCAGTCTAGTAACACAGGTGCCTCCGCGATAGGATATTTTAAATCCAACAAAATTGTTTCTGTATGTAACCGAGACAACAATTCTTTAATTGTCGTGTTCTCTATAATCTCTCCTCTATTAATAATCGCAATGCTTCTACATAAAGACTCTGCTTCTTCTAAGTAATGTGTTGTTAAAATAATGGTTGTGCCTTTAGCATTAATATCGTTCAAAAATGTCCACATGGAACGTCGGAGCTCTATATCAACACCCGCAGTTGGCTCGTCTAAAATAAGCATTTTAGGCTCGTGGATCAAAGCGCGTGCTATCATTAAACGACGTTTCATACCACCCGATAATTCTTTTGATACCACACGCCGTTTGTTCCATAACCCTAGCTGTGTCAGATATTGCTCCGCACGTTGGTATGCAATACGACGGGGTATACCATAATAACCTGCCTCATTAAGAATGATATCAATCACGCGTTCAAAAAAATTAAAATTAAATTCTTGAGGCACAACCCCAATACACGTTTTGGCTTGAACCGCTTCTTTTTCGGTATCAAAACCAAATACGGAAACCTCTCCAGCAGTTTTATTCACTAAAGAAGTGATAATGCCAATGGTTGTTGTTTTGCCGGCCCCATTGGGACCCAGTAATGCAAAAAAATCGCCTTGTTCAACCTCGAGATCGATACCCTTTAGCGCCACTGGCCCAGAGGCGTACGTTTTATTTAAATTTTTGATGACTAATGCTTTCATAATGCTAGGGGACTTGCTTTTAAAATACACGCATATATCTTGAGTATAGTGTTTAAAAATAGGCTTGTGCTACAATTATTTTATGAAATACTTGGTAAGCTTTGTTTGTAAAATATCTAATTTAATAACAGACTGTCTGGACTTTAGTTCGCATATCGTAATGTTCGGCATACGTGCGTATATAGCTAAAATCTTTTTTTGGTCCGGATGGCTTAAATTAACATCTTGGTCTTCTACCTTATATTTGTTCCAGAATGAATACAAAATCGTTGGTATGTCGCCCGTGATGGCTGCTTATCTTGGCACTGCAGCTGAAGTCGCGCTCCCCATTTTTTTGATCCTTGGTTTAGGTGCGAGAATACCCGCAACGGCATTATTTGTATTTAATATATTCAGTGTTATTTTCTATCCGACATTACTAAAACCTGAATTTGCACTTGCTTTAAAAGACAATGTCATTTGGGGTATTTTAATCGCGGTTATCGCCCTTTATGGCCATGGCAAAATTTCACTGGATTACTGGCTTCAGAAAAAGGTTTGTAAAGAATATCGATATTAGTGTCATTTTTTTGACTCTGTTTAATTTCTAATTTTAGCTTACTTGACGCTTTTGAACTAAATTTTCCTTTTTTATTAACCAGACCTCTAAAATTTTTCTTCTAAAATCAAATAAATACCCCTGTTCACCCGTCTTGGCACGGTTCCTGCATTATAATGAGTATCAGAATCGAAATAATTATTGGGAGTGTCGGTTTATGAAAGGTAAAGTAGTCAAAGGGTTCTCGTTAATCGAATTAATGATAGTGATTGCTATCATCGGGATATTGGCAGCCATCGCGGTGCCAGCGTACCGAGATTATATCTATAAGGCCAGATTCAGTGAATTGCTGGTCTTTGGAGACAATGCGTCGCGTCAGGTAGGTGAATTCTTAATTGTGACGGGTGCAACCGCGATAGGTGCTGCAACCTGTACAACTATGACCAATAAGGCTTCTCTCAATGGTACAACGTACATGACCTCATGGGCGGTCTCTAATGCCTGTGTTGTTACTGTAACAGGTACACCTGCTCAATTTGGTGGTAATGCAACAAACATTACAATGACACCAACGATGTTGGGAGACGGTTCTGTTACTTGGGCATGTACTTCAGGTGGAAGTCCATATGCACCTAGCAGCTGTCCATAATCGAGGTCGAGCATGGATGAAACAAGCCAAAAAGTCCCCCTCGGGGGACTTGCTCGCAAGTTAATACAAATAGGGCTACTCCAAGAAGAAACCGCCCATCGCATTACAGAACAAGCAAATCAACAAAAAATACCCTTTGTCTCAGCTGTTATCGAAGGTCACTTCATAGAACCAGGTGTACTAGGAACAGCATGCTCTCGCGAATTTGGCATACCTTTTATTGATCTCGAAGCATTTGATATTCAACAGATACCCAACGATGTTATTAATCAAGATTTTATTATACAACATCACGCCGTACCTCTCTTTAAGCGTGGAAATCGTCTGTATATCGCCATATCTGATCCCACTAATCTTAAAGCAGTTGATGAAATTAAATATCTCACCAATACAAATACTGAAGCTATTCTCGTTGGGGAAAATAAATTTAATGAACTCATTCAAAAAGTCCAATCTTCCTCTTCAGCAAAATCATTGGGCAGCCTCGAAGACGTTGATCTAGAAGGTATCGATATTTTAAATGAAGATGAATCTGATAAATCGGCTAAAATAAGCCTTGGTAGCGATGCAGAAGATGCACCCATTGTCCGATTTATTAATAAAGTCATTTTAGATGCGGTTAACATAGGCGCTTCAGATCTACATTTTGAACCTTATGAAAAAACCTATCGTATTCGATTTCGTCGAGATGGAATACTCTATGAAAACGCAACCCCGCCCGTCAGTATTGCAAACCGATTTTCAGCGCGTCTTAAAGTAATGGCGCGCTTAGATATTTCCGAACGACGAGTTCCACAAGATGGTCGCTTCAAAATGCGAATATCGAGTAACCGATCTATTGATTTTCGTGTTAGCACTTGTCCAACCTTGTTTGGCGAAAAAGTGGTAATGCGTGTTCTAGATCCCAGTAGTGCAAAATTGGGTATTGATGCCTTGGGTTACGAAGTAGCACAAAAAGAACTTTTTATGAAAGCTATCCATAAACCACAAGGTATGGTTTTAGTGACTGGCCCTACCGGCAGTGGTAAAACGGTTTCTCTTTATACTGCACTGAATATTCTGAACACAAATGAAATCAATATCTCAACCTGCGAAGATCCCGTAGAAATTAATCTTCCTGGCATTAATCAAGTGAATGTTAATGTAAAAGCAGGTCTCACTTTTTCGGCTGCCTTACGAGCATTTTTAAGACAAGATCCTGACGTGATTATGGTGGGTGAAATTCGAGATCTCGAAACTGCCGAAATCGCCGTTAAAGCAGCACAAACAGGTCACATGGTACTTTCAACCCTGCATACTAACAGCGCATCCGACACTTTAACGCGTATGGTAAATATGGGTGTTCCTGCATATAATCTTGCTACCTCTGTCACGTTGGTTATTGCACAACGTTTAGCACGATTACTCTGTAAGCATTGTAAAATGCCTGCAGATATTCCTGAATCCGCCCTTTTACAGCTAGGTTTTTCCAAAGAGGAGATTCCCAGTCTGCAACTGTTTGAACCAAAAGGCTGTGATAAATGTAAAAATGGTTATAAGGGTCGAATTGGTATTTATGAAGTACTTTATGTTACACCAGAAATTAGCGATATTATTATGGCGGGTGGAAATGCAATTGATATTTATACAACAGCCGTTAAAGGTGGAATGTGGGATTTACGCAGATCGGGCTTAGAAAAAGTTAAACAAGGACTCACTGGCCTTGAAGAACTCTATAGAATCACGAAGGATTAGTCATGGACAAACCAGGCACAACCCAAAAAATACGAGCCATCAAAACACAAATTTTTGTTTTTGATGCGCTTGACAATAAAAACCATAAAATTTCTGGCGAAATTGCAGCACCATCGCTTCCGCGTGCAAGAACCTTATTGCAAACCCAGGGACTCAATGTTTTAAAAATCAAAAAAAAATCAACTTCCCTTTTTGATGGAGAAAAAAAAGTCAAATCCACTGAAATAACTTTATTTACACGTCAAATGGCAACCATGTTAAACGCGGGTATCCCCTTAGTTCAAGCTTTAGGTATTCTCGCTGAAGGCGACCCAAACGGCGCACTGGGTAAATTAGCTATTAAAATAAAATTGGATGTCGAAGGCGGTAGTGCATTTTCAATTGCGCTTAGAAAAAACCCTCGGTATTTCGACGAACTTTATTGCAGCCTGATAGAATCTGGCGAACAATCAGGTACTTTAGATACAATGCTCGATCGCATTTCGATATATAAAGAAAAAACAGACTCATTGAAAAGAAAAATTAAAAAAGCCATGTATTATCCTATCGCTATCATTATTGTTGCCTGTGTCGTTTCGGCAATTTTATTAATAAAAGTTGTACCTACTTTTAAAGATTTATTTCAAGGATATGGCGCTGAACTTCCTGCCTTTACACAGTTTGTCTTAAATATTTCAGATGCACTTCAAAATTATGGCATTTATATTATTATTGGTATTATTTTGCTGGGTTATTTTTTAAAAAATCTATATCAAAAAAATACCCATTTTCAACATGCAATACAAAGATTAGCCTTAAAGCTACCTATTTTTGGAGCCATTTTAAAGCAATCCATTATGGCCAGTTTTGCACGCACACTTTCTACAACTTCGGCAGCGGGTGTTCCTTTAACCGATGCACTAGAATCTATCGCCAAAGCATCTAATAACATTGTTTACAGCACTGCCATTATGGAAATTAAGGATGGCTTATCTACAGGCCAACGAATGCGGGTTGCCATGAAAAAAACAGGCATTTTTCCAAATTTAGTAGTACAAATGATAGGAATTGGCGAAGAATCCGGTGCCCTCGAAGACATGCTCGGCAAAATTGCTACTATTTATGAAGAAGAAGTCGATGCGGCTGTTGACGGATTGACATCACTTTTAGAACCATTGATTATGGTGATATTAGGTATTATCGTGGGTGGCCTCGTAATAGCCATGTATCTACCAATTTTCAAAATGGGATCTATTCTGTAATATATGCGTTTATTATCTTTATCAATGGAATACCAAACCTTATTTCTGTTCGGAACCGGCCTGTTGGGTCTCTTAATGGGCAGTTTTCTAAATGTCGTTATCGTACGTCTGCCGCGTATGATGATGGATGATCCCCTAGAAAATGCACCTTCAGAATCATTCAACTTAATGTTTCCAGCCTCCCACTGTCCACAGTGTCAGGCAACTATTCCGTGGTATTATAATATTCCTGTTTTAAGCTACTTGTGGCTAAAAGGAAAATGTCATTGTTGTTCCCAAAAAATTTCTATGCAATATCCTTTAGTTGAATTATTAACCGTTATTCTATCTGTCGCAGTTGCAATTAAATTTGGATTTACATGGGCCACACTCGGTGGATTATTATTAACTTGGGCTTTAGTTGCACTCGCTTTTATCGATGGTAAACATACAATTTTACCAGACTCAATCACTTTACCTGTTTTGTGGATAGGATTATTGATGAATGCATTCAATATTTTTACAAACCCAACAGATGCAATCGTCGGTGCAGCAACCGGGTATCTGAGTTTATTTATCGTATTTTGGCTCTTTAAATGGATAACCGGTAAAGAAGGTTTGGGTTTTGGTGATTTTAAATTATTAGCCTTGCTTGGCGCTTGGCTAGGATGGCAATCTTTGCCCATGATTATTTTGGTCTCTTCGCTTTTGGGTTCTACTGTAGGTATTTTTTTGATTTTATTTCGTGGCCAAGATAAAAATATTCCTATTCCATTTGGTCCTTTTCTTGCGATTGCAGGATTTGCAGCATTACTATGGGATACCCAATTTAACCTCTATTATTTTAAATTATTTGTTTTATGATTGTGGGCTTAACCGGTGGCATTGGCTCAGGAAAATCGACTGTTGCACAGTACTTTAGAGATTATGGTGTTGCGGTTATTGACACCGATGAAATTGCACGACAATTATTAGAACCCAATCAACCTGCACAGAAAGAAGTCATTCACCATTTTGGAAAAAAAATCTTGCAGCCAGATGGCACTCTCAATCGTGCACAATTAAGAACCCTCGTTTTCGAATCAGACGCTGATCGCCATTGGTTAGAGGCACTATTACACCCACTGATTAAATCAGAAGTCTTAGCCTATTCTAAAAAAAATCATGCTTACTTTATCGTTGAAATTCCTTTATTAATAGAAGCGCATTTCGAAGATGTTGTTGATCGCATTTTAGTGGTTGATTGTCCTTTGGAACTGCAAATAGAACGGATCCAAAAGCGAGACGGCACATCCCTAGCGCTGATTCAAAAAATGATTCAAAGCCAGGTAGATCGCAACACACGACTCAAAAAAGCAGACGATGTGATTGAAAATATGGGTGATAAGGATGCCCTCAAAAACAAAATCCTAGCACTGCATCATTATTATACTAAGCTATCTAAATAATTTTTAAGTTAACTCTACGGATGTCGACAAAACAGGGAGATCTGTTATAGTACTGCTATGCCAAATTCAATTCTATACGAACAGCCACTGAACGAGCGTATACGTGCTTTTTTAAGGCTCGAACACTTATTTTCTCAGGTTACTCACTTTCAAAATGGACGCTCTTTCTGGGATAGCCATGCCAGCGTAACCGCATTAATCGAAATGTTAACCATTCTTGACAGAACTGATATTCGCTCAGAGGTTTTAAAAGAACTTGATAGGCATATTAGTGCACTTTCGCGACTGTTGGACACGGCTGGCGTCGATCATCACCAATTGGATAATACTTTACGAGAGCTGACAGCCCAACAGCAGAAAGTTTTAGCATTACCCGGAAAAATGGCTTCAGAAATTAAAGATAATGACTTATTGAATAGTGTACGTCAGCGTACTGTGATAACCGGTGGAACCTGTGGCTTTGATATTCCAAGCTACCATTACTGGCTGAACCAACCTTCAACTACCAAAACAGAATGTTTATCTCGATGGGTAACTGAAATCCAACCCCTCATCAATGCCATTACAGCCTTATTGAATCTCACACGAAATAGTGCTTTTTTTGAAGTACAAACGGCTGAGAAGGGTTTCTTCCAACGCTCGCTGGACACGCAAAATCCCTGCCAGCTGCTCCGCATTGTTCTACCTGCTGACACGAATACTTATCCTGAAGTCAGTGGTAACAAGCACCGAATCAATATCCGATTTTTAACTTATACAGAAACCGGTCGCCCTAAACAGGTCGAAGAGCCTTTCGAATTTGAAATGAGCTGCTGCGCAATATAAACCACGCCAAAGTTGGCGTCCCCAAGGGGATTCGAACCCCTGTTACCGCCAAGCAACCCCTTAATAAAATATATAGCGCTCTTATTGTTAAGAATAAAAAGTTATCTACTTTACATTTCTTTGTCAACAAATTATAAGTTCTAATGTATTTCCTGAGATTCATTAAGTATTTTTGACAAAAAGTCCTTGTCATTCCAAATATTAAATTTTTTAGTAGAAAATTCAAAAACTGCAACCTTGTTATGCCTTTTGTTGTTCAATGATTTACACTTCTCTAAAATAAGTTTATCAGAGTATGATTCAGTGCCGTAAAACCCTAAATATAAGTTTAAAACATTTGAATCAAACATAGCATCCATTAAATGATGATCTTTTAACCTTTTATTTTGATCTACCATTGAACATCCATAGACGATTAAACTACCATCTAATTGTTTTAAACTATTATAACACCATTTTAAATAACTATTGCGACTTATATATGTGTGTTTATCATCATGACTTGGCTCCACAACCAATAAATTATCTAATGATTCCGGATAATTTTTAAGCAATCTTGTATATAGTTCTATCAAACTTAATTGATGACCTTTTTTCACAATCTTCACAGGAGTTTTATCTTGGTAATTAAACAAATGAAGCGCCCCATGTAAATAAAATAAAGTATTTTTTCTATCCTGATAAAACCTCAATAATTCGCAACCAAGGCTATCTTCTTGAAGAAACCTATCACAAAATCCGTCGCTAAAATTTTCACGAAGGCCGAGATTTTCTTCCATAAGAAGCCAATATAAAACCAAATCGTAATTCAACGTAAATATTTTATCAAATTCCTTTAAATTTTCAGATGCTGTCTTCTTTTTTATAGAAAGTTCATTGTCATATGTAAACGACGTTGAAGACTTTGTTCGCTTAATTATGCTTAAAATAAAACAAGATTTTAATAATTTCACAACGGACTTGTCGCCACTTTTTTTAGCACATTCTATAATTTCTTCAATATCACATGTGCAATTCTGTTCTAATAAATTTAAAGCCTCTTGATTTGAATCTTCCTTTTTAAGAGTCTCAATCATATCTTTTTTTATACATTCATACCCAAGCTTCAACCTAAAATCTTTACTGTCTAGAGCCAAGTTAAAACCATTTCCCAATAAAATATGATTATGTACACCCATATTTCATGACCTCATAACTGCTTATTACAATTAGACAAAATATATCAACAAAGTTCATTAAGAATAGAAAGCGTCCTTTTATGAAAGAGGATTTTTATATTATAGAAATTATTTCAACTATAATTCTTAAGCCATAGAATGTTGCATTGACCTTTGCTTAGCCCACTGAATAGCAGGATGTCTTTGAATTGTATTTGTTAAAAGTTTGTCATCTGTAATCAATTCTGGTCTAATTTCGCCAAAATCACGGATCTGTCGTATAAACTCTACTTCTTCTTTTTTTAAAGGTATTATAAGAATTAGCGCTTCGCGCAATTCTTCTAATAATTTACTTGACCAAATTGTGATCTCAGTTTGTGTGCGAGGTACACTTTTTTGTCTCAATACTGGCAATAATCGATTATGTACTTCAGAAATTTTATAATTTAAAAATTCGATATTTAAATTAGATAACGCAATACCTGTCATTGCTAAATACGTCACAAAACCTAATCTCAGCTTTGAATTCACCAAAGTACATTTGGTTAATAAATAGTGTGCATCAAACAAATCCCGACTAGCTTGCCTATCAAATAATGCGGCCAACTTTCCAGCCGCTAACTCATGAATATCTAACACAGGAATCTTAACTATTTTTTCAATATGAAATTTTGACTCTAACCATACCACTGGCCACAATGGTTGACGATACATATAATTAAGATCAATCTCAAGGTTGCCCATCTGCCCTAACGCACTTGGATAACGCCATACCATTTTACCGCCCGCGTGATGATTTGGATTACGATGTAATTCAAAATGATTTTTTTGAAAAATTTGATATATAGCATCATTAATAATTGTTCGCTCTTCTAACATTTTACTTCGTTCTAATTGTCCTATATAATTCATATCGATATCAACAGATAATCTTGGGATATCTTCAAAATAAAATAAATTTAAAGCTGTACCACCCTTTAAAACTAAACGATCACGCAAATAAGGTATAACCATAAATTGATCAAGCGCAGCTAATAATCGATAAACTTTCTCTAAATTCTCGGGCTTGTAGTGGTATTTTTTTGATTCTTGCATTAAACGTTCTTTAGATATCATGCTCTGGTTCCTCCCAAGATTTTTCCAAAACTCGCAGTGGCACCATTAAATTCCATTTCTTTACCAACCTACATTGTTCTAACGAATGGTTCATTAAATATTGAGGCGTAGATGGTTTGAATTTTAATAAGCTGTCTAATGCTTCATTATCAACTGCAAATGCCCCTTGACGTTGTTCTAAAAAAAAGCCAACTTTCGCAGTTAAGATACGATTTTTATGCATTAAACAATACCTAATTACTTCATTTAAATTTAAAATTACCATATTGCTAATAGAACGGAGCACTTCTTCCCAACCACCACTTAACTCAATGCGATCCAACACATCAACAAAAGTCCTTTCAAGATTAGTAACATAAATAATTTGGCCTTGTCTATCCGTTTTTTCTACGCCAAAATGTCGGAGATCTTGATTTTTTAATACTGTGGGATGAGATACCGGTTGATATAATCGGCCTTGAAATTCAAAAGATTTATTTTTATGTACAGTTAAAAAACTGAATTTCTCGAATACTGAATAAGCTACTCCGTGAAGCTCTAAAGCAGAATGGTACGCAAGTGTGCTATCAACAGCCAGTTTAGCTGCAAGTAAATAAGGATCAATCAAAATGGTATCTAGTGTTTCATTGGGTGGAATAAAGGCATATAGCCCACGACGTATATTAATCAAATGCCCAGCTTTCGTATGGTAATGCAACGCTTTCCACATAGCTTGTGGATTATTTGTACCTTGTTTTATTTTCCACTGTACAAACTCTTCAAATCGAAAAATGGGATGTGAATAAAAAAATGACTCGATAAACACTATTAACCCTCCAATACTACCTATAGTATAGGTAGTATTGGAGATAATTTCAATAAATTGGATAAAGTTTCACCAAGTTTTAATTTTGCATGCTTAATATTATAGAACTGAGCCATTAAACAAGATATTTAATGGCGTCCCCAAGGGGATTCGAACCCCTGTTACCGCCGTGAAAGGGCGATGTCCTAGGCCTCTAGACGATGGGGACACAGACGGACTCTTGGTGGAGCTAGGCGGGATTGAACCGCCGACCTCTTGCATGCCATGCAAGCGCTCTCCCAGCTGAGCTATAGCCCCTACTTGGCAAAAAGTTGGTGCTTCTTCCTCGTAGAAAGCCGAATCCTACAGGCCAGAGAGCCCTTCTGTCAACCCCTTTACAGCCGCACAGCTTCCAAACGCTCTAATACACGTTCTTTCCCAATAAGCTGTAATGTAATATCAATCGGTGGTGATGTCGTATTCCCTGTAACAGCAACACGTAAAGGTTGTGCAAGTTTGCCGAGCTTAATGTCTAAACCAGCAGCCAATTTTTCAATGGCTTGATGAATAACAGGGGCTTGCCAATCTGTAATCTCCGCCAATGGCCTTTGTAATTTCTGAAGATATTCTAGTGCTTCAGGTGTTAAATGCTTTTCGCGCGCTTCTGGATCTATATCGATCGCTTGATAGAAAAATATGCTTTTTTCAGCCATTTCTTTTAAAGTTTTTGCGCGATCGCGTTGCGCCAACAAAACCACTTCTAATGCAGGTCCCTCGCCTGTTTCTACACCCAATTGACGCATATGCCAATGTAAGTGCTTTGTGAGCAAAGCCGGATCGCCTGTTTTTAAATAATGCTGATTTAACCACAATAATTTTTCAGGATTAAATGCAGAAGGCGCCTTATTGATATCATGAATATCAAAATATTGAATCATTTCCTCACGCGTAAAGATTTCTTGATCGCCATGAGACCAACCTAATCGCACCAAATAATTTAGCAATGCTTCAGGCAATATGCCATCATCACGATATTGTTGCACACTAACAGCACCATGACGTTTAGAAAGCCGCTTGCCATCACTCCCTAAAATCATCGGAATATGTGCATAAATGGGCAAGTGTGCCCCCAAGGCTTTCAGAATATTAATCTGGCGTGGGGTATTATTTAAATGATCATCACCCCGCACAACGTGTGTAATTTTCATATCCCAATCATCTACCACAACGGTAAAATTATAAGTAGGCGACCCATCCGAACGTACAATAATCAGATCATCTAATTCTGAATTTTGAATCACAACACACCCACGAACACAGTCATCAATCACAACACTGCCATGTTCAGGATTACGAAAACGGATAACATAAGGTTCGTCTCTGGGACCAAGCTTTAAATCGCGACAATGTCCATCATAACGGCCTTTTTCTTTGTTTGCGATTTGTGTTTCACGAAGTTTTTCTAAGCGCTCTTTAGAACAATAACAATAATAAGCACAGTCAGTTTTTAATAAATGATCTGCTGCCTCACGATAACGATCAAAATGCTTTGTTTGATAATACGGTCCCTCATCATAATCTAAACCTAACCAATCCATCGCTTCTAAAATCGCATCCACTGCTTCAGGTGTCGATCGTTCCAAATCGGTATCTTCGATCCGTAAAATAAATTGTCCGCCCATTCTTTTAGCGTACAGCCAAGAATAAAGCGCCGTGCGCGCACCACCAACGTGCAAAAAACCAGTCGGGCTAGGTGCAAAACGTGTACGTATTGTCATTAAAAATAACCTTCTGTTTTCTGTTTCATCAAAGGAAATAGGAATGATATCATGTTTTACTAAGAGCGATGAGATTGCCGGTAGGATACTGTCTTAATTTTGTCGATTTTCTAACATATTTTTTGAAGATTTTATCAAAACACCGTACTGTTACAAAACAACTTGCAGCAGCACGGTGATATCTTTAGCTTATCTTTAAGGCCGCATTGCAGCTCTTACTGTACCAGACGCCTCTTGAGAAGGTGTCGTGCTTGCTCTTCTTGCATTTTTGCTCATTAAATAGGATTCAACGTCATGATGACCTCTTCTGGTTGCCCAATCTAAAGCAGTACTAAACACGCACATACTACTTTTGGTTGCCATGTTTAGATCAGCATTTTTTTCAACCAAATATTTAACAACGTCGAGATGATTATTATCTGCTGCCAGAATTAAAGGCGAAGATCCTTTCCAGCTTTTTTGCCATGTATCCGATTCAAATCTCCCGCTAAAAAACAACAAATTACTGCCTGCTTCAAGACCACCTTGCGCAACGTCCCATATAGGCAGATCCGTTATCTCACTATCGTAATTGGGGCAATTAATATCTACGCCATTTTCAATAGCAAGCTGCACTAACACTAAGCACCCTTCATTAGCAAATTTCTTTAAAAGCGCTTCTTCAGCAACTTTTTCTCTATATGCTGAATACATAGGAATCGATAACTGAACTAAAAGGGGTATTGCAGCCAACACAGCAACAGGTAGAGCTGCCCCAGCTGCTGTTGCTGCAGCTAATGCCGCAGCCGTTAAAATGTTAACAGACTCTTTGTTCTCTTGTAGCGTTTTGAGTAACACCACTATACTCGAAGAGTCTTTGACTCTGTCTCTCCATGCACTGTTATTAGCCGTTTCAGGAATAGAACCTGCGATATTAAGCGCTAGAGAATTTGCAAAATTAGTACCTTGAAGCATAAATAGTCTCCTTTATTAAGAAAAAAAGTAAGCAGAAAAACTGTATTCAATACAATTTGTCGATCTGCTCTTGGAGTCACAAGACTATATGGTACAATCGTACTTTCAAATGGGTAGTAATACCCATTGCTAATGGCCATTTAAATGTGAAGGTGAAAAATTGAAACTCTACTTTCAACCTAAAATGCTAGCCATTTTTTTGTGGGCATTTGCAAGCGGCATTCCTATCTTATTAATAAGTGCTACATTATCGGCACGATTATTACAATCTGGGTTTTCGTTAGTAGAAATTGCGATCTTCTCAACGGTCATATTACCTTATTCATTAAAATTCTTAGCAGGTCCTTTTGTGGAAAGACATTCTATTCCGTTCTTAAGCACTTTTGTTGGTCATGCACGTGCATGGGTTATCGTTGCAATGATCGGCATGATGTTAAGTCTTGTTTGGATAGCGAATATTGATTTAAATAAAAACTATGGCTTATACGAAATGCTAATTGCAGCCTATTGTACAACCATTTGTAGTTCTATAAGCGATATCGCCGAAGCTAAACTAAGAGTGATGATCTTAAAACCAAATGAACTCGCTTTTGGAACGGCATGCTATTCCAATGGATTTGGTTTAGGCGAAATAATCGCCAGTGGCGGCGCTTTATTTTTTGCAGGACTGTATGGTTGGCAAACAGCTTATCTTATTGTGGCAGGCTTAATCATCATAGGCCCTCTCACGATTATTTTTACAAAATTCCCAACAAATCAAGAAAGTATTTTAAATACAACCCCTAAAAACTCAAATATTAATTTAGGAATCATTGAACCGTTTAAAAGTTTACTCAACTTTCCCGGGGGATTTTGGATATTATTAATCATTATTTCATACTATGCGAGCAGTTACCTTTCAACCATGGTGATTAATCCGTTTTATATGGAATTAGGATTTACCATTACTCAAATCGGCGCATTAAAAGGCGCCTTTGGTATTGGTCTACTTATTTTGGGTAGCATGATAAGCGGCATTCTGTGTGAACGCTTTGGTGTAACCCGAATCCTGATGGCATGTGCCCTTTCTTATATGATAAACAATTTACTTCAAGCCGCTATGGCAAACCTCATATTTTATAACGTTATTCAAAACCAAGGATCTATAGCCTATTTTCTATTGGCATTTAATATATTTTTTACTTACGTGATTGATGGGATCTCTGTCGTAGCGTATTTAACTTTAATGCTGTCTTTAAGTTACCAATCCTTTACAATTACTCAAAATGCATTTTTATCGTCGTTGATGGGTGGCTCAAGAATTGTATTCTATTTCATTGGTACATATTTAGCAAACTATTTTGGATGGTCAAACTTCTTTGTGTTATGCGCACTTATTATTATTCCCGTATTGTTCTTTATTTTAAAAATATATAAAATCAATCTTTCTCCTACAGAAATAAATCAGGCACCTTATGTCTACAGTTGAAGTGCTACCCACTGTTCTTCCCAAAAATCACTTCACCTTAAAAACATCTTATGATTTAGAAAGCTTTTGTAAAGTACTAGATAATTATGGCATTACCTCATTCGGTTTCACAAGAATATATAACGATCTCTCCCGATTTGTGCTCACAAACCGCCCAGATTGGGCAGAACATTGCTATAACAAAGGCTACATCTATTTAACCCGTTTAAATCGCCATCCAAGTTGTTACCAATCTGGCTATTATCTTTGGGATGCATTTGATCCCAACCATTCGGGACATCAACTGGTCGGAACAGATGCTGCAGAGAACTTTAATATTGGTAGAGGGATGAGTATTGTTGAAAAAACAAACAATTGGATTGATAAATATGATTTTGCATCTACACCAAACAATTACGCAATTAATAATTTTTACATAAACAACTTTGAACTGCTTAACAACTTTATCAATACGTTCAAACAAAATGCTAAAAACCTTATAGATGCAGCTGCTAAAAATCGTGGGATTGTTCCATACGATAGCAACCTATTAGATATGAATACGGATTATCATGACACACTGTTCTCACAAAAAAATCCTGACAATAATGTATTCTCAATTTCCAATAACACTAACCTCCTACGTGCTTCTTTAACCAAACGAGAACTGGAATGCATTTGTTGGCTTACGAAAGGAAAAACCACACCCGAAATTGCCATTATTTTAAATATATCGAGTAGAACAGTAGAGAAATACATTACCTCCTTAAAACATAAGCTAGATTGTTATACCTTGTTTCAACTGGGTAAAAAGATCGACAGCTTGGGTCTCTAAAGCGAATTGATTTCAAGGGAAGTTAAATGTTATTATGTCGCTTCTTAAAATATACCAGTTTAAGTTAGTTATTTGAATTCAATCTGGCTTATATTGGCTATGTAGCTCAGCTGGTTAGAGCGCGGCACTCATAATGCTGAGGTCGGTGGTTCGAGTCCACCCATAGCCACCATCACCAATTCCAGCCTTGAAATGTTATTGCATGAAACCAGGCTAGCGTACTATACTAGTACCTGTAATATCACCTGACCACCCATTGATAATACAGGTACTTTTCATGCATACGAGAAACCGCCATATTACGCAAATATTGCTAAAACGAGCCAAAATATCGCCTGTTCTACGGATTTTGGGCCTCAAGTAAGTAGAGAAAAGCACCGTATAAGCTTCAAGCCTTAGGCTTAGGTTTTTTTGGAACAGAAGCAACCCCCGTTGGTTCTTCCGGCCTTACGGCATTAAATGCAGGGAGAAAGGATGTTGAGTGCTTTACCTTTTGTGTTTTCAATGGATCAGGCTCTAATGCTGATAATGTGCGCACGGGTTGACCATGAAGATAATAAATACCATCTACTTCACAAAATGAATGCCATTTAACTTGTGTTGGGATTTGTAAAATTTCTCTTTCTTCTTTTTGATAAAAACTGACCGCACTTATATCTTGACCCAAGATACCTCCAGTAAACAGAATTTTCATATTTCCATTAAAAGTACTAGCAATTTTATCCGCTGCAGTACTAACAAATCCTCTTTCAATAGTATACCCTCCTTCCTCAACTGCTTTAAGTCTCTCTTCTGCAATACCCTCTATAATAGGCCAACTTTCTCCTCGAAATGCAACATTATAACGCTTAATAGGTATCTTATTTAAACCAGATGCACAAAATCCTAAATGGAGAATTATTTCTTGTAACATACTTAAATTATAATTTTCTGATTTACCTCTTAATAAGCCGTTCATTTGTTGAGAAAAAGAACCCGTATAAATATTAATTGCTATCTTTTCTGAAAACTGAAGAAATGTCAACGTTCCTTCTGGATCACGACGATTAAATTCATTTTCGCCTGGGATTTCGGAATAATTTTGAAACGTAGGTTTTTCTCCAACACCATCCATGACGTATTGTACATACATTTTGTGTAAATCATCTGTTAAGCTTACATGACTCATGTTCACCTGTTGCATCATAGAACGCATATTAAAACTTTTCCCTGTTCGCGTTATCGCAATAATATTGTCTCCTGATGTATTTTGAGACAACTGCATTGGTTCACCTTTTAAAATATAGGATATAAGTTCTTCAAAATCACGTGTGGCTTTTGTCTTTTCAAACGGTCCTTCTATTAATTCTTTTTGTTGTTTTGGGCGTACGGTCATTCGCTTTGAAATCTCAGCAACCAAATCATCTTGATCATAACTTTCTTCACCATATTCAAATAATTGTGCCATCGTTAAAGACTCTATAGATGGAACCTCAAATAAATTTTTTGACTTTTTAATACGTTCTCGTATCTCAACAAGGCTTTTAATATATCGATTTTTTTGTAACACATACTCTTGGCCACTGATATTTTTAGACTGCAGCCTCTTGTTATAAATAGCAAGAATAGATTTTTCTAAAGATTCTAGATTCTTTAGCGCTGTGTTTAAGTTTCGTATGGTTTGCCATTTTTCGCTAGCAGAAAATTCTTTAACCTGTTTAGGTGTTAGTGTAAAATGCGCACATATCAAACGAATATTATTATTTAATTCTGTATCATTAACAGTTAACATCACTTCAGGTAACTGTGAAATTTCAGAACCATCACTAGTAAGTAACTGAATCCATTGATCGTGATACATATACACCCATTTTTCATAACCAATGTTGATTTTTCAGTTAATTTGACTGCGAATATGACTAGGAGTTCAGGAAAATTTGTGTATGTTGTGGGTAATTAAAAATATTCATTGAATGGGAGCTTAAAATATAATGTATCAAATTAACAAACCATTAAATTTCAAGAGACCATCATCAGAGCTAAGGAGAGATGTTCAGCAATCACAAGTACTTAAAACAAATAAAGATGCTTCTCCTTCAGCACCTATATTGCCTTCAAACGTACAGTTTGGGGATATAACGCCCGAAGATTTTGGAGAATTAGATAGGATCGAGAAAGAATATTTGGAAAAAAAATCACTTCAAAAAATTCAACTGACTGATGAAATATATCCCGATGATTTTCTTAGAGAACTAGATAGAATCGAACAAGAGCATATCCAAAAAAAAGCTCCTCTACAACCTGTCCCTGTACCTCAACTTACGCCACAGTATCAGCATAGCAAGGCAAAAAAAATACCTGAAAAAAACAACTGTAAGGTCGAGCTAATTAAAAAAAATAGAAAATTACAAAAATTATTTAATAATCTTATAGATTCAGCGCGTGAACGAATATTAATCACAACTGAATCTGTAGGTTTTATTCCAGATGAAATACTCGATGCTTTAAGAGATGCCTGTGATCGAGGCGTTAAAATATGGATTGTCTCAAACAAACCGTTAAGCGAACAAAAATGTGATTTTCTTGAAGAACAAGGTATTTCTTGTGAAGAACTTAACATTCATGGAAAACATTTAATTGTTGATAAACATTATGCTGTTATTGGATCTGCTAATTGGTTAAGTTTTTCTGATGAAGATGCAAACCTTGATGACCATGCAATCAAAATTTCAAGAAATAAAAATTATGTTGATAAAATATGGCGTTGGACTTTCGCCAAAATAATAAATTATAGAAAGATTTTCATCTCAAAAATGAACGATGAACCCTTGCCAAATATTGAGCACAACAAAAGTCATCTTGAACTTTCTATAAATAGCTCTTCTCGATTTTTACTTTTAACAACACTTGAACAACATAATGATTATCTGAAATTTATTTGCGGGGGTGCTAAAAAAAGTATCGAGATTTACTCCCCCTTTATAAGCATTGCAAATGCCAAAAAAAGGTTAAATCTTATTTCAGATGTGATAAAAAAAGATGTTAAACTTTGCATTGTTTTAAATGAATATGATTTGATAGATAACACGCATGATAAGTATCATGTCATTTCAGAGTTCATAAAGCGTCATCCAAAATTAAAAGACATAACAACAATAACGCCACATAGAGGTTTCCATCGTAAAACGCTTATTGTCGATAGTGAAACTGATAACCCAACACTGAGCGAGGGATCGTTTAATTGGCTGTCTTCAGCAATGAGTATAGAAAGCGATTTTCACAACCAAGATACATCTCTTGTCATTCAAGGACCAGTCGTACGAGATTTGGTTAAGGACAAACGTCGAAGATTGCGACACTAATTTTAATTTACACCATAAACAGCAATCGCATACCTAAGACCATCAGAATACCCCCTGTAACGCGCTCTATCCAATGGCCAATAGTGTTAAATTTTTCTCGTGTGCTTTTGCCCGACAAGCAAAAGGCTACAAATCCAAACCAAAGCAATGTTTCTATAAAAATAATAGCCCCATAGATGAGCAAAATACCAAAAGGGGTGTTGGGATCAATGACAACCGAAAATAAACTCACAAAAAATAACATGCATTTGGGGTTAAGGGCATTGGTAAGAAAACCTGAACGAATGGCAGCGATGGCAGAAATATCCTGCTGGTGGTGAACATTTTCTAAAGTTGATGGGGCTTTTTTCTTTGCACAAAGACTTTTAAATCCAATATAAAGTAGATAGCTTGCACCTAAACATTTTACAACGAATAATAACCAGGGTGTTTTAGTGATAAGCAATCCTAACCCTAATAAGGTATAAGCCACATGTACAAGAATTCCCAGGGCAATTCCGAAGGCCGTTAGAAGCGCTGTTTTACGTGAATATACAAGGCTATTTTTTACAACGATAGCAAAATCGGGACCTGGACTGATCACTGAGATCATCACCAAGCCAGCAACACTCAAGATAGCGGTTAGGTACTCAAATTCCATAACATTCCCTCAAAATGATGGCCATATTGTACAATAATACCGCTGCAATAGGTAACTTTTCTTATTCGGATTCAGACTTTTTGGGGTAAATGAGAACAGAGACTATCTTTGCGCCTTGTGTTTTTTCAATAACAACATCAAAGCCTTCAAATGGTACGCGATCTCCTTCCTTAGGAAAGACATGCAGTTTATTAAAAATAAGACCAGTAATGGTATTAATATCCTCGTCTTCACTCACTTCAATATCTTGATCAAGTGCTCTTTCAAGAGAATAAATAGAACAATCACCTTTGACAGTTAAACTGCCATCGAGATTTTCTACCCAATCAACCATTGTTTTATGAAATTCATCTTTAATGCGCCCAAGAATAATATGCAATAAATTATCTAGTGTAATAAATCCTATCAAAGTGTCTTTTTTATGATAAATCAACGCAAAATGTGGTGCTCCCGCTCTAAATTTTCGAAGCACATTAAGGGCGGGCAAACGATACGAGACCTTTAAAATTGGTCTGATTAAGGGTTTTAAATCCATCAGTTTTTTATTCTGATATAACGCAAAAAAGAGATCTTTAATATGAACAATACCGATAATTTCATCCTTTACGTCATCATATACAGGATAACGACTATAACGATATTTAAAAACTTTCTCTAATGATTCGGAAACAGGTTCGTTAATATTTAACAATATCATTTCTTCTTTCGGACGCATGATGTCGGTTACTAATAAATCTGCAAACTCTAATGTATGTTTAATGATTTTTGTTTCATCTCGCGTAAGTTCTCCATGCAAGTGGCTTGCTGTCAGAATAAGGTTAATTTCTTCCGTAGAATAAAAATGTTCTCCTTGATGTGTTTCACCCAACCCTGTAATATTAAGCAAAAAATTCGAACAGCCATTCAATAACCAAATGGCGGGATACATAAACCAATAGAACCCGTATAATGGCAGGGCTGTCCAAATAGAAATAGATTCTGGCTTTCGAATAGCCAATGATTTAGGCATAAGCTCACCAATAACAATATGTAAAAAAGACAGCAACGTAAAAGCAACGAAAAAGGCAACTATTTTTATTACATCTGGAGAAACAATCCCCGTTAGTTGAAATATAGGCTCTAATACATGCGCAAAAGCGGGTTCACCAATCCACCCAAGACCTAATGAGCTCAAGGTAATCCCTAACTGACAAGCAGAAAGATAAGCATCCAGTTGCCTGTGGATTTCAGCAAGAATGCGACCGCGAACGCCATAGATTTCTTGAATTCTGCTGACCTGCGTATGTCGTAATTTGACCATGCCAAATTCAGCAGCCACAAAAAAGGCGTTTACAAATAATAAAAAGCATGCAATCAGGATATTAATCATTACTCAATATTATAGTACGCTGTCTCAAGATGGCAATTATGCTATCTTGTTCTTTTCTTTAGAACTAAGATTATACTTTTTCTCGTCTAATACTACTGCTTCTATCGCTTTTTCAAGAAACAACTTCAACTTATCCCGCATTTCCTCTCTAGAAACTTGTTCGACTATTTCTATCATTGCATCCTTCATATCTGAACCCAAACTCAAAAATAACTTGACCTTTTCAAGTCGATGATCCAATCGTTCTTGCGCTGTTAATGGCATATCAGTTTCTAATTCTCCCTCTATTAATAAAAACCATTTTAACAATTTAAGCTCGTCTTGGATTATCGTTGATTTAATTAATGCTTTTGGTACATTTTCAAAAATAAAACAGAGCGGTCCTGCATAAGGATAATTAACTGCCCAAGCTACCACTGGCTGCCCTTCTAATTTAAAAAACTGCTCTAAACTTAAACCCTTTTGTTGCCACATAAATATCTTTACAGTTAACCGCTCATAATCTCCTGCGTTAAAAAACTTAATCCACATATTTCTAATAGCCGAGGGATCTGGCCTTAACAATGGTGTAAACGTATCTTTAGTATCTTCTGAAAACCGAACTCGCTTGCTTGGCGACTCTTTTTTTTCAAGTTCTCGTTTTGTCTCTTGCTCTGTTTGCATACATGCCTCCTTTTTTATTCACAATTATTAAACTTTCAAACCCATAGGCTTTTTGACTGAAAGCTGATTAATCTTCATGCTGGCAACCCTATCAATTTGATCTCTTGTAATCAATGGCAAAGGAAACGTTATTAAATGAGCTTCAGATCCATCGCTAAGCACATCGTCTTCAGTCGTGATAGGGCTTATAGCATTTAATGCGTTTATACCTTTTTTATTTAATCTAACAACTTTAACTCTGCCTACCCTACATTTCTCACGCCTTTCTTTTTTGAGTACAAATGAAGCCATTTCAACTTCCATAAGATCTTCACCTCTATACTGCATCATACCTACTACTTTCCCACCCAAATATTCAATATATTTTTTTGTTTGAACATCATAATTTGTTTCAAAAATTGTGGGAATAAAATATTTTTCTTTTTTTTGTGGCTCTCCATCAAATATTACGTTATTTTCAAGAATTTTATCAGGCGTAATATCTTGAACAGGCGCAAGTTTTATCTGCGAAACTATATAATCAGAGCATAACTTAAACATTTCTATTGACTCTTTAACGTCGCTGTTTTTTTGATTCGAATACGCACAAAAACAACCCTGAAATTCTATATTTTGTTTTTCTAAAACACTACTTATCATTCCTTTGTAAAATACTCTATCTTCCCAGACATCCATACAATGGGAAATACCACAAAAAACTATTCCCTGTGCTTTTCCAGTTAAATTCTTTGATATGTTTTTTAGCATCACATCATTTCTTGTTTTCATGTTTTCATTCTCGGAAAATTCAACGTCAATACAAAAAACGTCTATTCCAATTTTTTTTACAAGCTGTAACATTTTCAGCTTTTCTTGAAGATACGGCAGCCTATCTTTATCACGTTTTAATTCAGCATCCAATCTTAAAACAAATTCGCTTTCGTTCAATTCATCTTCAATAGCTTCTTTAGCAATAAATTGCTTTTGCTTATCGCTTCTTTCATTTACAACAGGTATTGTTGCCTCAGGAAATAAAATTAACAAATCTGTTAATCGTTTAATAAAAAATGCACATTGCATAATTAAAAAATCGATTGTGCTATAATTAGCCAAAACTCCTTGCTTAGGCTTTGGCGTATTTTCTATAAATAAAACGTTATATCCGGCTTTGCAGAGATCTGGTAATGATTGCGCCAATAATTGAACAGGACCAATATCGGTATGAATATCTCCTAAAAATAGCAAACGGTTTTTTTCTTTACTAGCAGAAAAGTTAGGGGTGAATGATGGTGTTGATGAAAACATAGTTTTTTCTCCTGTTTAGGTCTTTAAAAATAGTTCTAACGCATTAAGCAGTGCTTGCTGCTCATCATCCAATGGATTGTTTCGCATTTCAACAATTTTCTCTAATGCAACCTTAGGTGTCAAGCGTGGCATACCTGTATAATCTATGATTGGTTTTGTACTTTGATTAATTTGGGATAAATAAGCTGAATAATATTCAGCCTGTTGCCCGTTTAAAAAATCTGGGAAATGACGCCCTAAAATACGCGTGGCTAAAGCAGATAAATTGGTATTTTTGGCTGTTTCGATCATTTTAGATTTTTGAGCCGGAGAAACTTGATGGAATTCTTGGCAAAAAAGAGCTTCTGCAGGTGTCCAAAAACCATTGACATATAAACTGGCATCGACATCTAATTCTGGCACGATTGGGTATTCGAAATTCCGATGGTAATCTGAGATCTGTTTAAGCAAATCCGCATTTTCTTGTAACCAGTGTTTATTGGCACTCGCAAGCGCTAATCTGTTTGTATCAAGATGATAACTGTAACGATCGGTCATCGGCAATAAAAAACCTGCCTCTCCTAATTTTTTTCTAACAACAAAAGTCGACGCTAAAATATTTTCTTTTGTCGACGAACTAAAATCTTTGTCGTCTAGCCGCAAATATAAAAGCTGATTTTTATAATGGTTGTGCTCTCCTAAAGGCAATACTTGGCTTTGATACGATTGCTTAAACCCAAACTGCCCTAGTATCATCAATGCAGTATCCGTTTTTATTTTACTGAGACGCTCTTCTTCCGTCTTTTTATTAAAATTTTGAGAGACATATGCCCACATCTCATGCTCAGCAACCAGTTTTTTGGCCAGCATAATGGTCGCTTCGACGTCTACCATAGCATGATGCGCTCGTCCTAGTACAAATTGATTTGTTTTATTGATATCCTCTAATTTTAACGAAATGCTGCCATCGACTTTGGGCCAGAGCAATGCAGTGTTTTTAAATAAATAATAGAGAACTGTTATGGGATAGATATCCATTCGGCCACAATTGTTTGCATATTGATGTGTATAAGGTGGCAATAAGTTTCTATAAAAAGAAAAACGTAAAAATTCATCATCAAACTTTAGGGTATTATATCCCAAACTAATGGTGCCTGGCTCATTCATCCATTGATGAATTTTTTTGATTGCTTCATATTCAGAGATGCCATTTGAAACATCGTTTAGAGTCATGCGATGCACGATCATGGCTTCGGGTGATGGCGTGACATCAGTATTGAGTTTAATGATTAATTCATAGCGTTTTAATTCGTTAAAATTTAAATCTGTTCTAATAGCTGCGAAGTGCAGTATTTGATCAAAGGCTTTGTTTAAACCAGTGGTTTCGAGATCGTAAAATAAGAAGGTTTTCAATCATAGACCCTTAACCAACGGGGTTGGTTATAAAACTAAATACCATTAGGTAACTAATATTTGAGATTGTACAAGTTGCCATACTGAAGTACAATGCCGACTGATACTAGAACAACCTTAACGACCTAAAGCGATGACACCAAAAACAGTTTATATTAAAACACACGGTTGCCAAATGAATACCTATGATTCAAACAGAATCTTGGATTTATTAAAAACAACGCATGGCATCCAAGGTGTAGACACACCCGAAGAAGCCGATCTACTTTTGTTAAACACCTGTTCCATTCGCGAAAAAGCGCATGAAAAAGTATTTTCTGAACTTGGCGTTTTTCACGCATTGAAAGAGAAACGGCCAGAAGTTGTTATTGGTGTTGGTGGTTGCGTGGCTAGCCTAGAAGGTGAAGAAATTTTAAAACGTGCACCTTATGTAGATTTAGTCTTTGGCCCACAAACACTCCATCGACTGCCAAATTTATTATCCACAGTCACTAAAGTTCGAAGCTCAATTGTGGATGTTTCTTTTCCACTAATTGAAAAATTTGATACTTTACCTGATCCACGTGCCGATGGACCGACGGCTTTTGTGTCGATCATGGAAGGCTGTAGTAAGTATTGTAATTATTGCGTGGTACCCTTTACACGCGGCGAAGAAATCAGCCGCACCTTTGATGACGTGCTACACGAAGTATTTGTACTGGCAGAACAAGGTGTACGTGAAGTGACTTTATTAGGCCAAAATGTAAATGCTTATCGCGGAAAAATGCAAAATGGTGAGATTGCCGATCTGGCATTGCTTATCTCGTATATTTCTGAAATTGATAACATTGCGCGTATTCGATTTACCACATCCCACCCACTGGAATTCTCAGATCGTTTAATTCAAGCATACAGAGATAATCCAAAACTGGCGAATCATTTACACTTGCCTGTACAAAGTGGTTCTGATCGGATCTTATCACTCATGAAACGCGGTCATACTGCCGAGCACTATAAAACCAAAATTCAAAAATTGCGCGAAGTCAGACCTAACATTAGTATTACATCTGATTTTATTGTTGGGTTTCCAAGTGAAACAGAAGAAGATTTTAATGCTACTTTGAAATTGGTTGAAGAAATACAATTTGATCAATCGTTTAGTTTTATTTACAGCAAAAGGCCGGGAACACCCGCAGCCAACCTGACAGACAATATCTCAAGCGACGTTAAGAAACAACGTTTATCTCTTTTGCAAACCCGATTGGCACAACAAGCTGCCGAGATTAGCCAGAGAATGGTCGGTACAACTGAAATAGTCTTGGTAACAGGCCCTTCCAAAAAGGACCCATCTAAACTGTGTGGGCGTACAGGTAACAACTGGGTTGTTAATTTTGAAGGAAACGCTCCCATTGGATCACTGATACCAATCACCATTACAGCGGTGGTAACTAACACTTTACGTGGAAAATGGGTAGCAGAAGCGGCGATTCCGGGTTATGCTTAAGGTTATATAAAGAGTGGGGAGGCCCCGTAAAACGGTTTAGATATAAAATTTGAGCGATTCTTCAGTACATGTATTTGACCTAATATTAACCCCGGTTGATAACCGCCGATTGGCGAATTTATGTGGTCGATTTGATGAGCACCTTCGCCAAATCGAACGACGGCTTGCAATCGAAATTACGAATCGCGGTAATAACTTTCAACTGATAGGGCCACTGGCCGCTATTCATATTGCTGAACACGTCTTAAAAGCCCTATATGAAGAAACAAAACATAATATAGAATTAACCCCCTCAAAAGTACATTTAGCCATGCAACAATACGTGAGAACAGACACCACCACAGAAACTGAAGGTCAAGCATCCATTAGCACTTTACATACGCGAGCAGGTGAAGTGCGTCCACGTTCCCCGAATCAAACACAATACATACAGAATATTTTAACGCACGATATTAACTTTGGTATTGGACCTGCAGGCACGGGTAAAACTTTTTTAGCAGTTGCGAGTGCAGTTGCAGCATTTGAACAAGAAAAGATTCGTCGCATTTTACTCGTCCGTCCTGCAGTAGAAGCAGGTGAGCGTTTGGGTTTTTTACCGGGCGATCTTGCTCAAAAAATCGATCCTTATCTTCGCCCGTTATACGATGCCCTTTACGAAATGTTAGGATTCGAACGGGTTGCGAAACTAATAGAACGACAAGTGATTGAAATTGCCTCGCTTGCCTATATGCGCGGCCGTACTTTAAATGATGCTTTTATCATTTTAGATGAAGCACAAAATACAACAATAGAACAAATGAAAATGTTTTTAACGCGCTTAGGCTTTAGCTCAACGGCTGTTATTACGGGGGATGTCACACAAATCGATCTCCCCAGAGGCAAGCTATCAGGCTTAAAACAAGTCATTGGCATGCTGCAATCCATTCCCGGTATCAGTTTTACTTTTTTTGATTCTAGTGATGTCGTAAGACATCCCGTGGTACAAAAAATCATAGAAGCTTACGCGAAACATGATGCAAAATATAATAATTCTGAGGACAATGCGAATGAGTATTGAGCTTGAACTGCAAATCGCAAGTAATGCAAAAACATTACCACATCCTGCCCAAATTCGTGAATGGGTGAGTTTAACGTTATATAATCGTGTTGAAACAGGTGAACTAACCATTCGCATTGTAGATGAAGAAGAAAGTGCTGGCCTTAATCAACAATATCGAAACAAACTCGGTCCCACTAATGTACTATCGTTTCCCTATGATCCTGAACCCGGCATTGCAAGTCGGTTACTGGGCGATATTGTTATTTGCGCACCTGTTGTTGAACAAGAGGCACTAGAACAAAATAAATCACTTTTGGCGCATTGGGCCCATATGGTTATTCATGGTACCCTGCATTTACTTGGTTATACCCACGAGTTTGATAAAGAAGCGGCTGAAATGGAAAGTCTGGAAACAGAACTTTTACTTCGGCTTAATTTTCCACCCCCTTACGGAGATATTATTGTTTCATGAGTGACGACACGCAAACCTCACAATCACCCACCCGTTCTTGGTTAGAAAAAATAGGTCAGGTTTTAGCAGGCGAGCCACGCGATCGCGCTGAGCTTATCGAAATTCTACGAGATGCTGCAGAAAGAAGATTATTAGATCTGAATGCGCTCGGTATGATAGAAGGCATTTTACAAGTACCAGAACTGCGCGTGCGGGATATTATGATTCCACGTTCTCATATTGTGGTTATCGAACAAGACATGTCACTTGATCAAATTTTACCTATTGTGATTACAACCATTCATTCTCGATTTCCAGTGATTGGTGAAAATAAAGATGAAGTTTTGGGGATTTTACTCGCAAAGGATTTGCTCTCTTATACTTTTGATGCTACATCAACCAAAGCTTTTAATATTAGAGAAGTTTTACGTCCTGCCGTGTTTGTACCCGAAAGTAAACGTCTTGATGTTTTATTGCAAGAGTTTCGCAGAAATAGAAATCACATGGCGGTAGTGGTAGACGAATACGGTGGCATCACGGGTCTTATTACCATTGAAGATGTATTAGAGCAAATTGTCGGCGATATTGAAGACGAATATGATACTGATGATGATCAACTTATTAAGAAATATCATGAAAATACCTACGCTGTAAAAGCACTGACGGGCATAGACGATTTTAATGAGTTTTTTAATACCAACATTGATGACAAAGATGCAGATACCATCGGCGGATTAGTAACCCGCGAATTCGGACATTTACCTAAACGTGGGGAATCGGTTGAAGTTAACGGCTACAAGTTTAAAGTTTTAAGAGCCGATAGCCGACGAATTCACCTTTTACAGGTGATGCAAATAAAGCATAGTGCTAAGCAGAAAGAATAACATCACGCTTATCCTTTGCCTTTTGTTCCCGTGCTATTCGGTTTAGCATTCTGCTCTATAAAATCAATAATAATGCTAGCAACATCTAGTCCTGTTGTGGTTTCTATACCGCGTAATCCGGGAGAAGAATTCACTTCTAAAACAACAGGCCCATGATTAGAACGCAAAATATCAACCCCCGCAACATTTAAACCCATGATTTTTGCGGCGCGCACTGCAGTTGATCGTTCTTCCGGCGTAATTTTAACCGTACTACTGGTGCCCCCTCGGTGTAAATTCGAACGAAATTCACCTGGTTTCGCTTGACGCTTCATGGTAGCCACCACTTTTCCACCCACCACAAAGCAGCGAATATCGCTACATTCTGCTTCTTTAATAAATTCTTGCACAAGAATATTAACTTTTAATCCTGCAAAAGCATCAATCACGCTTTCAGCGGCTTTGGGGGTTTCTGCTAATACCACACCCATACCTTGTGTCCCCTCCAATAATTTTATCACCAAGGGACTACCACCAACTAATTGAATTAAATCCTGTGTTTCATCTGGGGAATGTGCAAATCCTGTCACAGGCAAACCAATCCCTTTGCGTGCTAATAATTGTAACGAACGTAATTTATCGCGCGAGCGAGAAATAGCAACCGATTCATTTACCGGAAAAATGCCCATCATCTCACACTGTCGCAAAACTGCTGTACCATAAAATGTAATGGATGCACCAATTCGTGGAATCACCGCATCGAATCCTTCTAATTTTCGACCCTTATAATGAATAGAGGGCTTGTGCGAAGCGATATTCATATAGCAACGCAATGTATCAATCACCTCGACTTCGTGACCGCGTACACGAGCAGCTTCTACCAAACGTTGGGTAGAATAAAGTCTTTCCCGTCTCGATAAAATGGCTATTTTCACTGACCCCTACTCCCGAAATAATCGCCAATCACAAAAGAGGCTATGGGTAATAACCCGGTTCGGCAAATTTCCATTAAGGTTTCGCCACTAGACTCCTGATACATCCTAACCCCGATGCTTAACACAAAAAAGACAAAGATGCCTTTTAACACCCACTTTGCAAATTGTAGCTTATCTACTGGCGTCAGATTAGCCTTTGGCTCTGCACTTTGCGCTTTAATTTCCTTTTCAACTTCCACTTTCCACCTTCCTTAATCTAGCACGCCCTTGCCAAATCCGGGCACCAATAACTCCTGTTGTTCCCCTTCGGCATTAACGATGTAGATTTTTCCACCCTTATTTAAAGTTGATGCCAACACATCAATTACATCGACTGCCAACTTAATGGTTGTAGTTCGATTGGGCAAATCGCCCATTTCTTGAATGCGCTGCACTTTATTTAGCGTTTTATCGCTAATATTCATTTGTACCAAATGCCTAGACATACTCTAACCCTCCCTATAAACCTCAAAAAACGGGTAATGCACATTATGGTATAAGTATTCCATAATGACAACACCATTATCTAGAAAGATGAGTTGTGGCTGGGGATAATCAATGATATATATTTCGTCACTCCCAGTTAAACCTTAGAAAATGGAAAAATGCATGTTAAATACACAATATCGATTATTCCTAATAGCCATTCTGGCTGGCGCCATACTGCCAGGTGCGTTTGCACCACACCACCTTTGGCCATTGGCAATTATCTCTCCTGCTATTCTGTTATGGGTGTGGCTCAAAAATAAAACACCTAAAGCGGTATTTGTCTCTGGTCTTTTATATGGACTCGGTTTCTTTGGTATGGGTGTTTCTTGGGTCTTTGTTAGCATTCATCGTTTTGGCAATACCAATATCTCTTTAGCTGTTTTAATTACGAGTTTACTTGTGATTGTGCTTGCACTTTTTATTGCGATACAAGGCTATCTCTTAAAACGTTTTTTCCGTGGGAATACAATGGCATTTTGTTTGCTGGGTTTTCCAAGTAGCTGGGTATTGTTTGAATGGTTAAGAAGTTGGTTATTCACGGGGTTTCCGTGGTTATATTTAGGTTATAGCCAACTGGCAACACCTTTAAGCGGTTATGCGCCTATTATGAGTGTCTATGGTGTTTCATTTGCCGTCTTAATAACAAGTGGTGCTATCATTACTTTTCTCGTCGCAGATCGAAAAACTAAAACGCTCACGAGTGTTCTAATGATACTCACATGGGGAATAGGTTATTTATTGCAACACCATGATTTCACAAAAACAAATCCAAAATCTTATACTGTCAGTTTAGTGCAAGGAAACATTAAACCATTTGATAAATTCGCAAGCACTGATCCTATTGGTTCTACGCAAAAAACCTATGGAAAACTCACAGAAAAAGCTTGGGGCGCTGATCTTATTTTATGGCCAGAAAGTGCTATTCCACTCCCTTTACCCTACTCGAAGCCATATATTGATCAATTACAAAAAATAGCGACCAAATATCATTCCACTTTAATAACAGGGATCCAAGTCATTAACAGCCAAGAAGAATATTATAACTCGCTGATTGCACTGGGTGAAGGCAATGGAATTTATCATAAATATCATTTAGTCCCCTTTGGAGATTTTTTACCTTTTGAACAGTATTTAAGAGGGTTAATTGGTTTTTTTGATTTGCCCATGTCTAGTTTTATCTCTGGCCCAATAAAACAACCTTTAATTACCGCCGGTGATCTCAAACTGGTACCACTTATTTGCTATGAAATTGCTTTTCCGGAATTGCTGCGCGATACCATACGAAACGCGGATGTCATTATCACTTTGAGTGAAGATGGTTGGTTTGGCGAATCGTGGGGACCACATCAACATTTAGAAATCGCACAAATGCGCGCGCTTGAAACAAGTCGCATGGTCTTACGCGCAACAACCAGTGGTATTACTGCAATCATTGATCCCAAAGGAAAAATCACAGCAACGCTGCCGCAATTTAAAGCCATGGTATTAAATGGCACTTTCCATAGCATGATAGGTGAAACACCCTGGGTTAAAATGGGGCTCTGGCCTTTCTTAGTGCTATTATTCGGCTGTTTTATTCTGCCGGGCCGTCTGTTATGCTGTAGACACAGAAATTCTTAAAGTGACGATAATCCGATGGACATGCAGTATAATCCGCAAAAAATTGAAGCAGAAGCCCAAGCTTATTGGCAAAAACAACAAACCTTTCAGGTAACCGAAGATCCGCTGAAAGAAAAATTCTATTGCCTAAGTATGTTTCCTTACCCAAGCGGTAGTCTACACATGGGCCATGTACGTAATTACACTATCGGCGATGTCATCAGCCGTTTTCAACGCATGCAAGGCAAAAATGTACTGCAACCCATTGGTTGGGATGCGTTTGGTTTACCCGCAGAAAATGCGGCAATCAAACATAAAGTTCCACCAGCAGCATGGACATACCAAAATATTGAACTGATGCAAAAACAATTGAAACGCTTAGGATTTGGATATGATTGGGATCGCGAATTAGCGACTTGTAAACCCGAATACTACCGATGGGAACAATGGTTTTTCGTTAAATTATTTGAAAAAGGATTGGTCTACAAAAAAAATTCTGTGGTAAATTGGGATCCGGTTGATCAAACTGTTTTAGCCAATGAGCAAGTAATCGATGGACGCGGTTGGCGCTCTGGCGCTAAAGTAGAACGTCGTGAAATTCCACAATGGTTTTTAAAAATTACAGCTTACGCAGAAGAATTATTAAATGATTTAGACAAACTAACAGGCTGGCCAGAACCTGTTAAAACCATGCAAAGAAATTGGATTGGTAAAGCCGAAGGTGCTGTTGTACAGTTTAAAGTCGAATCGCGATCAGAGGTTATTGATATTTTTACCACATGTCCAGATACGTTATTTGGCGTCACATACCTAGCCATTGCCCCAGAACATCCACTTTCTCTTCTGATTGCAGAAAAAAATCCTGAAATCCAACAATTTATAGAAGAATGTCGACTCGGAAAAGTTGCCGAAGCAGAATTTGCAACCCTTGAAAAACGTGGCTTAGACACAGGTCTTAAAGCGATTAACCCTGTGAACGGAGAAACAGTACCGATATGGGTAGCTAATTACGTTCTGATGGATTATGGCACCGGTGCCATTATGGCTGTACCTGCACACGATAGTCGCGATTATGAATTCGCCAAAAAATATGATCTTCCTATTCGCCAAGTCGTTGAGCCTATCGATAACACACACATTTGCGATTTAACGAAAGCTGCTTTTGTTGAAAAAGGAAAATTAATTCATTCAGGTCAATTTGATGGATTAACTTATCGTGATGCCTGCAAGGCCATTATTGCATCCTTAGAAGAAAAAAAATTAGGGCAAGCAGAAATCCACTGGCGTTTACGCGATTGGGGTGTTTCTAGACAACGGTATTGGGGAGCCCCTATTCCGATTATTTACTGCAAAAAATGCGGTACTGTGCCTGTTCCTGAAGCTGATCTGCCCGTTGTTTTACCTGAAAAAATTGATTTTGTGGATACGGGATCACCCCTTAAAACAATGCCTGAATTTTTTAACACAACTTGCCCAATCTGTCGTGAACCTGCCGAACGCGAAACAGATACCTTTGATACTTTTATGGAATCTTCTTGGTACTACGCACGATTTGCATGTCCTGATGAAACAAAAAAAATGTTAAATGATCAAGCGCATTACTGGAACCCTGTTGATCAGTATATTGGTGGCATCGAACATGCAATTTTGCATTTGTTATACGCACGATTTTTTCATAAAGCTCTGCGTGATCTGGGATTATTAAACAGCAATGAGCCATTCACCCGTTTGTTAACACAAGGCATGGTACTTAAAGACGGCGCTAAAATGTCTAAATCATTAGGTAACACCGTTGATCCTAAAAATCTGATTGCTCAGTATGGCGCCGATACCGTTCGTTTATTCTTAATGTTTGCTGCACATCCAGAGCAATCGCTGGAATGGTCTGACTCAGGAGTAGAAGGCGCTTCACGTTTTTTAAAGCGATTGTGGCAACTGGTGATACAACACGCAGAATCAGCATCACACAAATCTGAACCTGAAAACAGGATGACAGATCCTGAAGCACTTAAAAACTTTAGACGTATTCTGCACGAAACTATTCGTAAAGTAACCGATGATCTGGGACGTCGCCAAACTTTTAATACTGCTATTGCCGCCATGATGGAATTGCTGAATGCGATTCAAAGCTATTCTAAAAACGATATCAAAGAGGCGCTAGAAGCATTATTGTTAATGCTATCCCCCATTGCACCACACATTACTCATGCACTTTGGTACAAAATGGGACATACAGATGCGATTATCGATCAAGCTTGGCCAACGTTTGATCCCAATGCATTAATTAAAGACAACTTTGAATTTGCCCTCCAAATCAATGGAAAACTACGTGGATCGCTTAATGCACCCGCAGCCATTGATAATAAGGCCTTAGAAACACTCGCATTAGCACACGAGAATATAAAACGCCATATTGAAGGCAAAACCATTCACAAAGTCATTATTGTTCCTAAAAAACTAGTTAACATTGTGGTGAAATAATATGTTTAGAATCTCTTATGTAAAACTATTCCATTTTAGTATCGTACTTTCTCTCTTAGCAGGTTGTGGATTTCATTTACGAGGCACTTTTTCAATACCAACGTCTTTACAAACACTACAAGTCTTACCGAATCAACCTTACGATACGTTTCAACGTGCGTTAAGACAGCTCCTAAAAAGCAATAATGTTAAATTAGTCGACAATAAAGTTGAAGAGAATGCAAAGGTCGCAACGCTTACGATTTTAGGACAAGCGTTTTCAGAACGCACCATTGCCTATGGTTCCAATGGTCTCCCTAACAGAGCAGCCCTAACACTCAAAATTAATTATCAGCTAACAAATCCGCAAGGAAAACCGGTAGGAGCTAACACTGTCGTTGAAGTGGAGCGAGAATTAACGCTTAACCCTAACGCTGTTTTAGGAACAGATAATGAACGTGCACGCCTTCAAGCTGATCTCTATCGCGATGCTGCTTCGCAACTGGTACGACAATTATCAATGATTTCTGCTGATGAACTCTAGATTTTTATTTATCCTATGAGAATTCAAGCCAAAGATTTACCTCAACATCTAAAACGCGGCTTAGCAAGCTGCTATTTTGTTTTTGGGGACGAACCTTTGCAATATACGGAATCTATCGATGCTATTCGTTTAACTGCTAAAGAACAAGGGTATACAGAACGCGACGTTTTTCAACTGTCCCCGAATTTCGAGTGGGCATCTTTATTGTCGAGCGTTAACACACCTAGTTTATTTTCTGAAAAACGCCTGATAGAATGTCATATAGGAGAAAGCAAAACAGGCAAGGGCATCGCCGATACACTTGCTAAACTAGCCCTGCTTTCATCTTCTCAATCCATTCTTTTTTTATTCTCCGCTTCAAAGCTTGATACCAAGACACAACAATCCAAAGGATTTTTAGCATTAGAGCAAAAAGGTATCACCCTTTGTGCAAGATCCCTTTCTGCTAAAGAGGCTTTGATATGGATTCAAAAAAGGCTTTCTGTGATAGGCTTTCAAAGCACACCTGAAGCAACAGAATATTTATTTGAACGAACTGAGGGCAATTTACTGGCGGCGAGTCAAGTAATCGAAAAACTCAGTTTATGTGTAGATCCACAACAATCACCCACCCTTTCAATTGAAGCTGTGCGTGCATTGGTTGAGATGGATGCGCGTTTTACGATATATGATCTCGTCGATTCTGCTCTGTCTGGTGCAGTTGAAAGAACTTCACGTATATTTTCGAGTCTAAAGAATGAAGGGATTGATCCCATACTGGTTTTGTGGGCAATCACAAGAGAGGTGAGAACGATTTTAGCTGTATTTAGCCATAGGCAAAATAACCAGATCAGCAGCGATTTATTGAGCAAGCATGGTGTCTGGAAACATCGTGAATCTCTGGTGAAAGCATTTATTCATCGTTCATCTGTCAACCAACTTCAAAAAATTTTACTTCAATCAAAACACATAGATGACATTATTAAAGGACGTGCGCAAGGTTCAGCATGGGATCCGCTGTTTTCTATTTGTCTAACGCTAACAGGGGCTTATCATGCATCATATTAAATCTATTGTATTAGACGCACTAGAGAACATAAAAGCGATAGAAACTGTCACGCTCGATGTGAGAACCTTAACCAATTTAACCGATTATATGATTATCACAACGGGCAATTCGAGCCGACATGTCATGTCTATTGCCAATCGCGTCGTTCAAACCGTAAAAGAAAATGGTGTGATGCCTATTGGTGTCGAAGGAGAGCAAGAAGGTGAATGGATTTTAGTTGATTTGGGCGATGTGGTTTTACATATTATGCTGGCCAAAACACGTGAATTTTATAATCTCGAAAAATTATGGTCTCGTCTTCCTGTTACTACCTCTTCAACCTTGCATGAATAAGTATGCGACTCAATATTATTAGTGTTGGCACCAAAATGCCAAAATGGACCGAGATGGCCTTTTCAGAATATGCAAAGCGTTTTTCGCGAGAATTTCCGTTAACGCTGACTGAAATCCCCATGCCTAAACGATCCCGTTCAGATACAATCGACCGTTATATTACAGAAGAAGGCGTTGCAATGCTTGCTGCTATTCCCGAAAAATCTGTCACTATTGCACTAGATGAAAGAGGCAAACTGTGGAATACGCAAGAACTTTCTAAAAAAGTAGAACATTTTCAAAATAACACATCCCAGATTAATTTTTTAATTGGCGGACCCGATGGATTATCCAAAACTTGTCTTGAAAAAGCAGAGGTTCAGTGGTCGTTATCACCTTTAACATTACCACATCCATTAGTGCGTATATTACTAGTAGAACAACTATATAGAGCTATCAGTATCTTAAATAACCATCCGTACCATAGAGCCTCTTGACACTATTTGCATAAAATGATACTGTTGCCTGTCTTTTTTTGGAGTATTAAAATGAAAAAAATAATCGTTGTGTCCTTAGGAACCATTATTAAAACAGATTTTAATGTTGCTATGGCTGGCTTTACAAGGGCGGCTGGTTTTTCGTCAGCTGCAGAACTACAACCCTATCTTCCAAAGCTCATGCCTTTGTTTTCAGGTTTTAATTTAGGTAAAATAACGCCAGAAACTTTTATAAAAAGTTTTCTAGAAACACTGCCATTAAAAACCCCCGATAACTTTTTGGACATCTGGAATTCTATGTGCGTTATAGATGATTCCGTTAGAGAAATAGTACAATTGCTCGGAAATGCAAACGAAAAACATCGTTATGATTTGCAATTTGTAATATATAGCGATACCAATCCATTTCAATTTGATTTTATTAAAAATCAACTGAAAAACAGTGGTTTAGATTTTGGTAAAATGTATATCACTTGCCAACACAAAATGCCCAAAGAAGCTTTACTACAAGAAATTATGGAAGATTTTAAAGATAATGAATTTGTTGTTGTACTGGGTAACACAGATAAAATTACGGACGAAACACTCAAGAAAATGGTTGATGGAAAATTTGAAGCTATTTCCAATGCATCAGAAAAATTAACTATTTGTCGATTATCAGGCCCTCAGCTTACCCAAGAAGATATTGAAAACCTTATCAGTAAACATACGACCAAACCGCCTTTAGTATTTTCTACAAATACATTGGCTGTGGTTTTAGAAGACGAAGAGGAAGAAGAACAGAACCTTGAAAAAACGCCACCGACACCCAATAAAACTTAACCCGTCGCTATTATGGCAAGGCCCGGGTAAGTAAACAGCAAAAGATGTGTTGAATTTAACAATAGATGTGTCAAAATACTTGCCTCTATACGGTTGGTTTTGATATAAACCCAGCCGTATAAGATCCCAGAGATAAAAGCGAGTAATATATAAGTTAACCCACCGGTATGCACAATTGCAAATAATATCGACGCTACTAATAATGCTAGACTCTTACCAATCTTAATATCCTTAAAAGCGAGCGATAAATAATTTTGAACAAACCCTCTAAAAAGCACTTCTTCTGTGATCGTCGACAAAAACAGATTATTTAAAAACCAAACAATAAAAAAGCTTCCCCATTTAGGCTCAAATTTTATATAGCCAAAACAGTAAGCCAGACCCGCAATCACAAAAGTTCCTATCAATGCCATAGGTAATGTTTTAACAAACATATCTACCCATTCTTTTTTGGATTTTAATAAGGGTATGGACCCAAAACCTAATATAAAAATACCAATTAACGGCTTGTCAAAATTTAAATACATAGAAAAAGGCAGGCTATCTTGACTTAACATCACGCCATTCACAATAAGCCAATTAGAAAACCCGGGTATTTTGTGATACCAAAACAAGAGGCTAAAAATAAAGATTAAAAATCCACACAAGATTTTTAATTTAAGATATCTGGCATGAAAAGCAAAATAACAAATTCCTGCAAATACAATCATCGCGATTAATGCAGGCCAATAAAGTCGGCCACTGGTTATTCCGCATCCTATCGCAACTGCTAGCAATGCCCCCCAAACAAAATAGCTCCGTTTTATCCACAGAGGCAAAATCGTGCAAACTAATACACTGTAAGTTATTAACGACAGCGGAGAATCCAACAATACGGAATAGGGAAAGTTCATTAGCTAGGCCTCCTTGCTAATTTCGTTCAGCATCTAGATATCGGCGAACATCTGCAAGATCAATTACTTTACCTGCTAGCATTTTTTCTAGAGCAGATCGACCATTAAAAAGTGGTGCAGTATTGGGTCTTTTCGGCCATTCGTTTGCAGCACGCTCATTAGGTAATAAGATCTGTAAATCTTTATAGATTCCCAAAAGATATGATATGCGATCTAATGTGTCACGTGAAAGATGTCCCTGCTTTTCCTTTTTCCACTTAAAAAAAGTAGAGCGTGGCAGGCTCCCCAATAAAATTTGTTCTTCTTCTGTGTTTAAGCCCCAGCATTTTGTAATATTAAAAAACGCTTGCAACGCAGCACCTTGAAGTTTGATGGGATCAATACCAGCTGGTAATTCTTTCAATAGCTTCATAATAAACCCCGAAATTTATAAGATGACTTATATATAGTATAATCTATATGTGAACTAATCAAACTGTTTTTATAATAGTATTTCTGGTTTTTTGTCTGTATCCAGATCTGACACCAATGACTTTAAAAATTTAACCAGCAACTAAAACATACGTTTGATTTCAAAAAGTATAATGAGTTCTCGAAAATGCTGTACAGTGTGTTTCCTTCTCCCAAATTTATTTGGGAGAAGGTGCCCGTTAGGGCGGATGAGGGTCAAAAAAGGCGTTTGAAAACACATTACCGAAATTTAAAAAAACCAAATCAAAGCAGAAACCACACTTTGTCTACGAAGTTGTCAGACCTTATATTACAGGTTTTATTTGTTTAACGCAAAGGTTAACCATGGAGATGAATGGTAGCCAACATTTAGATAGTCAACAATACCTAAAGAAAAAATATGATATTTGAACGCATAAGGTTTTCGTGTTACAAGATTATGGCCAATAAAATTTTGGGCCAATTGAATAATGTTTTGAGTGCTTCGCAACGCCTTTTTTGACCCTCATCCGCCCTAACGGGCACCTTCTCCCAAATAAATTTGGGAGAAGGAAACACACTGTACAGCATTTTCGAGAACTCATTATACTTTTTGAAATCAAACGTATGTTTTAGTTGCCGGCTAAATTTTTAAACTAATCGTTAGCAAGTTTTACTTTTTCAACGCCATTCAGTCTAACCCCTTCGTCATTATTTATAAACCAACGCAGTATCCCCAAAACAACTGAATACTTCTCCTTGAAACTTTGCATATTCATCTGATTTTAATTCTGAATTTAAAATTTTATTTTTCTTAACCACCAGATCTTCTGTCACTTGGATACCCTCTGGAGTATTGAATATTTTACGAACCCCCTGAATCCAAGGACTATCCACACGACAAGAAGTATCAGAACCCACAAGCGATGTTTGTGGCAACAAGACATTATTATGATAAGTTGCAGGCTCATTAAAGGCTAAATCTGTTACGCGATCTTTTGTTTTAATTAACAGTATTGTTGCGAGATTAGAGGCCGGTAAAAGAAAGGCATTACCCGCGGTTGTTTTTAAGCGCGTATGCTTCTCTGTCAAATTAAACTTAATATTAACATCGCTGACAATACGAGAGCTTAAATTATAATCGCTAACATGCCAATCAATCACACGACTTGGATTTGCTATGGTGCTGATAATGGCTTGATTAATAATTTCTTTAGAAGTTTTAAGATCTGCACCAGCTAACCCCAATGCAAAAATGCCTGAAACAGACAATTCCCCATCAACCTTTGCAAGCTCGGGTTCCTCTTTTGGCATAGAAATTTTTTCTGAAATTGTCATAACCGAATTTTTGGGATCCAACGCCTGTGTATATAATAACTGTGGTGCTTTAGGGCTCAAAACTAAAGCCTCTCTATCCGCAACATCTGGATACATGCCCTGCGCATAACTACTAAAGTTAGTGGGATCAATCCATAGGGCTTTATTATTATCTTCCACATAAACAAAAGCATGGTTAAACCGCTGCAAATCAGGCAAATGATTAGGAGAAGCGGTCGGCTCGCCTCGATGCACTAACGCTGCATTCGATTTGATCCCTATGCGTCTTAAAATAGCCACCGTTGCCGCAGAAAAATCTTTACAATCCCCTATTTTTGTTTTAACGATTTCGTCTAAGGCTCTAGGCACATAAGCGCCTTTAATCGTGCGCCAATCGCCCATATAGGTAATGGACTCTGCTAATCTGGAAGTAATGGTATTAATTTTTTCAACGAGCGTTGGTTTTTTTTCAGCTTCAACAGCAATGGTTTCAAAAAGCGCTGGTAACTTTTGATTAATGACATCTTCATATTGCTTTACCAACATCGAACCTAATGTCGGCCATTCTTTTAAAGTGGAAATGGTCACCCATGGCAATGGTTTTCCACTAAAATAGATATGTTGTTCATCAACAGCGACTTTAATAATGGGTTTAATTAAATCGATGTCCATTTCATATTGTTTTTTCCCTTTTTTTTCCGTTATTTTAAGCACTTTTTCGGGATCATTGACATCCACGAAAAATGGCAGCGCAGAACTCACATGCATTTTACTATTTTGCCAATAGGAATCCGCGCCAAAAATAAATTGTGTTGAGAAAAAACCCGGGACAGGCACTTCTTTAACTGTCGTTTGATATTTTAGAAAAATTTTAGCATTTAATGCCACCTCAGGAAAAGCAACCAACAATTGTCGATTTTGATCAAAGCCCTGCGGACTACTGGCCAGTGGCTTATCTTCTATGTGTTTTAAATCCACAGGATATTCAACACCATTATAAATAGTCTTGGCGGCTAAAACGACTAATTTAGAACTGTTGGCATTATAAACAAGCGGGAAAGAGACTAGTCTATCTTTTCCACTTTCTTTGGTCACGACTAAAGTCAGATCGGTGGTTTCCACATAGGTGCCATCTTGATTGATCTGTAAGGAGCGATTATAGGATTCCGTCATAATATCCGAATCCTCCGGGATAGCCCAACGCGCTTCCACAGAAGCTATAAAGCCTATCATTAACATTAAGAAGAAGGATAATTTTCTAAAAAAATTCATTTGGGTTAATTCCTAATTTTGTTCAAGATTCTTATATTACCAAGTTAAATGACCGAATACAAATATAAATATATGGCTCGGGTCTAAATTTGGCCCTAGCCTGACTTTTCCATCTCTATTCCAAACTCTTGCACCAAAACGGGTTGTTCGGGCATTAATGTAAATTTAACTTTTAGATTAGCTTTTTCACCATATAAAATAAAATGGCCGCGTAATTGATTTTCAGGCACCATTTCACCAATACGTACAATTTTACCTGCCTCTGCAAACAGCATTTTAGAATTTTCTTGTAGTTTTTCTACACTATTATCTAAGAAAAAGTTTGTTGAAAAAATGTTACTATTAACCGCGTCTTTCCAATCTGGTAATAAGTTGATTAATGCTTGCTGATTCTTCAGTAATAGCTGAGAGGGTGGTAACATTCTAGGCTGCAATTTTGCTTCTTTAACTAAAGAATTTAACGCCTGCATATTAATATCAAATCTCGGTACATTTTTAATATTACCCATGACTATTATTGCAACCCCATAATCGGGAAGCATATTCCAATACGCATGGAAGCCAGGCAAACTACCAGGATGAAATACATAGGATTTAAATTGTGCATCCTGTAACCAAAACAAACCATAACCATATCCCTTGCTATAACCTAAATCAGTTCCATCTAGGAGTTTATAGCTAGGATTCAGTTGTTGAAACATCCATGGTGTTTGCATAGAACGTAATGTGGCTCGCGACACGGGTCCCTCCTCTGGATCATCACGTGCTGGCCAAGCATTTTGATGTAATGCTACATATTTACTAAAATCTTCAATAGAAGCCATCATGCCCCCCATAGAGCCATAAACCCCATCATGCAACATAGGTTCCTCGACCCAATGATCCTTTTCCCATCTATAGCCATGAGCAAGATCTGCTACAGGTACAGCACTATATTCCCAAGTAGCAGACTTCATAGACAGTGGTTGCCATATATTTTTAGCGATATATTCTTGATATGGCATACCTGAAACTTTATTAATAATATAACCTAAAATGGTATACCCTAAATTAGAATATTCAAACTCGACGCCCGTAGTATTAGAAAAATAGAGTTTATTCTTTATCATTGCTAAAAACTCAGTCGTAGTATTACTAAGCTTACGATCACCCCAGGGATCATCTTGTGGCAATCCTGAGGCATGTGTTAATAAATCTCTAATTGTGATCGCTGGTGAATCCTTTGTTAATTTTTGATCATACATTTCGGGTAAATATCTATCTATGGGATCATCCAACTGTAACTTTCCAGCATCCCGCAATTTTAAAATTGCCATTGCCGTAAAGCTTTTACTTAAAGAAGCTACACGGAATACTGTATGTGGTGTAACAGAAATTTTTTTATCTATATCTGCATACCCATCACAACGGGTATGGATTAATTTGCTATCTACTACAATAGCATAGCAATAGCCAGGAATATGATTCTTACTAGCTTGGTCACTATAAAATTGATCTAGTTTGGGAATAGCTTGATGAATTTTTTTTAAGCGATCCGGATCAATAAACTTCGGTTGAGAATATATTTGCTCTGACTGCGCCTGTGCAGTTAACGATATCAATAACATCAATAAAGAAAAATTTTTTGCTAGGGTATTTAACATTTGTTCACGCTCCAAAAATATGTTTGCCAACTGAATTTATTTCCAGACTTGTCTATCCCTCATTAAAAGGGCGGACACGGCGGTCCGCCCCTACAGATATTGTATTACCTAACATAATCAAATCTTAAATCACCTTTCGATTAAAAATCATTACAATTAAGGCATCAATTATAAAAACATGTTTATGAATCCGAAAATCTGTAGGGGCGGACCGCCGTGTCCGCCCTCGCCTATTGGCCAAATTGTAGGTAATGTCTCTGTCCAGATCTGACCCTTTCTCTCATCATTGAGAAACCTACGACATTTTGGCATGATGGTAGTGTCTTAAACCGATTGCAATGGTGCATACTTTGCCTAACATATACACTCTAAAGGACCACTTCAAAGAAAGTCAGCTTTATTTAAATCGTGCGATCATCGCTGCTGCGATTGTTTCTGTTGTTTTGATAATTTTAACGATTCGCTTGATTTACCTGCAAATCTCTCAACATGATGTTTATAAAACACTTTCCTTAAATAACCAAGTACGCATTGTGCCCATTACGCCAACCCGGGGACTCATTTTTGACCGCAATGGCGTTTTACTGGCCGAAAATATGCCCGCCTTTAGTCTCGAACTAACACCCGAACAAACGCCTAATATTGAAGAGGCGCTGAAAATTATTAACAACATTATGCCCTTAACTGATACTGAACAACAACAATTTTATAAACAATTAAAATATAAAAGACGAAATGAGAGTGTTCCTATTCGCATTAAATTATCCGAAGCAGAAGTGGCAAAATTCTCTGTTGAAAAACACCGGCTTCCTGGCGTAGAAATTGTTGCACGCTTAATTCGCCATTATCCCTTTGGAGAAAATTTTGCACATGCTTTGGGTTATATAGGGCCTATCAGCGAAACAGATCTCACACAAATTAATACAGCTAATTATCGCGGCACTTACAATATTGGTAAAATTGGTATCGAAAAATTTTATGAAGATACACTTCATGGTACAACCGGATATCAACATATAGAAACTGACGCAAAAGGCCGTACGATACGTATTTTAAATCGCATTCCACCTGTTTCTGGTTCTGATCTCTATTTATCGTTAGATAATCGTTTACAAACAGCAGCAATAGAAGCACTGAAAGACTTAAAAGGGGCTATTGTCGCGATTAATCCAAGCAATGGCGAAGTGCTCGCTCTGGTAAGCAACCCTTCTTTTGATCCCAATCTCTTTACCCAAGGCATTGATGTTCAAACCTATAGCGCCCTACAAAATTCTCCTGACAGACCCTTATTTAATCGCGCTATTCGTGGACAATACCCGCCAGGATCAACGGTTAAACCAATGGTAGCACTGCAAGGATTGGAACTAGGCACAGTGACACCGCAATTTCAAATATTTGATCCTGGTTGGTATAAATTACATGGCGTTGGACGTATGTACAGAGACTGGATTTATTTTGCAAGACGTCATGGTCACGGTACAGTTGACATGGAAAAAGCAATTGCGCAAAGTTGCGATACCTATTTCTTTACGCTAGCACATAAATTAGGCGTTAAGAATCTTCATAATATCTTTACACGTTTTGGTCTGGGTAAAAAAACGCATATTGATACAACAGGCGAAGCTTCTGGACTTGCGCCTAATGCAGAGTGGAAAAAACGGGTTTATAAAGACGATTGGTACGAAGGCGATACACTTAATATTGGTATTGGCCAAGGTACACTGCTTGCAACACCGTTGCAAATGGCGCAAGTAGCGGCCATTATTGGCAACCGTGGACAAGGTTTTAAACCACATTTTGTCAATAAAAAAAATAGTGAACCTATAGAGCCTGTGACTATAAAGCATAATGCAAATTGGGATTTGATTATTCAAGGCATGCAAAAAGTCGTACAGCCTGGTGGCACTGCACATCGTATTAGTCACGGTCTTACCTACACTGTTGCGGGTAAAACCGGTACTGCCCAAGTCTTTAACTTAAAGCAACATGAAAAATACGAAGTGAATAAAATTAAAGCTTATTTAAGAGATCATTCCTGGTTTATTGCTTTTGCTCCCATAGAAAAACCTCAAATCGCATTAGCCGTTTTAGTTGAAAATAAATATAAGAAAACCGGTGCAGATGTTGCACGTGTTGTGCTCGATAGCTACTTTCAATCCAAACCTGTGCTCGAAACTTCAAGCGACGCAAACGAAGAAGAAGACGAGGATGAAGAAAATAGCGTAGGTGGAGAAGAAAATTCAGGAGAAGAACATGTTCCGGAATAAACGCAGTTTCTTATCTAAAATCCACATTGACTGGCCCTTGCTTATCGGTATCCTCTTAATTAGCACATTGGGCATTATTATTTTATATAGTGCAAAGCCAGACATAGAAGTTATTCAAAAACAAGATTTACGTCTACTATTGGCTTGCGGCATTATGGTATTAATTGCGCAAGTGCCACCCAGAGTATTTAGCAGTATTGCACCTTGGTTATATGGTCTTGCATTAATGATGCTCATATCAGTTCTAGTTATGGGCCACATTAGTAAGGGTGGGCAACGATGGTTAGATTTATGGTTTGTGCGTTTTCAACCCGCAGAGCTTATGAAAATTGCGGTGCCGTTGATGATTGCAAAATATTTTAATGACCGTGTGTTGCCCCCTAAAGCTTCTATGTTATTTATTCCTTTACTATTAATTTTGATACCTGCTGCACTCATTGCAAAACAACCTGATCTGGGTACTGCTTTGCTCATTTTAAGCAGTGGATTATTGGTGATCTTTTTTTCAGGGATCTCTTGGCAAATATTATTTTCTCTTGCTGGTTTGGTAACAGCATGTTTACCTATATTATGGTTTTTTATGCGCGACTACCAACGTCAACGCGTATTAGTATTGCTTGATCCAGAACGTGATCCCTTAGGCAGTGGATATCAAATCATCCAATCAAAAATTGCCATTGGTTCAGGCGGTCTTTACGGAAAAGGTTGGTTAAATGGTACGCAATCCAATTTAGAGTTTTTACCTGAACGTACAACCGATTTTATTTTTGCGGTATTTAGCGAAGAATTTGGGTTAGTGGGATGTCTCATCTTGCTGCTTTTATATTTATATGTTATCGTCCGAGGACTTTACATTAGCGTACAGGCACAGAATACGTTTACACGATTACTGGCAGGCAGTTTAATCATGACATTATTCGTTTATGTGTTTGTTAATATAGGTATGGTAACAGGAATATTACCCGTTGTTGGGATCCCACTACCCTTAGTCAGTTATGGTGGCACATCCTTAGTTACGCTGATGGCGGGTTTTGGTATATTGATGTCAATTCATACACATCGAACTTTATTGGCAAAATAAGAATAGGAGGTGAGCCGTGTTAAAAAGCAGATTTAAATTTGTATTTGTGATGGTACTCGCTTTAATATGCATTTCAACTTTTGCTGCCGAACCACTTAAACCAACCAAAACCCCCACTTTTGCCAAACGAAAAGAAGTTCAAAAATTTATTCAAACCATGCATAAAAAACATGGCCTAGACAAAAAAAACTTAACGGCTCTCTTTAATGAATTCAACACAGAACCTAAAGTATTAGCCCTCATGTCTAAACAATATGAGGCGTTACCCTGGTATCGATATCGAGATACAGTTGTTACAGAAAAACGCACCAAAGAAGGCGTTGAATTTTGGAAAAAGCATGATGCCTTATTAAAAAAAGCAGAAAAACAATTTGGTGTACCGTCAGAAATTATTGTTGCTATTATAGGCATAGAAACTTCTTACGGCCAAATAACCGGCAATTATCCTGTATTACAAACGTTATCGACTCTTGCTTTTGACTATCCCAGACGTGCTCCTTTTTTTCGTGCTGAACTAGAACATTTTCTTTTGTTGGTTAATGAAGGTTCGTTACATCCCATTGCAACACGCGGTTCTTATGCTGGCGCCATGGGTATTCCACAATTTATGCCCAGCAGTTATAGGCGCTACGCTATCGATTTTTCAGGCACTGGAAAAAGGGATTTGATCCATGACACGGCGGATGTCATTGGTAGCGTCGCAAACTATCTGAAAGCGAATGGTTGGCAAAAAAATGAAAAAATTGTCCTTAAAGCTCATGCTAATACTGCCCAAAAAGGCAAATTGATTGCGCTTGAAAAAAATGCCACCCACGCGAAGGAACAATGGGTTGGACTTGAAAACTTCGCTGTTATTAAACGATACAATAACAGCAACCATTATGCGATGGCTGTATACCAACTTAGTCAACAAATACGAACACTCAAAAAGGTAGCAAAATAACATGCTAAAAAAACTTCTACTCACACTAATAATCATCTCTATCACACTATCGGGTTGTAGTACCCGTGTAAAAAAGAAAAAAGACGGGCCACCCAAACATGTACCGGCACATCTACTAAGAACCCCCGACGCTGTCCCACGTGTAGAACCTTTAAGTCGTTACGGAAATCGATTTGGAAAAAATGGTAAAACCAATACTTATGTCGCTTTAAGAAAGCGATATCGCGTCATGTCAACCAGTCGCGGTTACCGCGCCCGTGGACATGCTTCTTGGTATGGTACCCAATTCCACGGTCGAAAGACTTCCAGTGGCGAACGTTACAATATGTACGCAATGACAGCTGCTCATCCGCACCTGCCAATTCCAACCTATGTCAAAGTCACTAATTTAGAGAACGGAAAAAGTGTTATCGTTAAAGTTAACGACAGAGGACCGTTTTATGGCAACAGGCTAATTGATCTGTCTTATGTCGCTGCTGCTAAGCTTGGCGTTCTTGGACGAGGTACTGCGAAAGTTGAAGTCGAATCAATCGACCCCCGCGACCACGGCGGAAAGATCCCTAAAAAACATCAAGCTTTTTGTGCTAAACGAACGAGTGGAAAATCGCTTGCCAAAACACATAAACGGTCTTAAAAATCTATGCAAAATATCCATGATAGTCTAAAATTAAAATACCTATTCTGTCGTTATTGTCTGCTCAGGAGTTATAGTTTATGAAATTTAAATCTAAATTTATCGCATTATTTGCATTGATGTTTTACCCTATTGTCCTTTTTGCTGATTTAGCGGCTTTGCCACAACCGACATTAGTCATTCCTGCTCCACCCGCAGTACAAGCCAAAGCCTTTATGTTAATTGATCCACTCAGCAATTATGTTATTGCAGGACAAAATGTTGATCAACGCGTTGAACCCGCCAGTCTAACCAAAATGATGACAGTCTATGTTGTAGACCACGCGTTAAAAAGTGGCAAACTAAAATTAACGGATTTAGTTAAAGTTAGTGAAAGTGCCTGGAAAACGCCCGGTACGCGTATGTTTATAGAAGTAAACTCCGAAGTTTCTGTTGAAGATCTTTTACGTGGCATTATTATCCAATCTGGAAACGATGCATCTGTCGCCATAGCTCAGCATATTGCCGGGACTGAATCTGCTTTTGCTGAATTAATGAATTTTTATGCGAAAAAATTAGGTTTGGTCAATACGCATTTTGTAAATGCAACCGGCTTACCGGATCCAAACCACTATACCAGCACACGCGACATGGCGATATTGGCAAAAGCCTTAATACGAGACTTTCCGGAAAGCTACGCGATATATTCTGAAAAAGAATTTATGTATAAAAATATTAAGCAAGAAAATCGTAACCGTCTCTTATGGATAAATGATCTCGTTGATGGCATTAAAACAGGTTTTGCAGATGCTGCCGGATATTGTTTAGTAGCCTCTGGTAAAAAAGATAACATGCGGTTAATTGCTATTGTTATGGGCACCAAAAGCGATTCCGCACGAGCAGAAGAAGCTAATAAATTATTAAACTATGGTTTTCGATTCTACGAATCTCGAAAGCTTTATCCTGGACTAACCTCACTTAAAAAAGCGCGCATCTGGAATGGCAAAGAAAAGGAAGTTGATCTAGGGCTACCAGAAGATTTGTATGTTACTATCGGTCAAGGCCAGTATGATCATGTTAAAACCGTACTGAATTTGGACAAAACAATTAAAGCACCGACAACAAAAGGCTCTATCATTGGTACTTTAACTATCCAATTAGATGATAAAACCATTAGTGAACACCCAGTTGTTGCATTAACAACGGTTGAATCTGGCGGAATCTTAAATCGATTGTACGATAACGTTGCATTATCTGTTCAATCTCTTCTAGACAAGGTTAAACCACAATGACATCTCCTATCGCCTACCTCAATGGTCATTTTCTGCCGCTACAGAATGTCCATATCTCTCCGCTTGATCGCGGATTTTTGTTTGGCGATGGTGTTTGCGAAGTTATCCCGGTGCACCAAGGAAAGGTTTTTTGTCTTGAAGCGCATATCGAACGCTTAAATCAAAGTCTTTCTGGCATTCGAATACCATCACCACACACAGAAGCAGAATGGAAATTAATTCTAGACACATTGGTTGAAAAAAACGGTGGCGAGGATCAATTAATTTATCTTCAAGTAACTCGTGGCACAGACACGATTCGTGATCATCAATTTCCAAATCCTATTGTCCCAACCCTCTTTGCTTATAGTTATCCCAAAATTTACCCTTCAAAAACAGAACAATCCAAAGGTATCAAAGCCATTGCGGTTAAAGACATTCGTTGGAAAAATTGCCATATTAAAACAATCGCCAGGGTAACTTATGTTCTCATGCTTCAGCAGGCTAAAGATCAGGGTTGCGATGAAGGTATTATTATGAATACAGGTTATGCCTTGGAAGGAACAACCAGTAATGTTTTTATCGTACGTCATGGTGTTATTATTACCCCCCCAAAAACACCTCAGATTTTAAGTGGCATTACAAGAGACAGTGTTTTATCTTTGGCTGAAAAAAATAAAATACCTTATCGTGAAAATAAAATATCAGAACGTGAATTACTCAATGCAGATGAAATCTGGGTAACAGGCTCCGGACGCGGAATCTCACCAGTCACAGAATTTAATGGTAACCCTGTCGGTAAGGGAATAGCAGGTCCTGTATGGGACACAATCTGGGATCTTTATGCAAGAGAAATTAATCAGCTTTCCTTGTCAGTTTCCCATTAAAATTATGGGTCTCGCCAATGACACTTTTGAAGGTGTCGTTGTCGGTATTTTTAATCAACATGTGCCTGATCTGGGAGAAGGCGCAATTGTCTCAAAACTCAGTAAAGGGGGGAAATTTGAATCTATTACAGTTACAATCAATGCTAAAAACCAGCAACAACTAGATGCCATTTATCTTGCATTAACAAATGATCCTAATATACTCATGGTACTATAAATATTTTACATGACTAATCTTATAATACGAAATTGCGGTTTAACATATTACACAACCACATTGCAATTAATGAAAGATTTTACCAATCGACGAACACCCTCTACGCCTGATGAATTATGGTTGCTAGAACACTATCCTGTCTTTACACAAGGACAAGCAGGTAAACCTCTGCACCTTTTAAATCCTGGTACCATTCCGGTTGTTCAAAGCGATCGCGGTGGTCAGACCACCTATCATGGTCCTGGCCAATTGGTTATTTATTTGTTACTGGATCTAAAAAGAAAAAATCTCGGCATTAAATCTCTTATTACTCACATAGAACAAGCTATTATTGCTTTGCTTGCTTTTTATGATATTTCCGGTAGCAGAAAACTCAAAGCACCCGGCGTCTATGTCAATCACGCTAAAATTGCAGCTTTAGGACTACGAGTTCGTCGCGGTTGTAGCTACCATGGTTTAAGCTTAAATGTGAGTATGGATTTAGAACCGTTTAGCCGAATTAATCCCTGTGGCTATCCAGATCTCAAGGTGGTACAAATGCGTGATTTTCAGCCTTCTATCTCAACAACTGATGTTGCACCCCAATTGGTAAAATACTTAATGCACTACTTGAGTTACACCAAAATGCTTATTGAAGAAAGCGAGAGGATATAAATTAATGACAACCATAAGCCCAACAGATAAACAAAAAGGTGAAGCCAAAATGGCTCGCATTCCGATTAAAATAGAACCTAGCGACAATAGGTTAGCAAAACCCGATTGGATTCGTATTCGCGCTGTTAATTCTCCAGCTGTGGCAAAATTAAAAACTTTATTAAGAGAACATAATCTACATACCGTTTGTGAAGAGGCTTCTTGTCCTAATCTAAATGAGTGTTTTAGCCATGGAACCGCGACATTTATGATTATGGGTGATAAATGTACACGGCGATGTACTTTTTGTGATGTCGCACATGGTAGACCAGATGCCTTAAACCAAGATGAACCCAAAAACTTAGCTAAAGCTATTTATGCCATGAATTTGCGCTATGTTGTAATTACATCGGTTGATCGCGATGATTTACGTGATGGCGGAGCAGAACATTTTGCACACTGTATACAAGAAATTCGAAATATTTGCCCGACTATTCAAATCGAAATTTTAGTGCCTGATTTTCGAGGTCGTATGGAAATTGCATTAGATAATCTAAGCAAAGCCACACCTGATATTTTTAATCACAATGTAGAAACCGTCCCTCGCCTATATAAAGCTGTTCGACCGGGGTCTGATTTTTTATGGTCTTTAAAACTGATTAAAGAATTTAAAGCACGATTTCCGAATATTCCAACCAAATCGGGATTAATGTTGGGCCTGGGAGAAACGGATGACGAAATCAAACAAGTTTTACATGATATGCGAGAACACAATTGTGATAGATTAACGCTTGGACAATATTTGCAACCGAGCAAATTCCATTCGCCAGTCGATCGATTTGTAACACCCGCTGTCTTTGATAAACTTGGAAAATATGCTGAAGATTTAGGATTTACCCATGTCGCCAGTGGCCCACTGGTACGTTCTTCGTACCATGCAGACCTACAGGCGGCAGGAGAATCTATAAAATAATTAAGTCACTATTTATTATGGGCAGCTGCTAGGTGCAAATGCGCTACCAGCAGACGTACAAGCCCAGGTAACTGATCCATCGGCTAGCATGGTTGGTGTCATGGTAATATTCGTTGCAACTCCACCAAACTGGGCAGGCGTACCGGTTACAGTAACAACACAGGCATTAGAGACCGCCCATGAGGTCATGTACGTTGTACCATTGAGCGATGCCTTGTTGGTCATGGTTGTACAGGTTGCAGCACCTATCGCAGTTGCACCCGTCACAATTAAGAATTCACCTACTTGACGAGACGCATTGTCTCCAAAAACCAGCAATTCACTAAACCTAGCCTTATAGATATAATTGCGATAGGCCGGTACAGCAATTGCCGCCAAAATACCGATAATTGCAATTACAATCATCAACTCAATTAACGAAAATCCTCTTTCTTTACATTTCATTGGTTCATTCTCCCACCTAAAACTTAATCCCATTTCTTAATATAGACCATTTTTAAATAAATTTCTTACTAAGATTAGTCAACATTCCCTAACTGAATAATACTCTTCTGAGAACGGACATAGGCCAAGGTATAATCCAACTCTCCTCTATTCTCGGCATGAATGGTATAAATGGGTTGGCCTTTTTCAATATTATCCCCAATGGCGATATGTAATGTTAACCCGGCTGATTTAGCCCTGGGTGCTCCAGCCAATTTAGCAATTTGCGAAATTTGGCTATTGTTAATGTCAGTAATACGTCCTGTTTTATGAGCATCTATCGTGTGCATAAAGCGTGCTTTTGTCGGTAAAGTTAATCCACCTTGCGCTTCACAAATAGCCTGAAACTTATTAAACGCCTTGCCGCTATCGAGAATCTCAGCAGCCAGTTTTTTTCCCAAACCTGGCTTCACCCGATGAGAAAACTCTAATATAGCACCCGCTATTGTTAAAGATTTATCTCGCAAATCTTGCGGTGCCTGTTGTTCACATTTTAAAACGGATAATACATCCATTGCTTCTAATGCAGGTCCTATACCTCGCCCAATGGGTTGTAAGCCCTTGGTCAATAAAACTTGCACGGTTAGGCCTAATTGCTTGCCAATTGTTTCTAAATACCCTTTTATTAACTGTGCCACAGGCAAACTTCTTATTTTAATAGTAGGGCCTACTGGAATATCGATGACTACATGCGTAGAACCCGCTGCTACTTTTTTGGATAATACTGAAGCGACTAATTGTCCTTCACTATCCAAATTTAATGATCGCTCAACCCGAATTAACATATCATCTGTGGGACTTAAGCTAACAGCTCCCCCCCAAATAATGCAACCGCCTTCTTTTTCTACAACCTGACGCATCTTGGCAATAGGTAAATTAACAGGTGCGAATACTTCCATGGTATCTGCTGTACCCGCCGGTGATGTTATCGCGCGTGAAGAAGTTTTAGGAATCATTAAACCAAATGCAGCAACAATAGGTACAACAATAAGCGTCGTACGATTACCCGGCAACCCTCCTACACAATGTTTATCTACGACAAAAGGAGAATCCCAATGTAATTTTTCGCCCGTATTGATCATCGCTTTTGTCAATTCTGTAATTTCTATGGTATTAAGATGACCCGCAGCAGAAGCCGTTAAAAATGCAGAAATGTGAATATCTGATAATCGACCTGCATGAATATCTTCCATAATAACTTTTATTTGTTTGGATTGTAGCTCATTACCATAGATTTTCGATCGAATATAACTCAAAGAATCCAGGGGTTTAGGATGAGACAGAAATATTTTATCCCCTTCCTTAACCCCTAAAAGAGACCAAGCATATTCAGACAAACTTGCCTCATCCGTTGTTAAAAGATCACTTTGAATGGTATTGAGCGTTGCAATAATGGATTGCTTCCCAAAAGTGACTTGGATTCGTGCTTGCGCTTCAAATCCCTCTGCACGACAAATATGGCAATCTTGCCGCATATAAATAATGGCTTCTTTATAGGTATCAATCCCCAAATATTTTAAATGCAGTGTGTATTGGTTGGTTTTTTTCATATTCTTTTAGTATAGTTGAGGTTAGTACATAATTGAGATCCAACACCAACGATGAAAATCACTTTTATGGGCGCCACAAAAACGGTCACTGGTGCTAAATACCTGGTAGACACGGGCACTAAGAAGCTGCTAGTTGATTGTGGCCTATTTCAAGGCCATAAAGAGCTATCAGCGCGAAATTGGCAGCATCTTCCACTCAACCCGCTTGAGCTAGAGGCAGTTATCTTGACCCATGCCCATATCGATCATACAGGTTATGTCCCTCTGTTAGTTAAAAATGGATTCTCTAACAACATTTATTGTTCTTATGGCACCCGAGATCTTTGTTCAATATTATTGCCAGACAGTGGATACCTTCAAGAAGAAGATGCCAAACACCACAATTTACATCTACACCCAAATCAAGATCCCATTTCACCACTATATACCGTCGCAGATGCAGAGCGATCGCTTAAGCAATTTCACCCCATTGATTTTGACGCTGAAATTGAAATACCCAAAACTGCAAAGGTTACGCTGTATCCCGCTGGGCATATTATTGGCGCGTCTTTTGTACAATTAAAAAGTCATGGTATTTCTGTTTTGTTTTCGGGTGATATAGGCCGAACGACTGATCCCGTTATGGAACCACCCGTTTTTATGGAAAGTGCTGATTATCTTGTGCTTGAATCCACTTACGGAAACCATTTACATGGCACTGAGAATCCCTTAGATAAATTGTGCGATGTTATTAATCAAACGCTAAAAAGAGGTGGGTCAGTTATTATTCCATCGTTTGCAGTGGGTAGAGCGCAAATGATTTTGTACTTACTCTATCAGTTATTAAAGGCAAACCGTATCCCCAAAATGCCCATTTATTTAGACAGCCCTATGGCCATTAATGCAACAGAGCTATTTTACAAATATGCAACGGAACATAGACTAGGAAAAAAACTAGCTCGTCTTGTTTGCAATACGGCAACCTATATTAATACTATAGAAGAATCCTATGCACTTCATGCAAACCACAAACCTAAGATTATTATATCCGCAAGTGGCATGGCAGAAGGTGGTCGAATCTTACACCATCTTCAACATTACGGACCAAATCCGCACAATACGATTTTGTTTATTGGTTTTCAAGTGCCTGGTACACGCGGTGATGCCCTCGTAAAAGGCGCTAAAGAAACCTTTATTTATGGCGAAAACGTACCAATTAATGCGGAAGTGATTATGCTTCAGAATCTTTCTGCCCATGCGGACTATGAAGAAATCCTTGCTTGGTTGAGTCATTTTAAAAAGCCGCCAAAAAAAGTCTTTCTGATACACGGCGAGCCAGAATCTAGTTTAAACTTAAAAAATGAGATTGAAGAAAAATTTGGTTGGAAGTGTGTTGTACCAGAATATTTACAGGTTGAAACCCTTGATTGAAAAAATAAAATTATTGTTACAAAAATTAACATTAACAGAAACTCAAAAAGCCATTTTTCTAATAATTTTCTTAATAGCTATCTGGTTACTTTTACCCAATAAACCTATTGACTCGTTGCAATTATTTAACCCTGCGCGATTTGTATTACTGATTTTACTGATAGCTGGCATTCAATTTAGTGGATACATTACAACCCGTTTATTTGGCAATAAAATTGGAATGGTTTTTACGGGTTTTTTTGGTGGGTTGGTTTCCAGTACCGCTGTTTTTATAACATTGCCGCATCTTTGCAAAGATAAACCAGCACTGCTGCGCCCAACTATTTCTGCAGCGCTTTTTGCAACCATTGGCATGCTAGTTGAATTTTCTCTTATTTTGTTTGCAATTTCATCTATATTGTTTAAAGTGTTTCTCTGGCCATTACTAACAATGATTTTCGTAGGAACGCTTTCCGCTATTCTCATTAACAGGGATAAATCAAATCTTGTATTAGATACAGGCATTTCAAACCCATTGCATTTTCAATCCGTTTTAAAATTAGCAACCCTTATTTTTTTTATGATTATGATTGTGTCTTTAGCCGTTAAATATATGGATATCCAAAATGTAGAACTGGTCTCGTTTGTTGGTGGTTTGTTCGAATTACACAGTGTTTCTATGGCTACTTCTCTTTTATTTGTCGATCATAAATTATCGCTAACAGATGCGAAAACTATTTTGTTCTTAGCTTTATCCGGCGCTTATATTTCTAAAATATTTATTTTATGGATTCTTGCCAGAAATAAATTCTCGATGATTTGTTCGGTATTCTTGTGCTTAATGCTAGGATCGGGTTCAATTTTATTTTTTATGCATTAGATTTCTGAGGTCAATTTTATGACCCCAAATTTCCATGTAATCTAAAATCCAGGTCTATTCCCTTGATTTTGATTTGCATCATTATTCGCAGGTTCTGCTTCAGGAGCAGGCGCTGGATGATGTGCTTCCTTAACAGCAGCTATCGCAATTTTAGCATCATTTTCAACACGTGCGGTCTCACGCTTAACTTGTTCCCCTATACGCTTGCCTTCTCTTTCAAATTTCTTAAACATTGTGGTTTCTCCTTAAAAAATTTAAATATAACTAAACAGAAGCATGATAACTGAAAAGACTGGCAAAGTAAATTTTTTTGAAATTTAAACAGTCAACTCTAAAACTAATGCGTCTTCTCGACCATCTACAGCAGGGTAATAATCTTTGCGTTCTCCAATAACCATAAAACCTGTTTTTATATATAAATCATAAGCTATCGTATTTGAACGACGTACCTCTAGATAAACTGTTTTTGCTTTTAATTTTCTGGCTTCTTCTATTAAATGTGCCAACAGACGACGCCCGAATCCTTGATGCTGTTTATCGGGTCTTACAACGATATTTAAAATATGTGCTTCTTCTGCCGCTAGAGAAAGCAAACAATAACCGATGATAATCTCATCTTCTTCCAACACCCAACAACTATAACCCACTTTAATACAATCGCTAAAAATGCTGTAACTCCAAGGGAAATCAACAACTTCTTTTTCGATAGTCATTACACCCTCTACATCATCTTGTTGCATTTTACGTATAATAATCATGCCGCTCTTACTCTCGAAATTTGATCTCTTAAACACAATAAATCACGATACGCTTTATTTTTTAATTCTTTAGATTGCAATAATACTTCAGGATGATAAGTAACCTGTACCAATGTAGTTGATGAAAGTTCTGTTTCTAATAGCTCTGCTGCAAGAGACTCACCCAAGATTAAGACACTATAGGGAGACCATTTGGCTATTTCTTGAGCTACTTTATGTTTTTTTTCAGGCATTAAAGAACTTCCCACCCAGGCTATACAAAGTTCTTCGGTATTTAAACATAAAACATTTAACATCCCCGTTAATATCTTTTTGGCTTCACTATTTTTTGCAGGATTTTCAGGTAACAAAACCAAACAAGCGGCACAAAATAAGGGATTATCAGACACCAAAAGCGATGTAGCTTGGTTCTTTGGCAACCATTGTTGAACACCTATCGCATCGAGTATTTGGGCACGCACGCGTTAGGTTTTTCCTGCTTTGTATCTATTTTTTAACCAAATACCCGGGCCAGATAACGCATACAGAAAAAATACGACAAATAAAACAGAAGGGGGATCCCAAGCAATCACACTAAACATTAACACAACCACGAGTACTGTAAAGAAAGGCACATGGCCTTTAAAATCGACTTCTTTAAAGCTGTAATAGCGTAAATTACTCACCATTAAAAGCCCTAAACTGACGAGAATCATAGCAACAATAAGACTAATTCGTTGTGCAGAAATATCCAGATCGGTACCTAACCACACCAATCCCGCAACAACCGGTGCCGCTGCTGTACACGGTAATCCTATAAAATAACGCTTATTTGCTTGACCCAACTGTGTATTAAAACGAGCTAATCGTAATGCCGTTGAAGCCGTATATATAAACGCTGCCAACCATCCTAACTTGCCAAAATGCGTTAATCCCCAGTTGTAGCTTACTAATGCTGGCGCTAAACCAAAACAGATCATATCCGATAAACTATCGTATTCTGCCCCAAACGCACTTTCTGTGCCTGTTAAACGCGCCACACGCCCATCTAAGGTATCCATAATCATTGCAACAAACAATGCAATGGCCGCTGGTTCAAAATGGCCTTTCATTCCTGCTACAATGGCGTAAAAGCCGGCGAATAAAGCACCCGTTGTAAACAAATTAGGCAATAAATATATACCACGACGACGAACAGGTTCTACTTCCTCTATGTCGACGTCAACTTCAACAGGCTTTGTTTCTCGATCTGGTTCTGACATAACATTCTCAACCTTAATCAAACTAGGATGAAATACGTGCGATGCGTGCACCAAGTTGCATTAACTTTTCTTCAATACATTCGTAACCGCGATCAATATGATAAATACGATCAACAATAGTTTCGCCTTTTGCAATTAAAGCTGCCAACACTAAGCTTGCGGAAGCGCGCAAATCTGTCGCCATCACAGGTGCTGCAGTTAACTCGAAAACACCGCGGCAAATCGCTGTGTTGCCTGAAACACTAATATCTGCCCCCATACGCAGTAACTCTTGTACATGCATAAAACGATTTTCAAATACCGTTTCTGTAATCACACCCGTACCTTCTGAAACTGCATTTAGTGCGGTAAACTGTGCTTGCATATCGGTCGGAAATCCCGGAAAAGGGGCTGTTTTAATATTAACGGCCTTGGGTTGACGCCCATGCATATCCAACGAAATCCAGTCTTCACCGCGTTTAATATCTGCACCTGCTTCTTCTAATTTTTGTAAAACGGATTCTAGTAGTTCTGGCTTTGTATCCTTTGTCTTAATAGAACCTCTGGTAATAGCTGCCGCAACCAAATAAGTACCGGTCTCTATGCGATCGGGCACAACACGATATTGTCCGCCCCCCAAAGCAGGCACACCTTCAATAGTAATTGTATCTGTACCCGCACCAGATACTTTAGCACCTAACACATTTAAAAAATTGGCTAAGTCCTGAACTTCAGGTTCTCTTGCTGCATTCTGTAAAATGGTTTTACCCTTTGCTAACGCAGCAGCCATCATCAAATTTTCTGTCCCTGTTACGGTAACGGTATCGAACAAAATTGTTGCACCATGAAGCCGTTTAGGTGCTTTCGCAATAATATAGCCATTTTCTATGGTAATATCAGCGCCCATGGCCTGTAATCCCCGTACATGTAAATCCACTGGTCTAGGACCAATGGCACATCCGCCAGGCAAAGAAACATGTGCTTCTCCAAAACGTGCTAACAATGGCCCCAATACTAAAATCGAAGCACGCATGGTTCGCACCAATTCATAAGGTGCATGATAATTATTGACAGATCGCGCATCGACTTCAATCGTCAAACGTTCATCCACAGTTAATTTTGCACCAAACTGACCTAACAATTCCATGATCGTTGTCACGTCATTTAAATGTGGCACATTGCCAATTTCAACTGGCTCTCCTGCCAATAAAGACGCCGCCAAAATCGGTAATACCGAATTTTTAGCACCCGAAATACGAATTTCACCTTTTAAGGGTTCACCACCCGAAATAATTAATTTTCCCATAATACTGGTAACACACCCTCTAGCCCACAAACTTGTAAAACATCTTTCATAAAACTTGGCATATTCATAAACTTAATCGCTTTGTTTCTTTCTTGCGCCATGCGAACCCAACCAGTCAACAAGGCAAGTCCACTACTGTCACTTTGATCTAACCCTTTGAGATCGACTTTAACTTCTTTAACATTTTTCAAAGTATTAAAAAAGGTTGTGCCTTCTTGCCATAATGCAACAACATTATCAAAATCAATAGCACCCGAAACAATTACTATATTCTCTTTGATATCGATTGTTGCAGTCTTTTTCATTAACCTTTTCCCTTACGTTGCATATTATGTTTATGCATTTTATTAATAGCGGCTTTTACACCACCTTGTCGAATATCATCGGCAAACTGCGCACGATAGCCTTGCATTAAACTAACCCCTTCTACAATAATATCATAGACTTTCCACTCATCACCGGCGCGAATTAAATGGTAGTCCATATGAACAGGCTCTTTGCCATTTTCTTTAATCAAACTAAAAACTTGTATACGTTGTTTGTCCCCAATAGAGCCTCGCAAAGGCAAAATTTCGATTTTTTGATCAGTGTACTCTAACAATGATCTCGCATAACTTCTAACAACCATGGTTTTAAATTCTGAAACAAACGCGCTCTGCGTTGCATCATCAGCCGTTTTCCAAGCATTTCGGCCTACCACCCAACGCGCCATTTCTGAAAAGTCCACATGCGGCAAAATTAAATGATCGACCAATGCATACAACTTACTCGAACTTTGTCTCACTTCTTGACGATGCGCTCGAAGCTCACGCATCACACTATCAGTAACGTTTTTCAACATTGCGATGGGATCTTGTGCTGAAAAAGCAGGTGCGGCACTTGTCAAACCGAGTAAAACTCCCAAAAACAAGAAACAACGTTTCAATTTGTTCATCTATGATCTCCTGATGAATTATTAGAGGCATTGTTAGACGCATTATGATTACTGGCTTGACCTGCTAAAAATTTAGAGAGCAAATTCTCTAAAATAACTGCGGAATTTGTGCTACCAATAGGTATTGTATCCCCTTCCTTCAAATATTCTTTTTCATTAAATCCCGGCGTCAAGCTAATATAATTATCTCCTAACAAACCCGCTGTTAAAATACTGGCTTGTGTATCGGCAGGCAAATTCTGTACACGGCTAGGATTAACCGCCATCCAAACAGTCGCATTAAAAGTCTCTGGTTCTAAAGAAATGTTAACAACACGTCCAACAACCACACCACCGATAGATACTTTTGCACGCACTTTCAACGCACCGATGTTCGAAAATTCAGCTTTCACTCTATAACCAGGCTCTTCTTTTAAAAAGAAGCTTAAACCACTTACTTGCAGTGCTAACATCAATAAAGACAGTATGCCTGCAATCATAAATATACCGACGGTAATTTCTGCCGTTCTCAATTTCATCATTATCAAGTTACTCCAAACATGACAGCTGTTAAGAAAAAGTCTAGGCCCAAAATAGCCAACGAGGAATAGACAACCGTACGTGTTGTTGCTCTACCAATACCCTCTGAGGTTGGCTGACAATCGATACCTTGAAATACGGCAATCCAAGTAATCACGGTACCAAAAACAGCGCTTTTTATAATGCCATTAACCACATCTTCATGAAACTCTACTGCAGATTGCATGTTTGACCAAAAAGCACCGACATCTACACCTAACCATTGCACACCCACTGTGTATCCACCTAAAATGGCAACACAATTGAAGATTAATGCCAGTACGGGCATCGATATCTGTCCTGCCCAAAATCTTGGTGCAATGATGCGTCGCAGTGGATCTATCCCCATCATTTCCATGGAAGATAATTGCTCTGTTGTTTTCATTAACCCAATTTCTGCCGTTAAAGCGGAACCCGCACGACCCGCAAATAACAAAGCACCAATCACCGGACCCAATTCGCGCACTAAACTGAGTGCAATTAATTGTCCCAACGCTTGTTCTGCACCAAATTTGACTAAAATGTTATAGCCTTGTAGCCCCAAGACCATTCCAATAAATAATCCCGACAACACGATAATCAGTAGAGACAACACGCCCACAAAATACAATTGTTGGATCAATCGACTAAACCCTCGCAGTCCATCAGGTTTTCCGACTAATGCATGAAATAAAATTAAGGCAGCTCGACCTACATCACCAATAAATCTCAGACCTGTATGCCCGAAACCTTGAATACGATCAATGGAAATCATTCGTGTACTCCCCATAAATCGTTATTGTAGGCTTGTGCCGGATAGTGAAATGGAACCGGTCCATCTGGCAAGCCTTGCATGAATTGTTTTACCCAATCTGATCCGTGCTGCATTAAATACTCTGGAGTGCCTTCCCCAACCACTTGGCCCTCAGCGATAACATAAATATAGTCGGCAATACTGACAGTTTCCTGAACATCATGCGAAACAATAATAGTCGTCATTTTTAAGGCATCATTTAACAAACGAATCAATTTAACCAGTACACCCATGGTGATAGGATCTTGTCCTGCAAAAGGTTCATCAAACATAATTAAGGTTGGGTCCATGGCAAGGGCTCTGGCTAAAGCAACACGTCTCGCCATACCACCCGATAATTCAGCAGGCATTAAATCTCGGGCACCCCTTAAACCCACGGCTTGCAGTTTCATTAAGACGAGGTCTCGAATCATCGATTCTGGTAATCGGGTGTGTTCTCGAAGCGGAAAAGCGACATTTTCAAAAACGGAAATATCGGAAAATAAAGCCCCACTTTGAAATAGCATACCCATGTGCCGGCGAACCTTATAAAGCCTATCGCGTGAAAGCTCTGGAATGTTTTCGCCAAAAGCCATGACTGTACCTGAATCTGGACTTAATTGTCCGCCAATTAAGCGTAATAAGGTGGTTTTACCTGATCCGCTAGGACCCATGACTGCCGTTACTTTACCCCGTTTTACTGAAATATCCACATTTTTAAAGACAACATTGGAATTACGACTAAACTGTAAGTCTTTTATTTCCACAATGTTGTCAGAATTTGGTTTCATAACTTTTATGGCTTCAAATCACTTATTAACAAGCTTGTAGCATACTTGACCCATCGCTCTTTTGTCTATGCTTTATGGAATACTCAAGTAGGCGGATTCTTGCCAAAAAAAGCTATAACGGGCGCTATAGATCCTTATGCACTTTCAAGTATTTCTTCAGAACCTGAAAAACACGATAAATAGCGATCAACGGCATCCTGCATGAAACTTTTTGCGTGACTCAAATCAAAAAGTTGAAAAGTAATTAAGTGTTCAGAATTCAATACTTCCCCACTAAATGCGTTTGCAGTTGGGAAAAATGTGATTTTTGCAACAAAACCTTTATAAGTAATCTCCAATCTCATATCCTCATTGTTGTAGGGACAAACTAGGGCCCAAAATCAAATTAATCTTTAATGTATTCTATTGAAACTTAATGCTATCAATCCGCTGGAGAAGAGTCAATAGATTTTTAGTTAGATTGCTTATTTTTTATTTTACAGACTGTATATAAATATAGTCTTTATTGTTACAAAATAACAACGCTAAAGCGTGTATACAAACGCTTGTGCTTGCCTATACTCTTTTTCTGGTGTATTAACTTCCAACGTCCTATCTGCCGTTAAACAAAAGATTTTAGCCTATTTTAGATACTGTTTTTTTATGCAGAATATAATATATTCATTTAAAACACCCTGGTAATAATCAAGATGTTCAATATAAAAGTTTTTTAACAAAAAAAATCATAGTTGTTATATTTACAAAAAAGCGTATTATTAATCACATTCACTTAAGGAGGATAATAAACATGTTACGGAACCCATCTAGTAGTGATGATGAACAACCGAGCAATCAAGGAAGTATTATTAGAAACCTTTATGATCAACTTTCTGTTGATGAAGGCTTAGCTGAACATGCAAGATCTTTACCGAGATTACAGTCTTCTTCGGTATTAAACAGTGGTTTACTACATCATATAAACCTTACTTACATAGTGGATCAAACCCCATATACATTTTCTTTGCCTATCTTTTCTCATTTATTATGCAATGGACAAACTAACAGGTTTAGGGGGCGTGTTAATTAGTCTAGCTAATATATTTCAAGTTAAAAATGCTAATGCTCTCCACAATTTAAAAAGTGAAAGCACCTTTAAATTTTTCGCGCTCTATTTGCAACTGGAAAAAAACAAAGAAGCCTTAAATGAAATTTCGAAAGAATTATTTTCTACAACTTACGCACTAAAAAAGGCTGGCTTTAGACAACCAATCATATCTAAACTAATGAATATATCCGTTGTACTAGAACTACCAAAAAGTCACCGTTCCATACTTCCTGGACTTGATGCACATAACGTTCAGGCTGATTTGTTTACAGCAGCTAATCAATTACAAAGTGAAAAAACATCGCCTGATTCAAATTGGGGATTCATTTTGCCCATAGCTGCCCTTGGTATTACAGTCCTTTATTTTCTTCCTTCTTTATTTTCTTCTATAGAAAAAAAATTAAGGGATGAGCTATCCTCAATTTTTGATGCTATTGAAGAACGCCTTGCATACAATGATGTCATGTCTGCTCATGAAAAGTTAAACGGCCTAGGGTTTTCTATGAGAACTTTATTGTACACCTCTCCGCGTCCACCTCCCGCAGGGCGTGTATCCGCCCGATGAAACGCTTCGGGTGCGTTTGACTCCGCTCGATGGCAACCGCGAACAGGTCGTCCAAGGTGTTTCGCTGACACAATTTTTTTAACAATGCGGACTTGCGGCAGAGGTATCATTATTTACGCGGTACAATTCATGTAAAACGAGAACAACTTGATATTGCTGTAAGTGCCTACATAAGCGCTTTGATCGCGTCTGATATCGAAGATAACAAATTCTTGATTTTAAGAGATTTAATAAACTTAAAAAATCGGTTACGCCTTGAAACAAAAAATAAACATCTTGTTCCTCAATATGAGCGTGATATTGCTGAGTTTGAAAAAATGATCCCTAAAAATGCCACACACTACAAACTTACTTTGTTCACCTTAGAAAACAAATTACAATCATGCTTAACTAACCTATTAAAAGAAAAACATATAGAAGCATTAAGAGAATTTAATGATATTCAATGGGAAGCTTTTTTTGAACATGCCTATCCTGGTGCTACAATTTTATATTTTCAATTAAAAGCTATATTAACGCTTTGTAGCGAGCTCTATCCGGAAGTGGACAGTTTAGATTCAGAATCGCGATTTAAGGTAGCAAAAGATAATTTACTAACCGCCCAACGACACATCAATAAACGTTATCCAGAAATGCGGGCATTACATCAGAACGACATTATGGAATTGTTTAACAAGCTTGAAAAAAAATCAGTCTCTTTACAAGCAAAGCCAACTCCGCCCCTCACTCATAGACGTAAAACTATGTCCCCCTCTAATGCTAACTCGGGCCCAGAACCAGAACAAGATAACCCGGAAAGCCACAACCCTAAGCAAAAGTTTAACCTCGTTTAAATTTTCTTGTTTGTCTATCATCAGCAACCTCATCTAGTAATAGTTGTTGAGACCCTATTCTTTCTAACTTCAAAGCTTCAAATATCTCTCTAGCATCTTTTTCCCCTGTTAAAATAAGCGCATCATAATGATTGTGGCCATTGTACTCAACGAAAATAGGAACACCATCGCCAATCAAACTTGATAGATTTCTAATCTTTCCATCAGTTTCAACTACCACAATTGGCTGGTTAAGAATAGTCATTAATACAACAATTTCTAAATTATCCGCCCATTCAATACCCTGTCTTACATCTTGCAAATACTGTTCAGGTGCTTTCTCTGGATTAAGCGTTTGTATAATATCGCGATATTTTTCCATGTTATATTCAATATTCGCCACTACTACGTTTCTTAATGCTTGCTGGTCTTGACCACAATGAAGCGCTACTGCATGAAATAAGCAATGGCCATCCTGCGGTACAGGCTGATGCTTCAGGCCAAGTGGCGACTGTTTTAACACAGTTTTGCGCACACTCTCTGTTTCTTCAACAAGCGCATGTAACCTTTTTTGTACTGTCTTAAATCCATCTATTGTTTCCTTTATTTTCTTAAAATCAACAAAGATGTATTCTTCTGCTTGTCGTTCAAAAGAACGTATTATAAAATCTATCATATCGTTTACAAAGATTTTCAACCTGTCGCTATTCACTTCTTCAACCAATGCACCATCGATAAGTTCCAAACATTTTTCGAACTTCTGCCGCGATAAAAAAAGAGCTGATATTTGATTGTCCGCAAGACCCGCTGAATTAACTGATTGCCTATTAACTTCAGAAATTTGGTAATTTATTTGTACATTATATATTTTAAGCGCCAAATAAAGCATCCCTTGTGTAAAGGTAAATAACAGTGCACATAAATTTCCATACGGCTTCATATGTTTTAATAAAAATAATTCTTGAAAACGTAAAAATTTAGTAACTTCTGGTAAACAGGATAAAATCTCATTTCTACTATGGATAACCTTGGCAAGCACAAAATGACAGGTCTCATATATTGTTTGACAATAAGAATCCACCACATCTTTATGATTATTGTTTAGTTCACATATCTTTTTATTTAGTTCTTCTGGACCATTTTGATGATATATATTGGGTCTCGTTTCGGTAGCAGCGTATGGCGACAACATTTTTATCATCCCTAATAACGCCATGCATTTAATGGCCTTTCCTTCATCAGTATGCTTAGCATCCTTAAATGCCCTTTCATAGTGCTCATAAGCCCCACTAGCATCTAATTTTACAGTGACTTCCGCAAGTAACAAATGTGCAAATGCATATTGATTCCATTCAGTCGCCGCCCATCTAACCATTCTTGTCAGTGCATATGTACCGCTTGATCCTTTGCCAAATTCACCCTCCAACAATATCTTAGCCTCTAAAAGTTTTCTAGTTGTATTCTCTGGGTCTTCATATTGCAATGCTTCATTATACAAATCAATTGCTGTTTGAATTGAGGTTGCAAACGCACGCTGTTTATATATAGCTAACGACATTATCATTACCAAACCTAATGAACCAGACCAAGGTGCGTTAAACATGAGGTTCAAACCCACACCTATAGCACCACCCAGCCCCGCTGTTCCATATTTTAGCAATACACCATGCGGATCACTGCGTAAAGTACTAGATATTAAAAAAGGGTAGCGCTCTTGTATATAGATCCTATTTTTTACCTGCAAACTCAAATTACCATCATTATCAACCATAACATCATATAAGGCAGATTTATATCTCTTGAGCCAGTCAATACTAACTAAAGATGATGCATTATTATGTAAACGTTGTATAACTTCATATATTTTTACTATAGTCTTAACAACATCTGTCAATTCATCTGAAGCCAACCTAAACGACATTTGAGGCTGTCGTTTAGCGTTCGCTACTAAAAGCTGATGAAGAAGCCTTTTCTCTCTATCGTTAACTGGAAGCATTACATCTTTCTTTACTTGTCTATTGCCTAGCGTCACTATGTTTTTATCATTTGCACAGTTTTTAAAATGACTCTCTAAACATTTTTGATGAAAATATCTATCATCTTCAGATTCTTTACTAACATATTCACATCTAACCACTGGCCCATCATAATCCAATAGCTTATTACATAAGCGACATATGATGTCTTCTGGCGTTTCACTATCAATAACATTATCTTCTTTACAATCCGTCATATTTTTACCAGCATCACCTAACATTTTTTTGCTTGTTCTTAGTGAATTTTGACCAGAAAGAAGTAGTGGGGTTTGAACATTATTTTGACCAGTAATAGTTTTTAATGACCGTGGATTTAACACTGTCACTTCTAGTTTAGACTCTACCTCTAGTAACGTTGTAAGCTGAGCATGCATAAACTGTCCCAATCTTTCAATCACTTCAGGCTTATCCAAAACAAGTAGCCTTTTAACAGCCTCATCAACAAGACCCTCATAGTAATTACCTTGAATAAGTGCCTTATTCTTAGCCATTTCTTGATATAGACCTTGATTTTTAAAAACCACACTATCACCACTTATTTTAGTTTTTTCAATCACTTCGACGTAATGAATACGTATATAGTTCACCAGATTTTCAATATTCAATGCACCACTTACTATGAACACCCAACCAGTGAAGCTATTTAACACGGCTAGATTGCCAACCATGGACAGTAACAATTCCGTTTTATTTAAAATTTCATATAAATTTTTAACTTTTTCTGATTTCCGACATTTAGTATCTAATGTTGATAATGCTTTGTCCTTTATGTTTGCAACAATTAAATCTTGGCGTTCTGTTCCTTCTATCCTCACTAAACCTCTCTGCGAATCCTGCAGTGCTTTACTTCTTTCAACAATTTTTTCTTCTAAAGTTCTTAAATTTTTCCTCACAAAATCATCGGCTAGGCTGCCCCTATCTATATCACGATCAAACTCTACAATTAAATGACGCATAATATGCAACTTTACTTTCTTAAGGTATCCTAAAGTATCAGACATAGCAGCGCTATTTGCATGCAAAAGTTTTATTGCGCTCACCATCTTGCTTAACATACTCAACCACTCTTGGTGACAGAGAGGAGAAGAGTCTAAAGAAGAACTAAGTGCCTTGCCCAGATAGGTAAGTTTTTTTTTCATAGGGTTTGGCAACTGAAGCTTACGAACCCATAAACACTCATCTTCGCTTACTTTCGAAATAAAATCGCATAATATTTTAATGATTACATCGCCATCATGATCTTTATTATGATTATCTGTGCACAATGCTAAAGTGGCAAGTCGGATTAGAATCTCACGAATTAAGACTAAGGGAGAACGTATTTCGCCTTCCTCTAACTCCGCAGGACTCAGCCCATCCTGAACTGCTATGTCATTTAAGTACTCTACATATGCTGATCTAAGCTCATCTGCTGGCGGATCGAGATAAATGTCTTTAAAATCCTTGAGAGTTTTTTCTAAGGCTCCTAAGGGCCCCCATATATTTTCTAAAGCTTGTTTTACCCTTGGCACAAGAAAACCTTTTTTAATTTTTGGGTCGGATGAAGATAGCATGCCAACGCCTATGTTTGATAAGGCAGTAAGAATTCGTGTATTTTCCTTATCTATAACTACTTCTTTACTTTTTATAGTAACTAAAAAACCCATTAACTACTCCCTATGTTATAAAGAAACCAATACGCCCTTGGTACAATTAATACCTTTCGTTTTCAAAAGTGATGCGATTTTCTAAGAAAAAATAGTATATTGTCAAGTGTTATTTTAGAATTTATTATTTCGGTAATAATTTTAATAAATTTTTGTTTATAAAAGTTCTCACTATAATAAAAGTTATAGATTTAAAATTAACTAGTGATGTGTTATGTTTTCTAAAAAGGGTTGACATATAGACATAAACATATTCTATTGTATTCCTGTCTTTTATTATTTAACTTTCAGATGCTATACATATCTATGAAAAAATGGAAAAATACAAATTGATATTTATTTATTCACTGTATACAAAATCTTGTGCTGCTGCGTATTCTTCGGGAGTATTAATTTCAAGCGTGCGGTCTTCTGTTAAACAAACACGAATTTTATAACCATGTTCTATCACACGTAATTGTTCTAATAATTCTGTTTTTTCAAGCGGTGTTTGCGGTAATTTTGTATAATGCAATAAAAAATCTCGACGGTATGCATACATCCCCATATGGTGATAAATAGGCGTATCAATTTCTTGTCTAAAGTAAGGAATAGGCGCGCGCGAAAAATACAGTGCATTGCCTTGTAGATCGGTTACAACTTTAACTGCGCCGGGATTATTAAAATCCGCTATATCATGCAACTTATGTGCTAACGTTGTCATATCAGGCGATTCACCAGCAAGATAAGGGCTAATCAGTTGTTCCAACATTCTAGGTTTCACAAAAGGCTCATCACCTTGTAAATTAATAATGACATCCATCTCAGGATACTGCTGTGCTACATAAGCAACCCGATCGCTACCCGTTGGTAAATCTGGATCGGTCATCATCACATTGCCATTGATAGCGCGAATCACATCAGCAATTTCTTCGCTATCGGTTGCAACAATGACTTTGGTGAGTGCTTGACAGCGGCTAGCGTTTTCATACACCCACTGCACCATCGGCTTACCTTGAATAGGCAATAACGCCTTACGAGGCGTACGTGTAGATGCAAGGCGGCTGGGGATAACACAAAGAATATTCATGAGCAGATTATGGGGGATTATGGGAAGGGTTTCAATAAAAACTAGATACTATAAAGTTTGTTATCTGATTTATTTTGGCAGCTTTTCCCTCAGCTTATGAGTATGAAACAATTTTGCTATCATGTTGTTCTTAAGACTCAAGTCATTAACCTATTTTGAGGTATAAATGTATGACAATTGCCTACGGATGTGTGCTTGTAATGATTGTTTTTCCTTACATCTTTACTTGCTTAGCAAAAATCAGCCCTCAATTTAATAACTATACCCCACGCGAATATCTAGAGCATGCCACTGGCTGGCGAAAACGTGCGCACTGGATACAACTAAACAGTTTCGAGATAACACCCGCTTTTGCAGCGGCAGTTATTATTGCGCATCAAATGCATGCTGCTCAAACCAGCATTAACAAACTAGCGATTACATTCGTAATCTCGAGATGTCTTTACGCTGCCTGCTACCTTACCGACAAAGCAACTTTAAGGACCATTACATGGACCGTGGGGTTTGGATGCATTATTACGTTTTTTTTTCTGCATTGAACTCTTCATCAAATTCTTTTGCAAGTTCAGCTTCTAGTTCCTCAATCGTTGGCAGCACATTTTTAAATTTTTCAGGCAAATTTTGTGTTAGCTTATACTCAGCAATACCGATAGGTTTAGACATATCTCTCAGAGTATATTCTGCAAGAACATTACTTTTGCTTTTGCAGAGGATTAATCCAATTGATGGCTGATCAGTTTCATGTTTAATCAGTTCGTCAACTGCAGAAAGATAAAAATTTATTTTACCCGCATATTCAGGTTTAAACTTTTTATCTTTCAATTCAATAACCACAAAGCATCTCAATTTTAAATGATAAAAAAGCAGATCTATATAAAAATCTTCATTACCAACTTCAAGATGATATTGACGCCCTACAAAGGCAAACCCTGCTCCTAATGCCAAGATAAATTTTTCTATATGATAAACAAGTGACTTTTCAACTTCTCGTTCATGAGCCCCATCACCGACGCTTAAAAAATCGAAAACATAAGGGTCTTTTAAAGTATAATGCGCAAGATCAGATTGCGGGGATGGCAATTTATCTTTAAAATTAGTGACTGCTTGTCCCTGTCGTTTATGAAGCAATAACTCAATTTGTATCACTAAAATGCTTCTGGACCAACCATGTTCTATAGTTTTCTTCATATAAAACACTCTATCTTGCCTATCTGGAACCCTGTCCATTATTGTCGCTATATGGAACCAGGGTAATTGTGCAGCAACCTGCTGCACAAATACAGCATCGGGATACTCTTGGGCAAATTTACGCATATATTTTAGATTTCTGGTGCTAAACCCTTTCATTTCTGGGAATTCCACACGTAAGTCTTTTGAAAGTTGGTCAATTACCTTTGTTCCCCAGCCCTTCTTGATTTGGGAATCCAGGATCTGAGTACCTAGATGATGATAAAGCAAAATAAGTTCCTTATTGACGCTCAATGCTGCCTTATAGCGTGATGTAGCCACACGGATTTTTAAAGCGCTCAACAATTGATTATATTCAGCATCGATACTAATTTTACTCATAGAACCCCCATAAAAACTATTTCATTACCATGCAAAATTTTTCTACCCAACCATATACATTTAACACTTTTCAAAACAAAAAAAATCCGACAAATATGCTAGGTTATTTAGCGACGGGGATAGCTGGATTTTTGCTTCATTTGCCCTTATAATGAAAAAGTGTGTATACGCCAACAGTAATTCCTAGGTAAAATTAAACAACAATGAAAACCATCAAACATATCGAAGTCGTTCCCTACAATCCCAATTGGCCTGTGATGTTTGAGGCTGAAGGCATAAAACTCAAAAGTGCCTTAGGTGATAATTGCATTGCAATTCACCATATTGGTTCCACATCTGTACCCGGTCTTGCTGCAAAACCTAAAATTGATATTTTGGGCATTGTAAAAGAATTAAAAAAAACCATTCAAGCACTCGCACCATTGGGTTATCAATACAGAGGCGAATATAATATTCCCTTGCATTACGGTTTTAGCGAACGCGGAGATATCGATTTTAATCTCCATGTTTATCAAGAAGACCATCCTGAATGTGAATTGAATCTACTTTTTAGAGATTATTTACGAATGCATCCTGCTGCACGTGATGCTTACGCAAACCTTAAATATGATTTAGTAAAAGATACCGGATCTTTTGAAATTAACAATCCATTTTTTACAGAATACACATTACGCAAAGGCGACTTTATCCGAAAAATTCTTAAAGAAGCAGGATACAATCGATTACGTTTTCTAAAATGCAGCGATCACACAGAATGGGAAGCTGCAAAAAGCTTTAGACAAAAACATTTTTTCGATAATGTGCCTATTTCAGACCCCTACACATGGACATTTAACCATCCCGATCATGTTCATTTCGTTTTATATCAGGGTGCGGATATTATTGGTTATGCACACATTCAACTTTGGCCCGAAAAAAGAGCTGCTATACGCATTATTGTCGTTGACGAAGCTAAACGAAACCAGGGGTTTGGTGGGGACTTTTTGAAATTAATTGAAGAGTGGTTACAATCTCAAGACTACAAAAGCATTCACACAGAATCTTCACCAAATGCTCTACTATTTTATAAAAAGCATGGATACAACAATATGCCTTTTAATGATCCCGATGGATATGAAAGTTCTCCGCTTGATACACCGTTGGGGAAAACGCTCTAAAGCGGGTATTTCCACTATGGTATTTGCCCTAAGGTAGTGATATTCTCTCTTTGTTTTGATTTAAGGTACTTAATTAATTAGATAGGTGTAGTATGAAAAAGCTTATGTCATTTGTCACACTTGTAATGTTTCTGAGTTTGCTCAGCGGTTGTGCGCAGAATGTTTCTCCGCACACATATGAAGCCTCAGAAGCAGGCGTTGCTAGTAAAGTATTATCCGGTGTCATTATTGGTAAACGCGCCGTTAAAGTAGACTCCAATACCGGTGTTGGTGGATTAGCAGGTGCTGGTGCAGGTGCTGTGGGTGGTTCTGCTATTGGTGGAAGTAGTCGTGGTAATGCAGTGGGCGCTATCGGTGGTGCAGTGGTTGGTGGATTGGTTGGTAATGCAATCGAAAAAGCCGTTCACAGCCATAAGGCATTTGAGTACATTATTAAATTGAATAATGGTTCGACGATTTCAATTGCACAGGTACAAGAATTGGAATTTGAGGTTGGTCAACATGTGTTAGTCATTTATGGGGCAAAAACACGTATAGTGCCAGACAATACCATTGTTCCAGTTGAGAAAACTAAAAAATAACGTGGTGTAGTTAACACAGAATGAAAGGGGTTAATGGCATAACCCCTTTTTTATGTATTCACATAACCGAACAATTACGTCCATTGGCTTTTGCCCTGTACATAGCCTTATCTGCATTTTCAATATTTTTCTCTACAGAGATACTAGCATCAAATATCGTTACCCCAAAAGAAGCTGTAATCGAAATAGGTGCTTTTTTCCCTATATCAATAGGCAATTTGGATAGCTCTTCGCGTAACTCTTCACAGCGCGTATAACAAGCTTTCAAATCAGTATGTTGCATGCACAATAAAAATTCTTCACCACCAAACCGAAAAAGTTTATCATACGGCCTCAATTTTCCAATGATAAAATGAATAGCTGTACTTAATACTTTATCTCCAACGGAATGTCCATATTGATCATTTGTTTTTTTAAATTCATCAATATCGAACAGGATCAATGAAGAGGGTACTGAGTCACGCTTACTCATCTCATTAATTTCTCTAAGAATTGGCATCATATCTGTTCTGTTGATAGCACCAGTCAGCGGATCACGGGTATATAACATTAACTCAAGCTCGCGTTTTAATGAATAAATCTCAAGCTGTAAACGTTGGATAGAGTTAGCAAAATTATCAAAATCAAGTGGGTTAATTTTCATACCTGCATTATTCTCTTCTAATATTTTTTTTGTCATATCGTGCATATAGTAATGTGCATCTCCAATGGCGTTAAAACCTGGATGACTTTGTAAAGGAGGCGGGGCCATTTCATAATACCACTGACCAAATAAACATTGCTGGTGTGCATCTGGCATTACATCACGCCGATCGCTTTTTAAATTGCATATAATCGTTCTAACAATAGAATTATACCATTGATTATGATTGTGCAATGCTTGATCTAGATTAATTAAAATAGATTGTAATTCTTCACGATTAATATTCTCAAGTGCCATTTAGAAATCCCTAGCTCACTGTTCTACCTTAAACGACCTATACCAATAATACATTAATGGTGGTTCAATACTAATTAAGGCCGTTTCGTATGTTAAGTTTAGTTTATATTTTTAAAGACATTTTTTAGGTGCTTTAATAAAGCTTCTGAATTTCCTAAAATATGCACTATCTTATTTCGACTACTAGCACCCTGTATAATCTTAATTTGGCTTTTCTTAAGTTGCCAAGTAGTCGAAAGCAAAGCAATAACAGCGTCATTCGCTTTTCCATCTTCTGGTACTTTTGTGACGCCAATTTTTAAAACTTTGCGCTGATGAGAATCCAGAATAATATCGCCTATCTGATTTTTACGCGCATTCGGCGCAACCCTAATAGCAAGTGTTAACCCGTCTTTTTGCGATGTAAATAATGTGATGTCCATTACGAACTTACGCCACCATTTTGCGCCTTATCTTTTGCTATTGCATAAGCAGCATACATAATTGCAAGACACTGCAAACCAGTCATTATAATTGCTAACGGTACCATGGAAAACCCCTTCCACCATTCCAACAACATAGCGGTAATTGGAACCAAGGGAATCAATACAGACGTTCGAACACCACCGATTTTAGTAATCGAGGCTTGTATCATAAATATAGGCACAATAACGCCTATAAAAGATAAAAACAACATATTGAATAATTGCCGGGTTGAAACTAAAACATATAAACTATCGAATGATGAAAGCGACATTAAAAATGTTGCTACTAACATAACTGGCAACCGCAAACAGACTATATCGCTTGCTGTTAAATTGCATCGTTTCTGCAAGTCACTAGAACTTGTGATATAAACAGCGCTAGAAACGCCACACAGCAATGCTAAAACAACACCGAATAATTGGTGATTAAAATCAAAGGCCTTCATTGTGGGGTTTAAATAAACAATACCAAACGCGAGCAGTGTTACAGCAACAACGCTAAAAATCGTTCTAAATTTTATTGACTTCCATTCCCCGCTAATCAATACGGAGGAAAAGGGAATAACTGACATACTTAGAAGTGTTTGTACCGATGCGCTAATCATTTTCAAACACCAAAACATGCCCAACCAGCATAATAATGTAGTCATGTTTATTATTAAGAATCTCTTCGGTTCTTGCTTTGCAATTTGAAAAATGGCTATTACTCTATTTCGATTGAGCAACATAAAGAAAAACCAACAAGTAAAAAAAATAGAAAAGGTAATAATATTTACTGAAATATCGGCTAAATCAACATTAATGAAAACAGTAGAATATGCGGTAAATAAAATATAGATTAATATGAAGATGTAATTTTTGAATACCATGAGTCTGTCCCTTCTCTTTTTCACCTAATCCGATATCTCATTCAATGGCGCTATAGAGTGAAATTTTTTGTAAAGTATATAGGTTTTAATAACAAATGAATAGGACCCAGAACTCGGATTTATAACTAACACATTGCTTCTTTCTAATTGTCTCAACTAAAACGCCTAAAGTTTGCTTGCTCAATAAATGTTTTTGCTTGCAAAATTATGTAAGATGTTAAAAATATATCCTAAACCGTGGAGGTTTTTATGGACAGTATTCTAGACCTTAATCGACTATACCTGCAAACACCTACTTCCAACGGTAACACCAAAATTTATACAAGCATTAACGACGTTATTAGATATCTTCCCAAATCCCAAGTCATTTTTTGTAAAAACTTGAAAAGTCTGATTTGTGGCTGCAATGATACTTTTGCACATTTAATGGGACTTAATTCTGGAAAAGATGCTCTTAATAAACGCATTTTAGAATTAACACCTTCGGAGTATGGTAAAGAACTTGAAGAAGCAGAACATGTTGTTTTAGATTCATTAACAATGATTGAAGACCCCAGAGATCTGCACCGCTATTTTATCAATTCACCACCTCACTGTATTACGACCGCAAAAATCATTCCTATCTATAATGAATCTGAAAACGTTCAAGGTGTTTTAGGTATTGCTACTCAAGAACCACACCTCGATAATATCGAAAATATTTTTTACTGGGTGTGTAGGGAAAAAATCAATATATTATTAAAAAATAAATCATATACCTTAATGCTGCCATTTGGAAAAATCTCTTTATCTAACAGAGAAACTGCTTGTTTATTATTTTTAATGAAAGGGAACACAGCCAAACAAATTGCTAGAGAAATGTGTATCTCTTACAGAACTGTGGAATGTTTTATTACACATATTAAAGAAAAAATGCACTGCAATTTAAAATCAGAAATAATATCTTTAGCCTATGAGTATAATTTCTTGAAAACTATCCAAAAAAACATTATGATACTATAAAGTTAAAAAAACACTTAACTTTAATCGCCCGCTTGTATCATATCCTTAAGGACAAGAAAATCTACCTTTTGGGTAGACATCATAGAAAGGTGAATGGCGGAAGATGCGACCATATGACCAAAGCCATTTAATGTTTTATAGCCAAGCTTAGCAAAGTACTTTAAAAATATTGTTTCCCAGGGACGATAGTTGGCATCTATCGCTAAACCGACAGCTGGAAATATATCGCCTTCAAATACTGGCGTACAATTAATCGACGCTGGATCGTGACTAAATTTACCAAGCCCTGTACCATTATAAAAAACATCAAACTCCGTAAAGTTTAATGGCGAAGTTCTATCAAACGCGATGACAGGAAGATTTGGATAGTGAACTCTTAATTTTTCAGATAAGCTATCTGTTTTTTGTTTATCAATATCGACTAAACCAATCTTCTTTAAACGAGGCGCAAGCTTTAAAGCAATAGCGCTAGAAACACCACCACAGCCAAAAAACAACATAGAAGCATTTTGAAAATTAAAGTGAATTTCTTCTTCTACAGCCATGACAAATGCCTTAGCATCAAGATGCTCACCAAAAAGCTGATTATTTTTCTTTAACACAAAATTAACGCCACCTATGATTCTAGCTTCGGGCGACACATCATCTAGATAATCAATAACGAATTGTTTGTAAGGACATGAAACTAAAATAGTTTTTAAATTATCATTATTTCGAAATATATCTAAAAGCCTTAATATTATAATGTTGCATCGCCAAATAATAAGTTTTAAACGTCATCGAATTTCTAAGATATCCGGAAAGTATAAAGTGGGTAGCATCTGTCGTTGATTTTAATTTTTCCAGATCTGGTTGAAATGATATCTCGTCCATATCGATATAGATTCCCGCATAATAAAACGCCATATTGAATATTACCATTATGTTTCAGTAGTAACAAGGTTTATTCTAGATGTCTGGGAGGACTGATTAAAGCTTCAACGATTGAGGGATTAGACAGCGTTGAAACATCTCCTAAGTTTTCAATATCATTTCGAGCAATTTTTCTTAAAAGTCGACGCATTATTTTTCCAGACCGAGTTTTTGGCAGTTCTTCTGCCCATTGAATTTCTTTCGGCGTTGCGATTGGTCCGATACTCTTTCTAACTTGTATTTTCAATGCCTGCTTGAGGTTATCGGAGGGTTTAATATTTACTTTAGTCGTTACATAAGCATAGATTGCTTCCCCAGTAATATCATCTGGAATAGAAACAACCGCGGCTTCTGAAACAGCAGGATGCTCTAACAATGCACTCTCAATTTCCTCTGTGCCAAGGCGATGGCCAGATATTTTTATCACATCATCCATTCTACCTGAAATCCAATAATATCCATCTGCATCACAATGCGCACCGTCACCCGTCAGATATACACCTTTAACGTCCTTAAAATAGGTATCAATAAACCGCTGATGATCCCCATAAATTGTTTTCATAAATCCTGGCCAGGCATTTTTTATCACTAACTTTCCTACGCCATTTGTGGGTTTTCCATTTTCATCAACAATCATAGGTTCGATGCCAAAAAAAGGCCAAGTAGCAGATCCGGGCTTTAAGAGACTGGCGCCAGGCAAGGGTGAAATTAATATTCCACCTGTTTCTGTTTGCCACCAGGTATCTACAATGGGGCAACGGCCTTCACCGACTACATGGTAATACCATTCCCAAACCTCAGGATTAATTGGCTCACCTACAGTAGCTAATAATTTTAGTGTTTTCCGACTTGTTTTAGTGACAAAAGAATCGCCTTCTCGTCTTAGTGCCCGTATAGCAGTAGGAGCAGTATAAAAAATGCTTACTTTATGTTTATCCACAATTTCCCAATACCTTGAAAAACTAGGGTAATGGGGCACTCCTTCAAACATAACCGTTGTAGCTGCATTAGCCAAAGGTCCATAAATAATATACGAATGTCCCGTAATCCAACCAACGTCAGCAGTACACCAAAAAATGTCTTCTTCGTGATAGTCAAAAATGTATTTATGTGTCATTGCCACATAAACAAGGTAACCACCCGTGGTATGTAATATACCTTTTGGTTTACCTGTAGATCCCGAAGTATGGAGAATAAATAAAGGATCCTCGGAATCCATCACTTCAGGCTCACAATGCACGCTCATTGTCGCTATGGATTCGTGATACCAAACATCTCTCTTTTTTTGCCATTGAATGGGATTTCCCGTCCGTTTTACAACAATAACCTTTTTAACATTCGGACAATGCTGTAGTGCATCATCGACATTTTTCTTCAATGATACTATTTTCCCACCTCTGATCCCTTCATCGGCAGTAATGACTAATTTACAGTCGACATCCAAAATTCGCGTTTTTAAAGAATCTGAAGAAAAGCCGCCAAAAACGACCATATGAATAGCACCAATTCGAGCACAGGCTAACATTGCGACAGCCACTTCTGGAATCATCGGCAAATAAATACAAATGCGATCCCCTTTTTTAACATCAAGGCTCTTTAAAGTGTTTGCAAAACGACAAACGCTGTTATGCAATTCTTGATAGGATATTTTTTTAGTTTCGTGTGGTCTATCCCCCTCCCAAATAATCGCTGTTTTTTCTCCATTATTTTTCAGATGTCGATCCAAACAATTATAAGAGGCATTTAGTTTGCCTCCAACAAACCATCGCATATCAACTTTTTCAAAGCCACCACTTTTTACAAACTCAAAAGGGGTATGCCAACTGATAAATTCTTTAGCGTATTCCCCCCAAAATATTTCTGTTTGATCAACAGACTGTCGATACATCTTCTGATAACGTGCTTCATTAATATAAGCCTTTTTGATAAACGAGATTGGGACATTATATTGTTTGGTCATAGCGATATTTACTGTGCAACCCAACCACCATCTACAACCAATGGATGTCCAGTTACAAAAGAAGCACCCTCAGAACATAACCAAAGCACAGCGCTAGCAATTTCTTCTGGTTGACCCATCCTCCCAACCGGTTCACCCTTAACTAAATCCTGTTCTTTCTTGGGGTCACAGTGTGTTAACCTATCTACCATGGGAGTATGAATTACACCCGGACAAACCGCGTTAACACGGATATTTGAATGTGCGTATTCTAAAGCAGCAGTTCTTGTTAATCCTATGACTGCATGCTTACTTGCAACGTAGGTAGAAATCCCAGTGAATCCTACCAAACCTGCAATGGAAGCACAATTTACAATCACGCCGTGCTTTTGCTTTGTCATTATTGCAATTTCTTCTTTCATACAGAGCCAAACACTTTTTAAATTAGTCTCAATGACTTTATGGAAATTTTCTTCTGTGCTATCTCCTAAATTTGCTTGTTCTCCCTCTATGCCAGCATTATTAAAAGCGCAATCTAACGAACCATAGGTGTCCATAATTTTTTTAAATAAATTTTTCACATCTTTACTTTGCGACACATCACAAAAAACCCACATCGCTTCTCCACCCATTTTTTCTATTAATGTCAGAGTTTCCTCTCCTGCCTTCTCCACTCTGTCTGAAAGCACAACTTTTGCTCCTTTTTCAGCGAATGCCAAGGCCGTTGCACGACCTATCCCTGAAGAAGCTCCTGTTACCAGTACTACTTTTTCAGTAAACTCCAATGTTCTGTTTGATCGTTCAGCCATAACATTTGCTCCTATTACATGGAAATATTTCTGGTTATTGAGACACCATTAGTTTTACTTGTATACACACTCTTCCAACTTGAAAAGTTTATTCAATAGAAGTGTAGTTCATTTCTAATATAAAAATGGCCCTTGTTTATAATGATGGCCATGATAAAGGAAGGGTTATAGTTTATTCTCAATTAGTTTGATTTATCATCCAGTCTAATGTTTCTAATAAGATTTCTAACCGCCTCATCTTTGTTCTTAATTCACTTGTTTTTGTCTCCAAATTTTTATTTGTGACTTCTAAAGGACTCTTGTCATCTTCAAGTTTTGTTTTTAATCGATCAGTTTGTTTTAGTATTTGAATATAATCAGCAGAGGTTAACATAGCTTCTCTCCTACACAATGTCATTTATTTATTCACAACTCACCTATGTTCCTAATATATAAAGATAAAATATATACGTATAAAATACTTAAAGTGCGTTTACTAAATAAATGTATTTAGATTCAGAATGATGTAAAGTGTAATTTATTTTAAACCGTGAGGTTTTTATGGACAGCATCCTAGATCTTAATCGACTATACCTACAAACGCCTTCTTCCAATAGCAACTCTAAAATTTATACAAGCATTAACGATGTTATTAGATATCTACCCAAATCCCAACCCATGTTTTGGAAAAATTTAAAACATGTTATTTGTGGATGCGATGACACTTTTGCACATTTTATAGGGCTTAGTTCCGGAAAAGATGCTCTCAACAAAAGAATAATAGAATTAGCACACCCCGAGTATGGCAAAGAACTTGAAGAAGCTGAAAGTTTTGTCTTTGAATCACTCTCAATAGTTGAAGATAGGAGAAACCTAAATCGTTATTTTACAAGTGCACCACCTTATTGTATTGGAACTGCTAAAATAGCACCTATATATAATGACTCTGAAAAAATTTGTGGTGCTATATTTATTGGCACTCTAGAATCATACTTTAAAAATATCGAAGACATGTTTTATTGGGTAAATGGCAAGACAATTAGGACGTTATTAAAACGTAAAACATATGTTATTCAGGTTCCATTTGGTCAGGTTTCTTTAAGCAACAGAGAAACAGCTTGTCTATTGTTTTTAATGAAAGGTAAAACTGCCAAACAAATTGCAAAAGAATTGTGTATTTCTTATAGAACTGTAGAATGTTTTATTGCCCATATTAAAGAAAAAATGCGCTGCAATTTAAAATCAGAAATAATATCTTTAGCCTATGAGCATAATTTCTTAAAAACTATCCAGCAAGACATTATGATACCATCAAGTTAAAAAGAACACTTAACTTGAATCGTCAGCTTGACCCCATTTTTTCTATTAATGCTTTGTTTGTGAAATTTCTTCGACCATATGACCACACAACTGCACATCTTTGCATTTTCTAGCAATATCGCCTAACGAAATAACGCCCGATAAACGACCATTTTTATCTAAAACAACTAAACGATGTATTTGATCGCGGCCCATGTTATGAGCAACTGTTTTTACATCATCATTTTCTTTACAAGAAAATACCTTTTTTGTCATAACATCTTTTACTAATGTTTTATTCGGATCTTTGCCTTTGGCAATAGCACGAATGGTAACATCACGATCGGTAATAACCCCTACTGCGTTACCATGATCACCAATGGGTAAAAAGCCACAATCATGCTTTTGCATCTCATTTACGGCTTGCGTTAATGTGGCATTTAAGGGAAGCATTTCTGGGTGTTGAGACATGATTGATTTTACTTGCATATACAACCTCCTAACTTAAAAAAGTTTATTCAATACGAAGTTTAGATCATTTTTAATTTAAAAACGGCCTTGCTTATACACACAATTTTATATATCTTATTGAGAGATAACTACGGAGAATCTCTATGTCTCGCCCTCTTAAAGCATTTATTAATGTAAACGCGCTTCAGTACAATTTAGAAAAAATTCGAACCCACGTTCCACAGCAAAAAATAATGGCCATGGTAAAAGCAGATGGTTATGGCCATGGTCTTATAACTGTTGCTAAAGCACTACAAGCTGCAGATGCGTTTGGTGTTGCCTGTTTAGAAGAGGCCGTTATTTTACGCGAAGCAGGTATTAAAAATCGCATTGTCTTAATGGAAGGTTTTTATGATGCAGCATCGGAATTGCCGTTGATTTTTGAATTAAACTTAGAATGTGCTATACATCATCAAGATCAAGTAAAAAGCTTAATCCATTTTAAACCAAGATCACCACATAAATTACTAGGGCTTTGGATTAAACTGAATACCGGTATGAATCGGTTAGGCTTTCCCTGTGATCAAATATCCGAGGTTTATCAAACCTTATGCCAATCTCCCATATTCAAAATCAACGGTTTTTTAACCCATTTTGCAAAAGCAGATGAGCATCTTAGTCCTGAAACGGCCTTACAAACAGAAAGATTTTTTAAAGCGGTTAGCGAATTACCCGGTGAAAAAAGCCTTGCTAATTCCGCAGCTATTTTAGGCACACCCGCATCTCATGCTGATTGGGTACGCCCAGGGATTTTGTTATATGGTGTTTCACCTTTTTCTGATCGCACAGGCAAAGAGATCAATCTAAAACCTGTGATGACGCTGCAATCTGAAATTATCGCTATTCAAAATCTAAAAGCCGGGGAAGCCGTTGGCTATGGTGGTACTTATCTGTGCCGCAAAGACACGCGAATTGGCGTAGTGGCAGCGGGCTATGGCGATGGCTATCCACGTGTGATGCCAAGTGGAACCCCTGTATTAGTGAATGGCCAAACAGTCCCTTTAGTGGGCCGAGTCTCTATGGATATGTTAACAGTCGATTTATCGAGCCAGCCTGAGACTAAGATTGGGGATCTTGTTCAATTATGGGGCCCAGATTTACCTGTGGAGCAGATTGCAGCGGCAGTGGGTACCATTGGCTATGAATTATTAACAGGTCTATCTAAGCGGGTTCTTTTTGTGTGATATTACGGTCTTCTCGGTTATTTTCAAAAAGATATCCTGCTTTTTCTCGCTCTATCAAAATATTACAATCTTGCTCCAATACATTGCTTGAATGATTGGCTAACAGCACACAGGCATTAACATGCTCTGAACGCGAATACTTTTCAAAAAAATCACTAACATTTTTCTTTTTGTTTCTAAAGTGTAATACTTCTGCTCTAGAACTTAATTTCGATAAATTAATATCTTTAGGGTTATCTGTAAAACAATTATAAACATCTAAATTAACAGCACAATGTCTATTTTCGATATCTATAAGCGTATTATGCTCAATCAAGTTAAGATAATCCTCAATTGGATTAGAGCCATATACAGCAGTCATTAGTTCAACCAAACCGCCTCCAGCCACACGATTATTTATTTCTATTAATAACACCCTAGATTGACCATCGTAAAAAACTTCATTATGGGTTAAACCATGTCTAACGTTTAATGCATCTAGGCAATGCTTAACATAATTTATTAAAATAATTAAATCAGGATTTGTTATAAGCGACAGTGCTCTATAAAATCGACTTATCGAAAAACGTCCTGACATGATTTCCTTGTCGTAATGAATTATCCCTCTACAGTGATGTTTCCCCTCATATGTAACAAAATCAAGAACAAATTCCTTATTGGTTAACTGATCAATATATTCTTGAAAAATAACTTTATCAATTATTTTGTCAGAGTAATAGGAATTTTTTTGATTAAAAAATTCCTGAATATAGGCATCCACATCTGACATACTGTATAAAGTTCTGACAGCTGACATGGCTGCCGTATTTTCTGTAGGTTTACCGATTATCGGAAAACGTAAATTAGTAAGTTTTTCCTTGATGCTGTTGATCTCATTTATGGAAACCATTTCAACACCACCAATGATAGGAATATTATTTTTTTCTAAACAAACATTAACAGTGTTTTTATTTAGTCTTATTTGTGAAAAATCCAGATCAATCTTTTTATCGATATAGTGCTTAGCAAGAAAATCGGCATAATAAATGCTTGAATCAATACCATTGAGAACCCCACTAACTGTTAATTTGTTCGTCAAAATTATTTTATCAATTTCCCCAAAATCATTAAGAACATTAGTACTTCCCTCAAATAGATAATCACTATTGTTTCTAACAAGATCAACATTAATTCTAGTCAGCTCAAAACTGGTAATAATGGAAAATATCTTATAGCCTTTTGACTTAATTATTGCGAACGTCGTTTTAGGAGACATCGATGGATGGACTAAAATAATGGTTTTCATACAATATCACGGTGCCTTCATGCCAAAGTCTCATTTAGTGAATTTCTAAAATATTCCTATACTCGTAACAATTTGTCCAATTTTTTTATTGGCCCTACCTCACATAGTATTTATTTATCCAACCCATAATAGCTACGCTATTTATGCAGATATCTTGGACTTACCATTGCACAGCTAAATTAAATATGCTTAAATCTCAACCACATAGTGATTTTCTGGAAAAACCAGTAGTTGGCAGGTTTTTTATATATGCTAAATCGTGAAAAAAATAATTTCTTTATTTTAACGGGTGCTATGGGTGCAGGAAAATCAACCCTATTACAAGCCTTAATGGCGCATAATTTTATGTGTGTGGCAGAACCAGCACGTCCAATTCTTGCAGAACAAAGAAGTATTGATGGGACCGGAATACCCGGAAAAGATGAAAAGCTTTTCGTTGAACTTATGCTCTCACGTGCGATTTTTCAGTACAATCAAATGCAAACGCATCAAGGCCCCGTCATTTTCGATCGCGGTATACCAGACAATATTGGTTATGCAAATCTTTTTGGTTTGGAGATCCCTTCTACCCATAACGCATCACAAAAATATCGATATAATCAATGTGTCTTTTTTGTTCCCGGTTGGGAAGAAATATATCAAACAGACGATGAAAGGATAATGTCTTTTGAGGCTGCTAATCAATTCGGTAACAATATTAGAGATATTTATCTTAATCTTGGATATAACCTTATTGATGTGCCTTTTGAACGCCCTGAAATAAGAGCAAAATTTATTATCAACGCAATTACTGAATCTATGGTAAATAACCAATAATTCTGTTTATTGCAATCTTAACGTTATAGTTGAATAAAACACCGCTTTATGTCAACATAAAACCAACCGGAAAATTCAGTTTTTCAACTTAAGGGTAAACCATGGTATTTGACAAGCCACCTAAAAATTTCGCTCCAGTCGTTTCTGTTTCAGCTTGTTTTATAGAACATGAAGATCGGATACTATTTTTGCATAGATCGGAAAATGTGTCTCAGCCTGGTACTTGGGCTATTCCGGGCGGTAAAATCGAAAAAGGTGAAACGCCAGAACAAGCAATACACCGAGAAATTCTTGAAGAATGTCAAATTGAACTCACGTGTCCCGTTTTTATACAAACGGTTTACATTCGGTATCCTGATTATGACTATGAATATCACATGTTCAAAGAAATCGTTTCAACAAAACCACAAATAACAATTGATCACTACGAGAGTCAAAATTATGCTTGGTTGACACGAGACCAAATAAACGCACTTGATGCACAAAATCAATTAATATTAGATGAAATGCCCTGTATAGAACGTGTGTATAATACTATTGAGGCCACAAACGAACAGCTTAAAGTTGGTGGAAATGTTGCGGCAATCTAAGAGTTTTTAGGAAAAAACTATAGTCTTTTGGTAATTCGAGTATACGTTTAAGCACCATTAACCCTTTATTCTCGGAATGCATTCCGAATATACGTCGTAAATCCGGAACCATATCCGAAGTTATAGTTAAAAAGTCTTGTAAAAACAACCGCTATTGCATAACTTGTAAAGAAAACATAATAGATCTGTATATAAAAACAGTTTCTATGGTTTCATTTGTAAGGGGTATAGTGGACACTAAAATTTAGATTAAAGATGGCATCTATTCAGACCATTGAGCAAATTCTGGAATATGTCCTTATGCTTCAATTGTTTGTTCTAACAAACCCTGGTAGTATTCAGCATCATACCCCAATTTCAGCATATTTTGAATGCCGATCATTAAAGGCTTTGGAAGCGAATAAAAATTACACCATTCCCATTCTTTACATTTATGAGGTTCTTTTAGAATAACTTCGCCGCCCATATATCTTGCAATCATAAACAGCGTAATATACTGTTTATTTTCTGCCTCAAAAAAATCATTTGTCCATGGACCTCGCAGAACATTATTAATAACTAGTCCTGTTTCTTCGAAAGTTTCTCTAATGGCACATTCTTCAGGTGTTTCGCCGAATTCTAAATGCCCGCCCGGAAAACCCCACTGATTTTCGCCATGCGAACCGAGTCTTTGGCCCAATAATACTTTATTTTTATCCAAAATAATCGCGCCTATTCCCACTCTCACAATGCCGCTCATCGCATTTTTTCCTTTAACTTCATCAAATTATATACTTCTTAAGTACGGGCTTAAAAATTCGTAACACTCTAATCTATCACCTCATGTTGTTCTATTCTAAAAGCTGGACGACATGAGATATGTAAATTCAAAGCCCCTTCCCAAAAAAATTTCTCATTTGCTTCAATTAATACGAGATCACCTTCATTTAGTTTATGTTCGACGTTGTTGACAGTTACTTTTCCTGATCCATTTTGGATATAAACAATTTCTTTACATTGACGGTTAACAGCATATCCCTGTTCTGGATATCGTCCTGTTACTTTAACAATTGCAAAGTCAATTAAGTCATCATTAATATGATGTTCAGTAACCACGCATACATCACTATTTTTTCGTTCAACGGCTTGCCGCTTAAAAGAGATTTGCATCGTTTTTCCTTTCTAAATGATGAACTATTATGGAATGCTAACAATTTGTAAAAAAAATGTCCATTGCTAATCCCCTTTAAATCTTGCTTACTTAACTAAGTATGGTTGCATAAATTACATTTTTATGTCAAGATGAGGTCATGATACTCCAAATAGAAAAAATTTCTCCAGATGCTGCTGAAAGCTTATGCAGAAAAATCACTGCTGATTTACCTGAATATTTTGGGCTTCCAGATGCTAACAAACATTATGCTGTTGGAGTGCGTTCTCGTCATAATTTTGCAGCGAAAACAGATGGGAAATATATCGGGCTTATTTCTATAGATTTCCCATACCCAAATAATTGTAATATTTATTGGATGGCAGTTTTGCGAGATTTTCAGGGGCACGGTGCTGGACATGGACTGATTGAAGATGTCTGTAAATTCGCAAAAGAAAATGGCGCAACAATGATAACCGTTGAAACACTTGCCCCATTTGAGTCTGATGAAAATTACCTAAAAACCTATCAATTCTATCAATCTGTTGGTTTTTTGCCTCTTCTAAACCTAAAACCTCAGGGATATGAATGGAATATGGTTTACATGGTAAAGACCCTAAATAGAACTAATTCAATCCGGAATACTAACAGCATCTCAGTTAGAGCATTTAACTCATCCTACATCCAGATCATTGTTGATGCTTTTCAAAAAGCCAATTGGACAAAGCCCACCTCAACCTTTGAAATGTATTTACAAGAGCAACAACGATCTGAACGCTTAATGTGGATTGCTGAGATTGATAATCAATTTGCTGGTTATGTGACCTTGAAATGGAAATCAAAATACGCGCCATTCACTAACGCCAATATACCAGAAATTATGGATTTAAATGTGTTACCGCCTTTTCGCAAAGCCGGTGTCGGTTCAATGCTCCTGGAGCAAGCTGAAAAAGAAGCTGCAACAAAAAGTAATATTGTGGGTTTGGGTGTCGGTTTATATGGTGGGCCTGATGGCGGATATGGCGCGGCACAAAAGTTATATGTGAATCGCGGGTATGTTCCTGATGGTAAAGGCGTTACATACAAGTACGAATATGCCACCCCCGGCAAGAGTTTCCCACTCGATGATGATCTTGTCCTGTGGTTTACAAAAAAATTACACTGATTTTTAATAAAAATTAATCAACAAAATCTGCAAATTGACTACAACAGTTCTCTCATTAAATTTTTAAGATGCAAAAGCGCCTGATCAATAAATGATGCGGTTTACCAGCCCCAGAAACATTGCCTGACATCATAAAATCACCAACATGTTCAAAACCTGCTTTCATGTAAACATGTTTAGCTCTTGGATTATCGTTTGCTGGATCAATCATAAAAGTATCTGCTTTGGGATCAAACGTTTTAATAAAAAAATCCAGAAAATCTGAAAGGGTTTTTGCACCATAACCTTTACCAAAATAATTTCTATCACCAATCATGTAATCGACACCGTAAGTATGTCCCGTTTTAGAAAGATTTGATATTTTAATATCCGCGATAGGATCTTCGGAAGTTTCTTGGATTGTCATCAACATTGCGAAAGGTTGACCATCACAAGTTGCTATCCAATAAACATACTTGCCATCACAATAATCTGAAGGTTCTTTTCGACCATTGATGAAATTTAAAATGTCGTCTTTATGACCTTGAGTATTGTCCCAGAATTCCTGAATATATGGCTCTAAAAGCCACTTAAAAATAATATCGACGTGACTTAAATTGGCTTTTTCAAAATGAATATTCATTACCTCTTCCTCTCAGCTTTCCATACTGTCTGACTTAAGCCATAGGGGTATTAATTCTCTCAGAGGCTCTGCTCTAAAATCTATTTCTGATAATTTATCCATAGGCATCCAAAGTAGCCCTATATGGGCCTCAAGCTGCTGGAGTTTTTGCGATTTTTTTAAAGCGTCAGATTCAACTTCAAAAATAAAATTGTATTCATGATTATGACAGATGCTGCTGTGTCCAGGCTCAAAACTGTATTCTAGACAACCCAAAAATCTCTTGATTTTGCATTTGACACCCGTCTCTTCTAACAACTCTCGAAGGAGCGATGTTTCAACAGATTCACCATGTTCGACGTGACCACCTGGTAAAAAATAGAAACTAATAGGAAGATCAAGTGTTTTGTAAACCAAGATATGGTCTTGATCTATAATTACCGCGCGAGTTAACACATGGATATTATTGTTGTTTATGATTCTTCTCCTTTAATGACTGTTTCTTAAACCCATTTCATAACGAGCTTGGTAAAGACTTGCTCGTTTAAGTACCGATAGTTGCATAAACTATATTTTTATGTCAAGATAAAGTTTGATTAAATCCTATTCCATATATTATTGTAGCCAAAAGGTAGGAAGTAATATGCACAACAAGGAAAAATTTGTGACCTCACAAAAAAACAAAAACGCTATTGTAAAGCTAATAGAAGAAGTATGGAGTAAAGGCAATCTCGAAATTGTGGATCAACTTGTTGCACCACAATATACTATAAAAAATGATCCTGGTGATCCATGGGAAGGCAAAACGATTGATTTATCTACTTTCAAAACAAGAGTTCAAATGTCACGCCATATATTCCCTGACCAAAAATTTTATATTGAAGATTTAATATGTGATGACGATAAAATCGCCGTTAGTTGGAGTTTCACAGGAACTCAAAAAGAAAATCTTCCCCAACTACCCGCCACCAATAAGACAGTTAAGATATCTGGCCTGACTATCTATTATCTTTTAAATGGTAAAATTACCGGTCATTGGCAAGTATTCGATAGATTAGGATTATTAGGACAACTCGGAGCACAAATAGGCAACGCCAATTAATGCGCTCTAACATGTTTAGGGGCCATAATGTTTAATACATACTTACAGCGTTGGGAACTCACACCCGATGGCGAGCCTATTATTACACATAGCAGCCAGCTTTTGCCTGTTCGTCATAAAGGTAAACCTGCCATGCTAAAAGTTGCTACATCTGCAGAAGAACGCTGGGGTAATTTATTGATGGTGTGGTGGGATGGCGAAGGTGCTGCTCCTATACTGGCACACGATGACAATGCATTGCTCATGGAACGTGCTATGGGGAATATTTCTCTTGTTGAAATGGCACATAATGGACAAGACGATGAAGCAAGTCGCATTATTTGTACTGTTGCATCAAAATTACATGCTCCCCGAAAAAAACAACTCCCTGAGCTTACCCCTTTGTCTCAATGGTTTCAGGAACTGTATCCTGCGGCTTTGCGATATGGTGGCATATTACATCAAGCGTCCGCAGTAGCCAAAAAACTGTTGGCAGAGCAACAAGATATTGTTGTATTACATGGTGATATTCACCATGGCAATATTTTAGATTTTCAATCGCATGGTTTTCTTGCGATTGATCCAAAACGTTTAATCGGTGAACGTGGTTTTGATTTTGCAAACATTTTTTGTAATCCCGATATGGAAATAGCAACACAACCTGGTCGTTTAATGCGTCAACTTAAGGTTGTTTCAGATGCAGCAAATCTAGAACCTAAACGACTATTGAAATGGATATTGGCTTATGCCGGACTTTCTGCTGCATGGTCGCTGGAAGATGGTACAAGCCCTCACTTAGCTTTGGCTATCGCTGAGCTTGCAGTATTAGAACTTTAAAAAAATTTAATTCACAAAGACTCGAGAGTTTTTACAGAAAGACAGAAGAGTGACCATCATTAATAAAGCCGCAAGGATATAAATAGCTAGAGGATTATAAAGATATATTAGACCCGCAGCAAAGGGGCTAAAAATCTCATATGAAGAATGCAAGCCTTGATTAACTCCCTGTAACTGTCCTTGTTTATTTTCACTGACAGACCGTGAAAGCATATTATTATAAGAAGGATCAAACAAGCCTTCTCCAACGGTAATAAGCACAATAGAAATCCACAATAAATTAGCGACGTCTAGATAACCGCCTAACACTATGGAAGCAAACCCTACTATCATAAGCATGAGTCCGCCTAAAATAATGCTTTTTTCAGAAAATATGAGAAGCCTGGGCAATAAAATTGCTCTTGAAACAATATCACACAACCCTACAAGCGCAAACAATACGCCAATCCGAGCTGGTCCCCAAGCAAAGACATCCTTTAAATATACTGAAATATTACTTTGATAAAAAAGTAGCGCAATAAAAAAAGAAGCGCCTAATATAAAAACGCTTCTCGCCTCTTTTAGACTAAAGATGTCTTTAAAATGAGAAAAAGGATTAAACGCATTGACTGTTATATTTTTCTCGCGCTTTCCTTCTATAAGCGTTTCAGGCAAGACAAGATAGATAAATATCGCTGTAATAATGGAAATTCCCCCTGCAATATAGAAGGGGAGTGAAAGGTATTCTATACCTAACAACCCGCCAATTGCAGGTCCAATCATAAAACCGATACCATTGGCAGCGCCTAAATATCCGTATAGCTTTGTCCGTTCTTTTCCTTGTGTGCTATCTGCTACGTAAGCATATAATGCACTAATATCCCCGGCTGAAATTCCAGCAATAATTCTACCGAGAAACAATACCCAGAGCGCTCCACCAATACCAAGCGTAAAATACCCGACAGCGGTTGCAAGCAAACTAAAAAACAAGATTGGTTTCCTACCAAAATAATCACTCAGTGCACCCATTATAGGCGCCATGAAAAATTTACAAACAGCATAGATTGAAACTAATATGCCTAAGTAAAGGGCAACTTTTTCCGCAGGAACATACAAACCAATAAGAAATGGAAACAGTGGAAAAACAATGGTAAGACCAACTGCATTAAGCAATCCTATCGTTAAAACTAACCAAAGCTTTTTATTCATTTATTAATAGTTGCATAAATTATATTTTTATGCCAAGCTAAATTTCTCTATATTTTAGGGATTACCAGTATAAAATGAGCAACACACCATTCGAAGATGTAAATCATTTGTTAGAAGAACTGGCGTCTGGGCTTAAAAATAGGTTAAATGACCTTTTAGTGGGGATTTATGTCTATGGGTCTTTAGTTTGGGGAGATTTTAATCACGATTCAAGTGATATAGATATAATAGTTGCATTAAAAACAGATCTCACAAATGATTACTTTAAAGAATTAGATAAATTTCATGCTTTATTAGTTAAACATTTTCCAGCTTGGCACGATCGAATTGAAATAGCATATATCTCTCTAAATGTCCTAAAGCATTTTAAGCACCAGGTTGGAAAAGTTGCTGTTATCAGTCCTAGCGAGCCATTCAATATTAAAAATGCTGGGAAAGATTGGTTAATCAATTACTATTTACTTCAAAATTCCAGCATAATCTTGTTTGGACCAGAGCCAAAATCAATCATAGATTCAGTTTCAAAAAATGAATTCATTTGTAATGTAAAGGAACAAGCAATCACGTGGAAAGATTGGGTTACACAGACTAAAACATCTGTTGGATATCAATATTATGCAGTACTAACAATTTGCAGAGCATATTATGTGCTTAATCATGGTGAGCAAGTGTCAAAATTAAAGGCTGGAACATGGATGCTCGAAGAATTTCCAGCATGGAAAAATTTGATTGAAAAAGCTATGTCACGCAATCAAACTGATAGAGATTCAAAACATGACGCACATTCAACATATCCCGAAGTCTATGCCTTTGTTAATGAGGTGATAGATATGATAGAAAAAAAATTTAAATTTTAATATGTTAGACAATAGAGTTGTATTTTTAAAAATTTGCTTAAGAGGCTAAAACAGAGAGTCCTAAGGGGTCTAAAGTAGAATCCCGGATCTGACTCCATTGCCTCTATTCGCATTTTTGAAAAAGATCTGCTAAGGTGGCTGTTTTACTGATCATTTCTTCTGAATAAATACTTTCAGCCAATCCGTTTGCTGATATCATTGTTAGAAAAATTTGTCTATCCGTTTTTGTTATTTTCTTAAAAACCTCCACTTTTTTATTCAATTGTTGGGCGTATTGTTTATCTATTTTAAAGGGTTGCTCAGTATACTTTATTTCACATAACGTGATGGAATTGTCCAACCTATCGAAAAGCAAATCGATTTGAGCGCCTTGTTCGTCTGTTTCTTTTCTAGGAACGTAACGCCATGGGCAAGCAAAGCTTGATTCATCAATATCGAAAGTTTTTTTAATTTGAGCAACATGTTTATAACAAATGTTTTCAAACACATATCCTTGCCAAGAAAAATATTCAGCTGTTTTAACAATACTTTTCCAATATTTTTTTATTTTTCCTTGTTTCAATTGATTTTTTATAGGTTGGATCCACCTAAGATAGAAGTAACAAAATTCATCACAGATCCGATAAAAAATCCCTAATTTCTTATGACCAAAAGGAATAAAACTACTTATAAAACCTGCATATTCCAGGTTTTCAAGTCGTTTAGTTAGACTGCCGCCACCACTAATTAATTTGGTTTTCTCTTCAATAATGGCCCTTGATACCCCATCTTTATGAGAAGCAATCAAAGTTACAATTTCTTTGTATTGTTCTGAATTTTCAAATAGGGAAGAAAACACCTCATCAAATTCATCGAAAAAAATTCCTTTACTCTGAAAGAACAAATTATCAATGTTTTGTTCAATAGAATATCTTTTGTTTATATTTCTCAAATAAAAAGGAACTCCTCCCATCACCATAAATAATTTGCAGATTTGTTGATGATTACAAATATAACCTGCGTTTTTAAGAAATAATGATGTGTCATGTAAATCAAATGGAAGTAAATTTATTTTTCGTGTTACACGATTATGTAGCCCTCCTCGGTTTTTAATTATTTTTTTAATTATCCATGATGCGGAAGAACCGCATACAACTAATTTTATACGAGGATCATCACTCCAATGTCTGTTCCAAAAATATTCTAACGCAGAAAGGATGCCAGATTTTCGAGTTGCCATCCATGGCAATTCATCAAAAAATAAAATGATTTTTTCTCTAGTGCCTGTCTGTGAAATGGCTCGCGTTAATTCATCAAAAGCAGACATCCAATCCGTAGGTGACTTGAGATGTGCACCCCCATAAAAAGAAGCCCCTAACTCTTTGGCAAAACGGGACAACTGCTTGTTCATAGAACCTTTATATAAACCCGTGGTTTGGAAATACTGACATTTTTTTTCTTGGAAAAAACTTCTGATCAAAAAAGTTTTTCCTACTCGACGACGTCCATAGATTGCTATGAACTCAGCCTCTTTAGATTTATAAGCTTCTTCGAGTTCTATTTTCTCCGAAATTCTTCCTATCACTGTACTCACAACGTCCCCTCATTCAAAAAGCATTGACATTTTATGCCATAAATAAATTAAAAATGTTTACTTGGACGTCTATAATATTATTATAAGTAGCCGAGTATTTCAAATATTATATTTACTCGGCTACTTATAATGCTTCTATAAGTAGCCGAGTAAAATAAAGATGAATCTAAGAGGGGTTTTAGGTAATTTAATATGTTGAAGGCTAAAGTCAAATTATATCTATAATTCATTGATTTTTATATTAAAAGTTGGTGCGCCCGGAGAGATTCGAACTCCCGACTTCCTGGTTCGTAGCCAGAGGGAGTAATTTTAATACGTTGATTTTATTAACAATTTTGATTGACAGGCTCGCTACAACCCGCCTGACCATGCACAACAATGCAGAGCTAATGGACACAAATGTTACACAATGAAAATTTATTCAACTTCAACCCTCCATTCTAAAAAACATGAGGGACACAGATCACTGAGCACATCACCTTGAATCTAGGTTAGTCTTGCCTGAATTAAACAAAACCCCATGATTTTTATAGAGAAAATTGAAAAAATCTAGGGTATAATATTGCAGGTTTTTTAAATTTAAGGATGAAAAGCTTGCAAATGATGAAGAAAACTGGAATGGACGCCAAAAACACTGGTAGTGGGGTTAAATTAGAGCAAATTCTCGATCAAAAACATGGATTGTATCAATTGGCCAATCGATTAAATTGGGATTATTTGATTGAGTCTTATGGGCCTTATTATACGGAAGCTGGGCGGCCAGGAATACCCATTCGAGTGATGGCGGGTTTACACTATTTGAAGTATTTAGAGAATGAAAGTGATGAATCGGTTGTAGAAAAGTTTTGTGAAAATCCCTATTGGCAGTATTTTTGTGGCTTTGAAACTTTTCAGCATCGGTTTCCGTGTCATTCAACCACTTTAGTGAAATGGCGTCAGAAAGTGGGTATTGAGGGCATAGAAAAGTTGCTGGAAGAAACGATTAATACCGCCAAGCGAGAAGCCTTGTTGTCTGAAAGACTTTGTCGGCGTTTAAATATTGATACAACGGTACAAGAAAAAGCGATTACTTTTCCAACGGATTCAAAGTTATTTTATAAGATGAGAGAAAAATTAGTAAAGGCAGCAGATAGTCGTTGTATACCTCTTAGACAAACGTATGTACGAGTGGCTAAGAAATCTTTAAGGATGCAAGCTCGATACCGTCATGCAGGACAAATAAAGCGTGCATCTAGAGAGACTAAAAAATTAAAAACGTATTTAAGACGAGTAACAAAAGATATTGAAAGGAAAGCTGTTTTTAAGGATAAACCTTTGAGTGATTCATTAAGGTTATCGAGACGATTGCTTGAACAGAATAAAGCAGATAAGCATAAACTTTACAGTTTACATGCTCCTGAAGTAGAATGCATTGCCAAAGGAAAAGCGTATAAGAAATATGAATTTGGATGTAAGGTATCAATGGCAACGACCTGCAAAGAGCCTTGGATAGTGGCCATCAAAGCTATGCATGGCAATCCTTATGATGGTCATACTTTGAAAGAGACTGTTAGAAAAGCAGAAGAGACAACGGCAGTGAAAGCAACGGCTGTTTTTGTTGACCAAGGATACAAAGGAAAAGAGAATCACCCTAAAGGTGTAAACGTATTTTTATCAGGCAGCAAAAAAGTTAAGGGGATCTTTAAAAAATTGTTAAAGGGTCGTTCTGGTATTGAACCTATTATTGGTCATGTTAAGCAAGATCATCGAATGGCAAGAAATTATCTTTTAGGAGAAACAGGAGATAAAATCAATGCTGTTTTAGCAGGGTGTGGTTTTAATTTACGAAAGATTTTACGGCTTTTAAAATCTGAAAATGAGCCCGTTTATGCGCTCGCTTGAATTGGGTTTTTCAGGGAAGACTATGTAGACTCTATCATCTTTCAGGCTCTTTGGCGCTGGGCTAAAAGACGGCATCCTGAGAAGAGCCATGGGTGGACCAAGAACAAATATTTTCGCAGTGATAAACTACGAAACTGGGTGTTTTCTACCAAGGTTAAAGATAAGCAAAGGAAAATAGCCTATCTAGATCTTAAAGAAGCCAGTAAAACTCCTATCAGACGGCATATCAAAATGAGAGCCGAAGCAACTCCCTATAATCCTGTTTATCATGAGTATCTCAATAAACGGATCGAAGAGCGTATGGCAATCCAAAAGAAAACCAAACGCCCTAAATGGTGGTTGACCTGGTGGAACTTACTATCCCCAAGAGATAAAGGACAGAGAGACCGGGCTATTAAGAGATAGCCTTACATATGGCGCGAGCGTAATGTTGGGAAACTGGCACGTTGCGTTCCTAGGGGGCTAAGTGGTGGTAACACTACTCGGCTACCCGGCGAGAAGCAATTCACGCGCACAAAGTAAGCGTGGATTGATGACGAGGGCGGCCGACGTAAAATAGTTGTCCCGCCTTCTCGACCGCGCTTGTGGTGCATGGATGCACTACAAAGCTATCGAGATGCGAGGACACTCTTGGATTTAGTTACAAACAAAACCACAAAGAAAATTATGAATCGCTTGAATAATCGCCCAAGGAAATCATTAAATTATAGAACACCGAATGAATTTCTTGTTGAAAAAATGGGCTACATGACCGGGTGAAACCTATCGACATGTAACCCATTTTTGGAGTCATCTTTGTCGCAGCGACAATTTTTTAATTGTAGAGGACTCGTTTTGCTCGCCAATGGTGGCTTAGCTATCCTTGACGCTAAAATTGTCTTGCGCGCCTACATTTATGCCAAAATAGGTAAAAATAAAATTCTATTTTCAATTTTTTAATGGTAGACTTGGTGAGTGTTGCACAGCAATTCCCGCCGAAGCAAAAAACCATTAAATTTTAAATTGTTATCGAGACTTCAATAAATATTTTGGGTATCATCTGCTCTCCAAAGGAGCAAATGATATGAAAAAGGACAGACCTACATCAAAACAGGAAATATCTCTCCCTGTTCTATTAAAAGAGGCTCAAAAAGGCTGTAAAGATATCAAGGATTCGGTAACAAGAACAGCAATTCCGCTATGTGCATTGTCAAGTTAAATTGTTAACGTTACCAAAAAATACCTGCTCCCTTACTAAAAAAAGAGGTGTATTAGCTAAATTTTGATGGTCAAAAAGTAGAATACCTAAAATTTAAAAACTGGGCCCGTGATGGCCCTAAGAATTCATTCGGCATAAGTGCACCTCGAGCACCAAGCGTTTTGGTGTCAAGGAGGAACGCAGGCCCGCGTAGTTTGTGGGCCGAGTAGTCCTTGATACCAAATAAGCGAGGTGCTTTAATATGCATGGCCGATGAATCCTATTAATAGCCCTTTTATCCACTTTTCTCACCACAAAAAATCACTGCTTTGCAACCTGGTTAGATGTTAACATTACTTAACAGCCTTATTGGCCAATCTGCTATTCGTGATCATTTCCGTAAAAACGTCACAAGTTGTGCATTCGATTCATAAAGTGCGCGCCCCAAACTCGCTCACGTGGCTACTCTTAGAGTCCACAGGAATCGCTACAAGGTCACGCGTAACCGGTTGTTGTTCAACATCTATCTTTTGCTGCTGCAGAGATTCTATTGTATAAAAGACACCATTCTGTACACAAGCTCTTATTTTACCTGCCAATCGTCTTGCAACCCCAACAATAGCCCTTTTGTTCCCTCGGGTTTTTGCAATGCGTTGGTATATTTGCATCAACGATGCATCTTTTTTTATGGCTATCCAGGCCGATTCCACCAACATATGTCTTAGCATTGCTCGACCTTGTCGACTCATATGCCCTTGACGAACATGCTCGTCTGAAGAATGCTCCACTGGGGTAAACCCAAGATAATTAAACAACTTCTTTTCATTGGAAAACTGACGCATGTCACCTAATTCATCTTTTAATTTTAACGCCGTCAAATCACCAATACCAGGAACACTTTTATAAATTGACAATAAAATCTGTTCTTCTTCAGATTGCATGTTGAATAAATCACTTTTAATTATTTTTAGATCGTTTGTTAGACGGAGCCACTGTTCTGTATAACATCTAATCGTATAGCAATACGCTTCTGGAAAACCCGATTTTTGGACTTCCAAAACTTTTTTGTTAAGCCATTTTTTGCCAATTACTGTGTCGTCTTCGCCTTTGATTAAACCTTGTGTAAATAATAACGCTTTGATTTTTTGGCCTACTTGATGCCTAAGTTTAACAAGATTATCTCTTAATCGAGATGCACTACGTTTAGCTTCTTGTTCTAAAGTCGGTACATAAATACAACGTATACGACCAGCTGATAGCTGAGTTGCTAATTTTTTAGCGTCTCGCTTATCGGTTTTTACCCTGTCTCTCGAAGCCACCTCTATTGAACCCGGATGCACCACATTACTTTTTATCCCAGCACTCACAAGCTGCCGGTGAAGATGAAAACCAGAAAATCCAGCTTCATAAGCAGTTTCCACAATCGCGTTTGCAAAATTGTTCTCAATATAGGTAATCAATATCGATGATTCTGCTGGCATCGTATCTTTTTTTACGACAAACCCATCACAAACACTAACACAGGCGTATGTTTTTTTATGAACGTCGATACCCATATAAACCATTTTCCCAGTATAATCATATTTCCCCATGGCCTTGCTCCTATACAGTTATTTAGAATCTGTATTCTATAAGGACCAGGTTTTTGGGGACTACTTAATGCAACATAGCAACTCGCTGAAGCTACACGGCTGTTGCAGCAAAAATGGCGCGAGTTGTATATAGTATGATCCGCCATGGTACCGATTATTACTGTACTCATACAGAGGCAGTGGTAACCCAGTAGTTCAATTCACTGATGACGGTCCTAGGGCAGCTAGTACTGACCTCGTAGATCGTGTTGGAAAGCTCTACTGGGATTTATATTTTGTTTTAAGTGCGGTTAAAATAGTTGTAACACTAATTTTGTGTTTACTGTAGTAAAAATACTTCCCTCGAAAGGTAGTGCTCACTGGGTAAGATATTGGTATTTTTTACAAGGAAGGACATATTTTTGATATGCAGGAGAATTTTTTTAAAAAAAATACTTGACTTAGCTGTTAGTACGCGATCAGAATGCACAATAACACCTGTGGGTCGTTTTCGGCGCCATAAAGCCATTTTCAACGCATCACAAACTAAAGTGGCCGTCATACGTTCTGACATCGCCCAACCAACCACATAACGCGAATAAAGATCTAAAACAACTGCCAAATACAGCCAACCTTCGTTTGTCCAAATGTAGGTTATATCGGACACATATTTTTCGTTCGGCCTAACTGCTTCAAAATTCTGTTGAAGTAAGTTCGGCGCCACCGGCAGGCTATGACGACTATTGGTTGTGGCTTTAAATTTCTTGACTCCTTTGGCGCGCCATCCTTCTTGACGCATAATACGGGCAACACGATTTCTTCCAACCGCGCACCCAGATGCATTCAAACGTTTTGTAATTCGAGGAGAACCTACACGCTGTTTTTCATCATCATAAATAGTTTTAATGGCATCAGCAAGTTTTTTGTTTTCTTCTAACCGCAAAGACTTCAGCTGTTTTTCCCAAATATAATAACCACTTCGTGAAACCGAGAAGGCTCTACACATCATTTTCATACTAAAAAACCGCTTGTTTTCACTAATCACAGCGTATCTCGCTTTGGTTCTTTCGCGAAGTACGCTGCCGCTTTTTTTAAAAAAGCATTCTCCTCTGATAACCGAGCTACCTCTCGTTTAAGCCGAGCCAGCTCTGCTGTTTGGATTTTTTGATCTTCGAACGGGATCCCTGTTTCTTCATATTTTTTTCGCCACGAATAAAGCATTGCTTCGTGTATACCCAGATCCTTAGCCACCTTTGGAACCCCATCTTTTTTAGCCCTTGCAACTGCCTGCTCTCTAAATTGTGAGCTATATTTCTGACGTTTTTTAGGAACAATTAATTTCTCATTGGAGTTGCCCCTATAAAACCGGACCACTTAGCTTGCCGATTTATGCTTAATATACTGCCTGGGGGAACGCATTTGCAATGCTTTATGAGGAGCTCTCTCATTGTAATCCTCAAACCATCCCGGCAATTGCCTCATTACCATTTGAGCATCCGATAAATCAGAAACCCAGACGTAATCCCTTTTCAAAGTTTTAACCAATGCCTCAGCCATACCGTTACTCTCTGGACTATAAGGTGGCGTAGTACAAATCTCTAAACCTATCCTTCGTCCAAATTCTATTGTTTCGTGAGCAACGTAAGCTGGACCATTATCGGATAACCATTGGATTTTATGATTCGGCATAATACCTTTAAGGCGATAGTCGAGCGTTTCCACCATCAAATCACGGATAGCTTCGCCATTAATCCCCTTCGTTGATGCTACGTATCATAGCCTCTCGGTCGCAAGTGTCTAGGCTGAAAGCGACATAAACCCTTTCTCCATTCCAACAAGGGATCGTAAAATAATCACTGCACCAACGCGTATTGCTTCTTAAGGTTTGAATTTGACCAGTATGAGTTCGCGAAGGTCTTGAGATACCGTGCTTTGGCAATAATAATCCAGACAATTTCATCAGACGATATACTCGTTTGTGATTCACTCTTTGACTGATTAGAACAATGATTTAATAATGCTGTTACTCGGCGATAACCATAAGTTGGCCTTTATTTTTATCAGCTCTTTTATCGCTTCTAAGAGTGATTCGTCTTTTTCAATTTCAGTTGAAATCATACCTTTATCCTTTCTGTTTCTCTGTCATACAAATTAGAACGTGATATTCCTAAAGCCTTTGCAATGCCTCTTATTCGAAATCTTCCACTCCGTATAAGGGTTGCCGCGAGATCAGTTTTTTTTCCCTACCAATGGTGACAGCCTCTTTTAAAATCTCGACTTCCAGGGTCTTTTTCCCCAGAATACGCTCTAACTTCTTGATCTGTTTCTCAAGTTCCTTAACCCGACTTAACGGTACGACCTTTTTTCGGAATCAACGCCTGCCAATGCTCCCCCCTCCCAATGTTTACGCCAAGCGAATAATTGGCTAGGAGGTATACCATGTTTTCTGGCAATATACGAGACTGATACTCCTGCCTGATATGTTTCATTGACGATCTGTCGCTTTTCAACGCCAGTCCATCGTTTCCTCTTGTTGGTTGAACAAATAATTTCAGTAACCTCTACACCGTTGTTAATAGTCATATTCCTACTCCTATTCCTATCTCGTTAGAGCAGTCCTAGGTGGTCCGGTTTATTTGGGGAGCACTACACTCATGACTCATATAACACTTCTCCTATAGATTTTACTCTCTTAGCAAGGTGTCCGAAAAGTCAGGGCAAGGTCAGTCTCAATATTTTTAATATGGAAGATAAGGATGTTACATCAAAAATCTCTACAGAAACCTTAGTTCGGAGTTTCCACAGCTAGCAATTTGATAGCAGATAACTTTAGCGGCTCTATAACATATGCCGCCAATGCGGCAATTAAGTGAGTCATGGCGTTCCATATAGAGCGATGTCGTGTATGCCAAATCTGATAATGGTGTTTTAGATGGCCAAAAATTGTTTCAATGATATTTCTTTGGTTTAATATCTGGTGTTCATAATTACTCAATTTGTCTGGCTGCATATTCTTCCTTTTTCGCGTAATAAGTTTTAGGCCATTTTGCAATAATTTTTCAAACAGAGGTTTTCCAAGATATCCTTTATCCCCGCAAGCAATGCCTTGTAAATCAGCAACTGTCTTCAATGTCAAGCATTTTTTAATTCCATATTCCATGCAATGCCTGATTTAAGAATCGCATTCATAATGATTAACAATTTATGCATACAAGCCGTCAAAACCACTTTTTTTGCCTTTCCTGCTTTACATAAGCGATCATAAAATATCTTTATTTGAGGATTATATTTGGCAGCCGCCAAGGCAGCCATGTAAAGGCTAGTTCGTACCGAACCTCTACCTCCCCAAATAGTTCTTCCACCTACAAAAGTGCCGCTGTCCCGGTTAAAAGGAGCAACACCCACTAAGGCGGAAATTTTCTTATGCGTAAGCGTTCCTAACTCTGGCAGATCTGCCAGTAGAGTTGCAGATAACACCGGTCCTACCCCTTTAATACTGCGCAATAGCTCACTTTTCTTAGATAAATCTGGATCTTCTTCTATAACTTGACTTAGTTTTTCATCCATAGTTTGTAACTCCTTTTGCAAAAATTTTATGACCTTTTCTATTCCTTTTCGTATACTCGAACTTACTTTATCTAAGCGATTCTTCTCCATAGTAATCATATCTACTAATTGTCTTCTACGAGTTTTTAAATCTGCTAAATCCTGTTGTTTTAGCGTTTTCAATGGTCTAACAGTCGGTTCAATTTTATTTGCGAAAAGTGCTAACATTCGGCTATCCACTTTATCTGTTTTCGCTAATTGTCCAAGTGCCTTAGCAAAATCTCTAGCTTGACGCGGATTAACAACACTGACTGGGAATTGTGCTTGTTCTAATTCCCTTGCTACCGTTTTTTCATATCCTCCCGTTGCTTCTAAAACAATCAATTCTACTGATTGTTTAGATAAAGTTTTTACTAATTCCTTAATTCCTGTTTTATCATTATTCACCTTAATAGTCTGCCCCATAGGATGAATATAGATGTCCAAGCAAGCTTTAGAAACATCTAAACCCACATAGACTTTTTGCTCTCTTTCGCTCATAATAAAACCTCCTGTAGTGCTCTGCCTTGTAGATTCGGGATCTTTTACAAGTCCCTGGCAACTGTTCGAGTTACTATTGGGGGGTGAGGCGACCTATGCTGATTTCCGAGCTTTTCGCCCAAGATAAAAACGGTCTACCTCACCTTTCTATTACCTTACTTTTGCAAGGGAATAAAACTCCACTATACGCTGCTTGGATGAATTTTTAAGATACAAGATAATAATACTTCAGCGCATTTGCTGTCATGTTCGTTTCCAGCAGTCATTTTAAAAGCAATAATTTCTCCCATGTCGTTTACAACCAAATGGATTTTTAAGCCGAAAAACCATCCAACTGACGTTTTACCATATTGTGCAATCTCATCAAAAGTTTTATGACGTTTGCTTCGTTTAATATGGCAAACAGGTAAACAACTGGAATCAATATAATAAATATTTTTTCGATGCCCACTTTTTATATGCACAAAAAGGGTTAATGGTAAAATGGCATTTTTAAGCAATTCAATAAACCGTTGATAGCTTGGTAGACAGGGAAAATACACATGCCAATATTTTTGTAAAAAGTGGCAGTAGAAGGTTTTAAAGTCTTTAACCCGAATCATTTGAAACATAATTAAAATGGTCATTATTTCACTATTGGTTAATCCGCGTTTGGGGCCTCTCGGTGTAGAGCCTGAGGGTCCAGTTAATGAGGTTTTTTTGACCTGGGTTTCTAACTCCTTGCAAAAATCATCCATTTCGCAGAAAATCTCTACTAGTTGATGTGCGATATCCATGTTTGAATTCCTTATTGCTTAAGAATATCAACATGATACGCACATCACCTTCTTATTGAAAACTCCGAACTGGGGTTACAGAAATATTACAGGCTCGTCTTGAAGAGTTGCAAGCAGAAAACGTTCGTTTATTGTTAAAACAAGAACAATTGATTTTAGAGAATTTTGAAAAAGGAAAACTGCTTATTGAAGCCCTGGCAAAGAAAAATAGGCTCGTTGAAGAAGCCGAACGATTACGGCATCAATTAAATCAATTGTTGCAGGATAAATTTGGCAGCAAATCCGAGAAAAGCAAAAATCTTCCTGATGAGATCTTTGATGAGGCTACAGAACCTGACAATACCCCTGATATCTAAACAACTGAACAAGAAATCTTTGTCGCAGCCCATCAACGCAAACATGGAAAACCTCGGCGTAAGCCATTACCTGCACATTTACCCCGAGTGCGGCAGATTTACGATCTGGAAGCATCTGAAAAAATCTGCGCTTGTGGTTGCCAATTGCGCAAGATTGGGGAAGAAATCAGTGAGCAATTGGATATCATCCCTGCAACCGTACAAGTTATCCAGCATGTAAAATATAAGTATGCCTGTCAAGCATGTGAAGACACCATTAAAACTGCCCAAGGTCCGAAATTGCCTATCCCAAAAAGTATTGCAACGGCGGGTCTTTTAGCTCACGTTAGTGTTTCCAAGTTTAAAGACCATTTACCCCTATAGATAAAGCAACTTTTATTCTGTAAATTGGCTACCTGTTTTCGTCAAGTCAAATACCAAAATACTTTTTTCAAACTAATAATCCAGATTCTACCTCAATTTATACTGTTGTCAACCTCTTTTTTTTGCATACGCCCTTAAAATATCTGAACATTTAAATAAATGGCAATAGGCAGGCTGAGGATCTAATAAATCTCTTAAAATTTATTCCAAAATATTTTATGAGGGAGATAAGTATCTTTTTCCGCTTTCCCAATCATCTGATATTTCCATCTCACAATCGCCGTTACCAACCTTAAAGCAGACGCTTCATTGGGAAAAATACATGCCACTCGCATGCGGCGTTTAATTTCTTTGTTAACGCGTTCTACAATATTACTCGTCCTTAAACGTTTTCGCTGCGCTTCCGGAAAAGTAAGAACCGATAACCCTTCGGGAATATTTTCTTCCATCCATGCTGTTAGCTGCGGTGCTTTTCTTTCCAGCGGTCAATTGTTAAATTTAACAACCGTTCGGATTCTAATGTCAGGGCATTAAACACATGGCGAATATCTCTTGCCACTTCAGTTTTCCACTCTTGTTTTGGCACATAGCTTTGCGCATTTTGTTGCAAATGAAATTGGCAACGTTGCCAAAATACTTGGGAAAAAGCCTTCAAGGCGACTTTTTAAGCCTGGATGCGCATCGCTCGTTATCAAACGCGTACGTGTATAGTCCGCGTCTGCAAGCTTTTTAATCCCTTAATGCGCCTCGTGTTCGGATAACTTCACGCGTGCTCTGAATGACGGATCGCCCGTCATCTATCCCTATCGCTATTAACAGCCGCATCTAATGACCACCTTGGCACCGCACGCCATAACGGGCGTCTAAGAAAAATGCGAAACAACAGCAGTCGTCCTCCGGCTCTGGAGTTCTACCATCTAATATATTTTAACTGCTGACTTATTGCTTATTGACTCGTCACTTCAAAACCATAGTTATTCTGTTGGCTATTACTTCAGTGGAAACCATTCATACGTTTCCGCTAACGACAATTTAAAGCGCGTTCCGATCAGATGCCTTTCTCAAAGCTCTTTGGGTAAAGTGTATCGCGTCACGTACAGCCAATTCAAGATCCACAGGTTTTAACGGTTTGGTTGGCAATTTTACGCATAACAGCAGCGATCTTCTGTTCGTTTCATAATGCCAAGCTACAAATACCTCCCTCTCAGGTAACATTACCGCGTCGGATCGTGAACGCATCTCATAAAACCATGGAGCGTTAACAATTCCACTGCATCATTGAATCGGTTACTATTGAGGGGACGGGTCATCGGTTTTCTCCTCAGATTGTCAGCACAACTAAGGTAACCTTTGGCCCATCACTTTACATCTAAGCTAATGAGCTAATTTTGAATTTACAGAAAGCTTGTTACAGTACCCCCTATATCGACAAGAAAATATTTTTCGGCGGATGGGTGTTGATATTGCGCCTAATACTTTATCGCTATGGATGATTAAGACAGCCCAGATATTAACAGGCCTTTATAAATTGTCTCAGGATATTATTATAAGCCATGATGTGGCTTATTCCGACGAAACTCGAGTTCAAGTATTAAAGAACCCAATAGAAAAGCAGAAGATAAAGCTTACATGTGGTGTTTTATCGGAGGACCCGCAGAGAAACGCTGAGTGATATATCATTACAATATTAGTAGAGCCCATACTGTCATTGAAGAATGCTGGAGGGGTTTGAGGGTTTTTTACATTGTGATGGCTTTGGAGGATATGATGCCTATGCCTCTGATCATGGTGTAAAATTGATAGGCTGTTGGATGCACTGTCGGCGAAATTTTTTTAAAGTGGCGCGCAATACCAAATCCAAAGGATTAGCATATACGGCAGTTCAAATAATTAAAGCGCTATACGATATTGAAGCAGAAATGCGAGCTCAGGGACTGTTTGTTCAGCAGCGCTATGATTACCGACAACAATACAGCAAACCATTGCTCGAACAGTTTAAAATTTTTCTAGATGAAAATCGACCAAAAGTTTTATCCAAATCGCCACTGGGAGAGGCATTTACCTATGCTGTTAACCAATGGCCGAAGCTAATTCGTTATATTGAAGACGGTCGGCTTGAAATAGATAACGGACTTTCGGAGAGAAAAATAAAACCTTTTGTTATAGGCCGTAATTACGCTGAGTTTAATATTATGCAAAGATATCATTGGCCTGATATCAAACAGTGGCCAATGATACCTGCTTTTAAGTTGTTTTTAATTACTATCATTTCATTGCTTAAACAATTACTCAGCATAATTATAATGCATCAAGAAAGCCCAATAGCTTTTCATTTGGTTTAAAACGGATATTTTTGACTTTAGGATCTGCTGATTGGCTAAGCGCCTTCTCTTTCATTGTTATATCCGCTTCGATATAATGATGTGTTGTTACAATACCTTCATGCCCCAACCACAAAGCGATAACAGTTATATCAACTCCAGATTGAAGAAGATGCATTGGTGTAGTATGCCTAATAACGTGAGGAG